>JAYTTI010000143.1:0-53875 GCA_043745405.1 Ferruginibacter sp. | reverse complement strand
ATATCTTCATTCAGCCATCTTTTAGAAGCATAGTATCTGTAACTTCCTGAAGGCTCTTTCATAAAAGCACCCATGGCCGAACCTGCCCATACTTTATTATCAATTACCTGCAGGCAACTAACATTTTCAACAGGTAGTTTTGTTTGTAGTGAAAAGCTTGAATCGCCGGTAAATTTATTGATGCCATAGTAACCCTTTGCAGTGCCCAGCACAATTTCATCACCTCTGAAAGCCATTGCCTGCAAGCCTTTGCTCTTGTGCAGTGTTATAAAATGATTGCCTGATAACTGGTAAACAGCAACTGCACTCAGGGCATAAAAAATACCATTGTTCACCTGCACACCCAGTATTTTATCCGTAGGTTTTGTAATGTCTGTAAGTTTGTAATTGCTGCAAAGCGACACGGCATTTGTACCCACCAACAATATGCTTCCGTCAGTTGCCACTGCAAACTGATTATACTTTCCTTCTGACAACACTTTATAGGGAACACCGGCATAACCATTGGTGAGCCATTTATCTTCATACAAATAAAATAAATGCCCGCTGCCTTCCTGGATAGCAATGTCTGTGGGAATTTTTTGCGCCAATGGTGTATAGCGCAAATCTTTCACCAGGGCTTTTTCATTTACTTTGTACACGCCTTTATTGGTAAGGACGTAAACGTTGTCGTTATAATCGGTTACTACTTTTTTAAGAATGGCACCCTTTAGTGATTCAGGTATACTATACTTTGTGGATACAGGTTGTCTGAATGGTTTGTCGGGTTCTGCGTTGGCAAAACATTGTAGTGTGGGTATAAGAATAAATAATATAATAACAGATAGAAAATTTTTTCTCATGCCTTTTATAATTTTTTATTAACTGTAAATCGTGCCATTGGCAGCGCCGTAAAACAATGGCACAGTCTATTAAAAAAGTAAAGCTTGCCAGGCTCCGGTTATCAGCCTGCAAGCTTTACTTTTTTGTTATTTATTTACTAACAAAAATTTACTTTATTGCAGTAACCACATCTTTGAAAACTGGTTATCTACAGCAGGTGATAAAGTAGCTACTCCTGCATTGTAAGCATCTACATTCTGTCCAAGTTCCGCTCCCGGGTAAATAAAACGTAACGGGAATGGATAAGTGGTGAGTAACCCATTGCTGAATATGTTGGGCAATTGTGTTCTGCGAATATCGAGGTAAGTTTCTGTAGCTACAGTAAACAAAGCCAGCCATTTCTGATCTGCTATTTTTGCCAGGTTTGCGTCATGACCGCCCGGCAAAGTAATAGCAGGTTGTGCCAAGTAAGCAGAGATGTCACTTCCATCTATTCCCCAGCGATCCATGCTTAAAAAAATACCTTTACGATAATACCCATCAGCATTGCCGCTTATATATCCTTTCACTGCTGCCTCTCCAAGAATGAATTGTACTTCATCGCTGTTCATAATTGTCGCCTTCAGAAGATCATGAGAATTTTGCCTGAATAGTTGAGAAAACCTTGATACTTTGAAGTTGCCATAAATACCCCCATTGGCTACATCATAATGACCATTGCCATTTAAAAAATCTCCGTACATGCCGGCAATAAAACCGACATATAATTTATTTGAATCCAGGATGTTTGCAGATTGGGCTGCGATATCTGCATTGGTTTTGTCAAGATATTCCCAGGTAGATTCATCCGTGTATCCATTGGCATCTGTAGTTGAAACGGTAACGCCATTAAGAGCGGGGTCGCTTGTCCATGGTTTTTCAACAGGCGCCAGCCATATATGAAGACGGGGATCATTCAAACTGTATAATTTATCTGCCAGTGTTTTAGTGGGCCGTCTTCTGTCAAATTCTGTATAGTCCCAGTTTAATCTTCCGCCGCCCCATGAGTTTTCTCTGGTAGTTCCGATATAAGAAATGGCAGCGTTGTCATGATTATCTGTGAAGATGGGATGACCTGAGGGATCATTGACAATGGCACTTATCTGCGCCCCTGCATCTGCTATCTTTTTTGAACCCCTCATCAGTAAACGGAGTTTTAAAGAATTCGCAAATTTTTGCCATTTTACTTTATCGCCTCCATACATTAGGTCGTAGGTAGAGGATACAGATTCAGTTCCCTGTTTAATAAGCGTATTGGCTTCCTCCAATTCTGCCAGTAATCCTGTGTAAATATCTGCCTGCTTATCATACTTGGGATATAATATTCCGTCCCTTCCTTTAAGGGCTTCGGTATAATAAATATCTCCATAATAATCGGTCATAAAGGAGAATAACAAAGACCTGAATACTTTAAAAATCCCTTTGTAGGTAGTTGAATTCCTTTTGTCAGCGAGGCCTATAGCACCATCAATCAGTTTAAGGATATTCATGGCTGCATACAAATCATCGGTGGGATATTTAAAGTTCTGGTAATAATTATCACCACCCTGAAAATTTCTCTCCATGTATTGTACCGCACCGGGAAGCCTGCTGTCATCATATCCCCTGACGGAGTAGAACAATGAAGTTTGTTTTATAATGGATGACAGGAGGAATGGATCATTCACATCTTCCACCGCATTTAATTGCTGTTGGGCATCGTAACTCCTTAATGCATCTTTACCACAGGAAGCTGCAAAGCAGGATATCAAGACCAGCACACCTAATTTTTTTATTATCGATTTCATATTTTATTATTAAAAGTGAAATTTATCAAAATCCAACTGACAATTTAAAACCATAAGAACGTATGCTCGGCAAGGTGGCCCGCAAAATACCTTGGTCTGTACCTACACCCTGGAAGGCAGATTCAGGATCTTCATGACGGCCCGATTTGTTCCATTGAAACAGATTTCTGCCAATTAAAGAAAAAGTTACATTCTGTATTTTATACCTGCTTACCAGGTTATTGGGTAAAGTATACGCTATTGAAATTTCTCTCATCTTAAAGTTGGTAGCATCGTAAGTACGTGTGGAGGTAAAATTCCAGATCACATCTCCATAACTGTTAGTTGGTATCTGGTAAAAAGTATTATTTGGGTCAGCACCATTTACGATATAATCAGCATCGGTAGCATTTGCAGGATCGCCTGTATAATTGGGATTAAGATAAACACCTTTGGCATAACTGGCATCATTCAGTGTATAAGAAGCCTGCCCGTCATTGTTGTTGTTGATAGCGTCATACTGGCTTGAACCCTTTGCAGGCCATGCATGGCCACCTTGTGCAGCATCTCTTCCTCCGCTCCACCACGGATTGTTGGCACCAGAGCTAACGGTGGTTTGTGTCATACCATCTGATTCCATATACTTCTGGTTTACAGAAACATATTTACCACCATATCTTAAACTGCCTACCAGGTTTAAAGAAAACTGTTTGTACCTGATTGTGGTGTTGATACCGAGTATAAAATCGGGATTGAAATTTCCCAGGCGGGCACGGTCTCTTTCATCACCGGAATTCTGAAATTCTCCACCCGAGCCATCCAACAATGGCTGCCCTGCATATTTTCCTGTTTTAACCCTCAGTACAGGATTTGCTTCGTACATATTTCCAATCTCTTCACCAACGGCTATCCTTACTTTTTCATTTCTTCCGTAATCAGCAAAAACATAACCATTCGGAGCAAATTTATCAGAGAGGCGGGTTATAACTGCCTTGTATTTTGTAAAACTTGCAGAAAAATCCCAGCTAAAGTCTTTTGTCTTAATGGGTGTTACTCCCAATTCAATTTCAAATCCTTTATTGCGTACATCGCCAATGTTGGTTAATAAACCAGAATAGCCTGTTCCCTGAACGGTGGGGATATTATCAATCTGGTCTTTTTGATCTTTTACAAAATAAGTAAATCCAAGTCTTGCCCGGTTATTAAACATGCCCAGGTCAAAACCACCTTCTGTAGTAACGGAGTGCTGTGGCTTGATATCTTTATCAACCAAACTTGCATTGATATTTACAGTTTTGGCAGCACCCCAATCGCTGGCATCAAAGCTATAAGTATCTATACTTCTTCTGCGCAATAGTCCGTTACCAACGTCTGCTTTGGCAACACGAAATTTTAAAAAATTGATTGTTTTAGGAAGTGTAAATGTTTCTGAAGCAACCCAACTTAAAGATGCTGAAGGATAGAAGTAATTGATTTTTTCTTCTGGCAAAATACCATTCCAATCGTTACGGCCAGTTACATCCAGAAAAAGCTGGTTGTTGTATCCGACTGTTGCGGTACCATAAACGCTGTAACTCTGTCCTGTTCCCCATCCTGAAGAGGAAACCTGTAATTGTCCCGGTGCTGCATTGGTTAACGTAAATAACTCAGGCGCTGAAAGACGGCCTGCTGTCATCTCAAGGTTGTTATTGTTGGAGTAAGCATAGTTAGCACCTGCTGACACACTCAATGAGAACTTACCAAAATTGTTATTGTAAGTCAGTATCGCATCAGAATTAATGAGTGATGTATTGTTATTTCCTGTTGCAAATTTTCCCTGGTTATCAGGATCGCTCCAGGACATTCTTTGTTCGTAATATTCCTTCACGTTTTCCATACCCGTTCTTACTAAAAAAGAAAAGTTTTTGGAAAGCTGCCAGTCTAATTGAATTTTACCAAAGAAATTATCTCTTTGAAAGCGATGCACATTTTCATAAGCCCACCAATAGGGATTAGCCAGGTTTACACCGGCCTGATCAGGGGCATCAGGGCGGTTGTCGTTCATGATAGCACCGTTCTGCCGGATGCCTTCAAACCCTGTTAACCAGTAATTGTGCATTTCAGAAAGTGGCTGCAGACTGGTAGGCCATGCATATAGCAAAGTGTTTAAAACGGCATCGTCTCCTCCACCTTGTATCCTTGCCTTGTTGGGGGAATTGGTGTGTATATAACTGGCGCTTACTGAAATTTTTACCTTGTTTGTCAGCCGGTATTCCGAATTGAGGGAGATTGATTTTTGATCCACTTTCGTATTCGGCATTACACCTTTATTATCCATATTAGACATAGATAAACGAAACGAACCTTTATCATAATTCCCCTGCACACTCAGGCTATTGGTGGTAGTATGTCCTGTTTCAAGATAAGATTCAACCGGGTTTTGACCACTTGAATACATAGCTTTGGTTTCCCATTGCTGGGTTTTTACATTCCAGTAATCGGATGTAGTAGTACCGTCCAGTTTTGGCCCCCAGGTATCAGTACCATCCAATGCCCAGGTATCAGCTCTTGGGCCAGGGCCATATTCCATTTGAACAGGAACAAACTGGTAGCCCTTGTCCCAAACATTGGAAACTGTATAAGAAACGCCCAGGCCTTTTTTGCCACCTTTTCCTGATTTGGTGGTAATCATTATTACACCGTTGCCACCTTCTTTACCATATAAGGCTCCTGCACTACCCCCTTTTAAAATGGTGATGTTGTCAATATCTTCCGGATTTAATTGTGACAATATATTTCCAAAATCAACATTGTCCTTTTGGGTAACTGTTTGTGTACCTACCGGGATGCCATCAATTACATACAAAGGTTGTCCTTTTAAAGAAACATCTGTACCACCACCGCCCAATGTAGGAAGTGCTGTGGTACCGCGGATATTCACCAATACAGAAGAGGTAGGATCGCTGCTGACGTTGGTAAAATTTACACCACTCACTTTACCATCCAGCGATTTCAACAAATTAATATTGCTGGCTTTTACAAGGTCTTCTGCTTTTACCTCGCCAACTGAATATCCCAGTGTCTTTTTATTTCTTGTAATACCCAATGCGGTTACTATAACTGCAGAGAGATCCTCCACACTTGAATCAAGTACAATATTTATTTCTGAGGCACCTGCCAGTTTTACTTCCTTGGTTTTGTACCCAACCATACTAAAAATAAGGGTGGCAGTTTTTGATGAAACCTGTAAAATAAACCTGCCGTTACTATTGGTGGTGGTTGCATTGTTAGACGCTTTTTCTGTAACCGTAACATTGGCTAAGGGGCCATTTTTATCTTTTACAGTTCCTGTAATTTCTTCCGTTATGGGGGTGGTATTTTTTACAGCCACCACAATGGACTTAATTGCTGCCGATTGTTTGATGATGTAAACGTTGCTTACTTTTTCGTAGGTTAAACCAACAGGTGTTAAAACCTTTTTTAACAAAGAGCCGGGGTCTTTAGGGCGGCTTGTTTCAATATCATTGTCAGCAACTTTCACCTCTTTTAAGGCTGCAGCTTCGTAACTGAAATACACATTGTACACCCGCCGGAATTTTTGCATAAAAATTTCCAGCGAAATAGTGTTTTCGTCAATGCCGGCAAAGCTTTCAGTCATGCCAGGCTGTTTTTCCGGAGCAACTGAAGCAATGCTTTGCGCCATTATATTGCAGTCAGGTAACATCATTAAACACAATGGTACCAGCAGAGTGGGCAGGAATTTAATAAAAGGATACTTTTTTTTCATACCTGTTTGTTTTTGGTTGTTTAAAATTGAATGTGTAACTGGTTCTGTTGTTCTGTTATTTTTAGGTTAAGTGTTTTTGAAAGTATGTTTGTAAAAGAGGCTAAATCAGTAACCGGAATAACAGCACTTATTTTTAACCGCTTTGTTTTTTCATTGGGAAATACTGTTTCAATACCATAATATTCATGAATCAGATTGGTGATGTCAAGAAGTGAAGTGGATGAAAAATTCCATTTACCTTCAGTCCATGCTGAATAGAGTAGTGTGTTGGTTGTTGATTTTACAAATGCGTGGTGTAAAGTATCGAGTTGTACTTTTTCACCGGGGCTCATGTAAACGGCTGTTGATTTATTATTGTCTGCATTAACTTTTACTTTACCTGTTGTAAGCACAATGGCGGTTGCTTTGCTGCGTGCATCTACATTAAATTCGGTGCCGAGTACAGCAATTGATATTGCGTTGGTGTGTACAGTAAAAGGGCGGTAGTCTGCTTTTTTCTTTATTTTAAAATAGGCATTTCCTGCCAGTATAATTTCACGGCTTTGATTGTTGGCGATGTTGCTGTTGTAAGTGATGGAAGAATTTGCATTCAGAATCACCACTGAACTGTCTGCCAGCAAAATTTCTTTTGTTTCTTTTACCCCGGTACTTTGTTGCACCAGCCAGGTTGTTTCTGTTACCGGCTTTTTATTTAAAAAGTAGGCTGTCATTATAACTATGCCGGATAATATGGCCGCAACCTTTAGCAATTGCAGGGCTTTTTGCCGCAGCAACACAAATGATTTAACGGGCTGGTTTATCTGTTGATAAATAGTGTGCCGGATCGTTAATTTTTCTCCGGTTGTTAAGGGTTGTATTCCATATTGGGTAAGCGATGTCTCTACTTTTTTTCTGGCGTTTAAAATTGTTTGTTGCTGGTTCGGATTTATCTGCAGGTAATTATTCCAGAATTGCTCTTTATCAATTTCTGCATACAATACCCATTGCTGGAAGTAGTGGTTTGCAGCAAACTGATCTTCCGTAAAGCCATCAAAGTATGAATGATTATTTTTCACTTCCTTCTTAGAGAAGTGTTTGAAGTGCGGATACTCACTTTTATACAAGAAATTTTTGGCAGGTTGTTTTTAAGCAAGTGGCTGGTGACACCGGGCACGGAGGGTAGCCGAGGTTGGTGTCACCACCAACCTCAAGATGGCAAATGATTTTTTTATATTTATATTTTGGACACCTTCTTAGAGAAGAAATTATTGGGAAGTTGTTTTTAGGGAAAGCCGCTTTATTTTGGCTACAAAACTACAGAGTAAAAAAATAAAGCCGACTTGTTTACAGTGATACCTGGGAAGTAAATTTTTACAAAGCAGTTACAAAAAACAATACACCAAACATCAGGTTGCGCAGGCGAAGGATAGAACGGAAGGCAAGGTTGTTGACAGACTGGTATTTAATACTAAGCTTTTCTGCAATTTGTTCATAACTGAGACCTTCATCAAAATGCAATTGCAGCACCAACTTTTGGCGGGTACTCAGTTTGGTAAATGCCAGTTTCAGGCTCTTCCTTTTTTCGTTATCAGTATCCTTTGAAATGATGATATTTTCTATGGTCTGTTCAGGTGACACAAATGACTCCTGTAATTGATAATGAAGTGCCGGGTTTTCTTTTTTCAGCTTTTTAAAAAGGATGCTCCGCAATACTTTGGTGAGATAACTTTGAGAATATTGTATGTCAGAAATGGTATTCCTGTAATTCCAGATTTCTATAAAAACTTCCTGCACAGAATCTTTTGCCAGCTCCCGGTTTTCTATAGTATGCATGGCTGCAATAAATAATTTATCAACATACTTGTCGTACAGAAAACCCAATGCCTGCGAATCACCATTTTTAAGGCGGTTCCAGTAAAGAGCATCAATATTGTGCAGGTTATCAGACATGTTTTGGTAAATGTATAAAGGCTAAGGCAGTAATTTCTCTTTGAAAAACTTCTTAATCTAAATGTAACTTAAAAAATGGAGAATGCATATAACGTCTGACATAATAATTTATAAAGGGGTAAGCAGTATTTACAACTTGTGTATAAACTGGCCTGTAATTTTTCATTTGGTTAGCAGTTTGGGGTCAACCACGACATACTTTATTGTTTCCCCTGCTTTATCCAATTGATAAGAATATGTGATGTGCAACAACCCATCTTTGCTTTCTATCAGTGATGGATAAGAGAAACTGCCTTTGCCCGTTGGTTCGCATTCCAGGTAATATTGCCATTTCCAGCTCAGGCCTTCATCAGCAGAAAAATAAAGGCTTAACCTGTACCTGCCATCTTCAATATCATTGCCAATAAAGGCCCATTTGCCATCCTGTAAAACCAGCAACTCTACACTGGCCGTATTAGGAATGGTGGTTTTGATAGCGGGTGACCAGCTTTCGCCTTTGTTAGTTGATTCGCTCACCTGCACCCTTGATGGCGCATCTCCATTGTCTCGCATGTACGCTGCAATGTTTCCATTTTTTTTGAGCACCAATGCAGGTTGCACATTGCCCCGGCCAACAATAGGCAGGCTGCTACGCCAGGTGCTTCCATCATCATCTGAAATAGCGAGCATTGAAAAATTATAGCCGTCGGAATAAAGGGGCAATAATATTTTACTGCTGTCCAGCAGCAATGGTTTAATCCTTGTCATCCAGCCGATGCTGCGCTTCCTGGTATCTTTACTTGCTTCAATGGTCATGTTATCATAACCCGGTGCATAAGCAGACCAGCCAGCTTTATTTTCTGGTAGTTGTTTAAATCTGGCAGCCACTTCTGCCGCAAAGTTTTCGCCTGGCTTTAAAAGAATATTGTCCTGCCAGTTCCACACTGGTGCACCTGCTTTTAAATAGTCGGTGGAAGTTTTAAACCGCAGGATAGAATACTCCCACTTATTGGCTTCAACTGCAATCCACACCAAAAAAATTTTCCCCATTTTATTTATAAAAAGTACAGGGTTACAGTCAGGTAAATTGTAGGTGTCTGCCAGTAAAAACGGAACACTCCAATTGTTGCTCCCTTTTTGTAAACGGGCACCCATAATCTTTACATCATCTGCAGTACGTTCGCCGCTACCCATAAACCAGGCACATAAAAAATCTCCGTTGGGTAAGCCAACAATACTGCTGCCATGCGTATGTTTTTGCTGCGGTGGAAAAATCAGTGTACTGTAAACTGGTGTAACCTTTTGGGTATTAGTTTGTGCAACTGTACTTTTAAACAGCAGCAGAATCAGTATACAAAAGAGGAATAACTTTTTCATGATTTTTTATTTGACACCAGCCGATAACAGTCTTGAAATTATATTTTATTTAGCAAGAATTTCTCAAAAAATTATTACCACGATTTTTATTCCACACTAAAATTATATTTACCCGAGCCAATTTTCAGCAGTACATACTCCGCCGTTTTACCAACCATTTTTATATCTTTTGATAAATTGATAGGGGCACTATTTTCCTTAATTTTTGCTGCTGATACCGCCGGAATATAAACCACCGCTTTGCTGTTAACCGGAATTTCTATCTGCCATTTAAAACTATTTTCATCCATGTTGCGGTTGCTTAATATTAAGCCTTGCGGACATTGGTAACTGGCGTGTACAAATTTAAGATCACCGGTAATAATGGGTTTCATTTCAATGGTTTTAAAAGCAGGCGCTGCGGCTTTAATACCGGCAAGGTCTTCATAATACCAGGTGAGCAGATCACCGATCATCATTACATGGTTGGCAGAGTTCATGGCCGGATCAGCAGTGTTGCCATTCCATAATTCCCAGATGGTAGTGGCACCCTGTGTAAGCATATAACCCCAGCCGGGGTAACTGGTGGTGGTTGCCAAAAGATAAGCAATATCGGGGCGGCCATTGCTGGTGAGCGTACGCATCAATTGCTGAATACCTATCAGGCCGGTGGTGATATGGCCCTTGCCTTCGTTCATGGTTTTGTCTACTACATGTGCAAATACAGCCTTGCGTAAATTGTCCGGCACCAGGTTAAAAGCCAATGCCAGCACGTTTGCTGTGGTGGTATTATTGGCGTAATAATTATCAAGGCTGTTGAAAAACTTTTTGTTGAAAGCAGCTTTCATTTTTTGTGCTTCCATTTTAAAATAGCGGATGTCTTTTTTATTACCGCTGATATCAGCAAACCTTACCATGATGTTTAGCATGTCGTAATAGAAAGCAGTACTTAAATAATCGCCGGGTGTTTTCCTGTTGGGATCATTGGAGAAAATAAGAGTTAATGTTTCAGGCGGCACACACCAGTCGCCGTAGGTATTCTCCGTAATAATACCATCCTTCATGTAATGGCTTTTTAAAAAGAGTAACCATTTTTTAATGGATGCATAATGCCGGTGAATGGGAGCAGCATCGCCAAACTGTTTGTACAACACATCAATATTGTACACATAGGCAGAAGGCCAGGTAGTATTGTCGGTGTACATTCTCCAGTAGGCTGGCGCTACATCAGGGATGCTGCCTGCTTCATTTTGAGCATCTTCAATATCCTGCATCCATTTGGCGTACAACAAATGGGTATTGAACACAAAGCTTTCGCCTTTGCCTACGGCAGCCCTGTCGCCCAGCCAGCCCATCCGCTCATCCCGCTGTGGACAATCGGTTGGAATACCCCGGTAATTGCTCCTGATTCCCCCGTACATGTTGTGGTATATTTTATTCAGCACATCATTCGAAGTCTCGATACTGCCAATCACTTCCATGTTATCATGCACCACTTTGCCTACAATATTATCAAGCGTTGGCGTGCCGGGAAAACCGGTTACCTCCACATACTGAAACCCATGATAGGTAAACCTTGGTTCCCATATTTCTGTACTATCACCTTTCAATGTATAAATATCTGTAACCCTTGCATCGCCTAAATTATCGGTATAAATGGTGCCATCCTCCTTTAACCGTTCCGCAAAGCGAAGTTGCACTCTGGTACCTCTTGCACCTGCTACTTTCAGTTGCACCCAACCCACCATGTTCTGCGCCATATTAAATACAAACATGCCCGGCTTTGGTTCCGTTATGGTTTGTGGTTTCATCGTTTGTGCAATTGTAATGGGTGGGTTAAGTTGTGATTGTACTACAGGTGCCGCTGGAGTTGTTAACTGCACCGGTTTCCACTGGGCATCTGTTTTAAAACCCGGTGATGTCCAGTCTTTAAATTCTTTGGTGGCATCATATTCTTCGCCATCAAATTCATTGTTGGCAATGATGGGACCATCGCCACTGATCATCCAGGAACCATCCGTTTTTACCAATTGTATACTGCCATCTGCATAATTGATCTGCAACTGCATCAGCAGTTTTGGAAAACCATAGTTTACACAATTGTTGGTGGTATCTTCTAAATGTTGGCGTATGGCTACAAAGCGGCCATTGCCCAAAATAACGCCAATAGCGTTGTCGCCTTTTTTAAGTTGATCCGTAACATCAAACGTATTGTAGAAAACCCTTTTTGCATAATCTGTCGGACCGGGAGCAAGTACCTGGTTGCCAATTTTATTACCATTCAGGTACAGCTCATACAAGCCAACACCCGATATGTATGCAACCGCTTTTTTTACAGCATGCTGCACATTAAAATCTTTCCTGGTATAACGGGCAACCACTCTTGTAAACCTGTCATCAGGTTTTTCTGCCGGAGAAAAGATGCCGTCATAACCAATCCATTTTGCCTGCCAATCTGTTTTATCTAACAAACCCATTGACCAACTGGCAGCTTTGCTCCATGACGTTTCAATGCCAGTGGCAGTCCATATTTTTACCTTCCAGTAACAGGTTTGTGTACTCTTTAAAGCAATGCCTTTGTAAGCAATTAAAATGGAATTATCAACAAATTTCTTTTTGCTGTCCCATAAATCAGCAGTATTATTATTTAGTTTTTCAGGAGAAGAGGCAACGAGAATTTGATAAGCAGCCTGCATTATATTTCTTTGCTGTGACTGCAGTTGCCAGCTTAGCCGGGGTTGTTTGGTATCTATGGCAAGTGGCGTGTTGACAGATTCGCAGAGCAGGTTTTTTATTGAAACTTCCTGGGAAAAGCTGGCGGCACCCACGAATAATACAATAAAAAATGAAAGAAAATATTTGCTCATCTGTTAGAATGTTTTAAGGTAAGTCGCTGTTAAGTCGTCAAGACGTTGAGTTATTAAAAAATAAAAAACGTCTTGACGCCTTAACGGCAAAACTAAGTAACCTGTAAATGCTGCAACAATTTGAAATGCAGCCTGCTTTAAGCATAGAGACAAACTTCAGTTAATCATACTCATTCCCGCATTGTCCGGATTTTTTTAGTATGCTTTTGCTGATGCACAACGCTCTGCCATTATTTTATCTGCAACCAATCCATCTGTACCAGTTCAATCTTCAAATTCAATGTCAGGCAAAAATAGTTGCAGCATATTGAGTATAAAAAAACAGCGCTGCTCTCTATAATCTTTTATCTTTAGTTTCGGTAACGGCTTTTAGTTGGTTAACTTTTTTACGATTGTTTTAAACCTGCGGATGTATGAAACCCATAGTACAAATATCTCTCGATCTTACCAATATTGATGAAGCATTGGAAACGGCCGCCGTGGCCATGCGTGCAGGCGTTGACTGGCTGGAAGCCGGTACGCCATTGATTCTTGCCGAAGGATTGCGGGGTGTTCAATTGTTAAGAGAAGCATTTCCCAACGTGCCGATTGTTGCCGATATTAAAACAATGGATGGAGGTTACCTGGAAGCCGAGATGATGGCAAAAGCCGGGGCTACCCATGTGGTAGTGATGGCCCGTGCACATGAAGAAACCATAAAGTGCGTGGTAAATGCCGGTCGTGATTTTGGTGTAAAAGTAATGGGCGATAATCTCGGCTGCGACAATATGGTTACTGCTGCCAAATGGCTCGAAGAGCTTGGCTGCGATTATGTGATACATCATATTGGGTATGATGAACGCAGGGGTATTGCAGCACGGGGGTTGAGAATGCCAAGCCCATTGGACCAGTTGCGTGAAGTAGTAAATGCAGTAAATATCCCTGTGCAGGCAGTTGGCGGACTCTCCCTGGAGCAGGCCATTCAATGCCCGGCGTATGGAGCGCCGTTGGTTGTATTGGGTGCACCTTTGACCATTGACGCAGATGCTTTTAAAACAGCAGACGGTAATTTGGAAGCATCGCTGCGGTTGATCTGCGATGCCATTCATGCTTATGGAAATGTATGATCTTAACCGATCTTTTTGTCATACTGCTTTATAAAATTTCGGTACTTGTTTCAAAAAATAAAAATTATGTCAGCAATAAAAACAGCCGCCGTTGTCAACTTTTCTTCTGTAAAGGGATCAGTAGAAATAAGGGAAATAGCAAAGCCTGTAATTGGTGAAGAGGATGTATTGCTTGAAGTAGCAAATGTTGGTGTGTGCGGTAGCGACCTGCATCAGTGGACGGCAGATCATAGCTGGCAGGTAAACTACCCGGTTGTGTTGGGCCATGAATTTGGCGGTCAGATCATTGAACTCGGCAGCAGGGTAACCAACTGGAAATTGGGCGATCGGGTAGTGAGTGAAACTGCGGCCGTCATCAATGCCAATAGTCCTTTAACAAAAACAGGCTTGTACAATCTTGACCCGGATAGAAAAGGTTTTGGGTATGGTGTAAATGGTGCCATGACGAAGTATGTAAAAGTTCCTGCAAGGTGTTTGCACCTGGTACCTGACCAGCTTCCGTTTGAGCAGGCTTGTCTCACAGAACCTTGCTGTGTGGCTTTTAATGCAGTCGTAAATAATTCGCACATAAAACCCGGTGACCGTGTAATTGTGATTGGTCCCGGCACCATCGGAATACTTTGCGCTGCCATGGCAAAACTATGTGGTGCACAGGTGGCAGTTACGGGTTTGGAAGCAGACAGGCACCGCCTCAACATAGCAACACAATATGACTGCGAAGCCATTGTTGGTGATGCAGCGGAGTGGGCCAAACGTGCAGATGGCCTGGGTGCAGACCTTGTTATTGATGCCGCAGGTTCCAGCTTTACGCTTAAAATTGCGCTGGATCTTATTCGTCCAAATGGACGAATTACCAAGGTTGGATGGGGACCGCAGCCACTCGGTTTTTCGCTTGATCCGCTGGTGCAAAAAAATGTAACCCTGCAGGGAAGCTTTAGTCATAACTGGCCGGTTTGGGAAAGGGTCATTGCCTTGATGGCAAGTGGCCAGTTGGATGTTAAGCCAATCATTGGCGGGGTGTGGCCCATTACCGAATGGCATGAGGCGTTTGAAAAAATGCACAAAGGCGAAGTGGTTAAAAGCGTTTTAAAACCTGTTTAATATATGCGTTTGCAAAATAAAGTTATCATTGTTACAGGCAGCACTACCGGTATTGGTAAAGCCATCGCCATTCGTTGTGCAGCAGAAGGTGCCAGCATTGTATTGAATGGTTTGGAAGAAGCATGGGGCAATGAAGTGCTGGCTGAAATCGGTACAGAAAAGGCAGTGTTGCACATAGAAGACATCAGCGCAGATGGAGCACCGGAGCGGTTGGTAGCACTGGCAATAAAAAGATTCGGGCGGCTGGATGCTATTGTAAACAATGCAGCAATTGTAGCATCCTCCAATATTCATACAACCGATAAAGCCTTTTTGCAACGATTGTTGGCGGTAAATACCATTGCACCTTTTAGCGTGATAAAAGCAGCGTTGCCCTATTTATCTGAGCAGCATGGATGTGTGCTCAACATTGGTTCGGTAAACGCTTACAGTGGTGAACCAAATCTTTTCGCTTACAGCGTTTCCAAAGGCGCATTGATGACCATGACAAGAAACCTGGGCGATACTTTGCACAGGGAAAACGGGGTTCGTGTAAACCAGATCAACCCGGGATGGGTGCTTACCGAAACAGAAATGCAACGCAAAAAAGAACATGGTCTTGCTGCAGACTGGTATAAAGATCTTCCTGCTGTGTATGCACCTGCCGGCAGAATTTTGAAACCTTCTGAAATAGCCGCTGCCGCCGTTTACTGGCTTGGAGATGAGGCAGGCCCAATTAGCGGGCAGGTGGTGGATTTAGAGCAGCATCCTTTTATTGGCCGCAATCCGCCAAAAGATACATCTACCATTCAAACATCAAAATAGCTAAAGACACTATGCCAAAACTTGCGGTATTTCCCAAAGCATTTATGCAGGCACTTTGCAAAGATGGAACTATGCTGGTAGATGAGTGGATCAACCTGGCCGTGAAGCTTGATATTGACGGGTTGGAATGGTATGCCGGTTTTTTACAGATGGCGGATAGGCACAACTGGTCTTTATTCCGGAAGATGGTGGAAGACCAGGGAAAAGTAATTCCGATGATGTGCTGTTCACCGGACTTTACACATCCTGATAAAAAATTCAGGGATAAAGAAATTGAAAAAGAAAAGCATTGGATTGATATGACGCATGCGCTGGGCGGCAGCTATTGCAGGGTACTTTCGGGACAAAGGCGGCCTGAACTTGCTATTGATGAAGGCATACAATTAGCAGCAGATTGTATTTACGAATGCCTGCCTTATGCACAGGAAAGAAATATCACGCTGATACTGGAGAATCATTATAAAGATGATTTTTGGGAGTACCCTGAATTTGCCCAACAGACAGATGTTTTTTGCAAATTGGTAGCCAGCATCGATCATCCCAACTTTGGTGTTAATTACGATCCCAGCAATACCTATCTTGCCGGGGAAGATCCACTTGAATTATTAAAACGGTTATCTAACCGGGTTGTAACCATGCATGCCAGCGACCGCTATTTAAAGGAAGGTACCATTGAAGATTTGCGCAAAGAAGAAGGCGGCGTAGCTGGCTATGCAAAGCGATTGAGTCATGGTGAAATTGGCAAGGGCTTAAATGATTACGATGCAATTTTCACTGAATTAAAGAGTGCAGGTTTTAACAACTGGATAAGTATAGAAGATGGCGTAGACGGGATGGACCAGTTGGAAAGAAGTGTTTCTTTTTTAAGGAAGAAGATCCCTGTTTATTGGCCGGATTAATACCAGCAATAAAAAGATAAGGGATAGTGAGTATTGCAAAGAAGAAAAATTCTCTAAACTACAAGATGAATTTAAAAGCCATATTATATCCTCTCGCAATTTTTTGGGCCTGTATTTCCTGCTATACACAGCAGCCTTCCAAAGCTGTCTCAAAAACCGTCATCATTAATTGGCTGGATAAAAAGGATTGGGCCAATGGATTGCAGTTGGCATTGCATTCATCGGTTAATATAGATTCGTTTTACAGGGCTTACCATACCAACAAAAAATTATGGGATGCGGCTTTTACTTTTTTAAAAGATCAGAACCTGGATGAGATACTGCCGGGTAAATATCCCATTCTGGGCGAACAGGTATTTGCCAGTGTAACCGAAGCGCCTTCAAAAAATAAAGAGGAAGTAAAATGGGAATCACATAAAAATTACATCGATCTGCAATACATTATCAAAGGGAAAGAAATGATTGGCGTGGCTGATACTTCAAAAGCTACCATTACAAAACCATATACAGTTGATGTGATCAATTATGATGCAGAAGGTACCTACTATATAACAGAGCCGGGTAAGTTATTTTTGTTTTTTCCAAACGATGCACATCGTCCCGTGATTAAAGTGGACGAGTATGATGTGGTGAAAAAAATAGTGATAAAAATTCAGGTGGCGCCTGCAAATTGAACCCGGATAAATCAATTCATTCAATAAAAATTGCTTTTAATTTTTAAATAAATCGGCCAGTCATGCAAAAGATAAATCAATCATCACGACGTTCTTTTTTAGAAAAAATCGCCGCAGGCACAGTTGGAGTTGCTCTTTCTGCCGGTTTTGGAGCAAAGGTATTTGCCGAAAGAAATGCAAGTCCTCTATCTTTAAAGCCAGGTGACAACAACGCATTTGTAAGTGATAAAAAATTTGTGCCAGTGATGATCACTCCCTATAAACAAAACGGGCGGATTGATTATGAAACGCTTTCAAAGCTGATGGACTTTTACCTAGCTGCAGGTGTAAAAGGTTTTTTCGCCAACTGCCAGAGCAGCGAAATGTATTTTTTGAGTGAAGAAGAAAGACTGTCTTTAACAAGGCATGTTGTAAAGCGGGTGAATGGTGCTGTATCCGTTGTTGCTACCGGCTCTTTCGGAGATACGCTGGAAGCGAAGGCGGAATTTTCAAAGAAGATTTATCATACCGGTATCAATGCAGTAATCATGATCTCCAGCCTCTTTGTAAAGGCGGAAGAAAGCGATGAGGTGCTGATCAGCAATTTTGAAAAATTCTTTTCGCTCACGGATAATATACCAATGGGTACTTACGAATGCCCTTCCCCTTACAAAAGAATCATCAGCCCGGAGGTATTTAAATATTTACTTGGCACCAACCGTATGATATATCATAAAGATACTGCCATTGATTTTAATAAAGTAAAAGCCAAACTGGAACTTTGCAAAAATAACCGGATAGAATTTTATGATGCCTGTGTGGCCAACACGATGTATTCGCTGCAGGCAGGAGCAAAGGGGATGTCGGCTATTTCAGGAAATTTTTATCCTGAAATTTTAGTGTGGATGTGTAACAATTCAACCAACCCAGACAGGCAGGAAGAAGTGAAATTTATCCAGGCCCAGTTAACAAAAACAGAAGATACGATTGCGCAAAATTATCCGCTGAGTTCAAAATATTTTTTACAAAAAAGAGGGTTGCCAATAGAAGTTATCAGCAGGGTTTCTTCAACACCATTAACCACTGTACAGAAACAGTCATTGGATGATACCTATAAAGTGTTTCTTGGCTGGTGCGACCGTATCGGTATTCAACCGGTAAAGTTGTAATTTTTTATGTCTACCGTATGAAATTTTTCTTCTTAATGTCAACGGGTGTTTATACTACATAAATAATAAAAACTGCCTTATCAACCTTAGTAGAAAATGACCAGCTCAATGATCTAACCTTATTACCTTATTCATGTAAAATATGATTGGTCTTAATAAGGTAATAAGGTTGAAGGTATCCTGTAAATCATGTTTCTACTAAGGTTTAAAAACCATTTGTCAGTTTATTCACCATAGTTTTAGAACAGGGATTAAAATTATTTTCCGAAACAAGGTAAATTAAAAGTCGCAGGTTTATTCCTTGCGATGTATAACTCATTACGGGCAGTATCTTTAAGAATATCATGTACTGCTAAATTAAAATTTCACTATTGTATGAAGCGTAAAATCCTGTCTTTCGTTCTTTGTTTATTTTCAGCCTGGCACAGGAGTAGGTTAAACAAATAATACTCTTCCCTCCCTCTCACCGGCGCAATACTTTAGGAACAGGCGCAGGAATGAAGGCGTGGGCTAAGTGTGCCAGCCTTCCTGTGCCATGCGCTTACTAAAGTTGCTTAAAAAAATAACTACAACCCAGCTATACAAAAAAAAGTGTTGCTGGGTTTTTATGCAATAAAAAAGTTCTTTACCAGCTTAACCATTTTAAATATGCTGGCAGGTTACATCATTGGCGTTACCTGTATACCCCGATTTATCAAACAGGAAAAAGCCCTGAAATTTTCAGCACTTGCAGGTATTCTTTTTAGTTTGGCTGCTATATTCAGCCAGGGAATTACCGCTGTTATTTTTATTTATTTTTTGGGATTGGCTAATTCGTTGGTATGGCCTTCCATTTGGCCACTTGCAATGAAAGGGCTTGGAAGATTTACAAAAACAGGATCATCACTATTGATTATGGCGATTGGAGGCGGGGCTATTCTTCCATTACTTTATGGACGGTTGGCAGAAACATATTCACCCCAAATTGCTTATTGGGTGGTATTGCCAAGCTACCTTTTTATTTTATATTATTCCATAAAAGCATATAAACTAAGAAGTGAATAATGGAACGGGTATAACATTTATTTGTTTAAACCTCCGGTTATGCCGTTACCTGCTGTGCTTTCAATACCTTGTTTATCACATTTACCATTTGTTCGCCTTTTGTTTTTATTTGCGCTTCCGTCCATGATAAACTGATAGCAGTAGAAATGCAACGGCTCATTACTGCATCGCTGGCACTAAAATCTTTATTGGCATGATGCATAACTGCTGCCTTTAAATCGGGATGCAAGTGATTGAGTGTAATGGAATTTTTAAGATGATCCCATTTGCTGATATAGTGCCAGTTATTGATAAACCAATAAAAATTACCCGCCAATATTCCCTGTGTTTTCATTTCGGCCACTACTTCTTTTGTAATCGCTTCTGTTGGTAAAAACCAGCTTAAAAAACTACAGCTGTCACCATCTTCATCAGGTACCCTTCTAAAAGAAATTTCGGGAACAGCCGATAAAATTTGCCTGAGCATTTTATTATTGCTGCGCTGTATTTTTAAAAAGTTATCCAGCTTTTTTATTTGCGCTACCCCAACGGCTGCATTCAATTCACTTATCCTGAAATTGTAACCAATAAAAGGATGTAAATCTGCACCCCTGTCCAGCCCACCTTTATGATCATGTCCATGATCGGTATATCCATCGCTTTTAATATACACATCTTCACGGTTGGTCATTACAGCACCGCCTTCGCCACAGGTAATTGTTTTTACAAAATCAAAACTAAAAGTACCTGCATCACCAATTGTGCCTAGTTTTTTTCCTTTGTAAGTAGCGCCGATACTTTGGCAGGCATCTTCCAGCAAAATAAGTTTATGTTCCTTACAAATAGCCATCAGCGCATCCATATCGGCCATACTACCGCACATATGTACAGGCATTATGCATTTTGTTTTGGACGTTATTGCATTACGAACTGCCTGGGGATTTAAAGTAAGTGTATCATCTACATCAACTAAAACGGGAATAGCCCCGATAGATATCACTGCTTCAAAACTTGCTACAAAAGTAAAAGCCGGTAAAATAATTTCATCGCCATAACCAATACCTAAGGCACTCATTGCGGTAGTTAATGCAGCAGTACCGCTGCTCAACAATTGGGCATATTTGCAACCAAAGGTTTCGCAAATCGCTTCTTCCATTTCCCTTGCTTTCCACATCCCTTTTCGGGCGCCATCAAAGCCATACCGCATAAGGATGCCTGTTTCCAAAACATCATTTACCTGTTTGCGTTCTTCTGCTCCAAAAAATTCAAAACCGGGCATAAAATAAATTTTAGAATTACGAATGTATATATCTGAATTGCAAAGGTAGAGAAAAACGTTTTGTAAGAATGGCGGATTGAAAATACTTTGGCTGTTTTTAATATAAGCCGTTTACAAAACACGGCAAAATTTGTATAGAGCTATTTTAACCACTCCATTACAGGCTGCGTTGCCGGTTCTTTAAAATAATGTAACCGTAAACTATCACTCCACCCATTAGGGTTGGTTTCAAAACTTTTGCTGCTGAAAAAAATCATGCCCTGAACATTTGACTTGCTGCGCAAAGAATCAATTTGCCTTGGAAGTTGTGTAGGATCACGCCATGCTTTATTGGTATTTGCTTTATAAATGCCAAGGCCAATATAACAATGCCTGCCAAATGTATGGTCGTTCCACCAGTCTAATAAAACATTGTAAGAAGCTGCCTGGTGGTTAAATTCCCAATAAAGCTGTGGTGCAACATAATCAATCCAGCCCTTTTTTAGCCATAATAAAATATCCGCATAAAGGTCGTCATAATTACTAACAGCACCATTGGTTTTACTGCCATTAACCGGGTCAGTTTTTGCATTGCGCCAAACGCCAAAAGGGCTGATACCAAACTGGCAATTTTTATTTACTGATTTAATACCCCTGCTTAATATTGCAATGATAGAATCTGTATTACTCCTTCGCCAGTCGTCTTTTTTTAAACCATTGCCGTATTGCCGGTACGAAGCATAATCCGGAAATTCCCTTGTGCCTATACGATAAGGATAAAAATAATCATCGAAATGAATACCATCTACAGGATACCTTGTTACTACATCTTTTACTATAGCAGCTACATACTGCTGAACCGCTTTATTCCCTGGATCAAAATATCTTTTATCGCCGTATGTTAAAAACCATTCGGGGTGCACCCTTGTAATATGTGTTGCAGCAATTGAAGAAACACCGATAGCATATTCTGCCCTGTAAGGATTTAACCATGCATGAAATACCATTCCGCGTTTATGCGTTTCTGTTATCATAAATTCAAGCGGGTCATAATAAGGATCGGGAGCCTGCCCCTGTTTACCGGTAAGCCATTCGCTCCATGGCTCAAATTGCGAAGGGTAAAATGCATCAGCAGCAGGCCTTATCTGCACTATTAACGCATTAATACCATTGCGTTGGTGCATATCCAGCAGTTGAATAAACTCGGCTTTTTGTGCATCTGTATTAAAATTCCCTTTGCCTGGCCAATCGATATTATCAACTGTGGCCACCCATACGCCGCGAAATTCTGGTTTTGTTTGTGCCTTACCGGTTGTTATAAAAAGGATACCTGATATTAGTAAAGAGAATAAATATTGTTGCATCATTGTTATTAATTGGGCTGACGGATCTTATCGAGTAATGTATTAAGGGTTTCTGCTTCGGCTTTTGTAAGGGCTTTTATAATTGCTTCCATTTTGTCTTCCTGGGTATCTAATTCTTCCAATATTTTTATCCCTTTATCTGTAATGGTAATGTCGACAAGGCGTTTATCTTTTTTACAGGTTATTTTTTTTACAAGCTCTTTAATAATTAAACGGTCAACAATACGGCTGGTATCGCTCATTTTATCAAGCATACGTTCTCTTATTTGCAAGGTAGACAAAGGTTTTGGGCTGCCTCGCAGTATGCGCAGTATATTAAATTGTTGCAGGGTCAGGCTTCTTTCTTCCAGAACATTTTTTATTTTTTCTGTCGTCCAGTTATAAGTAAATATTAAATTAATAATTGCTTTCTGGTGTTCACTTTTAAAGCTTTCCTGTTTTATATCTTTTTCTATACTCATATAATTGTTAAATCTAACTATTATTAAGTGAAGTAAATTCGTTGACGTATCTTTTTATCAATAGTATAATTAATCTTTCCATACAGAAACCCCTTCGCTGCAATTGGCGCAAATGTCAATATTTTTACGGCTATTTAATAATTGGCTGCGAAACTGTTTGTAATTATCATTATTCCACACTTCTTTAAAAGATTGTGTTTTTAAATTTCCCAACTGGTGCATGGCATCTTTATCAAAACAACAGGGCACTACCAAACCATCCCAGGTTATTACATTGGCATGCTGCATTTTCCAGCATCGGTTGGCTAATTTATTTTTTGGTGTATAAGTGCCATTAATGTCTTTTTTATAGCGGCTAAATTTATCCGTAACAGGAATAAGCTGGTTAGGATCTTTTTCGTAATCATATACCTGCGCCGTTTTAAAACGCACTTCATCAACGCCTATTTCTTTGGCAAGTTTTTTAATATCTTCAACCTGGTGCTCATTTGGTTTTACCACCAAAAACTGAAAAAATACAAAGGGTGTTTTACTGTTTAGCTCCTTTTTCCACTTTACAATATTTTTTGCTCCTTCAATCACTTTTTCAATGTTGCCCCCTACACGGTATTGCTGGTATACATCCTGCGTGGTTCCATCTATAGAAATAATCAGCCTGTCTAAGCCGCTCTCAATTGTTCTTTTGGCCGCTGCATCATTCAGGTAATGTGCATTGGTAGATGTGGCGGTGTAGATACCCTTGCTGCTGGCATATTTAACCATATCCAAAAAATCAGGATTTAAATATGGTTCCCCCTGGAAGTAAAAAATGAGGTATAATAATTCTTTATGAATTTCATCAATGGTACGGGTAAAAAAATCTTTTTGCAGCATACCGGTAGGGCGTGTAAATGCTCTTAAACCGCTGGGACATTCCGGGCAGCGCAGGTTACAACTGGTAGTAGGTTCAAACGAAATAGAAACCGGGTAACCCCATTGTATGGGCCTGTTCAATAACCTGGTGGCATAAAAACTACTCAGCACTTTAATGCCATTCCACAATCGCTTAAAAGTAAGTTTACCCGCCAGGTTAATAGTATCGTTCCAGTTTATACGGGGCATGCAGCGAAGTTAGTTCATCAGCTATTAATAAATAAAATAACCGGCATAAATGTGCCGGTTATCTATTTTCTCAGGTGGTAATATTTTTAATGGAATGTATGGTCTGTTGCGCCTTCTTCTTCCGTATTGGCGTCTTTAAAATTATCGGGCAATAAAATTTTAACTGTTGTAAAATTTAAATTGTTGGCAATAAAATTGTCGTAATTGTGGTAAATGACATTCAGTGCAATAAAATTCATCACATAAGTTTGAGTTTCATTGGGAAGGTATTCTTTTACATCCCAAAAATCAGGGCTTTCCTTGCCCGTTTTTTTCATTGCATTCCAAACATTTCCTACTCCGCAATTGTAACTGGCTACTATTAGCAACCAATTATTATCCAGGTTTAATCCTCTGTCACGCAGATACCTGGCCGCCGCCAAAGTAGACTTTTCAAAATTTTTACGTTCGTCTTTTTGCCTTGCCTTTGCCTTAGCATGTTTTTTTCCTTTTTTTGCATTTAGCCTGGCAATTTTTTTTCTTTCCGTAGCACTTAAATGCCGTGTGTATTTCAACCCGTACTCATTTGCCACTTTATCCATAATTTGCCAGTAGCCGACTGCGCCTGCTTTTGACACCGCATTGGCATTATAGGCAGATTCCAATATCATTAATACGCTCAGCTCTTCGGGAAGATCATATTTTTTTAAAATGGTATTTACTTTTGGTAAAATAGTTTTACCCTTTGCGTGCATGCGCACCAGGTAATCTCTTCTATTGTTGCTGAAAGTGGCTATGTAATCCGAAGTAAGCGCTTCATTTCCTTTTAAAATATCGGGGAATATTACATTGGATTGTTGAATGGTATAAAAAACCTGTTTCTTAACTTCAGCAGATGCCAGTAATATTTTATGTGTCGTATCAGTATTGTTTTGGGCATATAGTTTTACAGTATTGCCCAACACAAGGAATATAGCTGCACTGAAAATGGACTTTACAAACGCCCCTGAAAAACTATTTCTTCTGCCCATATTTTCAAAAGGTTTTAATGAATTAAGTAACCGGCGAAAAGGTAACGATGCCTCTATAGAAATATTGCTTTTACAAATCAAATAATGCCTGGTAAAATTTTAATAACAATATTTTCGCTTTTTAAATAAATACTGTTACCAGTTTTATGCAATTTTGCAGCGTATTTACCCAATGGCAACAAAAAGAAGAAAGAAATATTCTGCAAAAAAAATAATCATTTTTATAGTTGGCCTGCCTGCTGTGGCTGTAGCAGCCTATTATATTTTTAACTTTTTATACCCGCCAAAATTTGTGCATTACACCGGTTTTGGAATTGATATGCCTGTGGATTATGCCATACATGGTATTGATGTAAGCCGCCACCAATCATTGATTTCCTGGGATGCCGTAAAAGCCATGCAGATAAAAAATATAAAAATCGGATTTGGATTTATTAAGGCTACAGAGGGCATACAAAATGTAGATGACCAGTTTAAAAAAAATTGGGCAGCGGCAAAAAGAGCTGATATTCCAAGAGGGGCCTATCATTTTTTTACTCCTTCCAGAAGCGGGAAGGCGCAGGCAGAAAATTTTATTGCAACAGTAAAACTTGATATTGGCGATTTACCGCCGGTACTGGACATAGAGCAAACCAATGGAACCAGCATCCCTAAACTGCAACAGGGAATAAGCGATTGGCTGGTAATGGTAGAGGCACATTACCATGTAAAGCCCATCATTTATACCAATGCCTTTTTTTATACTGCTTTTTTGGGCGAAAGGTTTAATGGGTATCCCTTATGGGTTGCCCATTACCTGGTAAATGATACTCCAAGAATAAACCGTAACTGGATTTTTTGGCAACACAATGAAACCGGCCAGGTAAACGGCATTAATACTTATGTTGATTTTAATGTATTTAACGGGGATAGTGCTGCGTTTAAAAAATTACTCATTCAATAAAAAATACAATAAACCACTGAGTGGCACGAAGGATCAACTCTGAAAATTCCGGGGCTAAAATCTGTGTTTAAAAACCGACCTTTAGGCTTCAACTATTTCCAAACTATGGAGCCGGATATAAAAGAGTTTTTACTGCGGATTGTTCAAACCATTTCAATAAGTATCCTATGGCTATTGATAAATATGTGTGCTGGTATATACTTTGGCTTTGCATTTTTTGAAAATCATCCTACACTGGGCAATTATATTTTTTATGCCTGGTTTTTGGCAAGCTTTGCGTGGCTTATTTATTATTTAAGAAAAAAATGGAAGGGTTGGAAAGAAATTGGCGAATGATGGATTAGCTGCTATAATCTAAAATAATAAACCACTTATCTTTTATTTTACGACATACCAATAGTGTTATGTTATTTGTAAAGTGGCGGTTTGATTGGTGAATTATTGACATTTACGCTAACCAACTCAGTGTTTATGATGCGGAGAAGAACACTTACTTTGGTGGCACAAACGATAATTATAAAAGTGGGCAGATATAATCAATATCACCGCAATTGATAAAAACAGGTATTCGTAACCAGTAAAAAATTGTTTTAATACCAAAAAAATAAATCCTCCAGTAAAAATCATCACAGGTGTTGAAGTACGATGGTGTTTTATATATCCATGAAATAACGAATAGGAACCCACTACAAATGCAAGGGCAATCATACCCCATTCAAAAAACAGGTTATGAATAATATTAATGCCAAATATTGGTAAAGAGCTGACTATAATTGGCAGCAACGCACAATGTATAGCACAGGCTATAGAAGTAGCAATACCCAAAGCATCCCAGTTTATTTTTATATTCATTTTATAAGGACGGCAAAGATAGTATATTTGCAATAAGGTTGCAAGTTTTACTTATGTAAACTTCCGCTGTTAACAAACTGTTTGGATGTAGCTTTGTAAAAAACAACACGATGAGTAAAAAATGGGTTTGGTATGTGGGTTTCTTTGTTTTATTGTTTGGGGGGTACTTTGCATATGTATTTAGTCAGACAGATATCTCCCAATCGAACCTGCCGGTAATCAATAATAATTTACAACCTTTTTCATTTACCAATCAAAATGGAAAAACCATTACAGAAAAAGATGTAGACGGGAAAGTATATGTAGCTGAATTTTTTTTTACCACCTGCAAAGGAATTTGCCCCAAGATGAATGCCAATATGCGCAGGGTATTTGAAGCGTATAAAACCGACAGCAATTTTATGATTGTTTCACATACCTGTATGCCCGAAACAGATTCTGTACCGTTGCTAAAACAATATGAAGCAAAAATGCTAAATGGCAAACTGGTAAAGAACCAGGATGGCTCCTATAAAATTGATTACAATGTTTTAACAGGCAGCAAACAAGCACCAGGAAAGCCGAACTGGGTTTTTGTAACAGGTGATAAAACTGCGCTCTATGATATGGCAAGGCATAGCTATTTGATTGATAATAATAAACCGGATACCGCCCAAAATATAGCAGATCAGTTTATACATACACAGTTGTTTGCTCTGGTTGATAAACAAACAAGGCTACGGGGTATTTATGATGGGTTGAAAGAAGATGAAATGCAAAAACTGATAAAAGATATTGATGGCTTATTAAAAGAAAAACATCAAAACAGGGAATTAAAAGGATATTGATTATTAGAATTAAATAAATTACTATGGAAGCACTGCTTGATATTTTAAAAAAGAACCAGCTTAGTGTAACCGATGGACGTAAAAAAATATTAGAACTTTTTTTACACAGCGACGGTGCATTGGCACATGCTGATATTGAAAAAAATACCGGTGAAAATTTTGACCGGGTAACGGTATACCGTACCCTTCAAACCTTTGTTGATAAAGGTATAATTCATACAATACCCACGGCAGATAATTCTATTTTATACGCTTTGTGTAAAGATAACTGCGAAGCTGGCCATCACCACGATGACCATGTGCATTTTATTTGTGATGATTGCAGCAAAACTATTTGCCTGGAAGAAGTAACTGTGCCAACGGTAAAACTGCCAAAAGGCTTTAAGCCAAAACATGCAGCCATGGTTGTAAATGGTATTTGTAACGATTGCCAGTAAATAAGTGTCGTTATCTTAAATTATGAAGTACTACATTATACTAGTGTGTACTTTGGCTTTTTTAGAAGGTAATAGTCAAAGTATGTCGAAATCAGATTTTATAAACACTAAGTGGTTTTCAAATAACGAAGAAGGCCATTTTTATAAATCTGACACTATCCAATTAATACAGATTCTAAGATTGGATACTGAAGCTGAGATATCTAATGAAATTTATCATAAGATTAAATACAATAAAAATAAAAATATTTCCGAAATGCAATTTAAAAATAATGGGAAACTGAATTTGGAAGACTTCGAGATAGAAACCTGGTATGTTTCAAAGTTAGTTGGAAAATGGTCATTTAACAAAAAAAATCAAACATTGAGCTTGTATTTTAAACGAAAATTAAAATTAGCTTTTAAAGTAATATCGAACGGGCCAGATAAAATAGATTCAAGAATTGACTTATTAGTTTTAACGTTAGTTAGAATCTGAAAAAATTCCGTCGAAGGATTAAGAAAATAGATTTTTTTGCTTTCACGAACCTAAATTTATATTTGGATTTTATAAATCTTTATAATTTAACTTATGATTATCCCCATAATATCAATAGGAAACGCAAAAGGAATTCGTTTAAGCAAAACTTTAATAGAAAAATATAATATTAAGGATACTGTTGAACTAATTTTGGAAAAAAGCTATATCATTCTAAAACCAAAAACATCTCCACGAATAAATTGGGGAAAAGCTTTTAAAAAAATGCATGAAAATGGAGAAGATATTTTCTTAATTGCCGATGTTTTTGAAGATGAAAATTTTTGAAAAAATAGTACAACACCATCATCACAAGTAAACTTACTCCCGGCATCAGTTTTAAATGAACACACTACTAACTTAAAGCAGACATTTGGTTCTTGACAAATTCCATCAATACTTCTATCTGCGCGGGCGAAAAATCAAATTTTAACCCAGCAGTTGTATATAACTCAGGTAAAGTTTTGGTAGCTCCCAGACTTAATGCAGCACAATAATTATCCAATGCTTTTTGCTGGTCTTTTTTAAACTGCATCCACATACCGATGGCGCCCAATTGTGCAATGCCATATTCAATATAATAAAAAGGCACTTCAAATAAATGCAGCTGGCGCTGCCATGCATTGCTGCGGTAAGTTTCAAGGCCGGTATAATCAATTACGCTGTCCTGAAACTCATGTAGGATTGCATTCCACTGATCTGTTCTTTCGGCAATTGTATGTTGTGGATTTTCGTAAATCCAATGTTGAAATTTATCAATTACTGCAATCCAGGGAAAAATAGTAATTACCCTTTCCAGTTGGTGTTGCCTGGCCCTTGTCAATTCTTCCGGATTGTTAAAAAATACTTCCCAATGTTCCATACTGAAAAGCTCCATTGCCATACTGGCTACTTCAGCAATTTCCATCGGGTATTCTTTAAACCCTGTTAGTGCCAGTGGGTGTGCTAAAAAAGAATGTACAGCATGTCCGCCTTCATGCACCATAGTAGTTACGTCTTGCATTTGCCCGGCAGCATTCATAAAAATAAAAGGGGCGCCACTTTCCGGAAGCGGACAGTTATATCCACCCGGGGCCTTGCCCATCCTGCTTTCCAGGTCAAGGTGTTTTAGAGCCTGCATTTTTTTAAGGCAATCACCAAAAAATGGACGAAGCTTTGTAAAACATTCAATTGACTTACTGATCAGTTCTTCACTTGCCTTAAACGGCCTAAGCGAAGTGGTACCTTCCGGTTCTGCATCTGTATCCCATGGGCGAAAAACATCTATCCCTAATTTTTCTTTCTTTTTTTGGTAAATAATATTCACCAGTGGCAGTACATGTTGCTTCACTGCTTCGTGAAATGCAAAACATTCTTCTTTGGTATAATCAAACCTGCCCAGTTCTTTAAAACGATAATCGCGGTAATTTTCAAAGCCAGCGTTTAAAGCTTCCTGGTGGCGTTTTTGTATCAACTGGTTATATAGTTCATTTAAAGCATCATTATCCTGTAATCTTCTTTCCTGAATTTTTTTATATACTGATTCTCTTAATTCCCTGTCGTGGCTTTCAAGAAACTTGGTACCCTGTTGCAGCGTATACTCGTTGCCGTTAATAGTCACCGTCATCTTACCAGAAATAACTCCATACTGCTGTTTCATTATAGCCAGTGAAGCCTGCAGGGGAATATTTTCTTCCCTAAAAAGATCGATACTTTTTCGGATACTGCGCAGGTAAGTAAAATATTGTTCACTGTTTAAACTGGCTGTCAACGGATGATTAACCAGCTTTTTATTGAGTGCATCGGAATAGGGTTCCATTTTTGGCTGAATTTGCATACAATAGAAATTAAAGGCATCTTCCAATGCTTTATTTTCTGTATCACAGGTCATTTTAATCTGGCGCCAGCAGGCATCTTCGTTAACCACCGCTTCCAGTTCGCTTTGATCTTTCAACCATTTCTCCATTTCCTGTTTGCTATCAATAACCCTATCGAGCAGTTCTTTAAAAAAGGGTTCCACGCTTTTCCAGTCGGTTACCACAAAATTATCCGGAACAAAATGGCGGGCCATTTTTTTTATATCTACTGTGTACATAAGAAGATGAATGGTGGTGGTAAATGGTGAATGGGCAATGATTGCCCATTCACTGAAAATGTTTTCATGTATGCCCTGTCCGAAAATTAAGCCATCTTTCTGGGCGAATTTATTTTTTTGGGTGGCGCAGTCTTAACGCTAACCTGTTTGGTTTCGTTTGCTTTTGCTTTTGGTGTTACCATATCATGTACAGCTGCATCCTGGTCAGGATTTTCTGATAATTTAATTTCTACATTATTTGTCTTTAACAGATCAAACCATTTTACCATCTTTTTCATATCGCTGTTATAGACTCTTTCAAAATCCATATCAGGATATACTTTTTCAAAATAAGTTTTTACTGCTTTTGCATCGCCCCCATCTGGCAATTTTGTTTTGCTGGCCTGCATTGCTGTAAATACCTCTACAAGGTTCACATTATCCTTAGCAGTAAATACTTCTATACTTTCCAAATGCGAGAAATTATGTAAACGGGTGCTCACAAATTTGGTGCTTTTATCTTCCAATGACTTCACAACGCCACCATCTGCTTTTGAAGATAACAATTCATACAAACCGCCCATGCCGGTTACCGAAACAAGTTTGCTATAATCCATATCTGTATTTTTTTAGGCATCAAAGATATACTACGGAAGCCATTAGGTACCTGTTAAATTTAAAAAAATAATTTAAAGTTCTATTCAGTTTCCGCTATTTTGCCATTATTATGAATAAGAAAATATTTAATTTTTAAAGTAACTGCTACTTAGTTAATTTTTTTACACCAAATTAAACAGTAATCCCCCTAATTTCCTTTAAAACATTTTGCACACGTAAATTCACTGTATCATAATTACTAAACCCTTTTGTAATTAAAAAGAATTTAGTATCGTTTTGCTGGATAAAAACCTGCGGAAAACCAGTTACCTGTAAATGCCTGCACAAAGCAAATTCATAATGTGCTTTTTCTTTAAATTCCCCGCTTTTTAATTTTTCATAAAATGCGGCTTCGGGTATTTTGTATTTAACCAGTAAGTGGCGATAGGCTTCATCGTCATCCAGGTCCCTTCCTTCGTAATTAAGCGCATACTGCAGGTCGGTAGCAAATAAAATAGCTTCGTCGGGAAAGTATTCTTTAAATACAGATAATGCAATAGCAGGTTTTTCCGAATTCATCATCCAATCGCTTTTATCAGGATTATTGATATGCCATAAAAAATCTTCGCCGAATTGAATCCCTGTTAATTCCTCTATCCTTTTGTAAGCAGATTGTATATAAGGGCCAATTTTTTCTATTGGCATCACAGCGTCTCCCACCATCATACCGCCACTTAATACTTCTATGTATAATTCATCTCTATATTGAGCCGCAATTTTTTTTATAACCGGGCTAAAGCCGTAACACCAGCCACAGTAAGCATCGTAGCAATAAATAAGGGTAGGTTTATCCATTTGTAAAAATTAACAGGCATTTTCCATGAACATATTTCAAATTGTCACTCCGGTTTCGGCCGGTGGGGCGCAGCCGAGGCTGAGCCGTGGTTGGTGTCCCCACCAACCACTTGGGAACAGGCATTTTACATGTTGCAAAAAAATGCCGAATATTATATAAATCAATTCATTTTTTATTTACAAAACTCATGGCAGGTAAAGGTTTAATGCGCTGCTAACCAGTTAAGCCCTACGCCAATTTCCGCATCTGTCGGAACATCGTTGGGCAATTTTAAAGCAGTTTGCATACATTCTAAAATAACCGGTTTAATAATTTCCAGTTCATCTTTATGTGCATCAAATACCAATTCATCATGCACCTGTAACAGCATTTTCGATTTAAAGTTTTGCTTACTGAATTCTTCGTGAATTTTTATCATTGCCAGTTTTATCATATCTGCTGCACTGCCTTGTATAGGAGAATTGATGGCATTACGTTCTGCAAAACCACGTACGGTGAAATTGGCGCTATTGATATCCTTCAACCATCTTTTGCGGCCCATCAATGTTTCTACATACCCGGTTTCTTTTGCAAAGTTGATGGTATCATCCATATACTTTTGAATATTTGGAAACTGCTTTTTGTAATTATCAATAATCTCTTTTGCTTCACTTCTTGAAATCTTTAAATTTTCTGCAAGGCCAAATGCGCCCTGCCCATAGATGATTCCAAAATTTACACTCTTCGCTTTATAGCGCATCTCTTTGGTTACCGCAGTTTCTTCAACATTAAATACTTTAGCGGCAGTAGCGGTATGTATATCTTTTCCTGTACGGAAAGCTTCACACATATTTATATCGCCGCTAATAGCAGCAACAATACGTAATTCAATCTGCGAATAATCGGCAGAAACCAGCAGGTGATTTTCATCCCTTGGTATAAATGCTTTTCTTATTTCTTTTCCCCTGTCTGTTCTTACAGGAATATTCTGCAGGTTGGGGTTGGTGCTGCTAAGCCTGCCGGTTACTGCCACCGCTTGTGCATAAGAAGTATGTACCCTGCCGGTTTTTCTATTAATCAGTTCAGGCAATGCATCTACATACGTATTCTTTAATTTGGTGAGTTCCCTGAAAGTTAAAATATCATCGCATATTTTATGCTGCCCTGCCAGTTTTAGCAGCACATCTTCCCCGGTAGCATATTGCCCTGTCTTGGTTTTTTTTGCTTTGGGATCCAATTTCATTTTATCAAATAATACTTCGCCCAATTGTTTTGGAGAGGCAAGGTTAAAACGAACACCTGCTGTTTCATACACCATTTCCTCGCTTTTTTTTGCTTCTACTTCCAGCACTTTACTGTACTCCTTCAAAAAAGATTCATCAATACGGATGCCTTCAAATTCCATATCAGTCAACACTTTCACCAATGGGTTTTCCACTTCGTAAAAAACTTTTTCAACATTTTTGTCTTTTAATTCCTGCAAAAAAATATTCCTCAATTGCAAAGTAATATCCGCATCTTCTGCCGCATATTCTTTTATCTTTTCCGGCTCCACATCCCTCATGCTTCCCTGTCCCTTTCCTTTTTTGCCAATCAATTCTTCAATATGCACCGGCTCGTAGCCCAGGTATTTTGCACTCAATGCATCCATACTGCTTTTGCCATCAGGTTCTGTTACATAATGCGCCAGCATGGTATCAAAAATATTTCCCTTCAATAGTATACCATACCATTTCATTACCAGCAAATCGTATTTAATATTCTGCCCTATCCATGTTTTTGTACTATCGTTAAACAGTATTAAAAAAGGTTGAAGTAATTGCAGGCATTCTTCCCTGTCTGCAGGGCATGGAATATAATAAGCTTCACCTGTTCTATAAGAAAAACTAAGACCCACCAAATCAGCATCATTGGCATTGATAGAAGTGGTTTCTGTATCAAAACATATTTCGGGTTGATCAAGTAGTTTTTTTATTAATTCCTGTGCCTGCTCCTTGTTGCTGATGAGGGTATAAGTATGCGGTGTATTGTGAATGTTTTTATCCACTACCAAAAAGGCAGTTTCTTCTTCCGGCGAAGATGACTGTACAGGTTCTGAAATATTTACCGGTTCTGTTACAGTAGCAAACATATCCATTTGCCCTGTTGAAGGTTGTTTATTTTTTATACCTGTTTCCTGTATCTGAACGCCGGGCTCCAGTTGAATATCTTCACCCAATACTCTTTTAATAAAACCCCTGAATTCAAGTTCTGTAAATACCTGTCTGAGTGATTCTTTATTTAACGGGGTTATACTAAAGTTTTCTTCATGAAATTCGGTGGGTACATCAATAATGATTGTAGCCAGTTTTTTACTCATGATGGCAGCTTCTTTTCCTGCCCGTATTTTTTCACCCAGTGCTCCTTTAATATTATCAGCATTGGCCAATATATTTTCTAATGTCTGGTATTCCTTCAATAATTTGGCAGCCGTTTTTTCACCCACTCCCGCTATGCCGGGGATATTATCAACCGCATCACCCATCAACCCCAATATATCAATTACCTGGCTTACATTTTCTATATCCCATTTTTTACAAACTTCTTCAGGGCCCATTATTTCAATAGTGCCGCCCTGGTAAGGTGGTTTGTAAATTTTAATATTTTCACTCACCAGTTGCCCGTAATCTTTATCGGGCGTTACCATAAATACCTCGTAACCCACTTTCTCTGCCTGTTTTGCCAATGCACCAATTACATCATCCGCTTCATAACCATCAACGGCAACTACCGGAATATTAAATGCTTCAATGATTCTTATTATATCGGGTATGGAAGCCCGGATATCTTCCGGTGTTTCCTGGCGGTTGGCTTTATAATCGGCAAAATCAGTATGCCTTTCGGTAGGGGCGTGCGTATCAAAACACACAGCTATGTGCGTTGGCTTTTGGTTATTGATAAGATCAATTAAGGTATTAGTAAAACCAAACTGCGCATTGGTATTTTTTCCTTTACTGGTAATACGGGGGCTACGGATGAGTGCATAATACGCCCTGAAAATCAATGCGTAGGCATCAAGTAAAAATAATTTTTTTGACATGGCGTAAAAGTAAAACAATTGTACAAGCCAATCAAGAGAGAAATTGTAATGTTATACAACGCTGTTTAATTAAAAAACCAGACTGTGATGTAACAAAAAAAGGTTTGCTTATGCAAACCATATAATAAGATGATGTATGAAATTGATGCTTTGTGTAAAAACTAATTAATAATCAGTTTTTTCGATGTTGTCCAATCAATAAAATAAAGTACTACAGAGCTAAATAAAGCAAAACAAATAATTAGAAAATTTTTCATAGTGGGAGGTATTGGTTCATTTTAAAACTAAAAAAACGCAATATTATTGCCCTGATACCAAAAATTTAATATACATTCTGATTATTGATTATTTGTAGCGTATTGCTTTATATAAATAATACTAGCTTTCTGCTTAAAAATCAGTTTTAAAACCTTGTATCTATAAACAAAGGTAACATAGCCCTCCAGGTAGGCCAGTCGTGTTTCCACTCATTTCCCCATACACTTAATTCGTAATTAATTCCTTTATTATACAATACCCCTGCAAAAGCTTTTGCAGCATCAGGATCTTCGTGATCGCCGCAACCTGTTAATATATGAATATGATGGCTTCTGCGGATCTGTTCCAAAATACTGTGATCTGTAAGGTTTGGCATGTACAGCATTGGGGAATTTAAGTATACCTGGTCGTCAAAAAACCCTTTGGTATATTCCTGAAGATCATACACACCGCTCATGGCAATAACCCCATCAATAAGATCGGGTCTTTTCAAAAATAAATTCATGCTGTGCAAAGCGCCAAAAGAAGCGCCGGAAACTATTACCGGTGTTTCCCATGAAGTACTGTTTTTTATAAATGGGATTACTTCATTAAAAATATACTGATTAAACTCGTTGTGGCGGATGGCCTTATGCTCACCCAACATTTCATTGTTCATCCAGCTTTCGTTGTTCGTACTGTTTACCGAAAACACTTTTATTTTTCCTGCATTGATATAAGGTGCCAGGTAATCTATTAACTGAAAACGTTCATACTCCAGGTAATCTGCGGCGGCTGTAGGAATCAATAATAATGCAAAACCATAATCGCCATATTGTGCAATGGGCATCTCTTTATTTAATGCGGGGCTATACCAACTTGTAAGTTCTCTTTTCATATAAAATTCTATTACACTAATTGAACATCAACATTTATCGGGTTTTATAAAAACGAATAGTTATTACAAGTTAAGATGATTACTATTTTTACGCCATGAATTATTCTACCACTCCTTCTTTTATTTCTGTCCATAATTCATGATAACACTTTGCGGCATAGCTACTGGGGGCGTACTCTTCAATGGGCCGGCGATGAATGCCCATTTTTTCTACATCAGATAAATAAGGTATATAATTCTGAAAGAATTTTTTGTCTTTGTACAGTTCTTCCATTATAAGATTGTGCATATTTTTACGAAGGTCCGTCATGCTGAAAAAACACATCAGCTTGCTGCTGTCCAGGTCTTTTTCTTTAAAATAATCTTTCACCATATTGTAAGTACGAATAGATAAAGTAGTGGGAATAATGGGCATCAACACTATGTCTGCGGCATTAAAAATATTTTCACTTAAAGCACTGAACCCCGGCGGACAATCGATAAATACAAAATCATATTCATTCTCCAATTGCTTCAAAATTCCTTTCAGCCTGTTTTTTTGTCCTTTCATTTCTTCCACCATTATGTCAAAACTTTTAATGGAATTATCGGCAGCAATAATTTCCAGGTTTTCATATTCTGTTGCAAGGATAGCGGTGTCAAGATTGGCGTCTTTACTGATGAGTTTTTTTATACCCTGCGCATCTTTTAGTTTTACTTTATAATAAAAAGTTGTTGAGCCCTGCGGGTCAATATCCCATAACAGAGTTTTAAAACCATCCTTTGCAGCGAGGTAAGCAAAGTTTACGCAAGAGGCTGTTTTACCTACGCCTCCTTTAAGGTTGTAGAGTGCAACTGTTATCATAACATTATAAATTTATTTTATAAATGAAGGATACGAAAGGTATGAAATTATTTTTGACACATACAATTTGATGTCTGATTTTTTGACGGTAATGCTGGGTTTCAGATTTACCAAGAACCTGCTTTTCTATTACTGGGTTACCCTTTCATCCCTTCCAGCTCCTTTTGTAACCTGAACATTTCGTCCCTTAGTCTTGCGGCTTCCATAAAATCAAGGTCACGGGCGGCTTTTTCCATTTCTTTTTTAATTTTTGAAATGCCTTTTTCCATTTGAGGAATAGTTTTATACACTTCCTGGTCTTCGGCAGCTACTGTTGCCAAATCATTGGCATTACTAATAGAATAAGGGTTCGACGGGTCGTACCCTTTTACATCCAATACCGAACCCTGCGCAAATATCTGCTCCTTGCTTTTGATAATGGTAGTGGGCGTAATACCACGTTCAATATTATAGGCTACTTGTTTTTCCCTTCTGCGGCTTGTTTCATCAATGGTTTTCTGCATGCTTTCTGTAATCTTATCTGCATAAAAAATTACCAGCCCATCTACGTTACGGGCAGCCCTGCCGGCTGTTTGGGTAAGGCTTCGTTCGTTACGTAAAAAACCTTCCTTGTCTGCATCCAAAATGGCTACAAGCGATACTTCCGGCAAATCCAGCCCTTCTCTTAATAAATTTACACCTACCAAAACATCTATAATTCCTAAACGCAGTTCCCTTAAAATTTCTATTCTTTCCAGCGTATGTACTTCGCTATGGATGTACTTGCTTTTTATGTTGATACGGTGCAGGTATTTATCCATTTCTTCTGCCATACGTTTGGTAAGTGTTGTTACCAATACACGGTCGCCTTTTGTAATGCGCTTATCAATCTCATCCAGCAGGTCATCGATCTGGTTTATAGAAGGGCGTACTTCAATCGGCGGATCTAATAAACCTGTTGGCCGCACTACCTGCTCAACCACCACACCACCAGTTTTCTCCAGTTCAAAATCGCCTGGTGTAGCAGAAACAAAAATGGTTTGATGAATCATGTTTTCAAACTCATGAAAATTTAGTGGGCGGTTATCCAGCGCCGAGGGCAGGCGAAAACCATAATCTACCAATACCAGTTTACGGCTTCTGTCACCACCATACATACCGCTAACCTGCGGAACGGTCTGGTGGCTTTCGTCAATAATGCAGATAAAATCTTTTGGGAAATAATCCAGCAGGCAAAAGGGGCGGATGCCGGGTTTGCGCCTGTCAAAAAAACGGGAATAGTTTTCTATACCATTGCAATAACCCAGCTCCCTGATCATTTCCAGGTCGTAATTAACCCTTTCGCTTAAACGCTGAGCTTCTATAAATTTCCCACTACTTTTAAAATATTCGACCTGTGCCGCAGTTTCATCCTGTATCTCGTAAATAACCTGCTGCATAATATCTTTTGGTGCCAGGTAAAGGTTTGCAGGAAAAATAGCTGCATTGTCCACCACGCCAATACGCTTGCTGGTAGACAGTTCCAGGGTTTCAATGGTTTCGATTTCATCGCCAAAAAAACTAATGCGGTAACCAAAATCAACATAAGGTAAATTGATGTCTACCGTATCGCCCTGTACCCTGAATGTACCTCTTGTAAAATCTCCCTGCGACCGATGATACAAACTATTTACAAGGGCATGCAAAAATCCCTGCCGCGAAATCACCTGTCCTTTTTGAATGCGGATAATACCATTTTCAAACTCGGTAGGGTTACCCATACCGTAAATACAGCTCACACTGGCCACTACAATAATATCCCTGCGGCCGCTTAGCAATTGTGCTGTTGCCTGCAAACGCAGTTTGTCCAATTCTTCATTTATGCTCAGGTCTTTTTCAATATAGGTATTGCTGGTAGGCATGTATGCCTCTGGCTGATAATAATCGTAATAGCTTACAAAATAACCCACTGCATTGTCTGGAAAAAACTGTTTGAACTCTCCGTAAAGCTGAGCCACCAATGTTTTATTATGTGTCAGTACCAATGCCGGCCTTTGTACATTTTGAATTACATTGGCAATGGTATAGGTTTTACCGCTTCCTGTTACACCCAAAAGTGTCTGGTATTGCTCGCCCTCCAAAATACCTTCGGTCAGTTTTTGAATAGCTTCGGGCTGGTCACCTGCGGGTGAGTATGGAGATTGAAGATTAAATAACATAGTTGTTTTTAGTAAAAATAAATTTAAAGGTTTTCACGCAAAGAGACAAAGGATACAATGCCTCATCCTCCTTCTCCAGGGAGAAGGAGCGGTACTTTGAAGCTCAACTCAAACATTTGTCCTTCCATTTTTGCATTTGTTATTTATTCAGCTTAGTAAGCCCGATTAAATAACTACAACATTTTTATCAACTTGCTTTTTTTGTACCGCTTTTTCATTTTTCTGTGTCATGGTATCAATGGATTTTTTTCTAATGAACCATGCAATGGTAAATGATGGGATGATATCAGTAAAAGGAATAATCTCTTCCAAAAAATTAAGCACACTGCCAATCATGCCCAGGCGGCCGCCAAATAATTTAAAGAAAATATAGCCCGATATGGGTGCCCAGATAAGGTCGGTAAATTCTCCCATACCGGGGAAAATAAAGCTGGCCATACCAATTAAATCCATTATTATACAAATGCCGATATGTGGCAGAAATAATTTTTCTTCTTTATTTTTCATTACTGAATGTATGTTTTAATTAACCCATCAATTCCCCTGCCATTTAAAAAATCCTGTTGATATTTTTTTATAGTTGCCATTCCATTTCAATCAGCCCTTCATTTTTTAATTCATTCAGTTGCCTTTTTCCCCACCTATCGCACCAATAAAGGCCGTAAGCCAGGTAGCTGTTTTCTCCTTTTTACGAATAGCTTTTATTTCAGATTCATTTAGCAAAAAAAGCTGGTTGTCTGTATTTATTTTCCTTACGGGCAATAAACGCAAATAAAGATCGTACACCGGGTTCATAGCTGTAAATTAAGTGATTTAGTGTTTACGGTGGATGCTTTTATTAATTAAACATATAGCATATAACAGTTTTTTATGAGTGATAATTTACATTTAACCTTGTCGTACGGCTGAATTTGCTTACTTTTGCACCTCAAAAAACAGCTATCGTATTTTGGTAAAAGCAAAAACTTAAAAGTTTTGCCTTTGTTATCTGTAAATAGCTAAAAGCTAAGTATAATGAATATAAGAAACATCGCAATCATTGCTCACGTAGATCATGGTAAAACTACATTAGTTGATAAAATTCTGCATACCACGAATATTTTTCGTGATAATCAGGAGACCGGTGAACTAATAATGGATAGTAATGACCTGGAAAGGGAACGTGGTATTACTATTTTTAGTAAAAACGTATCCGTAACTTACAAAGACGTTAAAATTAACGTAATAGATACCCCTGGTCACGCCGACTTTGGTGGTGAAGTAGAAAGGGTATTAAAAATGGCCGATGGGGTTGTGTTGTTAGTGGATGCTTTTGAAGGCCCAATGCCACAAACACGTTTTGTTTTGCAGAAGGCTTTACAATTAGGGCTGCGCCCAATTGTTGTTATCAATAAAGTTGATAAACCCAACTGCCGTCCGGATGAAGTACATGATGCCGTATTTGAATTATTTTTTAACCTGGATGCTACTGAAGCACAATTGGATTTTGCCACTGTGTATGGCAGCAGCAAACAGGGCTGGATGAATACTACATTAACACCTACAGATAATATCTTTCCGTTATTAGATACTATTTTAGAAAAAGTACCGGAACCTCATGTTACGGAAGGCAACCTGCAATTACAAATTACCTCATTGGATTATTCTTCCTTTTTAGGAAGGATAGCTGTAGGCAGAATTGCAAGAGGTGTTATCAAAGAAAATCAACCGGTTTGTTTGATGAAAACAGACGGCAGCATTGTAAAAAGCAGGGTAAAGGAATTATATATTTTTGAAGGCCTTGGTAAAAAGAAAGTAACAGAAGTAAGTGCGGGAGATATTTGTGCAGTAGTAGGTATTGAAGGTTTTAATATTGGTGAAACCATTGCTGATTTTGAAAATCCTGAAGCATTACCCATTACCAGTATTGATGAACCAACCATGAACATGCAGTTCAGTATCAATAACTCACCTTTCTTTGGCCGTGATGGTAAATTTGTTACTAGCCGCCATTTAAGGGACAGGCTTGAAAAAGAACTGGAAAAAAACCTGGCGCTTCGTGTAACCCCAACTGATAGTGCGGATAGTTTTATGGTGTATGGACGTGGTATTTTGCATTTGAGTGTATTGATTGAAACCATGCGCAGGGAAGGATATGAATTAACTGTAGGGCAACCTCAGGTATTAACCAAAGAAATTGATGGTAAAAAACTTGAACCATATGAAGTATTGGTGGTAGATGTGCCAGGTGAATTTAGCGGTAAAGTAATTGACCTTGTTACACAACGTAAAGGCGAAATGCTGGTAATGGAAAGTAAGGGCGAAATGCAGCATTTGGAATTTGATATTCCTTCAAGAGGTTTATTGGGGCTACGTTCACAAATGCTGACCAATACTGCAGGCGAAGCTGTAATGGCGCATCGCTTTAGCGAATACAAACCATGGAAGGGACCGATACCGGGAAGAAACAATGGCGTAATGCTGGCTAAAAATGCTGGTTTCCCAACTGGCTATTCTATCGATAAATTACAGGACAGGGGTTCTTTTTTTATAGATACAACAGATGAAATATATGTTGGCCAGGTAATTGGCGAAAGCACCAAACCAGGCGACCTTGTAGTAAACGTTGTTGAGAAAAAACAGTTAACCAATATGCGTGCAAGTGGCACGGATGATTCAGTACGTGTTATACCAAAAAGATTATTTACGCTGGAAGAATGTATGGAGTATATTCAGCAGGATGAGTGTATAGAAGTTACACCAAAAAACATCCGTATGCGTAAAGTTATTTTAGATGAAGATGAAAGAAAGAAAGTATCAAAAATGATGAAAGCAGAAGTAGCGTAAGCGAAAATAATATAGTTAAAAAACCCCAGTTTAAATTGGGGGGTTTTTTTTGGTAAAATATCAATACATGTCAATCCTTCACGCAACGAACGGACATGCCAGTAACTTTACTAATAGAGCCTTGTTGGTATTTACCATCAAAATGTTCCAGATGGCATCCAACATTGGAGTTGTCTATCAGGTTTTCTGTAGAACTCCACCAATACCCGTATATTTTGATACCTACGAATGAACCTACATTATTACGACTTCCTCCTGGAAGAGCAGTAAATCTGGCGTAATCTATCGCACCCATATTAGGACTTAGCCAATTTAGGTTGCTAGCTTCTTTTAAAGCACCCCCGGCAGTAGGACTATAGGCATATTGTTCATCTGAATCACAGAATTTTACTAATTGCTCCCATTCTAAACTACTTGGTATGTGCCAACGCAATGGTGCTAACCCTCTGGGGTCATTGATAGCATACCCATTGTATAGTTTACCATAAGTCGCAGCATAGGTAGCAGAATCGTTGTTATAGTAACAATAGGCGCCTGTAGTTAATGACGCCCAAGTAGTGCTGTCGGTTACCTGGGGAATTGGGTCACCATTTCGATATACAACCACATCGAGGTTTCGTCTTGTCCAGGCTTGAGTTCCAGCAACAGTACTATCCACACCAACATGTATGGGTATTATATCGCCACCATCCGTATTTTTAGAACAGCTGTGTAATAGAAATGAAATAATTAAAATTGAAAAAGCAAATATTTTTTTCATAGTGGAAATTAGTTGAATAGTTTTTTAATGAAAGTGGAACGTAAGTAATACTCAAAATATTGTCTAATAAATACTTTCTCGCAGAAGGTTATTCATTAGCCGAAAAATTAATTAAAAATACTTAAACTAACAGACTAAATAATAAATAATCCTGTAAATATTAATTAAAGTTTCCCTTTTTATTCTAATACTTGTGGTCTGATTTTACTCAACGACATGAAAATACAAGTCATATAATAGAATTCTAATAGCTATAAATAATTTGCCAGATACAGTGTAAAATTTAGATTGTTTATCTGACCTCGGTATGAAAACTAAAAACTTCGAAGTTCAAGGGTAACTTGGAAACCTATAAAATCACCTTTCCTCAATCGTTATTCCTTTTCGTTTTGCATAGTCTTCATAAAACTCCCACCCCATGCCAACAACGGCATTTTTTTCAAGAATAATTGGCGTTTCCTGTTCCTTACTGACGGCGCCATCTGCCTTGTTTATATTACTATAATACCATAAAATTTCAATTGTAATACCATCCTTATCGGTTTTGAAATCCCTGGTAAAAGGATTGTTTATAATGATGCCTTCTTTCCTCGTTAAAAAACTGGTGGTGGTATATGTTTGTATTTTTTGAATTCCACCCATTACCTCCAGCACTTTGTTCTTAGTAACGCCAAGGTCTATTTTTAATAAATTAGCCTGGTTATAAGATCCCACCTCATTTCTTGTTGGTTTTTTTGATAAGGTTTGGGCGAAAATATTATTAGCAATAAGTGTCAATCCAAACAATAGTATAGCTGCTGATTTCATATCAATATCAATTTAATTAGTAAATTATTTATCATTCTATATCAAACGTACTGTAATAAACTAACACAGCAAAAAGAGTGCAAAAAAAGCTGCTTAATCCACAATAAATGAAGGCCGGGCATTTTCATACTGGGGCAGCTTTATTCTTTCTTTTAAATGCATAAAACTTTCGTAAGGAGCATTTGTAGAAAATAAATTTGCCAGCCATGCCGGGATATTGGTGCCGGGGTCGATCTGAATGCGATAATCAAGTTTAAACTGGCGGTTGTTTAGCGGAGTAATCACCCAGGTAGCGCTAAAATATTTTACCCTCACTATATCTTTTTTTTCGGGTAAAAAATCATTTACAATTTCAACATTAATATTGACCACCTTGTTTTGTGGGTTTTGCTGAACGTTTAAATGCAGGACGAAATCGCGGTTGCTAAATGGCCAGGGGGCTTCTACTTCCTCATAATAAATAAGGTCAGATTCGCTGTTTATTTTTAATATCTTAGATTTTATTGTTTTATAGGCCCATTCTTTTTGTGAATTTGCATCTAATACAAGGGCTACCATTTGCGACACCCTTCCTTCAAAAAGTGATTCTACTTTTAATTCATTAAACTTAAAGCCTGCAACGTTCCTTGAAAATACTTTTATCCCGTTTTTATCTTTTCTTAAAGACCATGCTTTCTGTCCTTTAACAGCAGGCTGAAAAAACATGGCTATCAACAATAATAAAAAAAAGTTTGTTTTCATATTTGAATTGTTCATCAAAATAAATAACTGTAAACTGGTAGTAACAAAGATACAGTATACGATTGCTCTTTTAAACTTGGGGTGTGAACGGTGAATGGTCAATCGTTCATTATTGACCATTGATGAATTAAAGCGACCATAGAGCCATTAAAACATAAAAAAGGGCCCGAATAAAAATTCAGCCCCGTTTTAATATTTAATATTCTATGAAAAAACAGATACAAAGTTGGCATTGCCAATGGATATATTTGTAGATTTAATTCTATTGTACAAAACAATTTTATCCTGCTATATTTTTACCTTGCAGTATAAAATTTATTTATTAATCAATAACTACAATTTTCATTAAAATATACAATCGTTATGAGCAAGCTAAAAGATAAAGTGGCCTATATAACCGGCGGAAGCAAGGGTATTGGTTATGGAATTGCAAAAATATTATTAAACCTTGGCATGAGGGTAGCCATTACCAGCCGCAGCCTGGAAGCCGCACAACAAGCTGCTGCATCCTTAAGCGATGATCCTTCAAGGGTGCTGGCCCTGCAATCGGAAGTAAGTTCGCTGGAATCAGAAGCTAAAGCAGTAAAAGCAGTAACAGAACATTTTGGCCAGTTGGATGTGCTGGTTGCCAATGCGGGTGTTGGCCATTTTACATCAATTGAAAACCTTTCAGAAGAAGACTGGAAAAGTATGATTGATACAAATCTTACGGGTGTTTTCAGTAGCGTTAAAGCAAGTATTGATGCATTAAAAAAATCACAAGGATACATTATAACCATTGCAAGCCTTGCAGGTACTAATTTCTTTGCTACTGCTTCGGGTTACAATGCCAGTAAATTTGGGCTGGTAGGTTTTACACAGGCCATCATGCTCGATCTTCGGCAATACGGCATTAAAGTAACCACCATTATGCCTGGTTCTGTTGCTACTCATTTTAATGACCATACACCAAGTGATGCAGATGCCTGGAAAATACAACCAGAAGATATCGGCCAGATAGTAGCAGATATATTGAACATGAATCCTCGTACATTACCAAGTAAGATAGAGGTAAGGCCATCATCGCCGGGTAAATAATAACAAGTCAATGGTCAATGGTGAATAGTGAAAAGCTAACCGACCATCCGCTATTGACTATTGAACATTACCCATTCACCTTTTTGCAGCCGTAAATTTTACAACCGCATTACTGATAGGTTTCAGCGTTTTTAAATACGCATAAATGGCTTTAAGGTCTTCGTCATTCATCTTTCCATACATGGTCCATGGCATAAGGGAAGTAAATTCGCCGGGTTGCAATTTCGTGTGCAGTGTTGCTGAATCAGAACGTGTATGAAAGAGGTTTACAAAAGTTTCTTCTGTCCATTTGCCAATGCCGGTGGCGTCATCGGGGGTGATATTGCCTGAACGTACAAAACTTCCATTGGGGAAAGGGAACTCCCTGCCACCGCCAAATTCTGTTCCTGCAACCAGTCGGCCTTTTTCAAATTTTGTATGGCATTCCTTACAGGCTGCTGCATTCACCATGTAACCTCCATACTTCACCACATCTGTTTTTGCCGGCATTTTAGTAAAGAAGGCTTTTTTGGGAATCGTATTGATGATGATGCTCATGGGAAAATCCGGAACGGATGGCGGCACATCATTTTTAATAGGTTTTAATGTGCGGATATAAGCAATAATACTTTTAATATCCTCTTCATCCATTCTTCCATAATATCGATAAGGCATTACCGGGAACATTGCCTTCCCTTCTTTATTTACGCCGGTAGTAATTACCCTGAATAATTCTCCATCTGTATAACGGCTGATGCCTTCGGGTGTGATATTCCTTGCATAAAAGACCCCTGGAAAACCAAATGCCTGGTTAAATATTTCACCACCCTGTCCATAAGTATTATCCACAAGTGGACCTGAGAACCTTGTCCAATCACGTTTACTGTGGCAGTCAATACAAATGGTAACATGGTTGGCAAGATATTCTCCTCTTGCAACCTGTTTAGGCGTTGCTTCAATTTTCATAGGTGTTGGCGCCCACATTTGGTAAAGCCAATTTTATATAACTCACACCAGCAATAATAATAACCAGTAAAATGATGAAGATCCAGCCAACAATTTTTGCAAATTTTTTCATGGTGATTTATTGGGTTAAATATTAAGTGTAGAAAGATATATTTTTTTTACAAGGGGGCAAGCAATTCAGGCAAATTATATTTTTAAATAATAAAGCGATCCATTTCAGTAATTGGATGAAAAGCAATTTAAATTGGATGCTACATGTTCCAATGATTGCGTACTACGCATTAAAGCACCTACACTGTTGGCAGCTGTACTTCATTTACTCCGTAATCCCTTCAAGCGCAAGCAAAAAAGCATACTCTCTTGCTTTGTCTTTAAGTGGTTTAAATCTTCCCGAAGCCCCGCCATGACCTGCATCCATATTAGTATATAGAAACAATTTATTGTTATCTGTTTTCATGGCCCTTAATTCCGCCACCCATTTGGCGGGTTCAAAATATTGTACCTGGCTATCGTGCAGCCCGGTGGTTACCAGCATATTTGGATACGCTTTCTTTTCTACATTATCGTAAGGCGAGTAGGATTTCATGTAGTCATAACTTTCTTTATTGGCAGGGTTACCCCATTCATCATATTCGTTGGTAGTAAGTGGAATGGATGGGTCGCTCATGGTAGTAATCACGTCCACAAAAGGCACGGCGGCAATTACCCCGTTCCATAAATCGGGGCGCATGTTTACAACGGCTCCCATTAAAAGCCCCCCGGCACTGCCACCATTGATGTACAGGTGTTTAGTGCCGGAATATTTATTGTCAAGAAGCCATTGGGCACAATCGATAAAATCGGTAAACGTGTTTTTCTTTTTCATCATCTTTCCATCCTCGTACCAATACCTGCCCATCTCCTCACCACCACGTATATGCGCAATGGCAAAGGCAAAACCACGGTTTAATAAACTCAGGCGCTTACTGTCAAAATAAACATCATTGCTGATACCGTAACTGCCATAGCCCTCCAGTAACAAAGGCGCATTGCCCTCTTTAATAAACCCCTTTTTATATACTATGGAAACAGGAATTTTTGAGCCATCTTTTGCAACAGCAAGCCCACGTTCTGTAGTGTAATCACTTATTTTGAAATCGCCCAACACCTCCTGCTGTTTCATCAGTTTCTTTTCCCTTGTCACCATGTTATAATCATACACAGAATTGGGAGTGGTTAATGAGGTATAATTAAAACGAAGTGTATCTGTATCATATTCGGCATTGGTGCCAATACTGGCAGTGTAAGCTGGTTCATCAAATACAAGGTAATGACTGGCATTGTTTGACAGGTTAATGATATGCATTTGCGATAAACCATTTATTCTTTCGGATATGGTTATAAAATCCTTAAATAATTCGAAGCCCTGCACCAGTATACTGTCGCTGTGTGGCACCAGGTCTTTCCAGTTGGCGGTATCTTTTTTATCTTCAGTACAGATAACTATTTTAAAATTTTTTGCATGCAGGTTGGTGCGGATGTAGAACTTATCATTTGCATGGTCTACACCATACAATACTTCTTTTATGCGTGGCTGAAAAACAGCAAATGCATCATCGGGCTTAGCGGCATCAATCCATTTTATTTCGGATGATAAGGTTGCCTGTGAGGTTATCAAAATATATTTATCCGATTTTGTTTTACTCAGGCCGATATAATTGCTGGGGTCTTTCTCTTCGTACACTAATTTGTCCTCTGCAGCTTCCGTTCCCAGTACATGTTTTTTTATTTTTTCAGATAATAATGTAACGGGATTTTTGGCAGTATAAAAAACTGTTTTGTTGTCGTTTGCCCAAACAGGATCTGCCTCTGTATTGGTAATGGCGTCTTTGTATATTTCGCCGGTTTCAAGATTTTTTATATAGATAGTATACTCTCTTCTTGACAACATATCTACACCATAGGCCAATAATTTATTATCCATACTAACTGCAAAACCAGTGGCAGAAAAATAATTGTGCCCTTCTGCCATTGCATTTACATCAAGCAATACTTCTTCAGCAGCAGTAAGGCTTGTTTTTTTTCTACAAAAAATAAAATAGTCTTTGCCATCTACTAGCCTGCTGTAATAAAAATATCCATGTTTAAAATAAGGCACGGTTTCGTCTTTTTCTTTTATACGGGCTTTCATTTCGGTATACAGTTTTTCCTGCAATAGTTTTGTGCCCGACATCATAGTATCGTAATAAGCGTTCTCTGCTTTTAAATAGTCAACTACTTTGTTACTGTCAGCGCCTTTTTTAAAATAATCATTCAGCCAGTAATAATTATCTATCCTCGTATCGCCATGTGCAGTTAGTGTTGTTGGTCTAATTTCGCATACAGGTGCTATGATATTTTCGGGCCAGTTATAAGTCATTTTTTTTGATGAATTTTGATTGTTACAGGATAAAGCTATCAGTATTGCAATAGCCAGGGGAAATAAATTTTTAGTTTGCATGAGCTTTGTTTTTTTTGAATAAACATTGTATAACTATTGATCATTCATCCCGGTCAATTCCTTCTTGCCAATACAATTGGTAATTTAAATTGTTTTATTTTTCCTTTTAAGGTAAATACTTCGGCAAAAATTATATAAACGCCCATTGCCAGCGGTTGATTTTTTTCTCCAAGTCCGTCCCACCTGAAATTGCCTTTTGTTCCACAAAGGGCATTGCGCTGCAGGTAACGCACCCGTCTGCCCGAAGCATCAAAAATAGTAATATTTGCAACATAACCCGGTTCAGGGAAATTATAATCAATGGTGCAAAAATCATCCTGGCCATCGTTATCCGGAGATACTATTTCCGGGGATATTTTTAAATCTCCTTGTACTTCTTCATTAATATGATACTGAGAATTTTTGTAGGTTGGTGTGCCATATCCTGCGCTGGTAGCGGCTGAATGCCAGTTACCGGCAGATTGGCTCGGGCCGTTATAATTGATTCTTTCAAGGGACACACCTTCTGTATTATCTATTAAAGTAAAGTGCCATTTATCGCTATACGTTACTTCATCTATTATATTTTGCTGTTCATTTAAAATAGCCACATTGCCTTTATCATCATTAAAAGAAGGTAAATGAGTGTTTATAAAAGCATCCGGGTTTTGAGTGATATAGGTAGCTTTTACAAAAGGTATATCTTTTGTAAGTACCATAAAATCCTGCGGAAAAAATAAATATTTTTCTGTACTTATCTGGGTAATACTGCTGATGGTTCCATTGGTTGCCCGGTTTGCAATATAGCTTTGCTGAAGGTCAATTATTTTATTGCTCCTGTTATAAATTTCTACATAGTCGCTGCCAGCTGGTGGTGGATTAAATAAAATTTCATTGATAACAATATCAAGGCTATCTGCTGAAACAGCTAGCCCAACCCTTGCTGTATTTTTATTTACACTTGTATTACCGGCACAATCAGTAATGCCGCCAACGCTAACGGTATATATTTTTGAAGCCTGCAAGGGGCTGGCCGATTGTAAATGTACTTTATCAAATAACAGCGGAATGCAAGCTGCAGTTATTGGTGTACCAATACCATCACTGATATTGTAATTATTTACATTAGCAACTTTCAGGCTATCCAGCGGTTCATCAAAAACCAATACAATATTTGTATTATCCGTTGCGTATGCCCTTAAAAGTTTAGGAGCAAACTCATCTTTATTTACTGCATCTGTCGCATTTTTTTTACCCGGCGAACCACCTCTTGAATCAGTACTCGCTTTCCAGTTATTACTGCCCGAGCAGGGATTTTTGGTATCGGTCATTTCAAGCGACCAGCCCCCGTCTTTTTTTAATTCATCCTGGTACCAGTCAGCCAAATAATTAACGGTATGAATAATTTTGCCTTCTGAAGAAATCAACGATAATTGATCGCCGTCGTTATTAAGAGAGGGAAAACCACTTATAGTTATAGTTGTTCCAAAAGACGTCATAACTTGATTGAAACTTGTTGCGCATACAATTACAAAACTATCAGGCAGCAAAATAAAATTGGGCATTGCGCCGCTTGCACCTGTAAGATCATTTATTTTCCATCCCTTTAGGTTAATAGCTACCCCAGAAATATTTTTTAGTTCCAGCCATTCATTATTGGGTAAAGCTATTGCAGGAGATGGGTCAACCATTATTTCGTCTATCACTACATCATATTGCTGAGCTATTGCTAAGTTGGTAAATAATATTACCGGCAAATAAAGGAGTAATTTTTTAGTGATAGGCATTTGCCGAAGTTTAAAGAGACCAATGCAACAGGTATATTTTATTGGTAATTACAAAAACACTGCAACAAGTAATTATTAACAGCATTTGAATGTAAGAATTTTTTATGAGTATAAGGTTACATACGCTTAATTATCATTAATTATAAGTTGGTTTAGACTAATTTATTTTAGCTGATTGTTTGGCTGATTATAAAAATGTAGCTATTTTTGTTTTAAATGATGACAATTAAACATACAAAAACAACTAAGAAACATTCCGTGAAAGGAAGGTGACCTGGTATTTTGTTTGTTTTACAATATGCACAGCCTTCCGCCAAAAACGGGAGGTTTTATTTTGCTAGCCGATAAGGGAAATAAATAGGCATCATTAAAAAAGTAAAATCTTAATCAAAAAATAAAACTAAAAAAATGAAAGTTGCTGTTGTTGGCGCTACCGGTTTGGTAGGTACAAAAATGTTACAGGTATTGGCAGAAAGAAATTTCCCTGTAACGGAATTAATTCCTGTTGCTTCTGAAAAATCAATTGGCAAGGAAGTAGAATTTAAAGGAAAAAAATACAAGGTAGTGAGTTTTGAAACCGCCATTGCCGCCAAACCGTCCATTGCCATTTTTTCTGCCGGTGGCGGAACTTCTTTAACACTGGCCCCGCAGTTTGCAGCTGCCGGCATTACCGTAATTGACAATTCAAGCGCATGGCGGATGGACCCAACAAAAAAATTGGTAGTACCCGAAGTAAATGCAAATGTATTAACAGCAGAAGATAAAATTATTGCCAACCCAAACTGTTCTACCATACAAATGGTGGTGGTGTTAAAACCATTGCACGATAAATATAAAATTAAAAGAGTAGTGGTATCTACCTACCAAAGTGTTACCGGTACCGGGGTTAAAGCCGTAGAGCAATTAATGAACGAAAGAAAAGGTGTAGAAGGTGAAATGGCTTATAAATACCCGATTGACCTGAATGCCATTCCGCAAATCGATGTGTTTTTAGAAAATGGGTATACCAAGGAAGAAATGAAAATGACCAATGAAACGGTTAAAATAATTGGTGATGCAGGCATTAAGGTAACCGCAACAACCGTACGTATACCTGTTATGGGTGGCCATAGCGAAAGTGTAAACATCGAGTTTGAAAATGATTTTGACCTTGCCGAACTAAGGGATTTGTTGAGCAAAGCCCCGGGTGTAGTGGTACAGGATGATATTGCCAACTTCGTATATCCCATGCCGCTAACAGCGCATGAAAAAGATGAAACTTTTGTGGGAAGAATAAGAAGGGATGAAACACAGCCAAACACTTTAAACTGCTGGATTGTCAGTGATAATTTACGCAAAGGCGCTGCTACCAATGCTGTACAGATAGCTGAGTACTTATTAGAAAAAGGTCTGGTATAAAACCCAGTTATGCGTCACCTTACATCAGCTCAAAACTTCTAACATGATTTACAAAATAAGTTTCATAACAATTTTGGCAACTGCTTTTTTGTCCTCTTCACTTGCTCAAACAAAAAAGGTTGACAGCTTAAAAAGAGCTATTATATGCCTTACATACGACGATGGGATGGAGACACAGCTTTCAAATGTAATTCCGCAATTAGACTCTTTAGGTTTAAAAGCCACTTTCTTCCTTAACTCTATTCAAGGGGCGACTGCAACAGACATTATTGGACAGGCTCCTGAAGCAGTTCTTGGTTGGAGCAATGCCGCTAAAAATGGACATGAACTTGCAAACCACACTTTATTTCATCCATGTCCCGAAAAGTTAGGATGGGCTAAAGAAGTTGCAATTGACGGGTATACAATTGACAAAATCATAAAAGAAATTAGCACGGAAAACTCAATACTTTCATTATTAGACTCCAAACGAAAAATACGCTCATTTGCATTTCCGTGTAATAATTTTCTTATTAATGGTATAGACTATTCAAAAATAATAAAAGACAGAAAGTTAGTAAAGTTTGGCAGGGCAGGCGGCGACAGTAATTCTGTAATTAAAGATTTTAAACACCTAAACACAATGCAAGTTCCATCCTGGCATGTATGGACAGGAACGACTTTAAAGGAATTAATTGCATTCGCAGAAAAAGTAAAGAAAGTAGGTGGTATGGGTGTTTATCAATTTCATGGAGTTGGCGGACAAATATTTAGTATTTCAAGTGAAACTCACAAAGCATTTTTGGAGTATTTAATGTTACATCATGCTGACTATTGGGTGACTACATTTTCCGAAGCGATGGAATTTGTAACAAAGCAATAAGTTTGACAAAAAGGCGAACGGACAACAGGCAGTTCAAGAAACAAAATGCCCGCTTGTACAAGCGGGCATTTTTATTTATAATTTAAGCAACATGAAGATTAGGTAATCGTCCAGGTTTCATTTCCCTTTAATAATTTATCCAAATCGCCCTTGCCTCTTTTGGCAATAATTTCTTCAATCTGCATGGCCATTCCTTCTTCATAACATTGTCTTTCTGTTTCATAAAATACACCAAATGGCCTTGGTAAATGACCTGCCAATTTAGGGTCATCAAACATCCGGATTAATATCTGCGCTTTATAAAAATCCCGTTCATCATGTATCCAAAGTTCATCTAAGCTTGCTTTTCCTTCTCCAACTTCTACAATTACCGGTTTAAACCCATCCAGTTTAATGCCTTTATTTTGCGTAGCACCAAACACCAATGGTTTACCCTGCTCTAGAAACAATACTTCTTCGGGCTTGCTGCTTTTTTCTGTAAAAATTTCAAAAGCGCCGTCATTAAAAATATTACAGTTCTGGTATATTTCTAAAAACGAAGTGCCTTTGTGTGCCTGGCTACGCAACAGCATTGCCTGCAGGTGTTTGGGGTCACGATCCATGGTACGTGCAATAAAACCTGCATCGGCACCCATGGCCAGTGCCAGTGGGTTAAAGGGGTGATCTATACTACCCATCGGTGTACTCTTGGTAACTTTTTTTTGTTCAGAAGTGGGAGAGTATTGCCCTTTGGTGAGGCCGTAAATCTGGTTATTAAACAATAAAATATTTACATCAAAATTTCTACGCAGCAAATGAATGGTATGGTTGCCGCCAATGCTTAGGCCATCACCATCGCCGGTTACAATCCACACACTAAGCTCGGGCCTTGCTGCCTTAAGCCCACTGGCAACGGCAGTTGCACGCCCATGAATGCTGTGCATGCCATAAGTATTCATGTAATACGGAAAGCGGCTGCTGCAGCCGATGCCGGTAACAATGACAATATTTTCTTTAGGAATACCAAGCGTAGGCATAACCTTTTGCACCTGTGCAAGAATAGAATAATCGCCGCAGCCGGGGCACCAGCGAACTTCCTGATCGGTTGCAAAATCTTTGGGAGTAAGCGCCGGTTTCTCTATGGTTTCTACTGACATGGTAAAATTTATTAGGTTACAAAGTTATTCAATAAATAAATGCAGAACGAATTATGATTAATGTACCAAAGTAAAAAATTTATAATGCTAAAAAGTTAACATAGATTTTTTTGTACCTGGCTTCATTGCTGCTATTAAGCTTCATTGGCAGCCTGTCCCGATTTTTTTCGGGATCGCACTCTTTTACATCAGTTCTTTACTGAACATTCTGCGGAAAGCCTTTAGTATTTTTTCTGCTTTACGCTGAATATTTCTAATAGAAAATTGGTGAATTTTATTTTGCCAGTTCTTCCCAATACTCTGCTGCAC
>JAYTTI010000142.1:0-17832 GCA_043745405.1 Ferruginibacter sp. | reverse complement strand
ACCTCCGTAAATTACAGCTGGCACTTTTTCCTCAAGGCGAAGTTGGCGGGTGGCTTTTTTGCCAAATTCGGTCCTGATTTGTCCTTCGATTGTAATTGTTTTCATTTAAATTATTTTTTATGAGGCGCAAAGGTAGGGAAATAATGAATAATTATTTAAATGATAAATGATAATTGGAAAACCCCCATTATCATTTCAAATATATCTAAACATCTACTATCACAATGTCTTACTTAGCAGAATCTTAAATATTTTTATTCGCCATCCTGCTTCGTAAAAAAAGGCTGTTTATACTCTTATTTTCCAAGGCATTCCGAATAGCTATAGCAAAAAGTTCGGCAGTGGAAACGACCCTTATTTTTCCTCCGTGATATTTTAAAGGTATTGTATCGCAAACTACCAGCTCTTCTAAAGCACTATTTTCAATATTTTCATAAGCGTTACCACTTAAAACTGGGTGGGTACAAAATGCCCTTACACTACGGGCACCTTTTTCTTTTAACAACCCGGCACTTTTAGCGAGTGTGCCGCCAGTGTCGCAGATATCGTCTATCAGTACTATATCCCTGTCTGTAACATCGCCTATCACGACCATACTTGCTATTTCGTTGGCTCTTTTTCTGTGTTTATCACAAATAACCATCTCACTTTCAAAGTAAGATGCCACTTCACGGATTCTATTGGCACTGCCTACATCGGGTGCTGCAAATGTGAGGTTTTCAAGATTTAAACTTTCTATATATGGAATAAAGATGGCAGAAGAATCAAGGTGATCAACAGGTATATCAAAATAACCCTGAATTTGTGGAGCATGCAAATCCATAGTAACAACCCTGTCTGCCCCTGCGGCAGTAAGCATGTTCGCAACCAGTTTTGAGCCAATTGCTACCCTTGGCCTATCTTTTCTATCCTGCCGGGCATAGCCGTAATAAGGCATTACAGCAATTACTTTATAAGCCGAAGCCCGTTTTGCTGCATCAATCATCAGCAGCAGTTCCATCAAATTATCTGTAGGGGAAAAAGTGCTTTGAATTAAAAACACAAACTGTCCACGGATACTTTCCTGGAATTCAACACCAATTTCGCCATCACTAAAGCGCTGTATATTTACCTTACCTAAGGGTTCACCAAATTTTTTGGCGATAGCCTCAGAAAGGTATTGGGAACCTGTACCGGAAAAAAGCTTAGCGTTGCTTGACATGTTATTATAATTGCGAAATGAATTAAAGAAATAAGATGCTGCAAAACTATCGTTTAATAATTGATGTTTAAATTTATACAATGGAAAATATCAACAAACCTTCCACTTCTATAAAAAACTGGGCTGTAGACGATAGGCCAAGAGAGAAGCTATTAATAAAGGGAGCCGCAGTTTTAAGCGATTCGGAATTGATTGCTATTTTAATAAACAATGGCCATAAAGAAAAATCAGCAGTAGAATTAGCAAAGGAAATTTTAAAACTCGGCAGCAATAATTTGAATGAATTAGGAAAACTTTCATTAAAAGAACTGCAAAAAATTAAGGGTATTGGTGAAGCAAAAGCAATTACAATTGCTGCGGCACTTGAACTTGGCAGACGAAGACATTACTCATTTGCTTTAGATAAAACAGTTATTAAAACAAGTAAAGACATTGCCCAATACTTAAGAGCAGCTATTAAAGATTTTAGTTATGAAGTTTTTGCTGTTTTGTATTTAAATAAAGCCAATAAAGTGAATCATTTTGAAATTGTCAGTCGGGGTGGTTTAACCGGTACTGTTGCAGACCCCAGGGTAATTTTAAAAATCGCCTTGGAAAACGAAGCCACTTCTATTATACTTTGCCACAATCATCCGAGTGGTAATTTAAAACCCAGCAAAGCAGACGAAGCGCTTACATTAAAAATAAAAACAGCAGCAGCTTATTTGGATATTTTGGTAATGGACCACCTTATTGTTAGCGAAGAAGGTTTCTATAGTTTTTCTGATGATGGCCTTTTATAATTCTCTAAGCCTGCGCAGTTGGCCCACCAAATGTAAAAGGAATTTCTAATGCTTCCATATCCTGTATTGTTCCATTTGCTGTTTCAAATTTCTTCACATTCTCTACCATTGCTTTCATAAAACGCTTAGCATGAAAAGGAGTTAAAATTATTCGGCTCTTTACTTTACTTTTAGGCGTGCCGGGCATTACATTTACAAAGTCTATTACAAATTCTGCATGGCTATGTGTAATAATGGCAAGGTTGGCATATTCTCCTTCTGATACTTCTTCTGATATCTCTATATTTATTTGATTGGGCACTTGTTGATCGGGCATGTAAAATATTTAAAAGTATTTTTTAAGTAAATAATAAGAGCTGTTTCACAAAAGTATGAAATAGCCCTTAAATTAACTTATTGAAAAATATTACTCTCCTTTTTTTAGAACAAGCAGGTATTCTCCAAAACTACCCTGATCAATAGCATAATCTAGAGCAATACTTACAGTTTGGATACATGGAATAATTCTATTATCCGGATTACTTGCTAATGTTTGTACTGTTGGATTGGTATAAGAGGGTTCCCATAAAAAGTAATCGCCAATTTTTTGTTTTGCAATAGATAGTTTTAAGCTTGAAGGATCAACAGTAACTTTAATTGGCAAAGGATTTTCAACAGCCGGCTGCAAAAAGGAAAATTGAGTGGCATTTATAGTTGTTAAAACTACTGTTGAACCTGGCACAAAATCTCCAAAGGCATCAGACACAATAATAAAGTTTCCGCTATATAATGAGGGATCATACTCTACCTTGGTATTATAAACAAGCGATGTTTGAACCCCGCCATATTCACCAGAAACTCCACCACCATAAGGGTTACCAACTGCAGGAAATGCTTCGTATACTGTACCAGTTTGTGCAGTTATATTTACTCCTACGGTAAAAAAATCACAGGTTTCTACAGTACCGAATAAAGCTGTTAGTTGTGGCCCAGTAAATGATACAACTGTAGGGTAAGTAGTTATATTAGCATGAAGCACTTTAACTATACTTTTGTCGCCATTTTTAATTATTACAAGATCCATCTTTTGCGGAGGTGTATCTGTTTTAAAGAAAACATCTACACTAACTTTTCCTACAAAATTCGCAATGTCCGACACAACTATTGTTCCTGAACCCGACGCATCCTTTAACAAACTTGGAACCGGTACCCTTGTAAGGACAGGAATTTTCGGATTGTCTGTCTTTTGACAAGCACTTAAAAGCATGATGACTGCTAAAATGCTATAGGTTATTATTTTTTTCATTATTAAATACTATTATAATTATAAATTATGGCTGCCAAAAAACTTTATCTGTAGCTGGTTGCTTTTGTGCCGGTGCACTTGAGTTACTGGTTAGTTCAGCTGATGGCCAGGGAAGTGATAAAGGATAAGCCATATTCAAACTTACCGGTACAGGAGCTTGCGGATCAATTAATGGATTACCATTTACGGGAGGTATAGCATACCCTCCTGGTGCCATCAACGGATTATTTGGATCAAAAAGAATTGGAAAGCCTGTTCTTCTATAATCAGTATAAGCATCTACAGCGCTACCAAAACTTGATATCCATTTTTGTGTCATGATAATTTGTAATTGCTTACTTACATTTGCATCATATTCGGCCATTACTTTTGTTGTGTAATCTGCAACAGCTCCGCTACCCGTTAAAAGCGGCACACCAGTTGTACCGGTTTTTACTACTACGGCATCTACCTGCTTAAAAGATTCTGATATTGCCGCAAGTGTTTTAGCTCGTGCATTGCCTGTAATTACGCCTTGTTTTATTAATTCGGCCTCAAGGTATAACCTGTCTGCATAAGTTATAAATCGATACGGAGCAGCGCCTGTAGCTGAAGTGGTATTAATTGGTGCGCCAACTCCATCATCGTACTTGCCACCAACGGGATATATTCCCAATATAGTCATTGTATTTTGCTGGCTTCTTCCGGCATCAGGGCCATTTGAACCAAAATAAGTGGAAACAAAGGAATTATCTCTGTATTCAGTAGGGTTGCCATCATTTACATCAGCCTGCCCCTGCGCTACCTGGTTAAAAAAATAATAAGGAATTCTTGGATCTTCAATCCCGTAAAAGATATTAAGGTTATACCCTTTTAAAATCTCGTAAAACCAAGGACTCATATTCTCAGTTCTTTGACCTGCTGAATAATCATTATACCCTGGATTCTTACTATCTGCGCTATAAGGCAGCTGAAAATTTTCTGAGGTAGCGTTTATTAAATTTGCAGGAGTAGCTAAAAGAGCTGCAACTTCTGCTGAAACATTTTTAACTAATCTTATTTGGGTATACAATTTAAGTTTTAAAGTATTGGCAGCCTTAACCCATTTTGTTAAATCGCCACTATAAATAACATCGTCGTCGGCTGGTGAAAGCGGATTTGTTGTAGGATTTTTTAAGTTGGCAATACCTTCATCAATTAAAGTAAATAATTTTGGGTAAATAGTTGAATCAACATCAAATTTTGGGTTTCTTACATTTTGCAGCAACTTAGTAGCTTCGCTATAAGGCACGTCTCCAAATACATCAACCAGCTGGCTGACAGCATAAGCTTTTATTATTTTTGCAATACCGGCATATTTAAAATTACCCACTGAACTTGCATCATTAATTATAATATCGGCGTTTGTTAGTACAGAACTATAATAGTAATTCCACATCGGATCAACATAACCACTGCTTCCGGTAACATTATAACCATCCGGAGCTTCCCTAACTGTAATTCTATGAACATAAACTTCCAGAACCTGAGACATGCCACTGTAAATTGCACTTGCGTTACCGATGTTTTGCTCAATTTGAGGCAGCAAATTATTTACAGGTAAACTTGAGGGGTTATTAGGATCCACATTTATATCAAACGATTTTGAACAGCTAAAAATTGTTATTAAACCAAGTGTTATTATATATCTAAATTGTCTCAACATAATTATTATTTAACAGGTCAATTAAAAGGTAACGTATAGGTTAAGTCCAATTCTTCTTGCGGTTGCAGCAGCAGAAAACTCAAGTCCTTGTATGGGCGAAGCTCCATAACTGCTTGTTTCAGGATCAAAATTTGAATACTTGGGAAAATTAGGTGCGTAATACCATAAATTTCTGCCGGTTAAAGTAATGGTAACTGCTGAAATATGTTTACTCTTTAAAAAAGATGCCGGTACATTATATCCGATTGATAATTCTCTTAATCTATATACGGTTGCATCATACACATTCCATTCAGAAGCTGTATTGATGCCAAATGTATTACCCCCTGTTGGTGAAAAATAAAGATCATTGGTTGTTATTCTTGTTTGGTTGGGAATAGATTTTCCGCCGTTAGTAATAGCTCTCCCAGTTACTGCATCACCATAAACACCTGGTATTACCCAACCTGTTTGTCTATCGTAAGTATCCATTGTTACACCACGGCCTAATAATGAATACATAGTTGTTGAATACAAATTACCACCCTTTGTCATATCAAATAATGCTGTTAAAAAAAATGCCCGATACCTGAAAATATTAGTGATGCCCAATTTATAATCTGGATTAGGATTTCCAATTTGTCCTTGAGTAGGATCAAGAATCATTGTACCAGTTGAAGGATCAATTAGCAATGCCCCGGAAGCGCTATCCCTTAATACCTTTGTGCCATAAAGAAATCCATAAGGTTTTCCAACTTCAAAACCAGTTGTTATGGTAGAATAACCACCGCCTAAACTTAGATGAGTTACACCTTCGGTAAGGCCAGTAACAATACTTTTATTTTTTGTATAAACACTTAAAATTTCCCAGCTAAAATTTTGTTTGGCTACAGGTCTTAGGGTAACTGCAATTTCTACTCCTTTATTATTAATGCTTCCAAAGTTTGTATAAAATGAAGCATAGCCAGTTGAAGCAGCTGTAGTAACTGGGGCAAGCAAATTGGTTGAATTTTTGTTATACCATGTAAAATCAAGCTCAAGTAATTTTTTAAAGAAACTTAATTGTGTACCTAATTCTACCTCTTTCGTAAACTCTGGTTGTAATGAATTTCCGCCTTTAGCATCTGGACTAACATTTCCAACAGCCTGGTTCAAAAAAGCAATACTACTTAAATTATACACATTAAATTCGTTGTAAGGTTCAGCATCACGACCCACTTTAGCGTAGCCTGCTCTTATTTTACCAAAATCAAGAATTGATTTACTCATTCCAAAAGCATCAGAAAAAACAAACGATCCAGAAACAGAAGGGTAGAAATAACTTCGGTTATTTTCCGGTAAAGTAGAAGAAATATCATTACGGCCTGTAACAGTAATAAAGGCATAATTTTTATAGGCCAAGGACACATCTCCAAAAATTCCCATAATTCTTTTGCGTGCATAAAAACTAGTGATATCCCTATCTACAGGAAGAAAATTCTGTAAGGTATAAACGCCACGTATTATGTAACCTCCGCCACCATTTCTATATCCACCTTGTCCTAACTCTCTTGTACGTGTCCGTTGATTATAATCTGTACCAGCAGTAGCTTTCAATGAAAAGTCTTTTCCAATATTTGGTGTAAACGAAACCAATAAAGTAGACTGAAGTTCCTGTGCCCTGTAATTATCAACAGCAAGTTTTCCTAGCCCTCCTCTTGAACTGACTTCGTTAATTTCCTGCCGGTTAAGGTAAGAAACATTGCTGCCAAAATTATAGTCAACTTTTATCCATCTAGTAATATTAAAATCAAAATGAACCCCTGCTACCATTCGTTCATCATAAGTTGTTTGTTTATTATACTGCTCTGCCCATAAAGGATTGTCTGCCTGGGTACCAACCCACGAAACGTTGTTGCCATTTTTATCTTGATAAGGCAGATCAACGGGCCAGCTTCTGCCAAGAAATAAGGTGCGGGCAAATTGCGATGATGGGCCTTCACTATTCTGATTATCCCCCAACAGCCCGCCAGTTTGTTTTGATCGTGAATAACTAAAATTTCCACTTACGTTTAAACCAATATCCAATTTAGAACTGCCGCCGGCACTAACATTAAATCTTCCATAATTATTATTGGCAATGTAACCTGTTTGACTAAGTTCAGATGCAGTAAGTGCGAAACTTGTTTTTTCATCACCAGTATTAAACCCTAATGAATTTTCAGTAATTACACCAGTTTTAAACAAGTCATTTGTATTAGTTGGATATGCCTTGTAGGCGGTCATTCCATTCGGAAATAATTCGGGATAAGCCTGCAAATAATCGGGCCAGGCTGCAACAGAATCTCTCGGCTCAAAATTTTTACCCCAGGATCCATTTGAGCCACTACTGGCATTACCCTGAGATCCTGTACCATATGCATTTTGATATTCGGGAAGATTTGAAACATTTTCAAAAGAAAGAGAACTTCTAAAAGTTACTTCAGTGCCTTTTTTACTCCTTCCTGAACTACCAGATTTGGTTGTAATGATTATGACACCATTTGACGCCCTGGAACCATATAAAGCACTTGCAGAAGACCCTTTCAATATATTCATACTGGCTATGTCATTGGGATCAATATCAGCGAGTCCATTGCCATATGCGCCGCCGCCGGTAAGTACATCGCTTGTTTGAATCTGATCATTACTATAAGGAACACCATCTACAATAATTAATGGTTGCGTTTCGCCATAAAAGGAAGAGTTTCCTCTTATTTGTATTCGTGTAGCCGCCCCGGGAGTACCAAGGCCTGATCGTATATCTACACCTGCAACTTTTCCCTGAAGATTTTTAAGCATATCCGGTTCAGATTTCTGAAGCAATCCACTCGGATCAACCTTGCTGATTGCATACCCAACCGACCGCTCAGATTTTTTTATCCCTGCCGCAGTTATAACAACTGCAGTTAACTGGGTATTGTTCCTTGCTACTTGTAAAGTTAGTGTTGTTTGAGTGCCAATATTAAATTCTTGTATTGTAACACCTATGCCGCTAATGATAACGGTAGAGCCTTCAGGCGCAGAAATTTTAAAATTCCCATTGGCATCAGCATATGTACCCGTCTTATTACCTTTTATTGTTACGGTAGCTCCTTCTATCGCTACCCCTTTTTCATCAGTAATAGTGCCGGTTACAACCCGGGTTTGTGTAAATGCCAATACACAGAAGAGCATCAACAATATAAGTAGAGTTGAGAATTTTCTCATATACGGGGGAGTTGTTTTAGTTATTAAATAAAATATGGAATTACAACAAATATAAGCTAAACATCAAACAATATTAAGTTAATGGTTAAATATAAATAAAGGACATTTGCATAAAGAAACCGCTGCATAAAAAACTAAAACCTATATTGAACCAGTAAACTAATACCTGTTTTTTTATTTCCATCTATTTCATCAAGCCCGCTTCCAACAGTCTCTTTGTTTTTGTAAATGCTTTGTGCCCATTTTAACCACAACGCTACTTTTTTATTAAAATTGTAGTTGAAATTGAAATAGTACCTGCATCCGTTATCGTAAAAAACGGGAATGGAATAATTATATAAAACATCGTTTTCATAAACATACATCCGGCTATCATACCCATCGGTTTTAAAATATTGTAAACGGATATTTCCGGAATATTTTTTTAAGAAAGGAGCATAGATAATATCAGCATAAGTTAAAAATCCGTTTTGTTTACCCCCTCCCTTTCTATCGAACAAAATAATCTCAATTCTATTTCGAATGGTTAATTGAGCGTTTATTGCATAAATTATTTGTATTCTCAAATTTTGCCGGGGTTTCTCAGTAACAGATGCTAATACACGCAAAAATGGATTGTAATTTTTCGATTTGGTCTCCGTGCGGTATAGAGCATAAACTTCCAGGACCTTATTGGGCTTATAGGTTACCATCATTAAATAATCTACACCAACAGAAGGCGCATCTACCAGATATTTGAGCCATGGAAATTTATAAAAATCAGCATAGGCATTAATACGCCAAAAACCTGATGGCTGAATACTTATACCTGCATATACTCCTTTTTCGTTATTGGGGTACGTATTTTCTGTAAAGGAATTGGTGTACAAAGATTGATATTTTTCAGAAATGTTTCTATACACCAAACTTATAGCTGCTTTACTATCTACACTTATCATCAAGCCGTTTATAAATGCCTTATTAAAATTATTAGTGGTTGCAGCCTCACCAAAAAAATGAAGGTTTTTAAAAGTATAACTATAATCAATACTATAATTGCCCAGGCTTTTTCCAGAAAGGGCATAAATATTATAAGGATCTGCTGATTTATTTATTGGAAGTTGAAAATGATATTGAATAGCATTTACTCCAACATGCCAGTTATTGCTGTTATAAGAAAGGCTGCCGCCAAAAGCAAATTGTTTCTGTGCGCCTTTATCGTCTGTTTCACTTTTGGTTCTATGCAGCCCCGAAGATTGTAAAGAAGAAATATAATTTTCATTATTTATTGTGTCATTTATAAAATTACCATCTACTTTTTTATAAGATGCAAATAGTGTAACTTCTACATTATTTTTTGCGATAGTTATACCAATGCCACGGTGATAATTTATTTCGCCAGTTGAATTAAAAGGACGCAAAATAGCAAGTTGCCGTTTTACATTAATTACATCTGAGCTTTTTCTAAATGCAAGGTTTTGCCACTGCGTTAATCCCTGGCCCATATTTACAGTAAAGTTTCCAATTGCCAATAATTTTATGATGCCCAAGTTTCTTGCAAAAAGGTGCGCCGAATAAAAATCAAACCCTTGTTTTTGTGTTCCTTTAAAAAATTGTTCGCCGGCATCTTTTTCTGCGACAAGTCCAAACTGTAACAGGTTTTTATATTGATACAGGTATCGTACACTTATTCTTTGACGTGAACCAAGATAAAAATTATCAGCCATATCCTGGTTTAATTTATAACCTTTTGATTTTTCCAACACTTGGCTCGCTCCAACCAAAATAGTGTTGGAGCCTCCTTTTAGCCTATCACTAAATGTTTTTACTATTTCTACGTTTGTACTAACAGTAATAAATGGACGTAATCGATTGATGGTATGTATATCCCACCCTGGCACAGCCTGTAATTCATAAATGTTAATAAAACTACCCAAAAGATTTCTGTAAGCGATAATGTTTTCAATTTGCATTGCTGAAAGTATAATCAACTCTTTTAAATCAGCTGCATCTGCAGTATTAAGATTTACAGGTTCTTTTAAAAACTGCACCAATGCCTGCAAAAAAGAATCATCTTCTGTTTCATTATCATCACTACTTTCTGTTATACTTTCTAATTGCTGTTCAATAGTACCGGAAGGAGTTGGAACTACCTGAGGTAAAACAAAAAAAGGAGATAGAAGAGAAATACTAAGAAATAAAAAAGCCTTGTTGACAGAGCCGGCATAAAATTTAAAATAAATAATATTTTTAAAAGCGTTACTCATTAGAGGAGGCGATGGGGGGTTTTCCGAAATTCATAATTAACAATAAACCTGGTGATAAGCCCAGTTGGGGATGGTAGCTGCCAGTAACGTCTAACCTAAAATTACCCCAGCTTACACCAACACCTGTATACCATGTTGAAGTGGCAGTTACAATACCTGCCCTCACAAAAAACTGGTGCATAAACCGATATTGAAATCCGGCATTAATACTTACCGGAAAATTCTCTTCCTTTACTATTTCGGTACTTACAAAAAAATTATCAGACATATCATAACCTAACCCAAGAGTAAATGCAGCTGTAAGTTTTTCATCAGTTTTAGTAAAATTTCCCCCTACCGGATTGTAAACATGCATACCAATATTTAATTTATCGGTTAAGTGAACAATCGCTCCAATTTCAAAATTGATGGCAGCGTCTCTGGCATAAGAAGGAACATTGTAGCTGTAATAATTAAACTGTACACCTACATCTACCTTCTTACCCAAACTAAGTGCATAGGCCAACCCTGCCTGGTTCTCTGTAAAATTTTTAAAACCAGTGTAGATAATATTGATGCCGAAGTTTCCATTTTTTGTAGGAATAGCCACTGTGGCAGCATACAAGCTAGTGGCAGCTAAGGAAAATCTTCTTTCCCCATATATGCCTATGGCTGTTTTTTTTATTTCGGCTAAAACTGCCTGGTTATTTAGGTAAGAAAAAACGTCCTCCTGTTGCATGCTATAAGCTCCTAATCCTGGATAAATGGCTGATAAAGGCTGTCTTAAAACCTGCGATACTCCGCACAGTGGCAGGAAAAATAAAAAAGCCGATATGAAAATAGAGTTTTTCAAAGCATCTTTTTTTATGATTAGTAATATAATGAAAAAATATCAATTGAGGTAAAATATATCATTTGTAGTTACTTTTGCAGCATGCAAATTTTAGACGGAAAAATTGTATCTCAGGCTGTAAAAGATGCTTTAAAAATTAAAACTGAAGCTTTAAAAAATTCAGGTAAAAAAACACCGCACCTTGCTGCTATTTTAATTGGCAATAATGGCGCAAGCGAAACTTATGTAGCAAATAAGGTCAAAAGTTGCGAAGAAGTTGGATTTAAAAGTTCACTCATAAGACTTCCCGATACCATAAGTGAAGCCGAATTGGTTGCTGCTATTGAGCAATTAAATACAGATGTAGATGTAGATGGCATACTGGTGCAACTGCCCCTGCCAAAACAAATAAGTGAAGCAAAAATTATTAATCTCATTAATCCTGATAAAGATGTAGATGGCTTTCATCCCATAAGTGTAGGGAAAATGGTACAAGGCTTACCCACATTTATTCCGGCCACGCCTTATGGAATTTTATTAATGCTGCAGCATTACAATATTGAAACAAAAGGTAAGCTTGCTGTAGTAATTGGCAGAAGCAATATTGTTGGCAGGCCCATGAGTATTTTACTTAGCCGAAACACTTATCCGGGGAATTGTACAGTCACCATTTGTCATAGTCATACGCATCAGTTAAAAGAAATCTGTTTACAAGCTGATATCATTGTAGCAGCTTTAGGTATCCCGGGATTTTTAAAAGCCGACATGGTAAAAGAAAATGCAGTAGTGATTGATGTGGGCATTACAAGAGTGCTTGATGAAACAAAAAAATCGGGCTTTGCAATTAGGGGTGATGTCGATTTTATTAATGTAGCCCCAAAAAGCCGCTATATAACACCGGTACCAGGGGGAGTTGGCCTGATGACTATTGCCGCTCTGTTAATGAACACCTATAATGCTTGCGAACAAAAGCTCCTATCCGCTGAAGGGGGGAAATAACCCATGTTCATACATGCTGTAATTCTTTCATAATAATGTTACAAAAAACAACGATTATATCGCAACAACTTCCTGTAGTGGAGCACTTTTATACCCTACAGGGAGAAGGTAGCCACCAGGGCAGGGCAGCATATTTTATCAGGCTTGGCGGCTGCGATGTAGGCTGTGTTTGGTGCGATGTAAAAGATAGTTGGGATGCGGGTAAACATCCTTTGGTAAACGTGGAAGACTTAATAAAAATAGTTGCAAAAACACCTGCAAAATTAGTAGTAATTACCGGTGGCGAACCACTGATGCACGACTTAACTTCACTTACCAACTCTTTAAAAGAAAATGGGTTTGAAACCAACATTGAAACATCGGGGTCGCATCCGTTAAGTGGCACATGGGATTGGATTTGCTTATCTCCCAAAAAATTTAAAGCTCCTTTGCCAGGGTTAGTGCCATTTGCCAATGAATTAAAAGTGGTTATTTTCAACAAATCAGATTTTGTTTGGGCAGAAAAATATGCCGCAAAAGTATCTACCCACTGCAAATTATACCTTCAGCCAGAATGGGATAAAGCAGCTATAATTACTCCACAAATCATCGATTATATTAAAGCCAATCCCCAATGGCAACTTTCACTACAGATACACAAATACATTAATGTACCCTAACTAAAAATATTTTTAAATTAATGTCCGCTACAAAGGAATTAAAAACGGCTAAACGCCTAAACGGCAATATCATTTGCCAGCCAACTTTAACAGCCATCACAATTTTTTCTTTGTAATTCGTTTTATCTTCAATCTACAATTCAATTTTTAATGAAATTAGAAAAAGGCATTTTCAAAAAATTCTCTTTCCTGGCCACAGGGTTATTTTTTATTTCCATCACGGTCAATGCACAATGGTATGATCCTCAAAAAGTAAATAAAAAAGCCTATTCGGTATATGAAACAGCCTACCAAAATGCAGTCGATCAAAATTATACTGGCGCCATTGCAAACATCAATAAAGCTATTACTATAGATCCGAAATTTGTAGAAGCCTACTTATCTTTAGGGGGAATTTATGCCGATCTTAAGCAATATGATTCTTCAATAATTTATTTTGAAAAAGCATTAGAACTGGATTCAGTTTATTCAAAAACATATTTACTTCCTTACTCTATTTCTTTAGCAGGCGTTGGCAAATTCGATCAGGCGCTGATTGCTGTGACAGAATTTTTAAATAATCCTCAATTAAATCCGCAGAGTATAAAAGCGGGTAAATACAGAAAAGGGGTATATGAATTTGCCATTGAGTATCAAAAAAAACATCCAACAAATAATTATGTATTTGCCCGAAAAAATTTAGGCGATAGCATTAACAGCAATGCATTGGAGTATTATCCTTCTATAACCATTGATGGTAAAAAATTAATATTTACAAGACGTGAAAAAGGCGATGAAGATTTTTATGAAAGTGATTTGACAGATGGCAAATGGAGTAAGGCAAAACCATTAGGTGGCAAAGTAAATACCAATCTAAATGAAGGCGCACAAAATATATCACAGGATGGCGAATGGATTATTTTTACCGGTTGCAATTATCCTGAAGGGCAGGGCAGTTGTGATTTGTATATTTCTTTTAAAACAAAAAATGGCTGGAGCGAAGCCGAAAATCTTGGCCCGTTGGTTAATACAGATTTCTGGGAATCTTCGCCTTCTTTATCACCTGATAAACGGGACCTTTATTTTTCAAGTAATCAATCGGGTACCTACGGTGGTAAAGATATTTGGGTAACACACAGAAATATAAGTGGCAAATGGAGCCGACCCGAAAATCTTGGCCCCACCATCAATACGTCCGGTGATGAAAGCTGCTCTTTTATTTATGCCGATAACCAAACTCTTTTCTTTAACAGTAATGGTCATCCCGGTTATGGGCAAACTGATTTATTCTTTTCAAAAAAATTAGACAACAATACCTGGAGCGTGCCTGAAAACTTAGGCTATCCGATCAATACAATAGATGATGAAGGTTCTTTAATTGTAGCCGCTGATGGCAAAACTGCATATTATGCCAGCGAGGGCAATGATAGTAAAGGCGGTCTTGACTTGTATAGTTTTCAGTTAAGAGAAGATATTCAACCTCCCAGAACACTGTGGGTAAAAGGAAAAGTTTATGATGCCAAAACAAAGGGTGGTTTACCTTCTTCTGTTGAACTAACGGATATCAATAGCCGTCGGTTAATCAGCAAGGTACAAACCGATGAAGATGGAAATTATTTAACCACATTACCTGTTGGTAAAGATTATGCGTTTAATGTAAACAGGAAAGGCTATTTATTTTTTTCAGAAAACTATGATTTGAAAAATAGCAAAGATTCTATTTATACAGCCGATATCCCTTTACAACCTATTGAAGTGGGTGCCGCGGTTGTGCTAAAAAATATTTTTTTCGACACCAAAAAAACTGAACTAAAACCAGAATCTATTGTAGAACTCGACAAGGTTATAGAATTGATGAACGATAACCCGAAATTAAAAATTTTAATCAGTGGTTACACCGACAATGTGGGTAAAGCCCAGGATAACCTTGTTCTTTCAAACGGCAGGTCTTTAGCTGTAGTTAATTACCTGTTGGCCAGTAAACAAATTGCAAAGGATCGGTTACAATTTAAAGGGTTTGGGTCAGCAAAACCAATTGCAGATAATAATACCGAACAGGGAAAATCTTTAAACAGAAGAACAGGATTAAGTGTAATAAGTAATTAAATAGTACGGATTTGAAAAAAGTTTTTCTATTATTGTTGTTCTTTTGCAAATCTGCATTTTTCGCATGTCAAATGATCTGTTATATAGGATTGCTTTAACGCTGATACCCCATATTGGCGATGTACATGCAAAGGCATTAGTAAACAGGTATGGCAATGCAGAAGCAGTTTTTAAAGCAAAAAAGAAAGACCTTGAAAACATGGAAGGTATTGGCACGGTAAGAGCCAACAGTATAAAATCTTTCCATGATTTTACCAGCAGCGAAGCAGAAATAAAATTTATAGAGCAATATAAAATTGAACCTCTTTTTATTACAGATAAAAATTATCCCCAGCGTTTATTAAATTGCTATGATAGCCCTTTATTGCTTTACTACCGGGGTACAGCCGATTTGAATACATCCAGAATAGTTTCTATTGTAGGTACCCGAAATAATAGTGAGTATGGCAAAACCGTTTGCGAAAAATTGGTGGAAGACTTAACAAATGAAAATATTTTAATTGTTAGCGGACTGGCATACGGCATAGATACCATTGCACATAAGGCAGCATTAAAAAATAACCTTCCAACGGTTGGTCTTTTGGCACATGGGTTAGACAGAATTTACCCGCCACAAAACAAAACACTGGCAAAACAAATGATAGAAAATGGTGGATTATTGACCGAATTTTTAAGCCAGACAAATCCTGATAAACAGAATTTCCCCAAACGCAACCGCATTGTAGCGGGCATGTGCGATTGCCTGGTGGTTATTGAAAGTGGAAAAAAAGGAGGCTCATTAATAACAGCAGAATTAGCTAATGGGTATAATAAAGACGTATTTGCCATACCCGGTAAAACCACCGATACTAAAAGTGAAGGATGTAATTATTTGATAAAAAATAATAAAGCTTCGTTAATTTCTAACGGCGATGATTTGTTGGAAATGATGAATTGGAAGCCGGTCACTAAAGCAATACACAAAAAACAGAGAGAATTATTTATTGAGTTTACGGCAGATGAAAAAATCGTGGTAGATATTTTACAGCAACAAGATAGCCTTCAGATAGACCAGCTTTATTTTAAAACAGGCCTCAGCAGCAGTGCCATAGCAGCCGCATTATTAATGCTGGAAATGCAGGGAATAGTTATTAGTTTACCGGGCAAGGTGTATAAACTAAACAGCCCTTAAATCCCCAAAGGGGACTTTGCAGGGTTTTAAAGTAAACCACTGCAAAATAAATATGTACTATATCCGGAAATAATTTACTGCTGTTGATATTAGTATTCCTCTCTTTCTTCACTGTTCATTTTCACTGCTATCCTACCCGGATGTAAAGGTAAATTTTATACTAGTCTTTACATTTGTATGGCTGTATGTTAGCCCCGCAAATGAATTAAATAAGGGCTTTTTTCAAAAAAATATAAGCTAATATTACAGTTAAAAATTATGAAAAAAAACAACTCCGCAAATTCTTCTTCTCCCCTGTTTTAAAATGTTTATTCAGGCTTCAATAAGAGGAAGAAGGTTAACCGCTTCCGGTAAAAAAATTTCAGCCGGAACTATTAATAACTACCGGCATGCATTTCAGCTCCTCCAGCAATTTGAAAAAAAGAAGGGTATTGAGTTAAGGATACAATTATTGCACAGGGCGTCCTTACGCACTATTCAGAAAGAAAAAAATTACTGGACAAGGTTCTTTATCCAGTTCTCGATTTTTCTGTATAAAGAAAAAGGGTATTACGATAATTATGCGGGTAATAATTTTAAAGTAATAAAAACATTTTTTAATTACCTGCAAACAGAAAAGGGCTATAGTATTGGCAATTACCATAAATCATTTAAAGTGCCTGTGCAAACAACCGTTCCAGTTGTATTGTATCCGGAGCAGTTAAATTTTCTGATTACAAATAAGGAGTTTGAAGACCAGCTAAACCCTTCACTGAAACGTACAAGGGATATATTTATTTTTGGTTGCACCGTTGCATTGCGGGTGAGTGATTTAATGAACCTGAAAAAGACCAACCTGGCATACACAGAAAAAGAAGTATGGCTGATAATAAATACCCAAAAAACCGGAACAGAAGTAAGGATTCCTCTGCCGGATTATGCATTGCAGATAATTGACCGGTATAAAAGAAAAGCAGGCAAATATATACTGCCACGTTTATCAACACCCAATTTAAATATACAGGTAAAAAAATTAATAGAAAAAGCAGGCTGGAAATATACTTTAACCAAAACAATCAACAGGCAGGGGAAAGTGATGGAAATAAAAAACGCCAATGGTACCACCTGGAAATTTTACCAGCATATCACAGCCCATACCATGCGGCGTACTGCTATTACAACGCTGTTAATTATGGGTGTGCCAGAATTGATTGTTCGTAAGATATCGGGCCATGCACCCGGTAGCAAGGAATTTTACAAATATGTAGCCATCTCCCAGCAATACCTTAGCAACGAAGTTCAAAATGCTTATAGAAAATTAGTGAATGACCCAGCTTTTTTTATCAACTAAAAATACAATATAAATTTAAAAATTACGCTTATAATCCTGGCGAATTCGGTCATATTCGCTATATTTATCCGGTATTGCAGTTCTTTGAAATCCTTTGCAGCAAAGGGTTATATATAAAATCGTTATTATCCGTTCGGACTTCAGATGTCGGGCATTAGCGATAAAGCCATCAATAAACTCAGCAATCAAAATAAGTTTAACGGTGGTGTAGAACTGGAAGAAGATTATGGAGTAAACCTTTATTCTACTTTTTACAGACAGTACGATCCGCAAGTGGGCAGGTTTGGAGGAGTGGATATTATGAGTGAGCAAACTGCTGGTATAAGTGGTTATCAGTTTTCAGGAAATAATCCCATTAGTTTTAATGATCCG
>JAYTTI010000141.1:0-17874 GCA_043745405.1 Ferruginibacter sp. | reverse complement strand
ACCAAGCCAGGTTTATTTGAAGGTATTGGTGCTAAAGGATTATCGTGGATGGCACAAGCTAAAAAGATTACCGGTTTACCAACAACAGTAGAAGTTGCAACTGCAAAACACGTAGAAGATGCACTGCATTTTGATACAGACATGCTGTGGATTGGTGCAAGAACAACGGTGAATCCTTTTAGTGTGCAGGAAGTTGCAGATGCCTTGCGGGGCGTTGATGTTCCGGTATTGATTAAAAACCCCATCAACCCAGATTTAGAATTGTGGACTGGTGCCATTGAGCGCATACAGAAAGCTGGTATTAAACAAGTGGGTATGATTCATCGTGGGTTTTCAAACTATGGTAACACCGAATATCGCAATGCACCAATGTGGCACCTGCCAATTGAAATGAAACGTAGGTTTCCTGAAATGATTTTAATTTGTGATCCTTCGCATATTTGTGGCAACAGAATTAATTTACAATCTGTATCACAAAAAAGTATTGATCTTGATTTTGATGGTGTAATGATTGAAAGCCACATTGATCCTGATAACGCATGGAGTGATGCCAAGCAACAGATTACTCCGGAACGTTTGGCTGAAATGCTTGATGCATTGATATGGCGTTCTGAACAAACGGATAAGCAGGAATTTATAACAGCATTGGCTACACTAAGAGAACAGATCAATCATGTAGATGATGAGTTGATGACTTTAATAGCACAGCGCATGAAAATTGCTGATAAAATAGGTGAATATAAAAGAGCTAATAACATTACTATTTTACAAACAAACCGTTGGAATGATATTTTACAAAAAGCAATAAGTAAAGGTGATAAACTGGGGCTAAGCCAGGATTTTATTACCAAATACTTTGATGCGATACATTTAGAAAGCATCAATCATCAGAATAAAATAATGAACAATCCCTCTTAGATTTTTCGAATGAAAAGTTTTAAGAAACAGGCTAAAAATTATGCAAAGAATTTCGTTATAGTATAGAAAGCGGCCGGTGAGGACACCGGCTACGGCAGACCGCCTCGGTTGGTGTCCCCACCAACCGATAAATGACGAACTGAAATTCTATTTTTAGACACCTGCTAAGGCTAAAAAATTAGTGAACGGATTTTGTTAATTGAAGATAGGGCTATATGAAAATCATAAAAGTTTCATCATTGGCAGGCGCTTCAGAAGCCTTCCCGGCCGGGGGAAATTTTGATGGTGTATATTATTTTGATACATCGTTCGCTTACCTGGAACAGGTTGTTAACAAGCAGCAAACCATCATTATTACCGATGCCAATGTATTTGAAAATCATCACCAACTTTTAAATAGCTGGCAAACTATTGTTATACCTGCAGGTGAAGAACATAAGCAGCAATCTACAGTAGATTTTATTATTGGGGAACTGATAAGCAGAAATGCAGATAGAAATACTTTTATAATCGGCGTTGGTGGAGGAGTTGTTACCGATATAACCGGCTATGCTGCCAGCATTTACATGCGGGGTTTAAGATTTGGTTTTGTGCCTACTACAATGCTGGCAATGGTTGACGCTTCTATTGGCGGTAAAAATGGAGTAGATGTGGGCGTATACAAAAACCTGGTTGGCCTTATAAAACAGCCTCAATTTTTATTGTTTGATTATTCACTACTAAAGACTTTGCCGCATGAACAATGGGTAAACGGATTTGCAGAAATTATAAAACATGCCTGTATTAAAGATGCAGAATTGTTTGCATTGCTGGAAGAACAATCAATCGGAAATTTTCAAACAGATAAAAATAAACTGGCCGCTTTAGTTGAAAAAAATGTACAGATAAAAACTAAAGTAGTAGTAAATGATGAATTTGAAAAAGGAGATAGAAAACTTTTAAACTTTGGCCATACTGTTGGTCATGCAATAGAAAATATATACCGGTTGCCGCATGGCCATGCTGTAAGTATTGGCATGGTAACTGCATGCAAGCTGTCGGAATCCATCAATCAGTTTCCATCTTCTGAAACAAAAAAAATAAGAACGGTTATTGAAAAATATCATTTGCCAGCTCAATTTAATTTTGATAAACAAAAAATATGGGAAGTGCTAACGATGGATAAAAAGCGGGCAGGCAATAGTATGAATTTTGTTCTTTTGAATAAAATTGGCGAAGCCTTTATACAACCAATCGCAATGAGTGAACTCGAAAATTTAATTCATTAAAATTTATTTTGTCCTGTAGCACTTTTATCTGGTAAATGCTATAGGTTATTTGAAAACGCAGATACTAATTATGATCGTAACTATACAACCATCTTCTATTTCCGGAAATATCAATGCACCTACCTCTAAAAGTTCTATGCAAAGAGCGTGTGCTGCAGCATTGTTGCATGATGGAGAAACCATTATCCACAACCCCGGCAACAGTAATGATGACCTTGCCGCATTAAGAATTATAAAAAACCTGGGCGCTGAAGTTAAAGAAGAACTAGACGGTTGCTTATTAATTAAAAGCGTTCCATTTGAAGGTTCTAAAATACCTCCGCCAACTGGCCAAGGTGAGGGGGCTTTGAATTGCGGCGAAAGTGGACTTGGTATAAGAATGTTTGCACCAATCGCCGCTCTAAGCAAAGAGCCAATAGTTATTAATGGAACCGGCAGTTTGCTTACAAGGCCGATGAATTTTTTTGATGAAATTTTTCCGTTGCTTGATATCAATATTCAATCAAATAATGGAAAGCTGCCCATTAAAATAAAAGGGCCCTTGAATCCAAAAGATATTACTATTGATGGTTCCTTAAGCTCTCAGTTTTTAACTGGCTTGTTAATGGCTTATGGAAAGGCGGCTACAGTGCCAGTTACAATTACTGTTACCAATTTAAAAAGTAAACCATACATCGACCTCACTTTACAGGTTATGAAGTATTTTGGGTATACTGTTATCAATAATAATTATGAATCTTTTTTGATTAGACCTTTTCCAGATAACACCAAAGATGTAATTGAATATACTGTTGAAGGCGACTGGAGCGGTGGTGCATTTTTACTGGTGGCAGGTGCAGTTGCCGGAAATATTACCGTAAAGGGATTGGATACTTTTTCAACACAGGCTGATAAGGCTATTTTGCAGGCTTTGATAGATTGTGGATGTGCTATTTCTATTGAAGAAAAACAAATACAGGTTTCGTATCCTTCTTTAGGTGATAAGGGCTTAAAACCTTTTCATTTTGATGCAACTGATTGCCCCGATCTTTTTCCTCCCTTGGTTGCGCTGGCAGCTTACTGCAACGGGACTTCGGTTATAGAAGGAGTTAACAGGCTGGCACATAAAGAAAGTAACAGGGGCTTGACGCTGCGGGAAGAGTTTGGTAAAATGGGGATAGAAATTGTATTGCAAGATGATCTTATGATGGTGAAAGGTGGCGGTGGTGTAAAAGGAGCAGCAGTTCATTCACACCACGATCACCGTATTGCTATGGCATGTGCAGTTGCTGGTTTAAAAGCAAATGGCCAAACTGTTATTGAGGAAGCAGAAGCCATTAATAAATCTTATCCTGATTTTTATGAGCATTTGAGACAGCTAAATGTGATAGTTACCTAACTATATACAGGTGCTTCAAAACAATAAAATGTATCTTTAATTATTATAAACTAAAAGCCTCTTTTGGGGTTGGGAAGTAATTGTATGAATAGTTTTGGACGAATATTCAGGGTAAGTATTTTTGGCGAATCGCATGGCGAATGTGTAGGTATAAATATTGATGGATGTCCGGCAGGCTTACCTTTAACTGTTGATGATTTTACAATAGATATTGACAGAAGAAAGGCGGGGGCTAAAGGCACTACTCCACGTAAAGAAGCAGACCTTCCTAAAATAATGAATGGTGTTTACAAAGGCAAAACTACCGGTACACCCATCACCATTTTATTTGACAATACCAATACCAGAAGTGGTGATTATGAAAAACAGAGAACAGTACCAAGACCGGGCCATGCAGATTTTGTAGCCACTAAAAAATTTGGCGGTTTTGAAGACTACAGGGGCGGTGGCCATTTTAGCGGCAGGTTAACAGTTTGTTTGGTTGCCGCAGGCGTAGTGGCTAAAAAATTATTGGATAAAATAGATATAGCGGCAACCATTTTGGAAATAGGTGGCGAAGCAGATACAGAAGTTGGTTTGCAAAAAGCAATTGATGCTAAAGATACCATTGGAGGTATTGTTGAGTGTAAAGTAAATGGCTTACCCATTGGATTAGGAGAACCATTTTTTGATTCAGCAGAATCGTTGATAGGACATGCTGTATTTGCTATACCTGCAGTAAGGGGTATTGAATTTGGAACCGGTTTTGCAGCGGCACGTATGTTTGGCAGTGAGCATAATGATGCCATTGAAGATGTTTCCGGAAAAACAAAAACCAATCATGGTGGCGGTATAGTTGGTGGTATAACCAATAGCAACGAATTGGTTTTTCGTATTGCTATCAAACCAACATCTTCTACGCCAAAAATTCAACATACACTAAATATTGAAACCGGGCAAACAGAAGATTTTTCTGTAAAAGGAAGACATGATTTATGCATTGCTTTAAGAGTGCCTGTAGTATTGGAAGCGGTAACAGCCTTTGTTTTAGCCGACCTGATGTTGATTGAACAAAGAATTACAAGGGTCTTTTAAAATCATTTTATTAAATGCATCAATATACAATCAATGCTTCATTGCAGATTTTACCAATCGTTCAGGACAAGCACCCGTACGAATGGGTAGATGAAGCAATTGCAATAATTCAGCAATCAAATATAAAATATGAAGTAGGGCCTTTTGCAACTGTGGTAGAAGGTACATATAGGGAAGTGATGGAAGTAATCAATAATATAAATGATTACCTGCAGAAAAAAGGGTGCGCCGAATGGATATTAAATGCACAAATTCAGATAAGGGCCAGCGGTAATATTACCGGCGATGAAAAAATTGCTAAATTTAAATAGTTGGTCTGCTGTAGCCAATTTTCTTAACCGGTTTCAGTCGCAAGAACAGCATTCGATTGATCGGATTAAAAAAAGTAAGGTTCAAATAATCTTTATATTAAACCTAATTGTTATCTTGTAGCGTATTTTCCTTTTAAATGTTTTTCCTGAGAAAATCCGCTACTGAACCTTACAATCATTTTACCCAGATATATGACCCATCTCAAGAACAACATTACAATAATTGCCTTTTTGTATATATGTATATTGGTTTTTAGTTGTAATAATGCAGCTGATAATAACAAGCCAATAATTGTAACCAATCCAGAAAAAATTGACCTGCAGACAAGTAAAAGCATAAAGATAGCTTTGGAGTACGCCCTGCAACACTATGGCGAAATTGATGATAGCATACGTTTGCATTTAGATTCGGTTGTTAATTATTTTTATAATGCAACCGATTACAATAATGTTTGGAGCAATAAAGAAAAATGGAACCCACTGGCAGATTCATTGTTCCTGTTTATTCAAAATGCTGCTTTGAATGGCTTGTATTCCAACGATTATCATTTTAAAAATTTGCAGTCATTAAAAAATAAATTGGATCGGGATTCTTTAAAACGGATGGATGCAAATTTATGGACCAAGGCAGACCTGATGCTTACAGATGGGTACTTGCATATTTTAAAAGACCTTAAAGAAGGAAGGCTGGGCAGCGATAGTATTTCTTTTAAAAAAGCAGCGGCTACAGAAAGCTATTATGCAGGATACCTCACTACATTATTATCTACAAAACAATTTACCACAGTAATCAATGAGGTACAGCCTAAAAATATTGCTTATTGGGAACTAAAAAGCAGCATCGGCAATTTTTTAGACAGTATGGATAAACACACTTATACCTATGTTGCTTATCCTTACAAAGCTAATGATATAAATGACTCGGTCTCTTTTGTACAAACTTTACAAAAAAGATTACATGAAAGTAATTGCATTGCTTTAACTAATGAACTTCCTGATTCTTTGCAATTAAGAACAGCCATAAAAAAATATCAACAAAAAAAGGGCATACTGCAAGATGGAAAAATATCCTCAGCACTTATCAGATCAATGAATATAAGCGGCCCCGAGCTTTTTAAAAGGATTGCTATAACATTAGACAGGTACAAGCAACTGCCTGATACAATGCCTGAAAAATATATTTTGGTAAATTTACCGGGTTATTACCTGCAGGTATGGGATCATGATACCCTTGTAATGAGTTCTAAAATTATTTGTGGAAAACCGGCTACCAGAACCCCTTTGTTAAACAGTTATATAACAGATATGGTAACCTATCCTACCTGGACAGTGCCTACCAGTATAATTGCAAAACAGTATTTACCAAAATTGAAAAGCAACCCTAATTATTTGACAAAACTTGGGCTTAAGTTAGTGAATAAGAAAGGCGAAACTGTAAGGGCAGACACTATAAACTGGGCCAAATATTCAAAAGGGATACCGTTTAAAGTAATGCAAAACAGTGGTGATGATAACGCATTGGGTATTTTGAAGTTTAATTTTAATAATCCCTTTGCCGTGTATTTACATGATACAAATCAACGGTATCTTTTTAAAAATGCTGTGAGAGACCTTAGCCATGGATGTGTTAGGGTGCAGGAATGGGATAAGCTGGCATTTTATTTAGCAAGAAATGATAGTTTGAATTTGAAAGAAGGCGAAACATTGTTATATAATACTGACTCAATAAAAACATGGCTTGAAAGAAAGGAACATAGAAGAATTGCTGTAAAAAATAAAGTTTCATTATTTATTCGTTATTTTGGTTGCGAAGCAAAACATGGCACAATAAAATTTTACGATGATATTTACGGAGAAGATAAATTAATCAGGGAGAAATATTTTGCCGGTAAATAGTTAAACGATTCAATTTCCTTGCATGAAAAAAATTATAACTGCTATTTATTATTTTTCAAAACTAATTTTTTTTCTTTTTATATTTCTTTGTTTAAGCCTTTCAGTTTCCCCTCAAAAAATAAGAACACCCACTACTGCTAAATCTAAAAGCAAAAGAATTTTATACGGCGAGGCAAGTTTTTACGCTAATAAATTTAATGGTAGAAAAACTGCAAATGGAGAAATATTTAGTCAAAAAAAATATACCTGTGCCTGCAATGTATTACCCCTTGGTACCTGGATAAAAGTTACAAATATCCGAAATGGCAAATCGGTTATAGTAAAAGTAAATGACCGTATTCATCCCAAAATACGACGGCTGGTAGATCTTGCAAAAATTGCAGCAACACAAATTGGCTATTTAGGCCATGGTGTTACAAGAGTAAAAGTAGAAGTAATTGAAAAACCCAAACCTATATAAGTATAATATTTTTTGGTAAAGGATAGAGCATTTCAGTTAATGATTTTTAATAATCTATTGTGAGTAAATAATTTTATGTTTTGATACTAAGCAATTATTTTTGCCAATTAGAAAACTAACTTTTTATGAAAAGAATTATTTTATCCTTTTTGGCTTTAGGGCTAATATTTAATGTCTTTGCTCAAAAAGAATATGTACGCACTCCATCGCTGGGTATTAACCTTTTTTTCTACGATTTTCAAACTGCTACAAATATAAAAGACCATGGACTTGCTAATGTGCTTAATAATCATGAATGGTCGCAATTAAGTAATTTAAAAGCCGGTATGGCATTGAGTTATACAAAGGGCTTAAACACACATTCAGATTTTAATTTGACTGCTTCAGGTGGTTCTATTGTATACCCAATTCCAAAAGTACCGGTTTCTGGAACGGAAAAGTTTTTATTAGAAGTAGTAGCTACAGTTAATTTAAAACTACTTACAGATAAATATGTTGTTTCTCCATATCTTACCGCCGGTGCAGGAGCATCTCTATATTCCGGTTATTTTGGTGCTTTTATACCCTTAGGAGTAGGCTTGCAGTTTAATATTTTTGATGAAGCTTTTCTTTTGTTAGATGCTCAATACCGGGTAAAACTTAGTGAAAATGTAAGTAACCATTTTTATTACGGGCTAGGTATTGCAGGAAGCGTTTTTGGAAAAAAGCCAATACCCCCAGCACCCCTGCCAGTTATAGTACCAGTAAAAGATAGAGATGGAGATGGTATTTTAGATGATGTAGATAAATGTCCGGATGTATTTGGTGTGGCAGCGTTGCAGGGTTGTCCTGATAAAGATGGAGATGGCATTACTGATGCCAATGATAAATGTCCTGATGTGTTTGGTTTGGCCCGCTACCTTGGCTGTCCAATTCCTGACACCGATGGAGATGGGATTAATGATGAAAACGATAGTTGTGTAAATGTGCCGGGTGTAGCACGCTACCAGGGTTGCCCCATACCAGATACGGATGGGGACGGTGTTAATGATGAAGTTGATAAATGCCCTAAAGTCGCAGGCCCGGCAGATAACTACGGTTGCCCTGTTATTGGCATACACGCTTATGAAATAGTTTTCAAATCAGGAAGTGATAAATTGCTTGTTCAAAGTAAGGGTGTGTTAGACACTGTTGTTGCCTACCTGCAAAGAAATGATGGTGTTAATATTACTATTGATGGTTATACTGACAATAGTGGTTCAGATAAAATAAACCAGCCACTTTCTGTTAAACGTGCAGAGGCTACCAAGGCATACCTTATTAGTAAAGGAATTAATGCAGAACGTATGACTACTGCTGGTTATGGATCTACAAACCCTATTGCAGATAATAAAACACTTATAGGCCGTAAAAAGAACCGCAGGATTGAAATTAAAATAAAGGAGTAAATAAATTACTTAAAATGTATTTATATTAAAATGCCTCTTGCACTGCAGGAGGCTTTTTAGTCGAAGGCCTTGTTAAAATTTCCAATTTCGAAAAAAACAATTTCACCTATTCAATAGCACCCTTCATTATTTGTTACTTTTGTAATAAGTAAAATATTTATAAAAATGTATGGCAAAGATCGGGATCAACATAGCAACAGGCAGTTTACAGCAAGACGAAATTATTGTGGGGATAGACCTGGGTACTACCAACAGTTTGGTAGCTATACTGCATCCAGATACAAGGCAGGCCATTGCCTTAAAAGAACATAACAGCAGCTCTTTAGTGCCTTCAGTAGTGCATTTTGACACCTTTGGAAATGTTACAGTAGGCGAAGCAGCTAAAGCCTTTTTAATTACTGAACCTCAAAATACCATTTTTTCGGCTAAGCGCTTAATGGGTAAATCTTACAATGATATAAAACAAAATGCCTCTTTTTTTTCATACAAAGTGATTGATGATAATACAGAAAACCTGGTAAAAGTGCAGGTGGGGAATAAATTTTATTCCCCTGTTGATTTATCTTCTTTTATTTTAAAGGAATTAAAACAACGGGCTGAACATATTTTAAAAACACCTGTGAATAAAGCAGTGATAACAGTGCCTGCTTATTTTAATGATGCTCAGCGACAGGCGACAAGAGATGCGGGTAAATTGGCCGGGCTGGATGTTTTGCGCATTGTGAACGAGCCTACTGCTGCAAGTTTAGCCTATGGCTTAGGGTTACACAAGGAAGAAGAAAAAACAATCGCTGTATATGATTTAGGAGGTGGAACTTTTGATATTTCAATTTTAAAGATCAGCAATGGTATTTTTGAAGTATTATCTACCAATGGCGATACTTATTTGGGAGGTGACGATTTTGATAATGCGATTGTAAAATATTGGTTGCTGCAGTCGGGCCTAAACGAAGATGAGTTAAAACAGAATAAAGTATTTGCGCAAGCCATCCGTTTAAAAGCAGAAGCCGCAAAAATATATCTTTCAGCAAACGAAGTTTTTGAAAGCGAACTAAACGGAGACAAGTTAACTATCACAAAAAAAATATTTGAAACATTGGTTCAGCCACTTGTTGATACAACAATTACCTGTTGCACCAGTGCATTAAAAGATGCAGGCTTACTTACGAAAGATATTGATGTAGTGGTAATGGTTGGAGGATCTACAAGAGTACTCATTGTAAAAGAAAGTATCAGTAAATTTTTTGGCAAGCCTGTAAACGATACGGTAAATCCTGATGAAGTGGTAGCACTCGGTGCCGCTATACAGGCTGATATTTTAGCTGGAAATAATAAAGATGTTTTGTTGCTTGATATTACACCGCTTTCGCTTGGTATAGAAACAATGGGTGGATTGATGGATGTATTGATTCCACGTAATTCAAAAATACCCAATAAGGCTGCAAGGCAATACACCACGCATAAAGATGGGCAGAGTGGTATGAAAATTTCTGTTTACCAGGGCGAAAGGGATATGGTAAAAGACAATCGTAAACTGGCAGAGTTTAATTTAACCGGCATACCGGGTATGCCGGCAGGGTTGCCAAAAGTTGAGGTGAGTTTTTTAATTAATGCAGATGGCATTTTAGTAGTAAAGGCAAAGGAACTACGCAGTGGTATAGAACAAAGCATCCAGGTAAAAGCGCAGCAGGATTTGTCTGACGAAGCCTTAGAAAAAATGTTGTTGGATTCCATTACACATGCAAAGGAAGACATCGCCACCAGGGCATTGGTAGAAGCAAGGACAGAAGGGGAGCAGTTACTGGAAACAACAGAAAAATTCATCCAAAAAAATGCAGCTCATCTTAGTAAAGAAGAAATGATGCAAACAGCTTCCGCAATGCAGGCACTGCAATTGGCGATTACTATGGATGACAAAGATCTTATCCATACCAAAGCGGAAGAATTGAATGATATATCAAGGCCCTATGCAGAGCGTGTTATGGATCAGGCAATTTCTTTAGCGATGAAGGGGAAGGCGGTTTAAGTAGTAGAATAAATAATAGCAAACAATAAATAACAAATGTTGTTAAACTCAACAGCATTGCCCATTTTACCAAAGTTGGCTCAAAACTAAAAGTGATTGTTTGAGCACCTTTTGGAATAGATGCGCTCATAAAATTAGTACCTGCTTTTTCCACTTCTTTTTTTTGTGCTCCATTATAATAATACCAATGCGGATAATAATTTTGTTGCAAAATCAATTTCGACGAACTGTCCGCAATCATATGAACCAGGATTTCATTTGGCGAAAACTTTTCAATAGAAAAGCTGTTATTTTTTTTTGTATTTTCAATAAAAATGAAGGGATATTGTAGAAAATTACTACCGGGCAGGTGTTCATAATTTTCAAAATAATCATGCATATTTTTTAACATAATCGGATAAGAAACTTGAGAAACTACGCCAATTTGTTTATTATACATACTCCAATCGCCTATCATTTCTTTTTGTTGTATGGATGAGGTATTTATATTTTTAATGGGCTGCTGAATTGGTATAGGTATGCCTTTGGGAGATTGGTTTATTATTGCCTGAATCTGTGCAACAGATGCTTTGCCAACGCCTGTAAATGGAATATTTATAAAGCTGGCAATAATCATATCTGCTACAACTATTTTCATCAATAAGTTTACATTGCCAAATTTAATACACCACTTAATGCTCCACCATAAAAATAATTGTATAAAACCCTGAATCCATAAAGTATCATAAAAACTGATAGCATCAATAAGAGCCTTTAATTTAAAGGGAATAGCATTTTGTTGAAAAACGTTATTTAAATTATATACCACACTTAGTTTACTATTAAATACATTGTATAAACCGCCGATGATAGAAGTAATTAATACAATTTCAATGATATGATAGATCCATTTTATACTGCCTGAAAAGGTAATTTTTTGACTGATAAATTTGTTTGCCTCAATTGCTGCGATAATTATAAAACACATTAATACAAACACCCTGAATTCTCCGTTAAGCCTTACATATCCAATTAGGGGAATAAATTTATAGGCAAATATTTTAAAAATGCCTCCAGCAGAAAGAAGCGCAAATAATAACCCGGTTATTAATAAAAAAATTTGCCAGATGTTTTTTTTATTGATGCATGCTTGAAAAAAAAATAACAATAGTGTCAGGCTAAAATAACAGTTCCGCATACTGATATCTGCATTAAAAAAAGTATCATACTTTACAATAGAAAAGGGAAATAAGGTACTGACCCAGCTTTGTAAACTGGTGGGGTTTAATAAGGAATCTGCTAAGCTTATTTTTTCCCCTCTTACAAAAAATGGAATTATATCCAGGTAGCCTGTTATCATTCCGGCAGAAAGTAATAAAAAGAGTATCACCAAAATAAGATGTGTATATCCCCAATTTTTTACCCTGACTTTTACTGAAAGCTGCTCCTCATTTTTAAAAAAATAAAATATCAACACAGAAAAAAAGAAATAGAATGCGCCTATAGTAATACCCGGATGCGCAGACGTAACCAGCAGGTAAAAAAGTAAAGCAACCTGTAAGGTATTTTTTGCAGATATTTTTTTTAGCAATAACATGTAACTCCAAAAACACCAAGGTAAAAATGCGGTGCCACTTAACCAGTTAAAATGCTGCAGGTGACCGATATTGTAACCGCAACACATAAAGGCAACACCTGCTATTATCCTAACTCTTTTGTCAAGTTGCCAAATGCCCGTTAATGTATACATGCCAATACCACCCAAAAAGATATACAATAAAACTTCTAACGTAAAAGTATAAGCGTTGTAGCCGAAAGTAGTTGCTATCAACCAGGTAAATGGGCTCCAGTATCCGCTGCTCATATCGCCATATTGCGGAATGCCAAAGTTGATATAAGGGTTCCATAAAGGGAGATAGCCAGCATGTATACTTTCGCTCATAAAAAACTTTGGCGGAAAATAACCAGTAAAGGCATCATTCTTTAATGAAAATAAAAAACTGGCAACAGGTAGAAATGCAAAAAATAAAACGCCGATAAAAAATAAGATAATTTTAAGCGATACCCTGTTTGAATTTGCGTAAACTTGCATCGGATAAAAATACATTATTTGTAAAATATGAGCGAAAGAACTTTTGATGATTTTGATGAATATGCAGAGGATTACCGAAGTATCCACACGGCCAATATTAAATTAAGCGGAGCTGATAGTTTTTATTTTGCAGAGCAAAAGGTTCGTCTGCTCCAGACTTTTGAAAAAAATAATAATTTCAAAGTGTTGGATATTGGCTGTGGTGATGGCGCAACAGAACTATTTATGCGACAATACTTCCCCAAATGGCAGGTAAATGGAATAGATATTTCGGCAAAAAGCATTTTTGAAGCTCAGCAAAAAAGATTAACCAATGCTACATTCTCGTGGTATAATGGTATTAAATTTCCTTTGTTGGATGAGAGCGTTGATATTGTTTTTATTGCTGGCGTTTTACATCACATAGAGCAGCCATTGCATCAAATCATTATGCAGGAAATTTTGCGTGTGTTAAAAAAAGATGGAAGGGTATATCTATTTGAGCATAATCCTTTAAACCCTTTTACAAGATATTTAGTAAAAACATGTGTATTTGATAAGGATGCAAAGTTGCTAAAAAGCAATTATGCAATGAAGTGGTTTCAACAAGGAGGGTTCCATATTCACTGCAAAAAATTTATTATTTTCTTCCCCCGAAAAGGAATATTTTCTAAAATTATTTTTTTAGAAAGATACCTGCAATGGTTACCACTAGGTGGGCAATATTTTATCAGGGCAATAAAATAATTACGGTATATTTATTTTTCTGTCTACAAGATAAAGCGGGCGATGTTTTGTTTCAGTAAACAGGCTGGCAATATATTCTCCTAAAAGGCCAATAGCCAGTAACTGGGAACCGCCTAAAAACATCACCGCAATAATTAGTGATGCCCATCCCGGCACAGTATTTCCTTTAAAGTAAGCAGTCAATGCAAAAACGCCAAATGCAAATGCAAACAGAGAAATAATGCTTCCAACCAGCAAGGCTATACGAAGTGGTTTAAAACTAAAAGAAGTAGTACCTTTTAGTGCCAGCTTAAGCATTTCCCCAAACGAATATTTAGTTTCCCCAAATTTTCTTGCGGGTGCGTCAAATTCAATTGTAAATGTTTTATAACCAATCCAGCTAAATATACCTCTTAAAAAAAGTTCTCTTTCCTTAAACTGTAAAATACTATCCAAAACTTTCCTGTTAAATGCCTTAAAATCGGCAACATTCACTTCTATTTTTGTATCTGCTATTAGGTTAATGAATGAATAAAAAATAACAGACATTATTTTTTTAAAGCCACCTGCATTTGCAGTTTTATTCCTTCTTGTTATTATCAGGTCAAACCCATTACTTAATTTATCTAACATCGCGGGGATCATAGAGGGGGGGTGTTGAAGGTCTCCATCCATAATGATAATTTCTGCACCCTTAGCATGTTCCATTCCTGCCATTAAAGCATTTTGATGTCCAAAATTTCTGCTTAATGAAATGCATTTATAGCGGTTATTGCTATTTATAATGGCTTCTATTTTCAGCAATGTTGTATCTGTACTGCCATCGTCGACAAAAATTACTTCATATTCCTTGTTACAATGAAGCGATAGTTCTGCATACAGCAAATCAATATTATCAGCTTCATTATAAACAGGAATAATAATACTTAGTAAATGCACATTTTTTGTTTTGTGTTAAGGTAAAATTAAAAATAGAAATATTTTTTTAAAAAGAAATGCTCAGAGTGTCTATATACTTTTTTACTATTTAAGCTCCATAAAGCGTGTAACATATTTACCGATCATATCAAACTCAATATTTACCTGGTCACCTGTTTTTAAATATTGCATATTAGTATTTTGGTAGGTATAAGGGATGATGGCTACAGTAAAATTATTTTCCTTTACCTTAAAAACAGTAAGGCTTATGCCATTTATTGCAATAGAACCTTTTTCAATTATTAATGTGGCAAATTTTTTGTCAAATTCAAAAGTATATTCCCAGCTGCCATTTTTAGCGATGGTGTTTATACAAGTTGCAACCGTATCTACATGGCCCTGTACAATGTGCCCGTCAAGCCTTCCATTCATTTGCAGGCACCTTTCCATATTTATAATACTTTCAACCTTCCAATTGTTGAGGTTGGTTTTTGAAAGTGTTTCTTCTATAGCTATTACCCTATGAACTCCGTCTTTTATTTCTTCTACAGTAAGGCAAACGCCATTGTGAGATACACTTTGATCAATGGTAAGTTCACTGGAAACAGGGGATAGTACCCAAAATGTTTTGTTGGTGCCTGAAGAAATAATATTCTTCAAAATACCCGTTGTTTCAATTATTCCTGTAAACATTGTACAAAAATACTTTTTTTATCATTTTGAATTTTGAAATTTAAATATTTCTACTATCTTTGCGCTTCTAAAAAAAACTACCAAAGGAGGTATATCAAATGTTAATAATAGATTCTAAAGATTGCGAAAATATAGACAAGGCTTTAAAAAAGTATAAGAAAAAATTCGAAAAAAGCAAGGTTTTATTACAGTTAAGAGAAAGACAGGCTTTTATTAAGCCCTCAATTCGTCGCCGTACACAGGTGTTAAAAGCAGTTTATAAGCAGAACATAGCAAGTGGTAAAATAGACATTTAGTTTTTTTGTTATTTTAATATATTAAACTGATAACCGGTTACTATGTAACTTTGGTTATCAGTTTTTTTATGCCCACAAGCCATTCACAACTTATTCAAACGTTTTTAGATTATCTTAAATTTCAAAAAAGGTATTCACAGCACACTGTAATATCATACCAAAACGACCTTACCGATTTTTTTGATTTTATTGAAAGGCAATTTGGCACAATTGCCTTAAGTGAAATAAATACTTCTTTTGTCCGTAGCTGGCTGGCAGGATTAAAGGAGAAAGGGATGGAGTCAAAAACCATTAACCGTAAAATATCTACACTAAAATCGTTTTTTAAATACCAGTTAAAACAGGGATTATTACAAAGCAGCCCTGTAGCAACCATCTTTTCTGCTAAAGTAAAAAAAAGGTTACCACAATTTGTTTCAGAAAGCGATATCAATACCTTGTTCAATTATATGGAATTTCCTGACGATTGGAGAGGGAAGACAGATCGTTTATTGTTTGAATTGCTTTATAATACCGGCATACGCAAGGCTGAACTGCTAACGCTCAAAGAAACGCACCTTGACACCACGAATAGTACTATAAAAGTTTTGGGTAAAGGAAATAAGGAAAGAATATTGCCTGTTAGTAAAGAGTTAAACCAGTTAATGCAGCAATATGTTGCAGATAAAGGAATTAACTTTAAAATAGCCGATACCGAACTATTGCTTGTAAATGAAAAAGGGAAAAAGCTGTATCCAAAATACATATATAATGTAGTAACAAAGTACCTCGCCGGTGTAACTACCATCGACAAAAAAAGCCCCCATGTTTTGCGGCACACTTTTGCTACACATTTAATGAATAATGGCGCTGATATAAATGCTGTTAAAGAATTGCTAGGCCATAGCAGCCTTGCAGCTACTCAAATATATACACATAATACAATTGAAAAGTTGAAAGAAGTGCATAATAAAGCTCATCCAAAGGCATAAAATTGTTACAGGCGCAATAAATCGGGCAGTTATAAGTTTTACCAAAGCAGCTGCATATTTTTTTGGAAATTACCGATGCATGCGCTAACTTGAATTTGAAAGATTCTTCATTTTAAACCCTAAACAGATTTAGCCTATGATGTTAATTGTTACCCGAATTTTTCACACATTTGTTCACTGATTAAAAAATTAGATTGCTATGAACGTAAACATTCAGACTGTGCATTTTGACGCAGATTCAAAATTAAAATCCTATATTGAAAAGAAGCTATCGAAGCTATTTCAGGTTCACGACAGGATTACAAAAGTTGATGTGTATTTAAAACTAGACAATGTAGTACACACTATTAAAGACAAGGTAGCAGAAATTAAAGTTCATATTCCCAAGTATGAGTTTTTTGTAAAGCATTCTTCCAAATCATTTGAAGAAAGCTTTGATGAAGCGCTGAATTCTGTAATATTACAAATAAAACGAAAGAAAGAAAAGCTTGCAGCCTAAATATAAGCCCCCAAAAAAATGGGGGTTTTTTTATGCAATTTAGTGCTTATGCACATTTTTAATTTTTAACTGTAAAAAAATGTTTTACAAAGTTTTTGTATTAGTCAAATATACTTACCTTTGCCATCCCAAAAATAGATGTGCATCTGTGTGATTAAAATTTAGGGGCAAAAGTTCTTTTAAAATAAGCCGAAGTAGCTCAGTTGGTAGAGCAACTGATTTGTAATCAGTAGGTCGCTGGTTCGACTCCAGTCTTCGGCTCTGGGTTGGTCTGATGGCTTCCATCTGACCAACAATTAAACTAAGCGAAATTACAACCAGGCTGCCACAGTCAGATTGTTGAATATTTTGGGTAGATGGCCGAGTGGTTAAAGGCGACAGACTGTAAATCTGTTCACGTAAGTGTACGTAGGTTCGAACCCTACTCTGCCCACAAATAATTAGCACATTGCTAATTTTAGTTCTTTTAAAGTTTGAAGTGACAATTTTAGTAAATTATCGAATTAGCTAATAAGCAATTTAATACTAGCGGAAGTAGCTCATTTGGTAGAGCGGTAGCCTTCCAAGCTTCAGGTGGCCGGTTCGAGCCCGGTCTTCCGCTCAGTTTTTTCTGCCTGCGATGGCAGAGTTTTAAGCCGTCGTAGCTCAGGGGTAGAGCGTCCCGATAATATCGGGAAGGTCGTGAGTTCGATTCGCTGACTACTGCTATCAAGCCGTCGTAGCTCAGGGGTAGAGCGCTTCCTTGGTAGGGAAGAGGTCGTGAGTTCGATTCTCACTGATGGCTCTGGAAGATATAATAAAGTAATAAAGTCAATGGTTACAGACTCAAAATGAAAACCAATTTTCAAAACAATTATTAAAAATTAAACAATGGCAAAAGAATCTTTCAAGAGGGATAAACCCCACTTAAACGTTGGTACTATCGGTCACGTAGATCATGGTAAAACAACATTAACAGCCGCT
>JAYTTI010000140.1:0-4714 GCA_043745405.1 Ferruginibacter sp. | reverse complement strand
GGTAAGAGCATTTAAAAGTGTAGGAGGAACCCCTGTGTTTATAAAAAATGCCAAAGGTGCCTACCTGTATGATGTAGATGGGAATAAATACATTGATTATATCGCTTCCTGGGGGCCAATGATTCTGGGGCATGCCTACAAACCGGTTGTAAAAGCCATACAGGAAAAAGTAACATACTCAACCTCTTTTGGTGCGCCTACTGAACTGGAAATTGAGATGGCGGAACTGATAAAAACAATGGTACCCAATGTGGATTTAATACGCATGGTAAGCAGTGGCACCGAAGCTTGTATGAGTGCATTGCGATTGGCAAGGGGCTATACAGGCAGAAACAAGTTCATCAAATTCGACGGTTGTTATCATGGGCATGCTGATGCTTTTTTAGTAAAGGCCGGCAGCGGCATGGCCACCTTAAATATCCAGACGGTTCCCGGGGTAACCGGTGGCGTTAGTAACGATACCCTTACCTGCGCTTACAACGATTTGCAGACAGTGGAACAATTGGTAAATCAATATAAAGGAGAAATTGCTGCAATCATTATAGAACCTGTGGTGGGCAATATGGGTTGCATATTACCGGCCCCCGGTTTTTTAGAAGGGCTTAGAAAGATTTGTGATGAAGAAGGTATCATTTTTATTTTTGATGAAGTGATGACAGGCTTTAGATTAGCTGCAGGCGGTGCACAGGCAAAACTGAATATTAACGCAGATTTGATAACCTATGGAAAAGTAATTGGTGGTGGTTTGCCCGTTGGCGCTTTTGGTGGTAAAAAGGAAATCATGCAGCATATTGCGCCACTCGGAAATGTTTACCAGGCGGGTACTTTAAGCGGCAACCCTATCGCTATGATTGCAGGCTATACTTTACTAAACGAATTAAAAAATAATCCTACTATTTACGAAGAGCTGGATGCCAAAACAAAATACCTGGGTGATGGTATCGCCTCCATTTTATTGCAACACAAAATTCCAAATCGTATCAACAGGTTTGGAAGTATGATCAGCGTGCATTTTTGCGATCATGATATTATCGATTTTGAATCTGCTTCAAGGGCAAATATTTTATTGTTCAACCAGTTGTTTCACTTTATGCTCGGCAAGGGTGTTTATCTGCCGCCATCTGCTTACGAAAGCTGGTTTTTAAACAATGCATTAACCTATGCTGATCTTGATAAAACCATTGAACTGTTTAACGAGTTTTTTTCGCAACCAATAAAATAATATTCTTATTGTTTATATTTTCAACAAACAAAAGTTTATGTTATCTCCGCAACCACTCATTGAGCAATATCAATTACAACCGCATCCCGAAGGTGGCTGGTACAAAGAAACCTACAGAAGCAGTGAGTTGATTGCAGCAACTGCATTGCCCGAAAGATTTGCCGGCAGCAGGGCCTTTGCAACGGCTATTTATTTTTTATTAGAAGAAGGAAATTTCTCTGCCTTTCACCGTATTAAAAGTGATGAGTGCTGGCATTTTTATGCCGGTGATCCTTTGCAGGTATTTGTGATACAAACAAATGGCGAATTGGAAATTATTGATCTGGGAAATGATATCAGCATGGGACAATTATTTCAATATATTGTGCCTGCCAATTGCTGGTTTGCAAGCAGGCCGGCACCCGCAAGTAAATTTTGTTTTGTTGGGTGTACGGTATCCCCTGGTTTTGATTTTGCTGATTTTGAATTGGCTGATAAAACTGCCTTGATGGCTTTGTATCCACAACATATAAGCCTTCTCCACGACTTATGCAGGTAATCTAATTACCTTGACGCGTTCATTATGGATGCTTTTAACTATGCGTATATTTGCCAATTGATAAATAAGTTTATGACAAGGGAAGAAAAATTTATGCAGGAAGCTATCGCCTTATCAAAAAGAGGAATGGAGAATAATGACGGCGGCCCTTTTGGATGTGTAGTGGTAAAAGGAAACGACATTATTGGTAGGGGTAATAATAAAGTACACTGTAATAATGACCCCACGGCACATGCAGAAATTACTGCCATCAGGGATGCCTGTAAAAACCTCGGCAGTTTTCAATTAGAGGGATGTGAAATTTATAGTTCCTGCGAACCATGCCCGATGTGTCTTGGAGCTATTTACTGGGCAAGACCAACAATTATTTATTACGCTAACACCCGTGAAGATGCAGCCAATATAAACTTTGATGATTCGATGATATACGAAGAAATGAAAGCTGACATTTCCGATAGAAAAATTCCCATGGTTTCTTTAAGCAGGGAAAAGGCCCAGGAAATATTTCAACAATGGATTAATAAAGATGAAAAGAATGTTTATTAAAACTTGGATGATTTATAGCAAAGTGACATATTTGATATTAAAAATAAAATAGTTAATTTTTAAAATTCTCAGGCAGGCGTATTCTATGTGCTATGCTTTTTTCTTACTACTCTTGTAAATGAAATAAGTTTCAGGATTTGTAATTCAGCAAGGTTTAAACAATCCAAAGAACGCTGCCTAAGCGGGGAATGCAGCATTTCTGAAAGTACCGGGATTTCAAAAATACGGATTACCAAATTAAAGAACTAAATTACTACTCAAACCAAGCTTTTATGACAAGCAAAAAAGATAGCCCGGGTGTTTATATTCCGCCGCCTTTATTTTATGTTGTTACTTTTATCATTGCAATTATTATTCAAAAAAAAATTCCAATTGTTAATTCCTTGTTTCAGCTGGAATGGTTGAAGATTTCGGGGATAGTATTTTTAGTTATTGCATTATTTTTTTTAATTAAAAGTTTAAGGCAGTTTTTTCAAACCAAAAATACATTAATTCTGATAAAGCCTGCAACCTCACTTCAAACCAACGGCATTTATGGCATAACCCGAAACCCCATGTATGTTGGGTTAGCAATTGTTTATGTAGGATTAAGCTGCCTAACAGGCAATTGGTGGAATTTTATTTTATTTCCTCTACTGGTTTTAATTGTTCAGGAATATATTATAAAAAGTGAAGAACGATATTTAGAACGGGAATTCGGACAAAAATATGCAGACTATAAAAGTAAAGTGAGTAGGTGGTTATGATGCTGCAACTTTCATAGTAAGCAGCACCAACAAGCTTGTAACAGGCAACTTAAACAATCTTGATACTTACAGGTAACATTTGAAAGATTTTTATGAAATATTCAGTGTACCAACTTTTAAGAATTGCGTTGAAAAGAGTTATTTTCAAAGACGGTGCAGAGCCAACAAAGAATGCATTTCCAAATCCGGTAAGCCTTAAAAGCTGGATAGAGATGGATTTTAAATCGTAATGCTAAAAAATTATGGAACTGATTATTTACGGAGTGTACACATTTCTTGCTGCGTACAATGCAGGTAACATGATGAGCCCGCAAATACAGCATTATGGCATTTATCATTTTGTTGGCAAAGAAAATTTTAAAAGTTATATGAATGCTAATAATAAAGCAGCCCTTATCCCCGCAATTCTGCCGGGTATGGTAATGCTTATTTTAAGTGTTGTTTTACTGTTTATCCGTCCTGTTTTTATGACAAACCCTGAAGCTATCGCTTCATTAGCATTAAACATTATAGCATTTATTTCAACATTAAAATGGCAGCGAAAACTTCAGTCAGATATGGCAACCATAGGATATGACGATAAAAAAATTAAATTGTTGTTATCAACCAATTGGATACGGACAATTGCCTTTATCCTTCTTGGTATTTTGACAGTTTCCATTTTAGTAATGGCTGTAAAATAACAACGAAGCACTTGCAGTTAACTTCTTATCCTGCCCCTAATAGGTTTACATCTATTTTTGCAATAATACCGGGATAAGAAATTAAAAAGTAATTCGCAATAACGATACGATGGATTATTATATTGGAATTGATATTGGTACTACTTCTACAAAAGCTGTTGCCTTTTCAGAAACGGGTGCCGTGATGGCTCAACAATCAATTGGCTACCCAATACTACATCCGCAGGAAAACCAGAGTGAACAGGACCCAAAAAGAATACTGGAAGCGGTTGTTGACTGTCTAAGCCATATTGCGGCATCACTGCCACAACATAATCCCATACTGGTAAGCTTTTCGGCTGCCATGCACAGCCTTATATTAATGGATAAAAAAACCAATCCACTGACCGACTGCATTATCTGGGCGGATAACCGTGCCAGTGGGTTAGCTGCCAGCGTTCGGGAAACTAAAATGGGTAAAGGTTTTTATGCTACCACCGGTGTTCCAGTACATGCCATGTCGCCGTTGTTTAAACTGTTATGGTATAAAGAAAACAAAACAGAACTTTTTAATAAAGCGGCTAAATTTATAGGCTTGAAGGAATTTATTTTTCACCGGCTTTTTGGGAAGTATATAGTAGATACTTCCATTGCATCTGCAACCGGTTTACTAAACATTCATTTGCTGCAATGGGAAGATGATATCCTGTCTTATACCGGCATTGAAAAAAAGCAACTTTCAACAATAGTGCCTACAACATATATTGAGTATTTACAAGCTGGTGAAGGCACCAACTTAACAGTACGACTACACGCTTTTAATAACACAGCTTTTGTAATTGGCAGCAGTGATGGTGCCCTGGCAAATATTGGAAATGGCGCAACCGGCAGGGGTTCTATGGCCGTTACCATTGGCACAAGTGGTGCGGTAAGAATTATAACCGATAAGGCAGCAACTGATAAACAGATGCGAACATTCTGTTATCATTGTACAGGTAAG
>JAYTTI010000139.1:0-18128 GCA_043745405.1 Ferruginibacter sp. | reverse complement strand
TATCAGGGCAAAAAATAAAAGATCATGAATAACAAATCAAGTGCAAGGGAAAAGATCAAATTTCGCATCCGCAAAAAAATAAATGGTGTTGCTGCAAGGCCAAGATTGAGTGTTTTCAGAAGCAACGCAGCTATTTATGCACAGTTGATCAATGATGAAAATGGTTCAACCATTGCCTCGGTTTCATCACTGGATAAAGACATTAAAGCACAAAAAGTTACAAAAACTGAACAGAGTAAACTGGTAGGAAATGCTATCGCCAGGAAAGCTACTGAACTGGGTCTTACTACAGTTGTTTTTGATCGTGGTGGATACATTTATCATGGCCGTGTAAAAGCGGTTGCGGAAGGTGCAAGGGAAAGTGGGTTACAATTTTAATTATAAATTTTCTAATAAGAACTATACATGTTAAAAGCAAACGATAACAGAGTAAAAGCCGGTGAACTTGAGTTGAAAGAAAAAGTTGTTTCTATCAACCGTGTGGTAAAAACTACCAAAGGCGGCCGTGCCTTTAGTTTTTCTGCATTAGTTGTGGTTGGTAATGGTGCAGGCGTTGTAGGCCAGGGGTTAGGTAAAGCAAAAGAAGTACAGGAAGCCATCACCAAAGGGATTGAAGATGCAAAAAAGAATTTGATAAAAGTTCCGGTTATGCATGGTACAATACCTCACGAACAATTGGCTAAAGAAGGTGCTGCTAAAGTTTTTATTAAACCAGCCGCTCATGGTACTGGTGTAATTGCTGGTGGTAGTATGCGTGCAGTATTGGAAGCAGCAGGCATTACGGATGTATTGGCAAAAAGTCTTGGGTCTGCTAATCCTACTAATGTGGTTAAAGCAACTGTTAAAGCATTGGCTACATTACGTGAGCCTATCGCTGTAGCAAAAACAAGAAACATTTCTTTAAAGAAAGTATTCAACGGATAAAAAATAGTCAATAGTCAATGGTCAATGGTCAATAACTGGCAATTGGCAAACGACAACTGACAACTGATTCAGTTATGAAAAAGATAAAAGTAACACAGGTTAAAAGTGTAATCGACAGACCGGAACGCCAGAAAAAAACAATGGTGGCCTTAGGTTTAAAAAAGATGAATGCTTCTGTAGAAGTAGAAGCTACACCACAAATATTAGGAATGGTTCGTAAAGTGAATCATCTTGTAAGTGTGGTTGAATTAGCTTAAAAGAATTGATAATTGATAATGGGATAATTGATAATACTTTAATTTGAAAAGTATGCTACACATCCGGAAATTTACATTATCAATTATAAATTAACTAATTATCAATTAAAATTGCGAGGGGTGATACCCCGTAAGTACAAAATCAAATTAACATGGAATTACATTCATTAAGACCCGCCAAAGGAGCAACTCATAAAGCAAAGCGTATTGGCCGTGGTGAAGCAAGTGGTAAAGGAGGTACTAGTACCAAAGGTAATAAAGGCGGACAAAGCCGTGCAGGTTACAAAAGTAAAATGGCTTTTGAAGGTGGCCAGATGCCAATTCAACGTCGTGTTCCAAAGCGTGGTTTCAAAAATATCAATCGTGTTGACTATAAAGTAATCAATTTAGGACAGATTGATCATTACGCTGAAAAATATAGCATTACAGAATTTAGCCCTCAAAACTTGTATATCAATGGTTTAATTAGCCAAAATGATAATATAAAAATCTTGGGTGTTGGTGAAATAAAAGGAAAATATTCTTTTAAAGTAAATGCCGTTAGCGAAAAAGCTAAAGCTGCTATTGAAGCCGCCGGAGGTTCAGTGGAGATAGTTAAATAATTTCACGATATTTGCAGACGCATTCCTGCTTGCCGCTAAGGGCAGGTATGATAAGCGTCTTTTTAGTTTTACGAAAACATTTAAAATCGATTTAAGTCTGTGAAGAAGTTCATTCAAACACTAAAAAATATCTGGAGCATTGAAGAGCTGCGGAATAAGATATTGTTTACCTTAATGCTGATATTTATTTATCGCCTTGGTTCGTTTATTGTTCTTCCTGGCATTGATCCTAATAAACTGGCTAATTTAAGCAATAGCACTAAAAATGGTATGCTTGGTTTACTGGATGCATTTGTTGGCGGCGCTTTTTCTAAAGCCTCCATTTTTGCATTAGGCATTATGCCGTATATTTCTGCTTCTATATTTCTGCAATTGATAACCATCCTGGTTCCTCAAATGGCTAAAGTGCAAAAAGAAGGAGAAAGCGGCAGAAAGAAAATTAATCAGTGGACACGTTACCTTACAGTTATTGTTACTGCTTTTCAGGCGGCTGCTTATATCGGGTATCTTAAAAGTGCCGGTAATGCAGAAGCATTGATTCATTCTTACGATAATTATTTTGTTGTTTCTACAGTTATTCTTTTAACAACAGGTACCTTGTTTGTAATGTGGCTGGGAGAAAAAATTACTGATAAAGGTTTGGGTAATGGTACATCTATCATTATTATGATGGGTATCTTAGCCAGACTTCCACAGGCATTTATACAAGAGTGGACATCAAGGGCAACAAGAGGTGGCGGTGGTTTATTAATCTTTTTAATTGAAATAGCATTTTTAGTGGCTATTATTATGGGGTTAATATTGTTGATACAAGGAACACGAAAAGTGCCTGTAAATTATGCCAAGCAAATTGTAGGCAACAGGCAATTCGGTGGTGCAAGAAATTTCCTTCCACTAAAAGTGAATGCATCTGGTGTTATGCCAATAATTTTTGCGCAGGCTATTTTATTTTTACCAACAATATTCTCAGGATTTACAGGTGGCGGATGGGCTAAATATTTTACGGATCATACCAATTGGGTTTACATGATTGTATATACTATTTGTGTAATTGCATTTACTTTTCTTTACACGGCTTTGATCTTTAATCCTAAACAAATGGCTGAAGATCTTAAGCGCAATAATGGTTTTATACCAGGTGTAAAGCCAGGCCAGCCAACTGCAGATTATATCGGTACTATCATGGATAGAATTACTTTACCTGGCGCTATAATATTGGCCTTTGTAGGTATTTTGCCAGGATTGTTTCAATTGGTATTTAAAACCCAGCAGGCTTTTGCTACCTTCTACGGAGGTACTTCTTTATTGATTATGGTGGCAGTAATTTTGGACACTTTGCAACAGATAGAAACCCAGTTGTTGATGCGCCAGTATGATGGTTTGATGAGTTCAGGACGGATACAGGGAAGACAAACATCATCTGCAGTATCATCGTCGTCAGGTATTTAAAACAATCAATCCCATCGTTATTGGGAAAGCACAATTATATTTTTAAGCCCTGACAATTAAAGTCGGGGTTTAATATTTAATCAATATTTTTAAATGATTCATTATAAGACAAAACCGGAAATTGAATTGATGAGGATAAGTAGTTTACTGGTAAGTAAAACGCTTGCCCATATTGCTGCAATTATACGCCCCGGAATTTCTACCTGGGATATGGATCAGATAGCTGAACAATTTATAAGGGATAATGGAGCGACACCTTCTTTTAAAGGGTATGGAAACCCGGCATTTCCGTTTGCGTGTTGTATGTCTGTAAATGATGCGGTAGTACATGGTTTTCCAACAAAAATTGCATTAAAAGAAGGAGATATTGTTTCTGTGGATGTAGGAACTTTTAAAAATGGTTTTCATGGAGATAGCGCATATACGTTTGCGATAGGAGAGATTGCACCGGAAATAAAACAGCTGCTAAGGGTAACAAAAGATTCCTTGTATAAAGGAATTGAAAAAGCAACACATGGTAACAGGGTAGGCGATATTTCTTATGCTGTACAAAATTATACGGAGCGTGAACATAGTTACGGAGTGGTAAGGGAACTGGTAGGTCATGGGTTGGGCAGGCACTTGCACGAAGAGCCACAAGTGCCAAATTATGGCAAAAGAGGTACCGGAGCCAAGCTTAATGAAGGTATGGTTATAGCAATTGAACCAATGATCAACATGGGTACAAAAAATGTATACCACGATAAAGACGGGTGGACGATAAGAACCGAAGATGGCAAGCCGTCAGCACACTACGAACATAACGTGTGCATTCAAAAAGGTGGAAAGGCTGATATTTTATCTTCCTTTACAGAAATAGAAGCTGCTGAAAAAGCAAATGCCAATTTGTGTTCTGATTATTAATATCAGTGGCCCCTATTACTTTCTGCAGATAGGGTAAAATTTTCTTTCATGAATAAAAAGCGATTAATAGTTATTGGTGGAGGAGCCGCTGGCTTTTTTTGTGCCGTTAATGCAGCCATAAATCCATTACTGGAAGTAGTTATTGTAGAGAAAACCGGTAAACTTTTAAGTAAGGTAAAAGTAAGTGGCGGCGGCCGTTGCAATGTTACACACGCCTGTTATAGCATGGCTGATATGATTAAAAGCTATCCCCGGGGCAGCAGCTTTTTGAAGAAGGCATTTCATCATTTTTTTACTACCGATACAATTGCCTGGTTTAAGGAAAGAGGTGTGGAACTAAAAACTGAAACTGACGGAAGGATGTTTCCCGCAACCAATAATTCGCAAACCATTATTGATTGTTTAATGCGGGAAGCAAATAAATACAGAGTTGATATATTGATGAATAAAGAAGTAAAATCAATCAATAAATCAGGAGATCACTGGCAGTTGAAGTTTGCGAATGAAAGTATTTTGGAGGCTGATTTTATTTGTATTGCGGGCGGCGGATATTCTAAATCAACACAGTTTGAGTGGTTAAAAAATACCGGCCATACTATTGAAGAACCTGTCCCTTCATTATTTACTTTTAATATGCCGGGTAACACAATTACCACATTGATGGGCGTTACCGTAGAAAGTGTAATGGTTAAAATAGTTGGTACAAAACTTTCTCAACAAGGTCCGTTACTGATTACGCACTGGGGCCTTAGCGGTCCAGCTATTCTAAAATTGTCTGCCTGGGGTGCAAGGCAATTTGCTATTGATAATTATAAATTTACTGCCCTCGTAAATTGGTTGCCGTTATACAATGAACAAACACTAAAAGAAAAATTTCAAAAGGTGCGTTTTGATATTGCTGCCCAAAAAATAAGCAATAGAAATCCTTTTGCATTGCCTCAGCGATTATGGCAGTATTTATTACTGCAGTCTGGTATCAATGAAGACATGCGGTGGGCAGATCTTCCTGCCAGGGAACAAAATAAACTGATCAAAAATTTATGTGGACAGGAATTTGTGATAAATGGAAAAACAACTTTTAAAGAAGAGTTTGTAACAGCAGGCGGTATTGTATTAGATGAAATAGATTATAACAGTATGGAAAGTAAAATTGTACCTAACCTGTTTTTTTGTGGTGAAGTAACTAATACAGATGGAGTAACAGGCGGGTTTAATTTTCAAAATGCATGGACAACAGGGTGGATTGCAGCAAACGCGATAGCAAATAAAGGTGCCCAGTAATTGCTAGGTAAAAAACTTGTCACTTATAACTCATCACCAATAACTTTTTTATCCATCCAGTCTTTTTCTTTAACATCTCCGGCGGCAATGATAAGTGCTGTAAAAAACAGCATTACAATTTGTATTATCCAGGCATATTGAGAATTGTCTTCATAAGTAAGCAGGAAATTTTTTTGAACACCAAATAATTTCAGGGTAGAAAGTATCATTGTACAAACACAAAATAAACTGCCAATAATAAGAAATGCCCTTGCAATAGCGGTTGCATCTTTGCTTTGGGATAAAGTAATTTTTTTATGAAGGTAATAGTAACCCGAAAAGAAAATAATGTAAGGAATTATAATAATGATGAAATTAAAAAAAATATCAAACCCGGGAATATTAAATAATGTGATGGAGCATAATTTCAATACGTAAAAAAATACAATAATCAACCCTAAAAAAGCAACAAACCCGCTAAAAAGCAAGGCCATCAATTTGAAATATCTATTAAAATTATTCATTGATTAAAGGTACTTAACTTTTGCTACAAACCATTTTTCACTGGAGTGTTATAAAACTATTATTTATTATACCTTATAAAATAATATTACCTTATTAATAAAAAAAAGCCCCACCGCTTATGCAATGGGACTCCTATACCTTTTCTATAAAAGATTACTCAGCTTCAGGCTCTTCTTTTGCTTCTTCTTTTGGCACTTCTTTTACTTCTTCTTCTGTAGCAACTTTATCAACTACTGCATTATCCATCTTAGCTTTTAATCCTGCTAATACACCAAGATCGCCTAAGGTTGATTTTTCTACTTTGCTTTGTAGGTTTTTCACTGCCTTTTTGGTTACTTCAGCATCAGCTTTCTTTTCTTTTATAACAGCCTGTTTTTCTTCTTCAATCACCTGTTCCCACATACGGGTATGGCTTAACACAATGCGTTTGTCGTTACGGTCAAATTCAATCACCATAAACTGGGCAATTTCATCGGCACCGATACTTTTTCCATCTTCTTTTGCAAGATGACGGTTAGGTGCAAAACCTTCCAGTCCGTATGGCAATTGTACAACGGCACCCTTATCATCTTTTTTGGTAACGGTCCCTTCATGTGTTGTTCCTACAGCGAAAGTTTGTTCCAGGGAATTCCAGGGATCTTCTTCAATTTGCTTGTGCCCTAATTGCAGTTTGCGTCCGTCTTTGTCAATGTTCATAATGATCACTTCTATAGCCGCACCAACTTTCGTGTATTCGTTAGGGTTATTAAAGCGCTTTAACCAGCTTAAATCGCTGATATGGATCATGCCGCCAATACCTGTTGCCATTTCAATAAATACGCCATAAGGAGTAATGTTTTTAACGGTACCAGTATGTTTGCTTCCTTCAGGGAACTTAACATCAATTTCGCTCCATGGGTCGTTAGCCATTTGTTTTATAGAAAGACTCATCTTGCGTGTGTCCTTGTCTAACGTAACAATTTTAGCTTCGTACTCATCACCCAATTTAAAGAATTCTTTAGCATTGATTGGAGTGTTGGCCCATGTAATTTCACTTACGTGTACCAAACCTTCCACACCTGGCATAATTTCAAGGAAAGCACCGTAGTCTTCAATGTTTACTACTTTACCTTTCACTACTTCACCTTCTTTAATTGACTCGCTCAGTGTATCCCAGGGATGGGGAGTCAATTGTTTTAAACCAAGGCTGATACGTTTTTTATCATCATCAAAATCCAATACTACTACGTTCAATTTCTGATCCATCTTCAACACTTCTGTTGGATGGTTGATACGTCCCCACGAAATATCAGTGATGTACAACAAGCCGTCTAAGCCGCCCAAATCAAGAAACGCACCGAAGTCGGTAATATTTTTGATGGTTCCCTCCAATACCTGGCCTTTTTCAAGTTTACCAATAATTTCAGCACGTTGTGCTTCAATATCGCTTTCAATAAGTGCTTTATGAGATACAACAGCATTCTTGATTGTCTCGTTGATCTTAACAACTTTAAATTCCATTGTTTTGCCAACAAATTGATCGTAATCTGTAACAGGTTTAACGTCAATCTGGCTGCCTGGTAAAAATGTTTCCATACCAAATACATCCACAATAAGACCACCCTTAGTTTTGCTGGTAACAATACCAGTAACAATTTCACCGGTTTTGTGTAACTCAACAATTCTTTCCCATGCCCTGCTGGTACGGGCCTGTTTGCGGCTAAGGTTAAGATTACCTTCCCTGTCTTCTTTTTCCACCACCATTACTTCAATCACGTCCCCAACTTTTAATCCGCCTACGATGTCCCTGAATTCATTCAAAGAAATTAAACCATCACTTTTAAAACCGATGTTTACAACTGCATCTGTTTTGGTGATAGCTTCAATAGTAGCCTGAATCATTTCGCCATCGTTGATCTGTTTAAATGTGTTGTCGTAAACAACATCATACTTGGCTTTTTCTTCTTTGTTGTAACTTGAAACGTTACGTTTGTCAACACTCCAGTCGAAGTCATCATGAGCCGTAACTATTCTTTCTTCAACCGGTACTTTGGCCACTACAGTTTCTGTAGCAGGCGCTTCAGCAGGCACATTTGTTACCGCAGCAGTTTCAGCTACATCATTGGTAGCCGCCCCTTCCTGTGCATCTGCGTTTAATTGTTTAATAATGTTAAATGACATAATATAATCCCGGTTTTTTAACGGGAGGGCAAAGGTAATAAAATATAGGCAACAAAGTGCAGTAACAGCAGGTTTTTATAGGGTTTCAGCGTTTTTTTGTAACCTAAAATGGCCTTTTTTATTTTTTTTGTTACCATCAGTTATTTTTCATGGCTTCATCGTTGCCACGCTCGGTTCAAAGGTATACCAGCAGGGAGCTTTTTACTGAATAAAATTTGAAATATTCTATTCAGGGAAATATAATCAGATGTGGCTAAAAGATATCGCCAATGTACAAGAGCGACTCTCTCATTGTGGTTGATAGTAAACATTATCGTATCTTTTCACTTGTTAAATCCCCTTCGTTTATGGAAAGTTTGTAAAATATGCAGTCTTTTAAAAAGTACCTTCTTATTCCGTGTTTATTGTTGTATAATTTCATTGCGGCACAAAATTACCAGGCTATCAATGGATCCCCTTATGCAGGTAGTTTAGCGCCGGGCAGTAACCCGGCTTTTATTATTGATGTTCCTTATGCCTGGGATATTACAATTTTTGCAGTTCAGTCAAAACAAGCTACTAATGCTTTTACAATACAAAATCATTCTTTCCTTTCTACTCCTAAAAATGCAACGATAACTGCAGAAAATGGCAGCATAAAAAGGTGGGTATTTGCTAATCAGGATATAAGGTTATTGAATACAAGAATTAATCTCAATGAAAAATCGGCCATAGCTTTTGGTGCCAACATCCGTAATTATATATACACAAATACCAGTGAATCTAACTGGCAGGATACCACACGCAGCTTGACCGATTATATGAAAATTAATTTAAACCATGTGCCCTTATCCGGACAAGCCATTGGAAGTGCATGGGTAGAGTTTTATGGTTCGTATGCACATACCATAATTAATGATGGGCAAAGAATGCTGAATGCTGGGATTACCGTAAAAGTAAACCAGGCATTAGCATTTGGTTATGAAAATGCACAGGATTTAAGTTACACTTCTACAGCTAGTGGTTATTTACTTACTGCAGGTAATTTGCAATATAGCTATTCTTCAAATTTTGATGATATTGATAGTAATGCGTCTGCTACCTCAAATTGGAAAAATTTCTACCGTGCAACACGTTCGAGTATTAGTGCCGACCTGGGACTGGAATTTATTCTAGTATCAAACGATGATGAAGAAAGCACCAATTATTTGTATAGAACAAAAATAGGCATGTCGCTTATGGACATCGGAAGAAATAAGTATACTCAAGGCCAGTACAGCACTTATGCAACAACATGGTTACCGGGCACTACCGATTCGGTGATCGAAAATAAATTTTCGAATATTGCTTCCCTTAAGGATTTCAATGATAGTCTTGAAAGTATATCCCAAACCTTCACTCAATCCAGCGGTAATTTTAACGTCTATCAGCCATTTCGTTTAATGATAAACGTAGACCAACATATTGTAAATAATTTTTTTTTAAATACAGAAATAACCATACCTCTTCTGTCATTAGTTCCAAAAAAATTAATTTATATAAGGGATATGAATTTATTGGCAATTACTCCACGATGGGAAACAAAATCATTAGGGGCTTATTTCCCCGTTCTTTTAAATACAAAGGGTCAGATATGGGTTGGCGGGGCATTTAAGGCCGGCCCGGTTTTATTGGGTATACATAATATAGGTACTTTATTTTCAAGTAATAAGTCACAAACTGGCGGATTTTACCTGGCTTTTACCATCCGGCCTGGAAAAAAATTTGAAGAGCAGGGAGGCTATTCAGGGGATAAACTAACAAGAAAGGAAAGACGAAGTTTGGAATGTCCAAAGTTTTAGCAGGCAACATGCTTTAATTTATAGTTTTTAGCACGGACCCAATACATTTTGGCACCTTATGAACAGAATATGCAAGGCAAGTATTTGCAAACCTTAATGTTATAATGTCTACCTTTTTGGTAAATAACTAATTGCTTAAAATAAAATAATCAGGTTATTCCTGTGTATGGCTGAAATTGTTTATTTTGTAATCAGCAATTTCTCTTCTTCATTTCATACTAAAGTCCTACTTTTCATAAATAATTATGGACATATATTTACTAAAACGGCTAAATCTCTTTAAAGGCCTTTTTTTTGCTTTATTATTAATAAGCATTTTAATGTTAGGAGGTACACTGGGTTACATGATTATTGAAAATTATTATTTTCTTGAGGCATTCTATATGACAGTAATAACTGTTGCTTCTGTAGGGTTTAACGAAGTGAGGCCATTAAGCGATAATGGCAGAATTTTCACCATTTTTCTTATCTTAATCAATCTTGGTTTGTTTACGTATTTCATCACCTGGCTATCCCGTTATTTTTTCGACCTTGAATTTATAAAAAAGTATAAAATTATTCAGATGGAAAATAAAATTCAGCATTTAAATAATCATGTTATTATTTGCGGTTTTGGCCGCAATGGTAAAGAAAGTGCACAGGTTTTGTATGATAATAAAATTCCTTTTGTGGTGTTGGAAGAAAAGGATGAATTGGGAGCAGGTCTGAATTTTGAAGTAACTCATTTTATAAAGGGTAATGCTACCAATGACGAAGTATTACTGGTTGCCGGCATAAAAAATGCAAGGGCACTTATTTCGACATTACCTGTTGATGCTGATAATTTATTTGTAGTACTATCCGCAAAACAATTAAATCCAAATATTACCATCATCAGCCGTGCCTCGCAGGATTCTTCGGTTAATAAATTAAAAATTGCCGGGGCAAGTAATGTTATTATGCCCGATAAAATTGGTGGTGCACATATGGCAACCCTGGTTATGCTGCCTGATGTAGCAGAAATGTTATCTATATTAGGAACAAGAAATAACAACGAGTTCAGAGTGGCAGAATTGAAAGCTCAAAAAAGTATTTCGCTGACTGAACTGGATCTTTGGAAAAAAACCAATTGTACTATTTTAGGAATAAAAGAAGATGTAAATAAATATATCTTAAACCCCCCATCAACATATATACTTCAGGCTGGCGAGAGGTTAATCGTGATGGGCAGTGATGAACAGATTGCCGAAGCAAGGAAAATAGTTTAAGAATTAGCTGGGTTATCATTCTTTTTTTCGCTGATATAGTGATATGCTTAATACCGCGATATGACCCATGCAAAATTTTACAAAGTCTGCATCAGCAAAGAATTAAAATTTACCAAAGAAGAAATTTTTAAATCTGCAGCATTGAATTTTTCATTCTTACTATCATGCGCTGCCGGCACCACTACACATTTCATACGGGCGGCTTTTGCTGCAATGAGGCCATTAAAAGAATCTTCAAAACATATGCATTCCGTTGGGTGGCTGTTAAGCGATTCGGCACAGTTCAAATAAACTTGTGGATGAGGTTTGCCATAAGGCAGGTCAGCTGCAGATTCAATAGACTGTAAATAATTACGAATACCCAGTTTATCTACCACCACATCAATTAACGGTTTACCTGAGGAAGTGGCTAGGCCAATCTTAAAATTTCTTTCTATAAAGAAATTAAAAATATGTGCTACACCTGGCATTGCGTTGCCTTTGGCAGCTACCTTTTCTACGACCTTTTTCAATATAGCAGTTTCTGCAGCAGTATTATGCCGAGCGTCAATTTTATAATAACTAAACCACCACCCAACAAACTCTTTTGTGCGCATACCCGTAGTAGTGGCATACTGCGCCTTGGTAAGTTGAAAATTATGTTGTTGAAAAATTTCAGTGGCGGCTTCGTCCCACAAAGGCTCTGAATTTATCAGTAAGCCATCCATATCAAATATTACAGTGTTAAATTGCATAGTGGTAAAGATATCAACAAAATAATTGTGCTAAAAATTCCCACAAAAACCAGGTTCCGTAATTTAAAAATTGATTAATGTGTATATTGCATAACGGCACTGCTAAATTAATTACATGTCAACTTTTTTTGCCAGATTGAAAGAAACCCGATTAGTGAAGGGATTAGTGTATTCAATTGTTGGGGCAGCCTCATACCCGGGTATAAATATCTTTAATAAACTACAGGTTAATGGTATGGAAAACCTGCATACCCTTCCTAAAAGAAATGTGCTTTTTATAAGTAACCATCAGACTTATTTTGCGGATGTAATAACCTTTATACATATTTTTTGTGCGGTTAGCTGGCGTAAAAAATACAAGCTGGGCATACCTTTTTATTTACTATGGCCATTTACCAGGATAAAATATGTAGCCGCTGAAGAAACAATGAAAAGTAACTGGCTGAGCAAATTATTAAGTTTGGGAGGTGCCATTACCGTAAAACGTACCTGGAGGGTCGAGGGTACGGAAGTGAGAAGGAGCCTTGACCCGGCAGATATAAGAAAAATTGAAAGGGCATTAAAAGATAATTGGGTCATTACTTTTCCGCAGGGCACCACTAAACCATTTGCACCCGGGCGCAAAGGCACAGCATTTATTATAAAGCAACACCGCCCAATTGTAATTCCGGTAGTGATCAATGGATATTGGCGCGCCTTTAATAAAAAAGGATTAAAATTAAAAAAGCGGGGCTCCCTGCTTTCGGTTACATTTAAAGAACCATTGGATATTGATTATGATGATACCTGCGAAAACATCCTGGAAAAAATAATGGATGCCATCGAACAAAGTAAAAAATTTATGCTAAAGGGCAAACATCATTTAATGAGTTCAATTGATAAATAAACAATGGCTACTTTGAACCTGAAATGCTATTGCTGCTGCATTTCGTTGCTCTTCTTTTTTTTAAAGCAAACCTGCGCTCAAACAAGTTTTACCGGCAAGGTAATCAACGAAAATAATGACAGCCCCATACAAAGTGCTTCGATATATTTTAATAATACTACGATTGGTACCTATACAGATCAGCAAGGCGAATTTAAATTTGAAGACATTAATTCTTTAAATACAGAGCTTGTTATTTTTTGTTACGGTTATGAATTAATTGTGTTTAAGCCAACAGCAGCCCAACTGGCAGTTAAGAGATTTGTTTTTAAGCTACATCCAAGGAAGTTACTACGAACAAAAACGGAAGATCTTTCTGTAGAAATGAAAATAATTTGCCAGAATATTTTTTATAAAAATTTTATGGGCTTAACTAAAGAAGCAACAAAGAGTTCTATCATCAATGCGGACGATATGTATTTTATTCCACATACCGCCCGCAAATATTTCAGGGTTTTTGCAGACACAGCCATTGTAATAATTAACAATCTTCTTGGGTACAAAATGAGTTATAACCTCGTTGAGTTTTTTTATAATGAAATGGCAGATCAGGCATTTTTTGCAGGCTATTGCCACTACGAAAAACTGGATGATGACAAAAAATACCAGCACTCACGGAATAATTGTTACAAAGGCAGCATGCAGCATTTTTACCGAAGTCTTGTTGCCAATCAATTATACCAGCAGGGCTTTAGCACTTTTTTATTGATGCCGGTAAATGCACAATCTGATAATAATAATGATATAGTTTACAATAAAGAAAATGCCATACCAATAACAGCACAACAAATATTGCTGATAGACAGCAGTAACAATTTTTCCATCGGCATTAATGGACGATTACTGGTTCAATATCATAAAGACCCTGTTACAAAATCATATCTCGCCCAAGTATTACCTTATTTGTCTGGTGATCTGGATAAGGGTATTGAAGTGTATATTGATATTAAAAATTCGCCGATAGAACTTACCAGTATTGGTGTGCCTGTTGATGATACAAATATTTCCTTTGAGGGGTATTGGAATTATGAAGGAGTGGCAAACACTTTGCCATATGATTACCAGCCGCAATGCACACAATAAAAATTCATCAACTCGCTGAAATGTGAAAAAAATATAGCTCTAAGATGTTACATAATAAATTCAAAATATCTACCGGAACTAAACTTAATAGATACAAGGTCTTTTCAAAAACAAGAATAAACACATTGCTGTTAGTTGTTTTGTTTTTTTTACCATTCAATGCAATTGCACAAATAGCCATTCAGGGTAGGGTAGTTAGCGAAGCTACTGGATTGCCTTTAGAAGGAGCAAGTGTTTATTTCAATAATACATCTAGTGGTACCAGTACCAATGCAGTGGGGCAGTTTTCTTTATCCTTGCTGGATATAGAAAATACAGAACTGATTATTTCAAGCCTCGGATATCAGCGGTTGGTGTATAAACCAGAAGCAACAACAATTCAAAATAAAATCCTTGTATTTAAACTGGCGCAAAAAGAAGAGCAGTTAAAAGAGGTATTAATTTTGACTGATGCGGTAAGAAAAAAGTACCTCGCCATTTTTGAAAGAGAATTTTTGGGCATTACTGAAGAAGCATCCCGAAGTACTATTAGAAATAAAAAAGATATTTATTTTACCAAAGGCGACGGGAAAAATATTTTTAATGCATACAGCGATACAGCTTTGGTGATTGTTAATAAAATGCTTGGGTACACAATTAGTTTTGAACTGGTTGAATTTTTTTATGATGAACAAAGCGGCCGAACTTCCTATTATGGGTATACCCGTTTTGAAGAAATGGGTGATAAAAGCAGGTGGATTAAAAACCGTAAGCATACTTATTATGGCAGTACGGCACATTTTTACAGGGCCCTTATTGCCAACAACCTCAAAAAAGAAGGGTATCAGATTTATATGATAAAACCAATGCGTTTATCAACGGATAACAGCAATAATGGTAATAAAAATATGATTACACAATCCAAAACGCAGCAGGAAATGGATGTAGCAGTTGAAGTAAATGCCAATCAGGTTATTATAAAAGATAGCACAGATAGTAATAACTTTATAGTAAATGTTCCAGGTAAACTGATGGTGCAATATGGAAAAGACCCTTCGTCTAAAAATTATTTAAGTAAAATTACTTTTATACAGGGAAGCCTGCCGGTAGGCTTTCGCTCTTATGTCACTTCTACTTCGTCCTTTATTAGTCTCAATAATGCAGGTATTGCCAACAACCCAATGGATATGCAATACTCCGGTTATTGGATATACGAAAAGGCAGCAAATATGTTACCTCTTAATTATACGCCCGATTAGTTTATTTTGTAAATAAAGCTTTTAATTCACCTGCATCTTCAGCCTTCATTTTTCCACCCAATACCAGCCTTAGCTGTCTGCGTCTTAGAGCACCTTCAAACAATGTTATTTCTTCTTGTGTTTCAGCAATTAATTGAGCTACCGGTTTGGGATTACTATTAGGATCCAGGGCAACAAAAGTAAAATAAGCTTCATTACTTTTATATTTAGACTGATGAATAGCATCTTCTCCCCATACTTTTAGATGCACTTCCATACTGGTTTTAAACGCCCTTGTTACTTTGGCTTCAATATGTACTACATTGCCTAGCTTGATGGGGTTTTCAAAAGAGATATTATCAACAGAAGCGGTTACCACAGGGGCGCCGCAATGTTTCATTGCAGAGAGTGCAGAAGCGATATCCATCCAGTACATTAATCGTCCACCCATCAGGTTACCAAAGGTATTTGTATCGTTGGGCAGCACCAGTTCTGTCATTATTACCAGCGATTCAATTGCTTTTTTATCCATGTATACATTTTGCGCAAAGATAAGGCTGAAAGGTTGATGTAGGATGTTGAAATGCAGGAGTCAGTATTTACCCGCTTCAGGATTTAAAAATGTTTATGCAAGGCGCAAAATACTCAATCGGGGGATTGCTTATATTTACAAATATTTCTAATTTTTATGAGTAGTAATCAGGAAATTTCATTCGATAATTCAGAATATGCTTTTGCTTATAAAAAGGACAGGCAATTAAAAAACGCTCATTTTCTTTTTAGTGCAATGGGTAAACCGTGGTTGGTAAACCTTGGATTAAAACTTACACCATTAGCCATTAAATGGCGTTTACCATTTACTATGCCTGTTATACGCAATACAATTTTTCAACAGTTTGTAGGTGGAGAAACTTTGGAAAAAACTTCTGCTGTTGCGAAAAAATTAGGCGAGTATAATGTTCAGGTAATTTTAGATTATGGTGTAGAAGGTGGCGATGACGGGGAATATGGATTTAACCATTCTACGGAAGAATTTATCAGGGTAATTGATTATGCTGCTACGCAGCCTAATATTCCTTTTATGAGTATTAAGGTAACGGGTTTTTCACGTTTTACTTTATTGGAAAAAATTGATGGGTTGATGAACGCCGCAGAAGGAACTTTAATGAAACGCTATTTAACCACAATAGAAAAATTACCCGATAATGAAAAAGAAGAATGGCATCGCGTAAGGGTAAGGCTGTTGCGTATTTGTGAAGTGGCTGCAGCAAAAAAAATTGGCGTACTGGTTGATGCAGAAGAAACATGGATACAAGACCCGGTAGATGCATTAACCATTTTGATGATGGATAGCTTTAATAAACAACGGGTGGTGGTGTACAATACTATTCAGCTATACCGACACGACCGGTTTAAATTTTTAAGGAATTCTTGCGAGGCCGCAGCTGAAAGAAATTTTGTATTGGGTGCCAAGCTGGTACGTGGTGCCTATATGGAAAAGGAAAGATTGCGGGCCACAGAAAATATTTATGCCTCACCCATACAACCAAATAAAGAAATTACCGATAACGATTATAATGCTGCAGTAAAATTTTCTATAGAACACCTGGAGATTATTGCAGTAATTATTGCATCGCATAATGAACAAAGCAATTTAACCGCCACTGAATTATTGCAACAAAAAAATATTCCGCTTAATCACCCGCACGTACATTTTTCCCAACTATATGGGATGAGTGATAATATTACTTTTAATTTGGCCAAAGCCGGTTGTTCTGTCAGTAAATACCTGCCTTTCGGACCTATTAAAGATGTAATACCTTACCTGATGAGAAGGGCACAGGAAAACTCTTCTGTTGGCGGGCAAACGGGCAGGGAACTGGGCTTGATTAGGAAAGAACTGACTCGGAGAAAAACAGTTTGACTTATGCTAATTAAAAATGAACTTCTAGTGCAGTTTTGAAAGTATTGCAATGTGCAGCTGTAATAATTTTTATATCCGTACTGTAACCACCACCCATCGAAACAGCACAGGGAATTTGTGCTTGCTGCAATGTTTTAAAAACAAATTCATCTCTTTGCCTGCACCCCTCCGGTGATACTTTTAATTTCCCATACCGGTCTGTATCTAATATATCTACACCCGATAAAAAGAAAGCAAAATCGGGTTTTATTTCTTTTATCAGTTTTGGCAATACTTTTTTTAATAAACCCAAATAGGTACTATTACCAGTACCATCTTTTAATGGAATATCAAGGTCGCTTTTTTCTTTGTGAAAAGGATAATTGTGTTCGCCATGCATACTAAAAGTAAATACCCTTTTTTCGTTTTCAAATAATTTAGCCGTGCCATTGCCCTGGTGTACGTCAAGGTCAATTATTAAAATTTGTTGGGCAATTTCTTTTTGCAGTAAATAATTGGCCGCAATAGCCATATCATTTAGCAGGCAAAAACCTTCGCCATGGTTGGCAAATGCATGATGTGTACCACCCGCAACATTCATTGCTACACCGTTTAGCAGCGCATAGTGGCAACAGTCAATAGTGCCTTGTGCAATGATAAGTTCTCTTTTTGTAAGGGCCGGAGATTCTGGAAAACCAATATGACGTTGCTCCTTAGCCGATAGTGTTTGGTGATGTAATTTGCCGAGGTATTCTTTATTATGGGTCCATAAAATAATTTCATCCGGACATACTGCCGGCGAAAAAATATTTCTTTTGTTATACTGCCTTCATGCAATAATTGTGCAGGTATCAATTCGTATTTCAACATCGGAAACCTGTGCCCTTCGGGTAATGGATGTGCATAGATGGGATCGTAGGCGATTTTTAAAATTTTATTTTTCATCACAGGGCTACAATTGTTTGCTTTACCAATGCATAAACACTATCCCCTCTTTTTGGTTCAATACCGTGTGTACCGGTAAATTTGCTGAATGCCGGAAGCACAGCATACTGTTTGCTAAAATAAAAGCAGGGAAAGCGTAAAGATTGTTTGGCTAAACCTCTTACAGTAATAGAT
>JAYTTI010000138.1:0-18257 GCA_043745405.1 Ferruginibacter sp. | reverse complement strand
GTCAATAGCATATGTTTGGATATTTCGTTTTGATAATATCGTCAAGGAATTTAAACAATATGGCTTGAGTGATTTAACCCGTACCATAGTAGGTTCTTCTAAAATAGCCTTGTCAACACTGTTGGTTGCAGGTATTTGGCATCCGGATTTGGTACTTATTCCGGCATTACTTATCGCATTTCTTATGATATCAGCGCAATATTTCCATTTTAAAGTGGGTAATCCATGGCAGAAGCATATGCCCTCTTTATTCCTCCTAATATTATGTCTTTTCATTACGGCTGTATCACTAAAATTAATATAACAATGAACTTGCTTAATGCGCTGATTTTAATTTCAAGTCTGTCTTTTTTTGGTTATGGAATTGCATATTTTAGATCACCACAAATGAAAAATGAATTCAAACGGTTTGGGCTTGAGAAAGTAGGAACACTTACCGCAGTTTTAGAATTATTTGGGGCGGTGGGTCTGCTGGTAGGTTTAAAGATTCAACTTATTTTATTGATTTCTGCAGGGGGCCTCACCATATTAATGTTTTTAGGCGTTGCAGTCAGGGTAAAAGTTAAGGATAGCCTTTGGATATCATTGCCTGCCTTATTTTTTATGATATTAAATTTCTATATCTTTTACATGTCGCTGCCGGTTAATAAATAATCTAGTTGTGCAGTTTTACTAGTGACTTTACTGAGAATTTCAATCACTCATCCTTTTTTAATTGCAGCTAATACTTCGTCAGTGGTTGCCTGAGAATATATTTTATAATTAACCCAATCAAATTTTAATTTACCGCTAAACCATAAATAGGCCTCACTCATTCTTCGCCTAGTCAGTCCCGGAATTTGCTTGCCATTATCAAACCGCCAGGCTAAAAAATTTGTTACAATTTCTTTGTCAGCAAGGTTTCTATTTAATGTTTTTAGGAGCGTGGATTTTTGCAGCGCCAGCGTGCCAACATTATAACAAAAGTCAACCACTGCATTAAACTGGTTTTGATTAATATCGTCTCTTGTAAGGATAATTACTTTCGATATTTTTGCCCTTATTTCAAACAGAAAATAATCATCTCTTTCTTTTGCAGTAATCATATCTCCTTTCTTCACCATGGCTCCGTTAGGGTACTGTATTGTTCCAATACCTATTGTCCATACTCCCCCACTATCTAAATATGCGCTTAACCATTTGGGTTTTTCGGGTTGGCCCCCGCATTCATAATAACTGCATAAATCAATCCCTGTTTCATCAATATTTGTAATCATAAAATAAAATTTTAGATTAAAAAAAAGGAAAGGGATTTTAATAGAGTGGCCCGTTGGCCATGATAAAGGCATTATTCAAATACGGGCTTTTTATTGTATAATATTATATATAATAAATCATTATTCCAAGCTTTTGAGCATAACATTTTCAACTGTATTTGGCTTACTTTCAGCTAACAATTCAATTGTTTTCTTTTGCTGATTTATAAAATTGATGTAAAGATTAATCTCCAGTTTGCAATTATTGAGGAATTGATTTTAGTTTATTTTTTGTCCGCTTTAAGAAAGAAAAAGAATATTTTGAAAGAATTTAAAATTGAAATCAAAAAATGTAAATGATATTTTATGAATCAATTTATTTGTTCATTTTTATTGTGTATAATAATGAATTTTTGTTATAGTCAATCACAGTCAGATATGAATCTAAAAGCTTCTAACAATTTTCAGAAAGCTGATGCAGAACTCAATACTGTGTATAAAAAAATACTGAAAGAATACAAAAGCGATACTGTATTTATTGTAAACCTTAAAAAGGCACAGAAGATATGGATACAGTTTCGCAATGCCGAAATGAATGCTAAATTCCCCAATAAAGAGCCGGGATATTATGGCAGTATATTGCCGCTTTGCTGGAATACGTATAAACAGGAATTAACAGAAGAACGCATAAAGAAATTAAAAATGTGGCTGACAGGAATTGAAGAAGGTGATACTTGTTCCGGCTCTGTGAAAACAAAATATTAAAAATACACTGCCTCATATAAAAAAGCAATGAATGGCAATTTTATGTATCCGCCGCTCTATTACAATTGCGTTATCAATAAGCATAAATTTATTGATGCCTTTTTCAAATTATTTATTCTTAGGCCGAAGATAGAAATACCCTCCTTCGATAGAAATAGGTGCAAAACTAATGAAAGCCAATACTTGTGTCCAGTGGCTTCCACTTGAACTGAATAATGAAAATACCGCAAAAGCAGCCATATTAAAAGCAAGGATGTAATTGAGGTTGAGGGCTTTTGGTTTGGCAATAAGTTATAAAACCAGCCTGCGCACAAATGAAAATACTGCCCCCTACATGGTCGTTAAAATTTTAAAGCTGGTTGTTGCCTCGCCATGAGGGTATTGTCCGGTAAGTTTCAACTGTGCAACAGAAGTTGCTGCAAAAACTACATAAGCTGTTATAAGGCTGAAAAAATTTCTAATCATTTTGTCTGTTTAATTCCTATAGTGCTGTACCACAAATTACATCCTTGTTTTTATTTTAGCCAGCATGCTACAGCAATGTATTAATGCTTCTCTATCAGGTAATGATTTTTTAATACCTCTTCACCATATTCATTTCCCTTTTCTCTCCAGATTGCATGAATGTGATTAGCTCTATTTCTAGGGCCTCCGTTATTGTCAAACTCTATAAAATTGTTTTGAAAAAGTGCATGATTAATTTTGGGGGAAGATCATGAATTTTTGTTTTGGTACATTATCCTCATCTTAATAAACCGGTATCTGTATTTGATGCTGCGGAACGAAAAAAACCAGTACTACCATTTTATAAACTCCCCGGCACTTTTCTTAAAATTAAACAGGATTATTTTTCGGGTAGGCAATTAAAAAACAACCAACCTACTTAGTTAATTTTAAAGCTTCATCAAGTCTTAATGCAGCATTGTCCCAATTGATGATGTTGAACAAAGCATCTACAAAATCTGCCCGTTTATTTTTATACTTTAAATAGTAGGCATGTTCCCAAACGTCAATAACCAATATAGGGATTGCTCCCCACTGTGTTAATTTTTCGTGGTTCTCACATTGCAGTACGGTAAGGCTATCGCTATAAGGCTGATAAGCCAGAATACCCCACCCATTGCCGTCCACATTTTTTGAAGTTTCAGCAATTAACGCTTTTAGCCTGTCGTAACTGCCAAAGCTTTTTTCGATTCTTTTTTGCAGGTCGCCGGTTGGTGAAGTTTTTTTATTGGTAAGGTTTGTCCAGAAGATAGAGTGTAGAATGTGAGAAGAAAAATGGTAAGTTAATTTCTTTGTCCAATAATCAACCGTTTCTAAATTGTTTTCATCCAACGATTTTTTAATCATTTGCAGATCTTTATTTGCGCCTTTTACTGCACCACCATGATGAAAAGTATAATGCAGGTGCATTGTTTCTGCATCCATATACGGCTCTAAAAAATTTTCGCTGTAGGGTAATGCCTGTTGAATATAATTACCATCGGCATCCACCAATTTATCTATTGGATTGCTGTTAAGGTTTTGTGCAAAGGCATTATGGGTAGAAAGCAATGTTACTGCACCTGCCAATGTTCCTGATTTTAAAAAGTCTTTTCTGTTCATACAATTAGTTTTATAAAAATACCCAAAAGCGCTGCAACCGCAATAACATAAGGCTCCTGAATTTTTCTGATGTAAAGTAAGGCAAATATTGTTGCGATAGCGATTAAGGCCGTTGGTATGTCTGTAATGCTTCTTGTTGCAATTACAATTACGGCACCAACCAGGGCGCCAACCACCGCTGCTGTTATTCCTTCTACAAATGCTTTGATGGATTGGTTTTTTGCAATTTTTTTAAAGTATGGTGCAGGTATAACCGTAAATAAATAACAAGGCAAAAAAGTTGCCAATGCTGCAACCGAAGCACCTGGAAAACCTGCCACCAAATAACCAATAAAGCCAACGGTAATAACAACTGGCCCTGGTGTAATCATTGCCACCGCAACAGCATCTACAAATTGTTGTTCTGTTAGCCAATGGTTTTCAATTACAACTCCTGCATGCAAAAACGGAACGATTGCCAAACCACTTCCAAAAACAAACGCACCTGCTTTTGCAAAGAAGATGGCAATTTTTGCAAGTGTCGAAGTTTCGTAATTCCAAAAACCGATTTGCAACAATACAAAACCACTTGCGCTTTTCTTATTCAACCATTTTGGTGGCGCTTTTACAAACATATACAAAAGCCCTGCGGCAACAAATAGCAAAACTTGTTCCTGCTGTGTAAAAAAAGTAATGGCTGCTGCCACAATGAAAAATAACCAGAGCAACCAGTTTTGTTTGAAAGATTGTAGATTGAATTTACCAATTGATTTAATGGTAAGTTTATAGGAACTGTTAGCAATAATTCCTATAACAGCTGCGCCAACACCGTAAAAAACTGCCTGCATCCAATTAAGCCCTCCGTACAATTTATAGGCAATGCCGAGCAACACCACCATAATAAAAGAAGGAATCACAAAAGCAAATCCTGCCAGTGTTGCACCCAAAAGACGATGATGAACAAACCCTAAATAGATGGCCAATTGTGCAGCCAATGGCCCGGGTGCTAATTGAGCCAGGGCCAACCCTTGCTTATATTCTTCCTCCGAAATCCATTGACGGTTTTCAACCAGGTCTTTATGCATGTAACCCACCAATGCAACAGGGCCACCAAAACCGGTTGTACCTAATTTTAAAAAATAATAAATAAGATCTTTAAGGCTATATTCTTTAGTAGTCATATATTTTTTGTACCGAATGATACTTATTTAAAATGTAGAATTCCATTTCATACAAAATACTATTTAGATATTTTAGTAATTACTTTTTTATCGGCTTTCAATTCTTCATTTCCTTTTAACACCAATGTATCGCCAGCTTTTAATTCTCCAAAAATTTCCTGTTTATCGCCCATATTAAAACCTGCCCTTACATCAACCCATTGTGTAGTGTTGCTGGATACCCTGATAACAAATTTCTTTTCCAAGCTGGTAACTACGGCAGATGTGGGTGCTATTAAAGATTGTTGTGCACGCAGGAAATGCAGTTTTACATCAGCATAGCTTCCTGCTTTTAATTCACCGGTTGTATTGGGTATTTCAAACTCCCATAATTCGCTACGTGTTTCGTTATCGATACTACCCGATTTACGAATAAGCTTTGCCTTAAACTTTTTATCCGGAAATGAACGGGTCGTTAAGTCTCCTGTATTGTCTATCAGCACAGCATTGGTATAAACTTCAGGTATAGCTACTCTTAAACGCAAAACTTTATTGTCTTCAATTTCAAACAATGGCTTTTCGTTAGCACTGCCAACAAAAGACCCTATATTGATATTTCGTTTAGTAATAACACCACTGTATGGTGCAATAATAGCGAGGTAGTTACCCATTTGTTTGTAAGATGAAACGGCAAACTGTGTGGCTTTATATTCGGCTTCATCCGTTTGCATTTGGTTTTTTGTCTTTTCCAATTCAGATACGGCTATTACTCCATCTGATTTTGATGCAGTACCAATGCGGTCGTAATAATCTTTGCTTGATTGGTAACGACTTTGGGCTGCTTTTTCTTTTGCATATAATTCCTGCACACGGGTATTTATTTCTGGTGCATCTATCAATGCAAGCACTTGGCCATGGTTGACTCTTGAACCAATATCCACTTTTACGCTGCTGATATAGCCCTGCACTTTTGCCCGTATCTGTACATTTTCGTTAGGCAATAAATCGCCGGGCAACGAAATAGTTTTTTGAGCAGAGTCCATTACCAATACAAATACTTTTACTGTATCAGCTTTTGTTTCTTCTTTTTTAATGGTTGATGTTTGGTTTTGACTGCAGGATGCAAGCGCCATCAAAATTGTAAGCGATATTAAAACTCTCATGCCTTTTGTATGTTTAAATATTGTTATCATAATGAATTGAATTTTCATCGCCGGGATCAAGCGATGCATTGATTGTTTTTTTATTGCCTATTACAAGGTCGTACACCAATGGTACAAACCACAAACTGATAAATGTACTGAACAATAAACCACCAATTACTGCAATGGCCAGTGGTGCCGTTTGCTGGCCGCCTTCGCCAAAGCCAATAGCCATCGGTATCATACCGGCAATCATGGCAAGGCTGGTCATGATGATTGGACGAAAACGATTGGCTGCGGCCTGTGCGCCAATCAGCGTGGTATTGATTTGTTGAGAACGAATTAGCTCTGCATTGGATACCAATAAAATGGCGTTGGCAACTGCAACACCAATAGCCATAATACAACCCATAAAAGATTGTATATTGAGGCTGTTGCCTGTAATCCATAATAGCAGCATTGAGCCTGCCAGCACACCGGGGAAAACTGATAATACCACCAGTGATAATTTAAAAGATTGAAAAAAAGCTGCCAGCATTAAAGTAATTACAACGATGGCCAGCAATAATCCCATTGATAATTCATTACTGGTTTGAGCAAGCATATCTGACTGTCCACGTAAATAAACTTTTATACCTACAGGCAATTCACCCAATGCGTTGATGCTGATGTTAGCATCTTCAACGGCTTTTCCTAAATCCTGTTTATAGATATTTGCAGTAACGGTAATAAAGCGTTGCTGATTAATACGATCGTATTCACCAATGGAATTCCCCTTTTTTAATTCTGCAATATCTCTTAAATGAATGGCTGTTTCGTTTGCCTTGCCAACAGGAATCTGATCAATCTGTTCGGCACCGTTCATGGCCATTTGAGGATATTCCACCTGCACCTGGTAAGCAGTACCACCTGCTTTGTCCAACCAGTAAACCGGTTGCGTTAAGCGGCTGGAGGAAGTGGCTTCCACAACTGATTTACCTGCCTGGTCAACCGTAATATTCATTTGCCCCATTCTTGCACGGTCGTAATTTATTTGAAGTGTTGGGTAATCCAACAGCTGCGCAATTTGTACATCACGGAGATAATTAATTTTACTTAAAGACGATTTTAATTTTTCTGCAATCTCCCGTCCCTGTGTTAAATTTTTCCCTTGCACCACCACTTCAATGGGGTTGTTGGTACCGAGGCTCATTACTTGGTCAACAAGATCTGCAGGTTCAAAAGATAGTAAAACATCGGGAATATTTTTTGGAATTACCGAACGTAATTGTTCTTTTAAATTTTCAATATTGATACCGGATTTTTTTTCCAGGTTCAGTTTTATTACTGCCTCATGCGGGCCACTGGTATATAAAAAAATTGGAGTAATCGCATAGGTGGGCGGATGCAGGCCAACATAGGCCGAAGTAATAGCTACTTTATCTTTTCCAACAAGACTGTCAATGATGGCTAGTGTTTTTTTAGTAGCGTCTTCTGTCCGTTCAATCCTTGTACCGGCGGGCATCCGCAACCTTACCTGCATTTGTCCGGCATCTACTTTTGGGAAAATTTCTGTCCCACTTTTTTTATAACTTAACCATGCAATAGCCAGGAGCCCAATCAAAAAAACAGGTACAATAATTATACTGGTTTTACGGTTTTTTTGAATGGCATTTGTTAATCGCTTTTTTATTCCTTCTAAATTATTTTGAGTGTTAAAATGCCGCTCATTTTTTATAAACCAACTACATAAAACAGGTACCAATGTTTGCGATAAAAGGAATGAAGCAATCATAGCAAAACCTACTGCCAGCGACAAAGGCATAAACATGGATTTTGGTACACCTGTCATAAACAACTCAGGAACAAATACAGCCAGGATACTTAACAGGATTAATAATTTAGGTACGGCAATTTCTTTACAGGCATCCCATATGGCCCTTTGTTTGGGTTTGCCGAGTTCCAAATGATGATGGATATTTTCGATGGTAACGGTAGATTCATCTACCAGGATACCAACTGCCAATGCAAGGCCGCCGAGCGTCATAATATTGATTGATTGTCCGCACAAATACAGAGCTACCACAGCAGTTAACAGCGCTAATGGAATATTGATAACAATGATGATGGCGCTTCTCAGATCTCTTAAAAACAGCAACACCATTAAACCGGTAAGTAATGCGCCCAGCAAACCTTCAAACAATACAGTTTGTAATGAATTACTGACATATCCCGACTGGTCAAATTCGTAAGAAACTTTTATATCATCCGGAATTGCAGCCTGCATATCCGGCAATGCTTTTTTTACAGCCAGCACTACATCCCATGTACCGGCATCGGCTCTTTTTGTAACAGGTATATACACAGAACGTTTGCCGTTGATAAGCGCATAACCGGTAGTGATGTCAGCACCATTATTTACGCTGGCAACATCCCTTACATATACCGGCGTGCCATCCACATTTTTGACTGCAACATTTTCCAATTCTTTAAAATCATCTACCACACTGTTGCTGGAAGTGATGATGGCTTTATCTCCTACCCGAATATTTCCTGCAGGTAAAATGAAATTATTTTTTGCAATAGCCCCTACCAATTCATCGGCTGTTAAATTGTAGCTTCTCAATCTTTCAGGGTCGGCTTTAATTACAATAGTCCGTTGGTTTCCACCCAAAGGCGGCGGTGCAGAAACACCAGCCAATGCTGCAAACATGGGCCGCACTTTAAATAAGGCCAAATCCTGAATTTCATTTAATGAGCGGGTTTCGCTTCTAAACACTAATTGCCCAACCGGAACAGAACCTGCATCGTACCGCATTACAAAGGGTGGCAATGTTCCGGATGGCATAAAGGAACGGGCACGGTTTACATAAGATACTGTTTCTGCCATTGCATTGGCCATATCCGTGCCTTCGTGAAACTGTAATTTGATTAATGAAAGTCCTTGTATGGATTTACTTTCTACTGCTTTGATACCGGTGATGTATAAAAAGTGATACTCATAATAGGAGGTAATATACCCTTCCATTTGTTGGGGTGATAATCCACCATAGGTTTGTGCAACATATATTGTTGGTGCATTAATGGCAGGAAAAATGTCAATGGAAGATTTGCGGATAGCCAAAACAGAAAATATAATAATACCCAACACCAATACGATTATGGTGATGGGTTTACGAAGTGCAAACTGAATTAATTTAATCATTCTATTTATTGAATAGCATTTAAAAAAATATTTTCATCACCTTTTACAGCAGCCTGCAACAGCAAGGCTTTCCAGGCATCCCAATAAGATTTTTTACTGTCTAATTCCGCTTTTAATAAATTATACTGCGTTTGAATTAAATCGGTAAAATTCACCAACCCTGTATTGTAGCGAACCTGCATGGCATTAAAAGCATATTGTCCCGACTTTAATTGCTGTTGTGTTTCTTTTGCAATGGCAATGCTGTTATCAAATGTTGCATTGGCAATGCGTTGTTGTGTATTAAGCATTGAATTACTCTCTTCAATTTTTTCCTGTGCTGCTTTCGATAATAAGTTTTGTTGCATTAATTGCCTTTTTACTTCCCCATATTTCATAATAGGAAAAATAAGCTGTACGCCTGCACCATAATTGAATCTGGTTAATACCATTCCATCCCATGTTTTCACTTCTCCATTGGGTTGAAAACCCGACCCACGGGCAAAGCCGGTACCCCAAACATTCAATTTTGGTAAGTATGATTTTTTTAATAATAACTCTTTTGAAAGGCTCAGCTCCAGCAGGCTTTGCCCTGATTGGATAATTGGGGTATTAACAAATGAACCATCTGATGCAATAATTGTTTTTGGTAATTGTTTCAAAAATGCGGTGTCCAGCGGAACAGGCAATGCACTAATTACAATCAATTGTGATAATTGAAACTGATAAACCTGCAATTGTCTTTGCGCATTTAGTAAATCAATTCTGGCCTTAGATAATTCTGAAAGAAACAAGGCTGTATCTACTCCTGGCTTTATGCCACTATTAGTTAATACACGGCTTTGTTGCAGATTGGTTTGAACTCTTTCAATATTGCGTTGCTGAATATTTACAATATCATAGGCCAGCAGTAAATCAAGATATGTGCTGATTATATTTATTTTATGCTGAAACAAAGCTTGCTTTAGTTCTGATTTTTTAGAATTCGCTTCGGCTATTGAAACATTAATTTGTCCATCTCTTTCCCCGAAGGTACCAGCCTGCCAGTTTAACAGCACACTTGCTGCGCTGCCAGTTGCGGGGCTGTAATTATTGCTGGCAGAAGGAGGCCCGGTCATTGGCAATATACCATTGGGGTAAAATATTCCAGTTAAATTATTGGCCGTACCTAAACCAGCCTGGTAACTTGCATCAATAGAAGGCAGCCTACTATATTTTACTACATCAATATATTTAACAGCTGCTTCTACTTCGTATTGTTTGGATTTTAGCAAATGATACCGTTGCTCTGCTAATTGAACTGCGTCTTTCATTCTAATTAAAGTATCTGTCTGGCCTTGCGCTATGGCATTGCTGCAAAATAAAAAAGCTAATAAGATTTTACCGATTACCCGGAATTTACTTTTCAAGTTCCAAATAGTTTTGTGAGGTACAAAACTAACAAACTCCATCGCATTAATATAGAATACTATTTACCTTTTGTACCTGCTTTACTTTTGAGGAGATTTTTTCTAAACAAAGACGGGTTCTTTCCCGTATGAAGTTTGAATATCCTCGTAAAATGGCTTTGATCTGAAAAGCCCGTGAGGTAAGCAATTTCCGTAAGTGAGCACGTTGAATTTTCAATAAGACCAATTGCTTTTTTAATGCGTATTTTTCGGATGTATTCGCCAAAGTTCAGGTCTTCAAAATATTTTGAAAACTCCCTTGATAAATAAGACGGGTTCAATTCCAAATCAGTGGAAATTTTTTTGAGGTCGAAAGTAAATTGAGTGTCTACCTGGTCCTGGATAATTTCTTTTAAATCCTTAACCCAATGTGGTATTTTCTTTTTACCTGCCTGCTTTTCCTTTAAAAACTTACTGTATACTTCGTGCAGTAAGTTTTCAAATGGGCTGTTTTTTAAATGCTTTTGCTGTTGCAAGTGTGTGGCCCAGCTATACAAGGCATCGTAAATAATCATTCCGGTCTTCAGCAACTTGTAATCGTCTGTAATGTTATAGGCAAGCCCTGCGGAGATGGCCCAGAGCCCTGCGGCTTCCTTTGCTATATCATGCCTGTCTGTATCTGCGCCACGAACAATGGTTGCTATTATTGAAACAGCGGGATCGGTAATTGCATATTTTTTTACAATATAGTCAAAAGTGCATTGATCATTATAATGTGTAAACTCCACATCCAGAATATCAAACGGAATTGCATTTAATTTTTTTGCTTTGGAAATAACCTGGTTAAAAGGAACGTAAATAAATTCTGCATCCTTGTCTACAAAATTTTTTATAAGCCAAGGGCAAGCCAGTCTGTCAATCTTTGGCCGTTCTCTTGTTATCCATTTCATTTAAAATTCAGTTTACAAAAAATGAAGTCTTGATTTAGTTTAAAAATACCAATTAAAATTAATGCTTTATTTTTTTGTACAATTAAGTTGTGCTTGTGACGGAATAAGCTGAGAAGACGCAGGAATTGCAGATAAAAAATGCCTCTATTATTTTATAAAAAACTTAAGACCGCCATTTTATTACACCCTCAGCACTTTCCTTAACACGAAACAGAACTATCTTTTTGATAAGTGATAAAGGCAGTGGCTGATTTAATGGGAACTGGATTGACCCCTTGGCTGTTGTATATTTTGTAAGGCTTTTGGCAAAAGCTTCTATTGCTGATGGCATGGGGTAAAAACCAATATGATTTTTAAACACTGCAAAAGTAACCAGTATTTTTTGGTATGAATACCCAGGCATGCGCCATTTTAAACTTTCGCTTGCACCGGGCGCCGCTGCACGGATACATTCATGTAGTTGAAGCAGTTTTTCCTGCACCGCTGTTGGTGCGGCATTGATGTATTCCTCAATGGTGGTGGGTTTTAATTTTAATACCATGGCTAATTAGTTGTGTGTATAAACAAAGTTAGCAAGGAAGCTGTTAAAACTACATGTTAATTGTAAGATAGCGGTTTAATTCGGCAATGGTGATTTGTAAAGCTAAGGCCAGACCGACTGTGAAAGATGATTTGTCCTTCGAATTCGTGAAGCCTTCCTAAAGATGACATCTTTTTTGCATATTCCACAAAGTTGAAAGCCCTCTTCGTAAGATGTCATCTCCTATGCAGGGCAATCAATTATTTTGACTCCGTAGGTACGACGAGTCGGCTAAGGCCAAACCCGCCCGGGAACGTGAGAGACTTCGAAAGTTTTAAAAACTCCGGATGGCTTTATCGCAGACTAAATCCCCAGCACCTCTTTCAATTTTGCATAACCTGCTTTGCTTACGGGCAGGCGGGCTCCGGTGGTAAGCAATGCAAGATGGCTGTCTTTTTCATGCAAGTCAATGCGGGTAATTAATGCAGCATTAACTATATAAGAACGGTGTATCCGTATGAATTCCTGCGGTGGTAAACTATTCTCGAAATGCTGCATGGTTTTCTTTTTTAAAAAACTTCCTTCTGCGGTAATAATCTTTACATAATCATCTGCAGCCTCCAGCCATTGTACCTGTGCCAGCGGAATTATTTTTATTTTACCATTGTCTTTTACAACAATACGGTTATTGGGTACCGTTGACTGCAATGCAGTTTCTGTTATGGCTTGCACAGCGTTTATCCGTTGCTGTTGTAACTTCTGCATGGCTTTATCAAAGCGTTCTTTACTAAATGGTTTTAGCAAATAATCGGCAGCATGGGCGTCAAAAGCCTTAATGGCATATTCTTCAAAAGCCGTAGTAAAAATTACCTGCGGCGGATTGTCAATTAATTCCAGCATTTCGAAACCATTTATTTTAGGCATCTGGATATCCAAAAAAATCAAATCAGGCTGGTGCTGCTGAATGGCTTTCATACCTTCAAAACCATCATTGCATTCTTCTGCCACTGTAATATGAGGATAGGCCTGAAGGTATTCCTTCACCATCATTCTTGCCAGTGGTTCGTCGTCAATTATTATTGCTTTCATATTGTTGTGGTATACTTATTATGGTAGTAAATTGTTGTTCCTCCTGTTTTGTTTGCAGCAGGTCGTGCCGGGCAAATAACAAAAATAACCTTCGCCTGATAGATTCCAGGCCAAAACCCGTACCCTTTACCGGCGCCGACGTTAATTCGTCGAATGGGTTTTGTACACTTACTTCCAGCAGTTCGTTTATTTTTTTTGCCTTTATAAAAATAGTCACTTCACCGATAGTATCATACAGGCCAAACTTGATGGCGTTTTCAACAAGCGGCTGCAGCAGCATCGAAGGCAGGTGCATTTGCATGGCATCGCTATCTGTTTCAATAATGGTTTGCAGGCGGTAACCAAAGCGCACTTTTTCTATGTCGAGGTACAATTGCAGGTATTGTAATTCTTCTTCAAAACTGGTCCATTGCCGCTGTTCGTTTTTTAAAGTGCCGCGTAAAAAATCAGATAGCTGCTGTATCATGTGGCGGGCTTTTTCGGGCTGGCTGCCGGTTAATGCACTAATAGAATTTAAACTGTTGAATAAAAAATGCGGTTGCAGCTGCTGTCGGATTTTATTTAATTCAGCCTCCCGGGCAAGACGCTCCACATCCAGTTTGCGGTCATTGTCTGCCTGCATATCACGCTGGGAGTACCAGAGCAAACTCAGTATGGTGCAACAGCCAATAATTAAAAAAGCAAGAGCAAAACGGATAGTTGAACTGTGCGACAGTGAGTCCATATACACGGCATCATTTTTAAACAGTGCCCACAAACTTACCCGTAGTATCAGCAACCATAAAGAACTTAACCCAAGGCTGATAACCAATATATACCAGTATTTTTCCTGCTTGGGTAAATAGTAGCGCATATTATTTATAATAAGCAGGCAGGCTGCTTCCAGTAAAAAATTACTGATGACAGCATCGGTAATTGCAATAGGATAAGCAATGCCAAAGTCGTGTAACACTTTTATTTGCACGGTGCTGGATATACCAAACCATGTTATAAAGGTGACAAAAAAAACAAAGGCCGTCTTTTTTTTGTTGGCAGAAATATTATTAATTGTCAATTGCTATATTATTTAAACCAGTGAACTGATGCAGGCCATGTTGCAATAATTGTGTAGCCGTTTTTTGAATACTGCGAATGTACACATTGGCATCGTCTTCCACTCTTTTCACAGAATAGATTTCCGCACCATCTGTAAAATTTACGAGGGCATGCAATTCAATTACGTCCAGAAATTTCCAGTGTACATTTACAGCGTTTTCTATTGCTTCATTTGCAGGAACTAACCGATCGCCTTCTCCCAATAATCTCGCTTTGTGAAAAGCATGCAATTCATCTTCAGCATAAATAAGCCTTAACTGTTCATCAAACTGTGGGATATGATTTCCGTTACCGCAATGGATACGAAAAACCAATTTTGCAAGAAACCAATTCATGTGATTGTAATTTTGATTGTGAAGTTTTGTGAATGGGGACCCGATAGCTATCGGGTGGTGAATTGTCAATTATCAATTATTAATTATCAATTAATCTAGTAGCTTCTTATCTCTATACCTGCAAACACTGCGGAGCCTTTTAATATCAATACTTTTCCGGCGCTGGCGGGTGTGTTGAATTTTCTTTTATCATCCACGCCATGAAACACGCCGGTGATTTCATTTTGAACGGTCCAGTTAGCAGGCAGTATCAGTTTGGAACCACCGAATATCATTTCTAATTTTAAAACAGCACTGCCGTTTATATCCGACTGTGTTAAATCAATTTCTGCACCGCCAAAAATGCAGGAGATATTACCTCCCTGGAAATTTTTAGAAACAATATTTCTTTTTACCCCACTAAAAATAGACTGAACCTGCAACCAGTCATTACCATCAACAAAACCATCATTAACAGGTGTATCAGCCGTATTAAAGGAACTTGTTCCGGTGGTTTTCCATTGATTGTAATCCGAATCTTTTTTATAATTGCTCCAATTTTTTCCTCTTGGCCTAAGTATAAAAATTAACCCAGCTCCTATAATTACAATTGGCCAAAATAAAGGCTCAAGCCCCAGTTGGGGAATAAAATCGTTCACCAAAAAGAAAACACCCACCCCAATCAATATTAACCACGAATTATTTCTGAATTGATGCTTGAAGCCACTATAAATACCTACCAGTATTAAAATTATTGGCCAGCTAAAAAGCCAGTTAGGAAAAAAGAACCCCATGTTACGCAACAATAAAGCGGCTCCTATCCCTACCAGTATTACCCCGCCTATCACCCTACTGTTTTCCGGTCCTCTAAAATTTTTATTTTTTTCTACAGTTTCCATTATTGTAATTTTTATTATTTTAATTGATAAGTCAAATGTATAGCAGGTTTATACATAGTAAAATGGACATTAGGTTAATAAAAGCTAAATGGCGGTGAATGGCGCAATTGGGTAGGTAAAATTTCTTTAGTATTGCAAACATGCCTCCAGATGTTACCCTGTCTGTAATTATTATTCAAAAGTTTACCAATAAATCATATTTTAGTAAATCGTTTACCAATAATATTTCCATAATATTTTAAATAAAAAAAGCATCATGAAATTGAAAGCATTTGTATTATCCATTATTATAACAGCCTGCTACAGCATTGCATTAAACGCACAGGTTATCAGCTCTGCACAAATTGATACATTGGTAGAAAGAACGCTGAAAGCCTTTTATGTGCCGGGCATAGCTGTAGCTATTGTAAAAGACGGTAAAATTATTCATGCAAAGGGCTATGGTGTACGCTCGTTAAATACCATGCAAAAAGTAGATGAACATACTTTATTTGGAATTGCCAGTAACACCAAAGCCTTTACAGCAGCGGCGCTGGGCATATTAATAGATGACGGTAAATTGAAATGGGATGACAGGGTAAGAGATTATATCCCCGAATTTAAAATGTACAACCCTTATGTTACAGAAGACTTTACTATCCGTGACCTGCTTACCCACCGCAGTGGCCTTGGCCTTGGTGCAGGTGATTTAATGTTTTGGCCAGACAGTAACAATTTTACAAAAAAAGATATTATCCATAACCTGCGGTATTTAAAACAGGTGTCTGACTTTAGAACAAAATACGATTACGATAACCTGATGTATATTATTGCCGGCGAAGTAGTGGCAAAAGTTTCAGGAACCACCTGGGAAAATTTTATTGAAACAAGAATACTGCAACCACTGAATATGAGTGAAAGCGCCACCTCATTCAGCGGTTTAAAAAATAAATCAAATGTTATTGACCCGCATGCGCCGGTTAATGGAAAAGTAGTTGTTATCCGCCGCGATTGGAGTGGTGTTGCCAATTCGGCGGGTGGTATTTACAGTAACCTTACAGACATGAGCAAATGGATCATCATGCAAATGAACAATGGTAAATACGGCGAGGGGTTAACCAAAAAAATATTTAGTGAAGAAGTGCATGAAGAAATGTGGACACCCCAAACCATCATTCCTGTACATGGGCCTTCGCCTTACAACACACATTTTGCGGCCTATGGCCTGGGATGGTTTTTAAGCGATGTAAAAGGCAACTTGCAGGCAACACATACCGGCGGGCTTGCAGGCATTGTTACACAGGTTACACTGATACCCGAAATGAAACTGGGTATTATCGTTTTTACCAACCAGCAATCTGGCGCTGCTTTTACTGCGATTACCAATACCATTAAGGACAGTTACCTTGGTGTAAAACCAACTGACCGTGTAACACAATACCACGACCGTGTTGTAAAAAATGAAGCAGACGCTGCAAAAATAACCGGTGATATCTGGAAAGATATTGAAGCACAGCAAAAAAATAATGCAGTTAAAAAAGAGGATAGCCTTATCACGGGTATTTATACCGATAAATGGTTTGGTGATATTGAGATATCCCGTAAAGCTGGTAAACTTTGGTTCGATTCAAAAAAATCTTTTTTATTAAACGGAGAAATGTTTCCCTACAAAGGCAATACCTATATTGTAAAATGGACCGACAGAAGCCTGGATGCAGATGCCTATGTACAATTTGACCTTGATGATACCGGGAAAGCAACACATATAAAAATGAAACCCATTTCTCCATTAACAGACTTCAGTTTCGATTTTCAGGATCTTGATTTTAATAAGGTGAAATAATGGAGTTAAAATTGTTTCTATTTTTTTACAACGATAGAATAGGAAGTATAAAAGATGCATATCACTTTCGTTTTTTGAATTGTTGTAAACAAACAATTGAAAAAGCGCAAGTTTACAAACTTTCGTATTTAATATTGTTATTTACGTATACATTTATATAACAAGCTTGTAAAACGAAAATTTAATTTTATGCAATTAAAACTTTCCATATTTATGAGTTAGCTGTAATTAGACCTTATGCAAAAAATAATTGAATATTTTAAAAATTTGGGGGTTGACGCAAATACAACTGCGACGATACTAATTACTATTTTCACCTTCTCTGTCGGACTATTTGCAACTTGGTTAGCTGGACAGATTAAGTCATGCAAAGAAAAAAAATCTTATAAAAAAAGTCTCTTGCTAATTTTAAAAGATTTTAGCAAGACTTGTGAAAACCAAATGAAAGTTGTTACGGCATCTCTTGAAAAAGCGGGGCTTCATTCTGGAAATGATTTTATTATCAATTATATTCCAATTGGAACACTTGACTACTTAAATAAAATTGACTTTACTGTTTTTCTGGAAAATTTCGAGCCAATTTTTTATAAACAGAAATATTCAAAAGCCGTTTCAAAACTATTCTCATTGATAGCCCAAATCAAAGTACAAAATGATTCAATTGTAGGGTATTCCAAAATATTGTTTGAGGATTATAGAAAACATGAAAACAAATTCTATGACAAAGTTTATAAGCTGAGACAAATACACGATGAACTTGGCGTAAACTTTAACGGAAAACCAATTGTACAAAATAGTGGAGGTGAATTAATACAAGGTTACTTTCAAATATTTGGCGACTGGATGAAAAATGGTGAAAAGACAGATTTTAAATCGGAACAAAATGAAATTGTTTTAAAGATATTAGAAATTAATAAAAAATTTCAGGACATCCCTTTAATACTACAAACTAACGACATAGCATTAAAAGCAGATGCAGCTTACATTAATATTGTAAAAATTGACGGAATGCTTAAAAATAAATTTAGAGACTTTATCACTACTGTCCAACTATGAATCGAACAAAATCAACTGTTTCAGAGGGTCTGTTATTTTATTAGATGATTCAATCCTTGTGAAGGCTTGATTTAA
>JAYTTI010000137.1:0-55211 GCA_043745405.1 Ferruginibacter sp. | reverse complement strand
CACCTTGCTCAGTTGGTTGCCCATCGTTCGGAAAGGAAGCATATCCAAGAATATTATCAGACAAAACACATATCCACACATTATAGTATTTATCGCCGTTCCATATATCCGCACCTCCTGTAATAGCATGTTTTACAAAATCATTTACAGCTGAAAATGAAGTTGCGGTAGTAACGGTTCTTTCAATACCTATAGTCGGTTCATCATTTGGTGTACGCTGAGCTAAACAAAACTGTATATCTGTTTTGCCAAAGAGCGGTTTAAAATATGCTGGAATGGAAGCTGTGTCTGAATAGATCCCGGCATAGGTTTTATTTAAAATGTCAAGCTGTTCAAATATTTGTGCATCTGTTACTCTCGCCTGGTTGCTGAGTACAACATGAAATACTACCGGTATGGTGTAAGTAGCGTTAATATTTGAAACGCTGTCAACACCTAATTGCTTAGCCGAATGGCGGTTCATTTTTTTATTAAATGTTTCCAGTTGCTGTTTAAAGGCAGCTTTAAGCGCAGGGTTGCGTTTAAATTTTGCTTCCAGGCGGGCTATTGTTGCGCACTGCTCCTGTTTAGAAGCCTGCCTGTTTTGCTGAGCCGACAACCTGGAAAAATGAGCAGTTACAAATAATAAAAAGACTAACGCAATTATATTTTTCATTGCAATAATTTAAGAGTTTTATTTTAGTTTTTCAACAGTAGCCTGGCAAGTTAAAAACCGGAATATACAGACGGTTTAACGGGCAGGTAAATAGTTTGGTTGCCTGTCATACTGTAAATATACATTAATGTATTTATTTGGGAGGCTGTTACAGGTGCTATTTAAAATGGTTTCAGCTATTAGGTATTTAGATAATTTACGCAGCTGCATGAAGCAGTTGGTAATTTACAGAGTTTAAATATACAAAAATTATTTTATTCACCTGACCACAGTAACCAGGTGATAATAGAAATAGTGTATACCTGATTATTTTTTTACCCAATAGTCTACCACTACCACTTTATCCAGAAAGGGCTTTAATACTTTAACAAATGCTTTATGGGCAGGGTCAACCAGATAATCATCCCGGTCTTTTTCATTGGCAAAACTTACAAAAAAACAATGCGTTAACTCTTCATTCAATTTTTCGGGACTATTATTAATTCCGTATTCAAAGTCTTTTATTGTTTTGATTTTCGATGGTAAAAGAAGGAATGCATCTTCTACTGATTTAATATTTGCCGCGGTTGCATTGTCTTTAAATTTAAAAAGTACAACATGCCGTAAAATTTTAGGGGCGGATGTTTGTGCAAAAACTGCACCCGTAAACAGGCTTGCCAGTAAACCAAAAACAATCATTTTTTTCATATCATTTAATTTGTATAAAATTAGGTGATTAGTTTTAAATGAAGCGATAGCTTTCTAAATATGTATTTTATTAAAAAATTTTACTTTTTTTTATTGTTTTAATTGGGAATAATAGCTGGTTTTATATTTGTAATATTAATTTAAATGCTTAATAATATCTTTAACAAGTAATGGACTTATTTCAATGGATATTAATTTTATTGGCTGCTTTTATTATTGGGCTTGCAAAGGCGGGCCTTAAAGGCGTAGAGATGATGAATGTAACCATCATGGCAATAGTGTTTGGCAGCAAGGCCTCTACCGGAATGGTATTACCCCTGCTATGTGCAGCAGATATTATGGCCGTGAGCTATTATAACAGGCATGCGCAATGGCCGCAATTCTGGAAATTAATTCCATGGATGATGGTGGGTATTTTAGTGGGCGTTTATGTGGGCAAAGACCTTGATGAAGCCTTGTTTAGAAAATTAATGGCCCTGATTATAATCTGCACAGTGGTGATAATGGTTATAATGGAGTTTAGAAAAATAGAAAAAATACCTACCAACAAATTATTTGTAATCAGTACAGGGCTTTCAGCAGGCTTTGCCACCATGCTGGGTAACCTGGCAGGATCTTTTGCCAACATTTATTTTTTAGCAATGCGCATGACAAAAAATGATTTTATTGGTACGGCAGCATGGGTATTTTTAGTGATCAATTTATTTAAACTGCCGTTTCAAATAATATTCTGGAAAAACATCACAACAGCTACTTTACGCACTGACCTTTTTTTATTACCGGCAATTATTTTGGGCTTTTGGGCAGGGCTTAAAATTGTAGCACATATAAAAGATGATACCTATCGAAAAGTAGTGATAGCCTTAACTTTTGTGGGCGCTATATTTATTTTGTTTAAATAATTTATTTTTTTTAATACCAGTTTTTTGTGAATTGTAATGGGGTGGTTCGTCTCGTCAATAGTGAATGGTCAATCGTGAATTACTGACCATTCGCCATTTTATTATTTATTTTGAACAATAAACTTTTTAAAACTGGTTGTTTTTCCATTACTAAATCGAAGTACATATAACCCGGCAGGAAGCAAAGCAATATTTATTTTCATAGTCTGTGCCGTGGTGTTGGCGTTATATACAATGCTGCCATTACTATTTATGATGTTTATTTTTACAGGCTTTTCAAAACCACTGATGGTAACAAAATTTGTAGCCGGGTTTGGTGAAATCATTAATGACTGCTGCCCTTTTATTTTGATGGGCAATACTATACTGTAGGAGAATTTTCCATCAGCATCTGTCATTTTTAAACGGTAGTAATATTGATCGATGTAGCTGCTGGTATTTTTGTCAATAAATGAATACTCTTTTTTACCGCTTTTAATAACACCAATATTGGTAAAATTTACAGCGTCGGTGCTTTTCTCTATTTCATATTGTTTGAGATTCATTTCATCTGCTACTTTCCAGTATAAATAAATTTTACCGGGGCCTTCATTGCCAGTAAATGAAATTGGCTTTACCGGAACCACAACAGGTTTTGTAAGCGAAATATCATCAAAATAAGCATTAATTTCAAATTGGTTCACGTTTAATTCTGCCTGTAATCTTATTCTCACTTTTCTTGTTCCAATGGGTGCCAGGCTTGTATTGTTATAAACATTCCATGCAGTTCCTGAGCCGGTGATATTAGACTGCCAATTGCTTGTATAACCGGTGCCCAATATTGTATTTGAAGCGTCCAGGTATTGAACTATAAAGCGGCCCCTATCTGTTTGGCTGCTTACAGGTGTTTGCATATAGCCGCTAAAAATATATGGCTGGGTGCCCAGGTCAATATTTGTTGCATCGGCAGAAACATCAATATCCTGAAAGAGTTCAAATCTTGTAAACGAAAAGGAAAAAGGGTTACACCCGGCAAAGAAAACCCTGCCGCCGGCAGCTCCTGTAGTGTGGTCAAAAGGGTGATTAATACTAAGGTTGTCCGGAACCATGGTCCAGTTATCATAAGTATTAGTAGGCGCAGAAGAACATGTGGTCAATCCTGCATTTACAATTGTCCATCCTGTCCCGGGTGGGCTCTCTGCGCCCGGATTTACCACAAGGTTTTGAGCAAATAAATTCAGGGTAGCAATAATGCCAAAAATGAAAAGTAAAATTTTCTGCACGGCTATTTTTTACTAAAGTACAATTGTTTTTTAATTGTAGCTTAAGCAAAAATACTCATTTTACATCCTGTTTTACGTGATCGTTTTTTTACATTTTATGATTTATTTATTTATTTTGAACAATAAATTTTTTGAAATTGATATTTTCTCCATCAGTAAAACGAAGAACATATAAACCTGCAGGAAGCGCAGCTACATTTATTTTCATTGCCTGGGCTGTGGTGTTGGCGGTATACACACTGCTGCCATTGCTATTAATAATCGTTATTTTTCCCTGCCTTTCAAAACCACTTACGGTAATAAAATTGTTGGCAGGATTAGGTGATATTATTAATAAATGCTGCCCTTTTATTTTTATTGATAATACTGTACTGTACGAAAACTTTCCATCAACATCAATCATTTTTAAACGGTAGTAATATTTATCAAAATAGCTGCTGGTATTTTTATCAATAAAAGAATATTCTTTTTTACCACTTTTAATAGTTGCAATTGTAGCAAAATTAACGGCATCGGTACTTTGCTCCACATCATACTGCAACAGGTTTATTTCATCTGTTACTTTCCAGTTTAAATAAATTTTACCAGCATTTTCTTTTGCTGTAAACGAAGCCAATGTTACAGATAATACTATACCTTTTACAAGTGATATATCATCGAAATAAACATTAATCGCAGGGAAGAATCCAGTAATTTGTGTTTGCAACCTTATCCTCACTTTTCTGGTTCCTGCTGGTGCTATCCTTGTATTGGTATAAAGGTTCCATCCAATACCAGAACCCAATGCCTTGGATTGCCAGGCACCGGTATAACTTGCACCCAATATTACATTTGATGCGTCCAGGTAATCTACAATAAAACGACCCTGGTCTGTTTGGGCAGCTGGGTTGGATACGGGAGTTTGTATATAACCGCTAAAAACATATTGTATGGTGCCTAGATCAATATTTACTGCATCTGCAGAAACATCAATATCCTGTCTTAATTCATGAGGTCCTGAGGTACTGCCACTGCAGCCTGAAAAAAAAGTGATGCCGCCTGCAGCGCCTGTAGTATGGTCGTATGGATATAAAGCAGCACTGCCATCGGGAATCATTGTCCAGTTTAGATAAGTATTGCTTGGAGCTGGTCCGCAGGGACTCGGCCCGGCACTGATAATTGTCCATCCTGTTCCACGCGGCAAGCTTTCTGCCCCCGGATTTACGACAAGGTTTTGGGCTAAAATTGTAAATATATTAATTATCCAAAAAAAAGAAAATATAATTTTCTTCATACATTTATTTTTGGCTAAAAATAAGGAAGCTATTTTAATTACATCACTATTTTTTATTAACAGTAGTGCATATCTGCAATTGAGTTTACTGTTTAGTATTGCCTGAATACTTTTATCCATCACTGTTTTATCAAGATCATTTTGCACCTGTATTTTTGCCCCTTGGCATTAAAGGCCTGAATAAGGGATGAGTACTGAGTAGTTGCAAATGATAGTAATGGATTTTTATAAAGTTATTGTAGTTGTAAAAGCTTTTTTAAGTCTTGATTATTTTTGGTAGTAAGTTTTCAAGTTTGTAAAATAAATAACTGTTACCATTTGAAGGCTGGTTACATTTATTTCATTTCACTGGCTGAAGAAAAGGGAAGAACAAAAAACGCAATAAATTATTTAAAAATAAGAATAGGTTTTTACTAAACTGCTGCCATCTGTAAACATTTGTTTTTCAGTACTGATACGGTTATTGCTGTCAAAAGTATAAGTGTGGTTTGAACTGGTTACAAAAGAACCATTAGACGATAAAGTATGTTTTTTTATTAAATGAAATTTTTTTGTTGAATTAATATTTGCCGGCCCAAAAACAAGGGGGGCTGTATAACTTAAATCAGTATAGTACTCATAGGTTTCATTATTTTTATTTGTGTCTGTCGAGCTTACAAGATCTCCATCCGCATTATAAGAATTGGTTACTGTATTAGATAATTCACTGCCTGTTATTTTTGAGTAGTTATATTCTTTTATTTTAGTTACCTGGTTATTGGTGTTATAAAAATATTTTTCTGTTGAAGAATCCTTTGTATTGTTATATTGAAATGTGCTGTCTATAAATGAATTATTATTAAGAAAAAAATCTTTATGGATCTGCAGAATGTTGTTTTCATAAAAATCTGTATAATATTTACTGGTAGAGGGATAGGTTAATAAAAGCTTTGTTCCCGGGGCAGATGTAGAAATTGCACTTATTAATTTATTGTCAGCATCGTAACTAATATCATAATTGAAAGCAATGTGGCCTAAATAAGACGAAGTGAGATCTTCTGAGTATGTCTTAACTTTTGCCAACGGGGTAGCAGGTTCATTTGGAACAGGTTCTTTTTGGCAGCTGGCAAGCAATACAATTACACTAAATTTTAAAAAAAATAATGTGCACCTTTTCATTATAATAGTTTTGGTAAAAGATAATAACTCAACTTACTGAAGATAAAAGAAATTTTATTCATTTAAAAAATAAAAAGTAAGATAATTCACCCTGCATAAAAGTATTCTTTACAAATCCAGTTTCTTTTTCTGCTCTGCTTTTTCTTGCGACAGCGCATCTAACCGTTGCTGTTTCTTTAGCCATATTTCTCCTTTATGTCTGGTAGGTACCTCATCCCCCAGCAGTTTACCCCATGGTCTCATTTCAGGAAGGCGGTCGAAAATAATTTTTAAAATGGCCAAAAAAGGGATGGAAAGAAACATACCCGCTACTCCCCATAAAGCACCGCCCAGTAGTACGATTATGATGGAAAAGAGTGCATTTATTTTTACCCTGGAAGCAACAAGAAAAGGAACCAAAAAATGATTGTCAATAAACTGAATCAACATATAGGCTCCTACTATACCCAGTTGTGTAGTAAACCCATCTTTCGTGATGGATGCTATAATTACCGGCAATGCAATGGCTATAATGCCGCCGATATATGGGAGCATATTTAGCAGGGCGCCTATTACACCTAATAAAATAGCATAGTCTACCCCCAGCAACAAAAGTGCAACTGCGTCCATAACAGCCACCACAAGGGCTTCCAGCAACAAGCCCACCATATAGCTTTGTATGGCCGATTTTGTCTCTGTCAAAATCTCTGCAACTTTCTGCGTATTTTTTTCAGCAAACACCTCATAAAAAAAATTAAGTATAAGCGTTTTGTAAAATAATAAAAGGAACACATAAACTGGGAGTAAAAATATCAATACTACAGTGCCCAATGCGTTGCCCAAAGCGCCTGCCAGCAACGCCCTGCTATTGTTGAATATTTGCGTTAAACTTTCCTGTTGCTTTTGAATACTAAATCTAAAATTGGCCGCCACCCAAAATTGTAACTGCGCCAAATGAGCATTAAATTTTATTTTTAATTCCGGCAGGTTATCTCCAAAATTGCTTACCTGTGCAGTTATGAAAAACAAAATACCCCCAACTACAATCAATGCCAGCAATAGTGCAAGAAAAATAGCCAATATTTTACTTACTCCTTTTCGCTGTAATTTATTTACCAAAGGATTTAATAAAATAGCAATGATTAACGAAAAGGCCAATGGCGCTAAAACTCCTTTTAAAGTAAAAAGGGCACAGCAGATAAGTGTCAATCCAAAAATGATAGTGGTGCTTTTTAGATAAAAGGGATATTGCTTAACAGGGGAATTCATTGAATTAAATTATGTTTAGTTATAGTTTTGAATAAAAATACCGCAAAAAAAGATAGCATTATCAAAAAGTACATTTTAATATGGCCTCGTCATTAAAAATGAAATATTTTTTTTGAAGTATAATAAGTATTTTCAACTATCAGAAAAATAATTACAACAACAACTCAATATAGCCATATTATTATCATGAAACGAAAACCTCAAAAATCAGTAAAAACGGCATTGCAAATTTTTGCACTAGCCTGTATATTCACTATCAGTTTTGCGTTCTTTAAAAAAACAAACTATGGTTTTGATACTATTAAAATATCGTCAGGCCTTATTTCAGGAAGCGTAAAAGGAGATATCTATGCTTTTAAAGGTATTCCATTTGCGGCACCACCGTTAGCCAATTTACGGTGGCAGGCTCCACAACCTGTACAAGCCTGGCAGGGTACCCGTGCCTGTAATTTATTTGGTCCCAGCCCTATGCAGGCTATACCCGAACCTTTTAGTATGTGGACAGCCGAATTCCTGATTCCTAAAGAACCAATCAGTGAAGACTGTTTATATTTAAATGTATGGACCGGTGCAAAATCGGTCAAAGAAAAACGCCCGGTAATTGTCTGGATTTATGGCGGTGGGTTTGTGAGTGGGGGTACTGCTTGTCCTATTTATGATGGAGAGACAATGGCGAAAAAAGGGATCGTGTTTGTAAGTGCCAATTACAGGGTAGGTATATTTGGGTTTTTTGCGCATCCTGAATTGACAAAAGAATCGGGCAATAATGCTTCGGGTAATTATGGATTGATGGACCAGGTTGCTGCATTAAAATGGGTGCATGAAAATATTGCCGCTTTTGGCGGAGATCCGGATAATGTAACCATAGCTGGACAATCAGCCGGTTCCATGAGCGTAAATTGTTTGGTAGCCACTCCGTTAGCGAAAGACTTATTCAAAAAAGCCATTGCTGAAAGCGGCGCAAGCGTGGTAGGCGGTCCTTTTGGTGGAAGTGCAACATTACAGCAGGCTGAGCAGGATGGTGTAAAAACTGCCGCATCATTACAGGCAATTTCTCTTGCTGCATTAAGAAATATGCCTGCTGCAACATTATTAAAAGCAGTACAGTCCACAAGGGGGCCGATTGTTGATGGCTATGTTTTGCCTCAACAAATCAAAGATATTTTTATTGCCGGTAAACAAAACAATATTACATTGCTTACCGGCTGGAATGAAGACGAGGGGTTGATTTTTGGGCCAATAAAAAATGCAGCAGATTTTACCAAAGAAGTGAATGAAAAATACAAGACAGATGCCCCCATTTTTTTAAAATATTATCCTGCCACCAATGATTCGATAGCAGCGGTTTCGCAACTGAAATTATCACGGGATATGATTTTTGGTGTGCAAAATTATACCTGGGCTAACATGGAGAGTGCACAAGGGGCCAAAGTGTATGTATATCGTTTTGCACGCAAAGTGCCCGCAACAGGCGAGTATGTAAAATATGGTGCATTTCATACCGGCGAAGTGCCTTATGCCTATGGTAATTTGCAGTTTGTTAATCGCCCCTGGCTGCCGGTAGATTATCAACTTGCCAATACCATGTCGGGATACTGGGCAAATTTTGCAACCAATGGAAACCCTAATGGCAAGGGGCTTGCTGACTGGCCGGCCTATGATACCAACAATAAAATGATCATGGCATTCAACGAAACCTCATCAGCAAAAAAAATACCTGATGGAGAAAGCCTTGATTTTATATTTACAAAAATGAGTGGTAAATAATTTGTAAAAATGTTTATTGTGTCCTTTTGACACGTATTGCACAATCATAATATTATTTCAATACTTTGTGATATAAATAATACAGGTTGCTCTTTCGGTAAATACATTTTAAACTGCCTGTGGGTAGAATAATAAAAAATTATGGAGGCATATATTGTTGACGGAATAAGGACTCCCATCGGAAATTTTGGAGGAACACTTTCCACAGTTCGTGCAGATGATCTTGTAGCTTTGGTAATAAAAAAATTGGTGGAAAAAAATATGGCCATCCCTACAGATGCTATTGATGATGTTATACTGGGATGTGTAAACCAGGCGGGTGATGATAACCGCAATGTAGCCCGTATGGCCTTATTGCTGGCGGGGCTTCCGTACACCGTGCCAGGCGAAACGGTAAACCGTTTATGTGCTTCGGGTATGTCGGCGGTAATTAATGCAGCACGTGCCATACAATCAGGCGATGGTAATATTTTTATTGCAGGTGGTGTGGAAAACATGACACGTGGCCCCTGGGTTATTTCCAAAACAAGCAAACCGTTTGGTACAGATGCACAAATGTTCGACAGTAGTTTTGGCTGGCGTTTTATTAATCCGTTGATGCAAAAATTGTATGGAACAGATGCCATGGGTTTAACAGCAGAAAACCTGGTTGAACTATACAAGATTAGCCGGGAAGATCAGGACCTGTTTGCTTACAATTCACAAATGAAAGCTACAAAAGCTCAAAATGCAGCAAGGTTTGCAGAAGAAATAACGGCAGTAGAAATTGTTGCCAAAAAAAACGAAACTGTTTTATTTGCAGCGGATGAATTTATAAAAATCGCTACCACCATGGAAAAGCTGGCACAGCTAAAACCCGCTTTTAAAAAGGAAGGAGGTAGCGTAACAGCAGGCAATTCATCCGGTTTAAATGATGGCGCAGCGGCCATGTATGTGGTTTCCGAAATAGCCCTTCAGCAATATGGGCTTGTGCCAAAAGCAAGAATTGTTTCTTCAGCAGTAGTAGGTGTAGAGCCCCGTATTATGGGCATCGGGCCTGTAAATGCAACAAAAAAAGTATTGTTAAAAGCAGGTTTAACTTTAGCGGATATGGATATTATTGAATTAAATGAGGCCTTTGCTGCGCAATCAATTGCCTGTATCCGGGCATTGGGTTTGGAAGATAATGACCCCCGCATAAATCCAAACGGAGGAGCTATTGCATTGGGCCATCCTCTCGGTATGTCGGGCACACGCATTATTAATACGGCAGTTATAGAACTGCATAAACAAGATAAAAAGTATGCATTGGCAACTATGTGTATAGGTGTAGGTATGGGGTATGCGGTTATAATAGAAAGAATATAGTGGTAGTTAGCCACGTCTATTCAAGAGTTTTAAAAGCTAATTACACGATAATATTTATCAATTTGTAGTTAGTGTAACCTGCCTGCCGGCAAAGGCAAGTTCATAATATTCAGCGTAATTAGGTTTTCTAAATTATAAATAACGATGATGCAAAACAGAAAAGATTTCTTAAAACTTTCCAGTGCTTTGGCAATTGGCAGCCTGGTATTACCAAATAAAGCAAGTGCTTTTTACAAAAAAGAATCCATACCGCCACCGGGTTTGCAATTGTTTACTTTCTTTAATGTAATTGATGAAGATGTAAGTGGAACATTAAAAAAAATAGCTGCTATTGGGTATAAAGAAATTGAATCTGCCTTTAGCAAAAAAGGAGGTTTTTATGGAATGAAACCAAAAGAGTTTGCGGTATTGGTTAGCAGCCTTGGCATGTCGTGGAAATCGCACCATGTGTTGGGGGCACCTTTCAAAATGCCTCCCGGGGCAAAACTACCAACGGGTGCAGATGGTAAACCAATGACTATTCCGCCAATGAAAAACCTTACGGATAATATGCAGGAAATTATAGATCAGGTTGCAGAAGGTGGCGTTGAATTTTTGGTATGTGCCAATATTCCCATCAATTCATTGGATGAAGTTAAAACTGGTATTGAAGTGTTGAATAAAACAGACGAAGCCTGTAAAAAAGCAGGAATAGCATTTGCCTATCATAACCATGATGCAGAGTTTCGTGCAGTGGAGGGGCAGGTGCCTTACGAACTATTTTTATCACAAACAAAAATGAAAATGGAACTAGACCTGGCATGGGCAATAAAAGGCGGTAAAGATCCTGTGGAATTGTTTAATCAAAACAAGGGGCGTTTTCCTTTGTGGCATGTAAAAGACCTGGATGTAACAAAAGAAAAAATACTGCCGGTTGGAGAGGGTACAATTGATTACAAAAGAATATTTGATGCAGCACCTGATGCCGGCTTAGAATATTATTTTGTAGAGCATGATTTTCCGGCCGATGCATACGCAAGTATTACTACAACTTATAATAACCTTACCAAAATGTTGAAGTAAGTATTTTTTTTTCGCTGCTTAATGTTTATATTATATTGTAATTTTATCTACCTCTATATTTATCGAATAACAAAACTTAACAACCAATTGCCATGAATAAAAAAATAGTATTGCCAGTCATCTTTCAGTTGTGCATCTTTATTAGTATTGCACAGGTTAAAATTGACCAGTTACTTACAGAAAATCTTACCAATCCAATCGGGCTTGATGTGCAGCAACCACGCTTTAGCTGGCAGTTAATAAGTGATAAAAGAAATGTTGCGCAAACAGCGTATGAGATTGCCGTATCAGAAGGTAAAACCTCCTTATGGAAATCAGGTAAAGTAAGCAGCAGCCAATCTATTCAGGTATTGTATGCAGGAGCAGCATTACAGAGCGGGAAAAAATATATATGGAAGGTAAGGGTATGGGATAACACTGGAAAAGCTTCTTCATGGAGTGAGAAAGCTTCCTTTCAAACAGGGTTTTTTACAGTATCTGACTGGAAGGCAAAGTGGATTGAGGCAGCATTTGAAGAAGAAAGCAAGCGGCCTGCAATTTTATTTCGCAAACTGTTTAGTGTAAATAAAAAAATTGAAACAGCTACTTTATATATTACGGCTCATGGCATGTATGAAGCACAACTGAATGGCAAAAAAGTTGGCGATGCTTATTTAACACCCGGCTGGACCAGTTATAAAAAACGCCTTCAGTACCAGGTATATGATGTAACAAATATGTTAAGTTCAGGCGATAATGCTTTTGGCGCAACGGTAGGTAATGGCTGGTACCGTGGCTACCTGGCATGGGATGACAATAAAAATATTTATGGTAATAAGCTTGGTCTGCTGATGCAATTGAATATAACTTATAGTGATGGAAAAACTGAGTCAGTTATATCAAATGAAAATTGGAAATCATCAACAGGCCCCATTAAATCTGTTGAAATATATCATGGTGAAACCTATGATGCAAGAGATGAAAAAGCCGGCTGGTCAGCTGCAGGATATAATGATGCCGCATGGAAGGGAGTGACTTTAGCTTCATACGATTTTAATAATTTAATAGCCACTGAAAATGAACCCGTAACAAAACATGAAACATTTAAAGCAGTAAAAGTTATTACAACGCCCGAAGGTGATAAGGTGCTGGACTTCGGGCAAAACTTAGTTGGCTGGGTTATTGTAAAAGCAAAGGGTAATGCAGGCGATAAAATTATTATAAAGCATGCCGAAGTATTGGATAAGAAAGGGAATTTTTATACAGAAAACCTGCGTGCCGCAAAAGCAACAGCAAGCTATATTTTAAAGGGTGGGGCAGAAGAGGTCTTTGAACCTCATTTTACTTTTTACGGTTTCAGGTATATAAAAATTGAGGGCTATCCGGGCGAAATAAACCCCGATAATTTTATAGCAGTCGTTTTGCATTCCGATATGAAACCCACAGGTAGTTTTTCTTCATCAAACACTTTAATCAACCAATTGCAGCATAATATACAGTGGGGGCAAATGGGTAATTTTTTAGATGTACCAACTGATTGTCCGCAGCGTGATGAGCGGCTGGGATGGACGGGTGATGCACAGGCTTTTTCCCGTACAGCTACTTTTAATTTTGGTGTAAATAGTTTTTTTGCAAAATGGTTAAAAGACGTAGCGGCAGACCAGGGTGCAGATGGAAAAGTTCCATTTGTAATACCTAATGTGCTTGGTCCCAATGCCGGTGGTTCAACAGGTTGGGCAGATGCAGCCACCATTATTCCATGGAATATGTACTTAGCCTATGGCGATAAAAAAATTCTTGAAGATCAATATGGCAGTATGAAGGCATGGGTAAAATACATGACAGATTCAAGCACCAATAATTTATGGAATAAAGGTTTTCATTTTGGAGACTGGCTTTTTTATCGTCCTTTTGATGACAATGATGGCAGGTCTGCAGTAACAGATAAATATTTGATAGCACAATGTTTTTATGCCAATTCTGTACAGATATTAATGAACACAGCTAAGGTTTTAAACAAACCCGATGATGCTGCAATGTACTGGTCATTATTGCAAAAAGTAAAAGAAGCATTTTTAAGAGAGTATGTAACACCCAACGGGCGCCTTATTTCCAGCACGCAAACTGCTTATGTGCTGGCTTTAAATTTTGATATGCTGCCAGAAAATGAAAGGGCAAAAGCTGCTGAACGCCTTGCAGAAAATGTTGTGAGTTATGATGATCATTTAACCACTGGATTTCTTGGAACACCCTATCTGTGTCATGTATTGACCCGTTTTGGATTTACTGATCTGTCGTATAAGTTATTATTGCAGGATACTTATCCATCCTGGTTATACCCGGTAAAAATGGGCGCAACTACCATCTGGGAAAGATGGGATGGAGAAAAACCTGATAGCAGTTTTCAAACACCGGGCATGAATTCTTTTAACCATTATGCTTATGGCGCAATAGGCGATTGGATGTATCGTACAATGGTGGGTATTGATACTTATGAAGATGGAGTAGGGTATAAGCATATAAAAATTGAGCCGCATATTGGTGGTGGTTTTACAAATGCTGCCGCATCATTAAAAACTTATTATGGCACGGTTAGCAGTGGGTGGAAAATAGCAAATACTAAAATTAATATGGATGTTGAAATACCTGCAAACACAACAGCAACGGTATATGTGCCCACTTCAAATGCCTCCACTATAACCGAAAATGGCAAAGCTATATCATCTGCAGATGGTATAAAAATTTCAGGTATAGATGATGGCTATACAGTATTACAGGTTGGTTCTGGTGTTTATCATTTTACAGCAGATAAAAATACTGTTGCAGATACAGGCACGGCAACTAAAAAATAATTTAAGCGATACCAGGTAAATTAAATCAATTTGCAAGAAAAATATTTACGAACCAAAAAAAATAACAATGAAATATTTATTTACAATTGTGCCATTGGCTGCTTTGGCTTTGTTTTCCCTTACCAATGCACCTAAAAAAATGAAAATAGTTTTTTTTGGAGATTCTATTACTCAGGCTGGGGTACAGCCCAATGGGTACATTGTTAAACTGGACAGCATAATTAAGAAAGCTGGTTTGCAGGATTCAATAGAATTAATTGGAGCCGGTATTGGCGGCAACAAAGTGTACGATCTTTATTTAAGGATGGAGGACGATGTATTAAGCAGGCAACCTGATGTGGTGGTTATTTATGTAGGCATTAATGATGTATGGCATAAGACAAGTTCGGGCACCGGGACAGATCCCGATAAATTTGAAAAATTTTACCGTGCCATCATCAAAAAACTGCAGGATAAAAATATCAAAGTAGTAGTATGCACACCATCAGTAATTGGCGAACGGAATGATAATTCCAATCAGCAGGATGGCGATCTGAATCAATACAGCAAAATAATCAGGGATATGGCCAAGGATCTTTATCTGCCTGTGTGCGATTTACACAAAGCGTTTTCGGATTATTTAAAAATCAATAACCCCACCAATGCGGAAAAAGGAATTTTAACTGCCGATAGGGTGCATCTTACTCCGAAGGGAAATTTGTTTGTTGCCATGGAAATGTGGAATACACTTCAACCCATCATGGTTAAATAAATGTAGTATGAAGAGTTTGGTCTGTAGCAAACCGGGAGAATTAAAATACCGGGAAATACCCATGTCACTACCGGCAGACGGCCAGGCAATATTGCGGGTTAAAAAGATAGGTATTTGTGGTACCGATTTGCATGCATATGAAGGCACACAACCCTATTTTAATTATCCAAGGGTATTGGGCCATGAGCTTGCATTGGAAGTAGAGGATGCCTCAGGTTATAATAAAGGGGAAGCAGTAACGATTATACCCTATTTTAATTGTGGTAACTGTATTGCGTGCAGGAATGGCAAGCCAAACTGCTGTGTAGCTATTAATGTTTTTGGCGTTCATATCGATGGGGGAATGAAAGAATTTATCTCGGTGCCATTAGATTGTATTGTAAGAGGTGATGGCCTGGATATGGAAGAGCTTGCATTGATAGAACCATTGGCCATTGGCGCACATGGTGTAAAAAGGGCAGCCGTAGCACCTGGTGAGTTTGTACTGGTTATTGGGGCAGGCCCAATCGGTCTGGGTATTATGGAGTTTGCCCGTATTGCAGGCGCAAGAGTGATAGCGCTGGATATTAATGAGCAAAGGCTTAATTTTTGCGCCGCTGCATTACAAATACCTTTTACAATTAACGGAGCCAAAGAAAATATTATAGAGCGATTAAAGGAAATAACCATTGGAGATATGCCAACTGTGGTAATAGATGCTACCGGTAATTTGAAGGCGATTAACAATGCTTTTCAATACATGGCACATGGGGCAAGATTTGTTTTGGTTGGCCTGCAGAAAGAGACTTTTGAAATAAGCCATCCAGAATTTCATAAGCGGGAAGCCACATTAATGAGTAGCCGCAATGCCATCCGCAATGATTTTGAACAGGTAATCAGTTCTATCAAATCTGGAGATATACAGCCACTTAACTATATAACACACAGGGTTAAGTTTGATGAGGTACAGGGACAGTTTAAATCATGGCTAAATCCTGCGAACGGTGTTATAAAAGCTGTTATAGAAATGTAACTATCCTGCCTCCCCTTATTCATGCACAGCAAGCACCGGAACCTTACTATGATAAATTAATTTATTGGTATGTTGTGTTTTAAACAACCTTTCAAAAAAACTATGGTAGCGTGGTGCAATAATTATCAGGTCTATGTTTTTATCTTTCGCAAACATATCTACAGATTCATGAAAATCATACAAGCGCATGAAATAAAATTCCGGGTTAAACTCAGCCATTAAAACTTCCATCTTATCCCTTTCTGCCTTAATTTCCGGAGTTAACTGAATCCAGGTGTCGCTGTTGACATTTAAAATATGCAGGGAAGGTTTATTAAAAAGCTGCAATACTCTTTTAACGGTAAGTAGGGTCGGTGTATTTTCTACACAATTTAAGTCGGCTGAAATCAATGCATTTGAAATACCATCAAATTTTGCATCTTCAGGAACAATCAGTACAGGGCAAACTTCCTTTTCAGCCATCTTAAGGGTATTACTTCCAGAAAAGCGCTGGGCCATTCCTGTTTTTCCGGTAAGCCCCATCACTACCATAAATGCCCCTCTTACATGTGCATAAGCAGCAAGGCTATCAATAAAATTATCACCCGATTCCAGTTCTGTTTCAACAGTATTTGCCATGCCATTAAATTCGCCTTTAAGGCTGGTTAAATAATTAAGAGCTGTTTCAGTATCTTCCCCATGTGAGTAATAATGATATAATATCATTGTTACATCGGTATTGTCTTTATACATTTTTGCAGCATAATGTGCGGCATTAAAAGAGGTTGGGGAAAAATCTATGGGAACAATTACATGTAGCATGGGTGATATAATTTTTCTACAAAATAGTTAAAAATTCAGTGATTTCAATATTTTTTTAATATTAGTTTTTATAAGGCTATCAGGCCTTTATCAATACATGGTTTATTTGGCAGGATTTAAAAAAATAGACTGGCAGTTGTTTTAAAAAGCCGGCTAAATATTGCAAAAAACTATTGCAGCGACTTCAATAAATCTTCATTTAATTTAATATAGTCTGCATTATTTGCTGCCTTTGACAGTTCTAATGATTTGGTAGAACCTGCAATAGCCTCTTGTTTTTTGCCTAATTTAACCAGGCAATTTGCCCTTTGGTATTGCATATAAAAAGCAGTAGGATTTTGTTCAACAGCTTTGTTAAACCATGTTAGTGCCTGGTTAAGGTCTTTGCCATTGTCCATATAATACATTGCAGCATTGTAATATGGCTTATTGTCCTTCGTCATAACATCGCCAATCTGGCTCATCACTTTACTATCAACGTCTGTTGAAATAGGGAGTGTAACAGAAGTATTTTCCCATTGTAAATTCAGGTCGCAGGTACTGGCTTTTACATTAATAAACTGCAGGGTAAATGTTTCTATCTTATTATTTATCATTATTGGTTTTACATTTATTCTTACCACATCACTTTCTTCTTTATATGCAGCAGGAGAAGTTACATCAAGCTGTTTCGTAATTATCAATATCCAGTTATCTTTATCAGGTATAGACAAAAGGCCATACTTTCCAGCAGCTATTTTTTTGCCTCCAACAGTAACATCATCACCAAAATTAAGCGTTGTTGCCTGGTTGGCACCGGTACGCCATACTTTACCAAATGGAACCAAACCTCCTATTACCGCACGCCCTTTGGCATTAGGCCTTGAATAGGATAATTCGATAAATGATAATCCAAAATTTTGTTTAATGGTTTGCGTAGTGCTTGGTTGAGGGGTATTAAGTGTTTGAGCAAAAGTTACATTGAAGGCAGCTATTGCAGCAAGGAATAATATTTTTTTCATATGTTTTTTTTTGAACAGCTAAATTACAAGTATTGATTTAAAAAAGAGAAAATATTGTATTTGTATGAAAATACTATAATTAGTACTATACCTGCAAACCGTTTAAAACCTGCTGATTTGGATTTATTATTTGTCATGGTGAGAAATAAGGAGTAGAAATTTTTTAGGATTAAAATTTTATTATTAAACTAAAAAGCTGCAAACGTTTGCACATTAATTGCTCAAAACTTTATTGTAGCTTTACTCTAATTGAGCAAATCATCACTTTTTAATTTCCGCTTGTGGCCTTTTAAAGTGATATTGTTATCCAAAAGTTACAATTGTTGTTTTAAAATAAAAACAAAAAAAAAGTAGAAAAAAATAAAATCCTATAAACTTTGTATTAATCATACAGCAGTTAGTTTTGATAAAAAAATGCCGTCAGATTTATTTCTGATGGCATTTTTTTATACAAAATAGTAAAAATAATTTTTAATATTAAATTACTTATTTATATACTCTTATATAATCTACTTCCATAGTAGCATTTGTAAATGCTGGATCTACCGGACCTCCAAATCCGCCGCCCATGGCTATATTTAAAATAAAAAAGAAATCGTGGTTAAAAGGTACGGCAACCGAATTGCTAAGAGTATGAATTATCTCGCCGTCAACATAAATCTTTATGGAAGAGGATGTCCAGTCAAGTGAGTAAATATGAAATTCTGTGGTAGCATTATTTATTAATTTAGTACTTCCATCCGCATTACCACCCGATCTGCCCGGGTAATGAAATGTGCCATAAATTGTATTAAGGTTTCTGCCAAGGTGTTCCATAATATCAATTTCGCCGCAAGCGGGCCATCCGGCAGTATTTATATCGCTACCTAGCATCCACAGGGCAGGCCATGTGCCAATACCCGCTGGAAGTCTGGCCCTTATCTCAACTTTACCGTACTTAAATGCAAATTTATCTTTTGAAAGCATTCTCGTTGACGTGTAAGATTTACTTCCAAGGGTTTCTTTAATAGCATTTATCTTTAAAACTCCGCCCTGAACAATTACATTTTCGGGGCGATTAGTATACCATTCCAATTCATTATTTCCAAATCCGCAATTATTAGGGCAGCCGTCTCCTAAGTCGTATCCCCATTTTGCCGGGTCGGGTGCGCCATCAGCATTAAATTCCTCCGACCAAAAAAGTGTTGGTGGCGATGCAATTACTGTAATGGTAACCTGTATGGATTTTTTTAAAAATAAACCGTTATTGCTTTTAGCGGTAACAGAAACGGTATAAGTATTTGTACCTCCATCGGTGTATTTGTAGGTAACTGAACCGGAAGTAACAGTAACTATATCACTGCCATTGCCAAATTCATAATCGTAAGAGGCGGCATTATCAGCGGTTGCTGTAACTGTTACCTTACCTGTTCCATCAGTACTTACTACTGCACTTATCACTAAATTAGTTGGAGGCATATTCGTTACGCCACTATTTGATTCGGCTTTATTGCAACTGCTTATAATGAATAAAGTTATCAATAATAACACGGGCGTTTTTACAAATTTCATACAATCGTGCGGTTTAAATTTTTATTATTTTAATTGAAAAAACAAATCTATGCAAATTACTATTACTAACTTGTATAATAGGGATATATTAGATATTATAAGCTAATTTGAATTTCTTCAAAGTTATTTAATTAACAAAATTTTTCATAAATAGTTCAACAAAATGAAAGCTTTGGTAATTTCTGGTGGTGGTAGCAAGGGAGCTTTTGCCGGTGGCCTGGCAGAGTACTTAATATCGGTATGCAAAAAAGAGTATCAAATTTTTATAGGCAGCTCAACAGGCAGCCTGCTGGTACCGCTATTATCTATTGGCGAAATTGATAAATTAAAAACAGTATTTACATCCGTTTCGCAGGATGACATTTTTAATAATTGTCCCTTTCTTTTAAAAAAAACGGCTGGGGGATATAAAACAAAAATTAATCACCTTGGTATTTTACAAATGTTTTTAGAAGGAAAAAAATCATTTGGGGAAAGCGTTAACCTTCGCACACTTATTTTTAAAAATATTACCGAAGCAGATTTTGAGAAAATTAAGAAAAAAAATGTTACTGTTACAGTATCAAATTTAAATACATTGGAGGTAGAATACAAACAAGCAAAGGACTGCACCTACTTTGATTTTTGTGAGTGGGTTTGGGCCTCCTCTTCGCTGGCACCATTTATGAGCCTTGTAACAAAAAATGGTTTTGAGTATGCCGACGGGGGTATGGGAAATGTTGTACCCATATACCAGGCTATTCAAAAAGGAGCTACCGAATTAGACATTATTGTATTACGAAATTTAGAAAGTACCAAAAAAAAGAACTTGCCTGTTCGCAATGCATTAGACCTTACATCCAGAGTTTTTTCTTTTATGTTAAACCAGATAGTTACAGACGACCTTATCATTGGCAGGCTTGAAGGACTAAATAAAAAAGTAAAGCTGAATTTCTATTACCCCGAAAAAGAGCTTACCACCAATTCACTGATATTTGACCCTGAGTTAATGAAACAATGGTGGGATTATGGTTATGAAACTGGTAAAAATAAGAACCCGCAATGCAAGGTTATCAGTATTGCCTGATGCTTCAATGCAGTATCTGTAATTGCTCATTTACAGGCTATGGCACAAAGGCCTTAAAACCCCCATTGATTTCTGGCTTTATCAATAAAAAGCGCCTGAATGTCCTTTTCAGTTTTTGTTGTACTAAAAAATTCATCGAGGTATTTTAGCATTTGTTTTTTATGGGTTATTCCCAGGGGTGCCAGGTTCACAATTAAAGAATCCATGGCATTTTTTTGACTGTAAAAAATACGTAATGCCTTTTGAAGTTCTTCCATTGTTCTGGGGAAACCAAGGTAAAATCTTTCCTGTACAGATGTAATAGGTAAATCTATGGGAGGAATGGCATACAGGGCACCCACCAGGCCACTGTAATCAAAATCATACGGTATTGCAAATGGCCTGGATAAACTATCTGTTTTTAAGCGTATTAATTTTATATTTCTGGAAATAGGAATTGCCCAATCTGAATTTCCAATCATGTATTCAAACAGGGTCATCAAAGTTGTTTGTGCACGGTCGGTTGCCTCAGTATTAAATTTTTGCAATTTAATTTCTTTGCAATTATTTCTCCTGGCCATATCACCAATATCTTCCATAAAAAAAGCATAAAATGTATGCGGTTTTATTTTTTCCTTAATATCGCGGTATCCTATCCTCACTAATCGTACCTGAAAACTTTTTTCTGTAAGCAAGTTGTAAATTTTATACACCAGGTATTCTTTCAGTACCATTTGCTCATCATATAGCCCGGTTCCGCATGGCCAAACTAATTTCATCTTGCCTAAACCATTAAGTGCACCTGCACCGTTGGTTTTAAAGTTCAATAGTAATGGCGGCATTAGGCATTCTTCTCTTCTATATTTTCCCCTTGCATTTATTTCAATGATTCCTGTTACTTTATTACTATCTGGAAAAATACAGGTAATAGTAGCGGGTTGATTTTTTTGTTTAAAATCTTTTTTAAGCTTTCCTTTTATTAATAAATTGAAATCGGACACAAGCGTTATTTCTATCAATTGCTCATCAGCAAAAAATTTGGTTTTATCAATAGTGTTGGTTTGTGCTGTCATACTATTGCATAGCAATAAAAGCAGGGTAACTAATAACCCAGGCATTTTTTTTGGGAACAGCAAATTAAGATTGTACTGCATTTGTTATACCAAATTTTACAAAACCTTATTACAATTTGAGGTAGCTTTGCAGTGTACAGCCATTAGGACCTGCTGGTATTGGTAAATAAAATATTTGTTTAGTTTTTCTTTATCTTTTTAAATAGATAAAATGGTTATACTACAATCAATCGGTAACTTTTTATTAAAAATTTTCAAATCAATCTTTGTAAGAAAGAAGGATTGCTGTAAATAGGGTATGTTATATCCGACTTACTTACAGTTTCCTAATATAATTAGTTACGATAATTGATGCAAAAAAAAGAAGTTAGCTATTTTAGGTAATTGGGCTTCTCTCATCAAAATCCTGTTCACGCTTGTCATCATTTGACCAATCCTGTAAAGCATCTTTTATTTTCTTTATAAAAGATTTTTCTTCTTTAGGTTTACCGGCTTCTTCATTATCATCATTTTTATCAGGAGTAATATTGCCGGTTTCATTTTCGCCACCAGGGCTATATATAAAATGTTTTTTTACTTGTATCATTTCTTTTGATTTGATCGTTAAAAATAAAATTGTACAATTTATTTATATTCAAATTTAACGATAATTTTTAACTTGCCTGCCATTCAGTTTTGCCAACACAGGTATGCCTGTAAATTTCTATAGTTACCAAACACGTTATTGCAAATAAGATTACCCAGCTGATTAATTGCAAACAAGCCGGTTCTATTTTTTGCGCCATATTCACTTTTTAAAAAGAAAACTAAGTTAAATTGCATTTTACAATTCATTGATCACCAACATTTCAATTTTTTAAAACGATGGGGAGGCCCGATAGCAGCACTAAAAACACTCAAAAAAAGCCGGCTAATAAATTGGTTGATGCTTTTATTCTCCAAAACGAAGATGTATTGTTGATAAATAATAAGCAAAAATCAAAGGCTGCAATTGCTTAATTGGATGCTGCAAAAATTATTAGCCAATTAAAGCAGCAGCAGCGTGAGCTGGAAATACAGAACAAGGCATTACTACTCGCAAAATCAGTTGCTCTGCAAGTTGCCGAAAAATTTACTGAATTATATGATTTTGCTCCCTCAGGATATTTTACACTTTCCAAAGATGGTAAAGTGATTGAACTTAATCTTTGCGGATCTCAGATGCTTGGTAAAAAAAGGTCGTATTTAAAAAACAGTCAGTTTGTGTTCTTTATTTCTAACGATACAAAATCAGTTTTTCTAAATTTTCTCAAAAAAATATTTGAAGACAAAACTAAAGAGACTTGTGAGTTAATCTTGCCAGGTAGTTGTAATTTACCAATTCATGTACACCTTACTGGAATTGCTGCAGAAAATGGAAAAGAATGCCTGGTAACTGCGGTTGATATCACTGATTCTGCTTTGGTAAATGAAGGGGTATTGGAAAGAGAACATCGTTACCAAATACTTACTGAAGTGGCCCCTGTCGGTATTTTTCATACAGATGCTACGGGGTATACCACTTACGTAAATCCCAGTTGGTGCCAGATTACCGGCTTGTCTGATGAGGAAGCGCTAGGGAATAACTGGTTAAAAGCCGTTCATAAAGACGATAAAAAAATGCTCTATAAGGGTTGGCAAAAAGCAGTAAAGACAAAGGAAATTTCTGTATCTGAATACCGGTTTAACCTTTCCGATGGCTCCATTGCATGGGTGATGGGACAGGCAATTCCCGAAAAAAATCTTGATAACGAAATATTGGGCTATGTTGGCACCATAACAGATATTACAGAGCGCAAAAAAATTGAGGAGAAGCAATTAGAGGCTCAGGACTTTTTAAAAGAAACACAGACGATTGCCAATATGGGAACATATATCTGGGATTCAAGCTCAGGCATTTGGTCGAGTTCTGAAATAATGGATTCTATTTTTGGCATTGATCTGGATTACAATAGAACCACCGAAAGCATGTTGAATATCGTTCATCCAAACTGGCGGCAAATGATAGAACAATATTTCAATGAAGTAATATTAACTAAAACCAATTTTGATAAAGAGTATAAAATTATCAGGATAAACGATAAGGCGGAACGCTGGGTGCATGGGGTAGGGCGTTTTAAAATAAATGCTAAAAATGGATCTATGATTATGGTTGGTACAATCCAGGATATTACCAATCGGAAAATTATGGAAATTGAATTGATAAAAGCAAAGGAAAGAGCCGAAGAAAGCAATTCAAAATTTAAGAATTATGTAGAAAATGCACCTGATGGAGTTATTGTTGCCGATGAAAAGGGGAATTTTTTAGAGGTGAATCCTGCAGCTTCTTTTATAACCGGGTATTCAAAAGAAGAGTTATTAACTATGTCGATTAAAGATATAGCTGCACCAGAGACGCTGGATGCTTCTATTAACCAGTTCCATATTCTTCTGCAAACCGGTAGCTCAAAAGAAGATGCTAAGGTTATGCACAAGAATGGAAATATTGGCTGGTTGTCTGTTGAAGCGGTTAAACTTTCTGAAAACCGCGTAATTGGATTTGTAAAAGACATCACCAAACGTAAACAGACAGAAGTAGATATTAAAAAATCAAACGAAAGGTTTGAACTGCTTGCCAAAGCTACCAATGATGGTTTATGGGATTGGGATATCGAAAATAATTTTCTTTGGGCAAATGAAAGGCACCAGCAGTTATATGGATTGTCATTAAAGGATACAGTTCCTGATTTTGAAATATGGAAACAACGGATACATCCTGATGACAGGGAAAATACAATTAAACTATTTGAACAAGCTCTTGCCTCAGGTAAAGAAAGTTATTCTGACGAATATAGATTTTATGCTGATGATACCGGTTGGATATATGTGTATGGGCGAACACTTATTGAGCGTAATAAGGAAGGCAAGCCAATTAGGCTAATAGGTAGTATGACAAATATTACAGAGCGGAAAAAAGCAGAAGAAGAAGAACTATTGAAGTCCAAGCAACAGTTTCAAAATGTTATTGAAAATATATCTGGGGTTTATTGGGTTAACAATCTGGAAACCTATCAAACACTTTATATCAGCCCTTCCTATGAAACTATTTGGGGAAGAAAATGCGAAGACCTTATAAATAACCCGGCAGATTTTATAAATGCTATTCACCCTGATGATAAACTTTCTTTAATTGAGGCACATCAAAATATTGTTAATGCACTTGTAAATAATCTATCATATAGAATTGTACAGCCTAATGGTGAAATAAGGTGGATATCAGCCAAAACAAATGTTGTTACCAATGATATAGGCAACAAAATAGAATATGGATATGCAGAAGATATTACCGAACGTAAAAACACTGAAGAAGCGATAAAGCTAAGCGAAGAAAAATACCGCACATTGGTAGAGCAGGCATCGGATGCAATTTTAATAGTTGATGAAAAGGGCAGGTTTATAACTGCAAATTCCAGCGTTTACAAAATGTCGAAATATTCAGAAGAAGAATTATCCAAAATGTCAATTCATGACTTTTTCATTCCGGAAGAAATTAAACAAAAGCCATTGGATTTTGAAGAGTTGACACAGGGTAAGTCTATAATTTCAGAAAGGTCGATAAAAATTAAGGATGAAAAAATACTGCATATTGAAATTACTGCAAAACTATTATCAGGAAACAGGTTACTTGCTTTTGTGCGTGACATATCTGAACGTAAAAAGGCAGAAAGGGCTTTGGCAGAAAGTGAAAACCGTTTACGCACGATTGTACAAAAAGAGCCTGAGTGCATAAAATTGTTGAATATAAATGGCAAAATGGAAGATATCAATCCTGCAGGGCTTGATATGATTGAGGCAGACAGTCTTGAACAGGTACTAGGACATTCGGCATTGGATGTAATAAATAAACCGTATAAAAAGGCTTTTAAAAAAATTATTAAAGATGGATTTAATGGAAAATCGAGTGTAATTGAATATGAAATAACAGGCTATAAAGGATCTGTTCGCTGGTTTGATACACATGCTGTTCCGTTAAAAGACCAGGAAGGAAAAATAGTATCGCTGTTATGCGTTACAAGAAATATGACTAAAAGTAAAAAAGCTCAGGAAGAAATTAATAATACAGCCGAGCAATTACGCCAGTTAACCGCTCATCTGCAAGGCATACGGGAAGAATAACGCAAAAGGATTGGCCGCGAAATTCATGATGAACTTGGTCAGCAGTTAACAGCAATAAAAATGGATGTAGTTTGGATTGATAAAAAAATGCCTGAAGAAGCAGCCGCCTTAAAAAGTAAGCTGAAAAATATTATTGGATTGCTGGACGGAAGCAATCAATCGATTAGAAGAATATTAAGCGAATTAAGACCGGTTATTTTAGACGATTATGGATTACTGGAAGCAATGGAATGGCTTGGCAATCAATTTAACGCCAATACAGGAATACCTGTAAAATTTAACTGTTCGGAAACTGAAATTAAATCATCTGAGCAAATCACTACCTGCATTTTCAGGGTATACCAGGAGGCATTTACCAATATCACCAGGCATGCCTGCGCAAAATTAGTTACTACAGTATTAAGTATTGAAGACGATACCATTATTGTTTCAATTAAAGACGATGGAAAAGGCTTTGATACTGAATCTATTCAAAACAAAAAATCATTTGGTATTTTTGGTATGAAGGAAAGAGTATTTTCATTGGGTGGAAAATTCGACCTGATTTCATCTCCAGGAAAAGGAACAAAAATTATTATGATTCTCCCATATACCAATTAAAAAAGCATGCTTTCAGATAAATGCAATGAAAAGAATACTTTTAGCCGATGACCATAGTATTATCCGTTTAGGGCTTATACAGATTCTTAAGGACGAATATCCTTTTGTAGAAATAAAGGAAGTAGGTGATGGTGAAACCCTGATAAACGAGGTAATGAACCATCACTGGGATCTGGTTATATCCGATCTTGATATGCCGGGAACAAGTGGCCTGGAAGCTTTGGAAAAAATCAGATTGATAAAACCCTCACTGCCGGTATTGATATTGAGTATTTACCCGGAAGAGTTATATGCGGTTAGGGTTTTAAAAGCCGGTGCAGCAGGCTATATGAATAAAAATGCTGCCCCTTATGATTTGATTAAAGCTTTGCAAAGGATTTTTGCAGGAAAAAAATATATAACACCTGAAATTGCAGAAAAATTATTGAATCATATTGATTCAGATAAAAAGCCTCATGAAATGCTTACCAACAGGGAATTTGAAATTTTTAAATTGCTTGCATTCGGTAAATCGTTAACCCAAATTGCTGATATGCTTTCACTGGCATTAACCACTATCAGTACCCATCGCAGCAGGATAATGACAAAACTAGACATATCTACAAACTCCGATCTTACCCGCTATGCAATTGCACATAATATAATTGCAGATGTGTAGGGTTTTATTGACCTGATTGTAAATAATTATCCGTTTTCTACGCGATAAGAATTATTCATTAATGGCAATACAATAAACATATTTATTCTACAAGGCAGTAGTATAAATACTACCAATTAATTGAAGTTAACTCTACAAAATCAAGGCTGCTTCTACTAAATTTTACTATTTAATAATATCAGTTCTTTGTGTAAAGTAATATCAATGGGAAAAATTGTAGTTCTTGTTGTTGATAGTTCAGTATTCATAATTGAAAGGTGGCAAAATATACTCTCCGAAACCGAAAATATTAAAACTGTTTATGGGGCGGTGGCTTATAAAGATGCATCAGTACTTTTTAAAGAAATAAAACCAAATGTAGTATTGCTTGATGGTAGTTTGCCAGGTAGTTCGTCGATAGATTTATTAAAAGAATTTAAGGCAACGAATGAAAATGCCACAGTAATAATTCTGTCAGATAGTATAGATACGCATGTAGAGGAAAAATGTAAATCACTGGGAGCTGATTTCTTTTTTGATAAATACCAGGATTTTGAAAAAATACCAGCTTTTATTACGGCTAATGCCTTTATTAATAATTAGCTGACAAAAATATTAATCCAAAAGAAAAACCACGATAGAAAGCACAAACAGTAAAAATTAAAATTGCCATAATACCAGGCAAAGTGTTTTACCGTTTGTGCTTTTTTCATTGCTGCACTTCCATTTTCCATAATCTACTCAATTTATTGGGTGACTGAAGTTAAAAGTTGCTATTACCCACCCGCCATTATAACAAGCCCCTAACTTTAAGTAATAGCACCTGTTAAACCTAACTGTATGTAATGGAAATATTATTGGCAAGCTTTAAAAAAAATTAAAATCGAGATCTCTGTTTTTCAATCGCAATTTGTATAATTGTGCGGTGTAGATTTTTGCTTGGTATAAAAAAATGGTCTGGGTTTTTAAGCTGTTTACAATTATAATGACCATTGTAAATTTTGTATATTTAAAAAATCGGCAGAACTTACAGGCAACTATTCAATCGGTATCGACGATTTATACTACTAAACACACTTAAACGGCATGAGGGGTTCAATATTTCTTTTTTTGGTATTATCTATTATCTCCTGTAAAAAGGAAGATAATGCAGTTGTTAAACCATCAACACCTGTGGTTGTAGGTAAAACCTATAGTGCCTTGGAATTATCTGGATTTAAACAACTTGTATTTAATGCTCCTGGTGGCGATGGTGCGACTGTAAGAAAATGGAGGGCCAAAGAAATACTTGTATATATGGTAGATACGTCTTTTACCTATATCAATAATGAGCTGGATTTCATCATGAGGGATTTTAATTTACTCACGGCACCGGAGCTTGTTTTAAAAAAAACTATGGATAAATCAAAAGCAACATTATTGATATATTTGACCGATAAAAATACTTTTTTTAATGCTGAGCCAGCCGCCGCTATCTCATACCAAGCATTGTCCCGTGCAGGGTTTACGTATTCTTTTTGGGGCACCGATAAAAAAATTGACAGCGCTGTAATTTTTAATGATATTACACGGACAGATGACAATACGCAGCTTGCTAACCGTTATGTGATGCGCCATGAAATGATGCATGCTCTTGGTTTTTTTGGACATGTAAAGCTCCCTGAATTTGATGACAGTTGTCTTTACGATGTTTTTAATTTTGCAACAGTCTACTCGTCGTTCGACAAAAGAATGATCTCACTCTTATATAATTCTGCCATAAAAGCCGGCATGCGGGAAATAGAATTAAATGGTGCGTTGGTGAATTTGTAAACTAGTATAATTCAGGTATTTTAATTTCTACAATTACGGGAAGGCAAAGGAAAACATTCAGGCCGCCGCCACTTTTGCATATACCCTTATTATTTTAAGAATCTTTCAAATCATTTTTACCCGTTTAAGCTGGTGAAAAATAATAATGCCTTAACAAAATTTATATCTTAAAAAATAAAAAAAGCATAAAAAAAATACATGGATGTTTAGAAAGATATTTTGAAAAAAAACTGATGATAAGGTTATTTAATTTATGCAAAAATGAAGTCATTTAGCATCCCGTCAAAAGGTATTAATATTACTAAGCTGACTTTTTATCAGCCACTATAACCCCAATTCCTGCAATAACAGCAATACCTGCTGCATACATGGGCCAGGTAACTTTGTTATTTTCTTTCTTGTTAATTTCTATTGGGCCTACATCAACAACTTTCTTTTCTGTTGTAAAATTAACTTCCCGAAATACGAACATTAAAATTCCCGCAACGATTAATATAATGCCAATAATTTTCATACAATTTATTTTAGTTTATGAGGTTAGTCAATTGCAATGCCATATAATGACGGCTTTAAAAAACAAATCGAATTCAATAAAATTCACATTCCGGGGAAAATTTTACACATTTTTTTATTAACTGGCAAAAGAAAACCAACTGTTGTTAGCTTTGTGCATATAAAATAAAATATACTCGTTTTCATACGCATATTCAAAAATATATCACTGAGTACGTGCAAAGTTAACGCACAGTTGTCAACCTGATTTTTGTGCTGGAGAAATTGAAATTCAACAACTAAAATAAATACAATGGATAAAATAAATATTGGTGAAAAACTATCGCTTTTTAACGACTATTTTAACCCTCGCATTGTTGCAGAATTAAACGGGCAACATGTTAAGCTGGTAAAATTTCAGGGCGAATTTGTTTGGCATAAGCATGAGCAGGAGGACGAAATGTTTTTTGTACTAAAAGGGCAATTTAAAATGGAGTTCCGCGATAAAACTGTAGAAATTAACGAGAATGAATTTTTAGTGGTGCCAAGAAATGTTGAACACAGGCCCGTAGCAGAAAATGAAGTAGCCATTATGTTATTTGAACCAGCCACTGCTTTAAATACAGGCGATACAAAAGGAGAGTTAACAAGAGAAAATGTAGAAAAAATATAAACCATTTGGTATACACACTTTCAGGTTCTCAGCTATGTTGAAGTTAACAACAAATGGTTATTTACTGTAACGATATAGTTTTTTTTCTTTCCTGCTGTTATTCATCATGCGTTTACGATGCTGAAGCCCCCAGTCACTCATTTCTATAATAACCTTGTTAAGCGTTTCACTGTATTTGGTAAGGTTGTATTCTACCGTTACCGGTGAAGTGGCATATACCGTTCTGGTAACAAATTCATTCAGCTCCAGTTCTTTTAATTCTTTCGATAAAATTTTTGGAGTAATATCCTGTAACTGGCGCTGCAGATCTTTAAACCGGCTGGGACTGCTTTTAAGCGCAATAATAATAGGTAATTTCCATTTGCCGCTTAATACATAAAGCGTATCCCTTATAGCGGCAATACTTTTAGTGCAGGCTTCGCCGCTATGTACAATTGGTGTATTTATCATGATGGTATATTTTGTTGCTATACAAAAGGATACTGGTATCCAAAAAGATATTAGTATCTTTTAGATAGTAAAGGTATATAACTTTGCATTCTAAATAAAATAATTATGCAACAGAAAACAAAAAACATTACCGGCTGGGTACTAACCGGCATATTATCATTGGTATTTATAGCCAGTGCATCTTTGAAATTAATGGGTGGGGAAGAAGTTTTAAAAGGCGCCGCAGCTATGGGCATTTCAGCTGGAACATTTAAAATAATTGGTGTACTGGAAATTATTTCCATTATACTTTTTATTATTCCACGAACAGGTTTATTAGGTACATTACTGCTGGCAGCTTATGTTGGCGGTGCTATTGTTACCCACCTGGAACACCAGCAGGCTGTTTTTGTACCGGTTATTATTCAATGTCTTGTTTGGATCACTGCTGCAATACGCTTTCCTGAATTAAGCAGGCGGTTAACAGGTAACAGTGATAGGGCAGGTAATGAAAAATTTGCCTTGGTATAATTGGCAGTATTTGTATAAAGTATTGTTTAATTAAGGGCACAATTCAAATTATTGATCCTGGTTTCGGCAGATGGGGGCGCAGCCGAGGCTGAACCGTTGTTGGTGTAAACACCAACGAGTTGTTGCTGCACAATTTGAATTGTGCCATTAAAGTAACAACATGGCTTTTGTAAATTATATTCGTGTACAAATAACCTGCATTATTTAAAGAAAGCTTTTATGGAAATAGGGATTGATAGTTTTGCCGCAAAGGGCAGTAGTAATATTGGTAACGCCATCAGCAATACAGATTCGCTGGCGCAGTTGCTGGAAAGAATAGCGCATGCAGACAATGCCGGCCTTGATGTTTTTGGTATTGGCGAGCACCATCGCCAGGAGTTTTTGGATGCAGCTCCTACACTTATTCTGGCAGCCGCCGCGGCACGCACAAAGCGTATCAGGCTTACCAGTGCAGTTACAGTGCTTAGTGCGGCAGACCCTGTACGGGTGTTTCAAAATTTTGCTACACTCGATTTGATTTCGCAGTGCCGTGCTGAAATGGTGGTGGGGCGTGGTTCTTTTACAGATGCTTTTCCATTGTTTGGTTTTAGCCTCAATGATTATGATGAACTTTTTTCTGAAAAGTTGGAACTGCTACTCAATATCCGCGACAATGAATATGTAACATGGTCGGGTAAATTCAGGCCTGCATTAAAGAACCAGCCCATCTATCCAAGGCCAGTGCAGGATCCGTTGCCTGTCTGGATTGGTGTGGGTGGAACCCCAGCTTCGTTTATACGTGCAGGTATGCTTGGTCTGCCTTTGATGGTTGCCATTATTGGCGGCGAAACACATCGCTTTCGCCCATTGATTGATCTTTATAAAGAAGCAGGAAAAAAAGCAGGGCATTCGCCCGATAAATTAAAAGTAGGGTTACACTCACTGGGCTATATAGGTAAAACCAGCAAAGAGGCAGTGGATGATTATTTTCCTGGCTATGCCGAAACTTTTACACGGATAGGAAAGGAGCGTGGCTGGCCACCGGTTACAAGAGAAAGGTTTGATGTACAAACAGGTAAACTGGGTGCGCTGCTGGTTGGCGGCCCGGAAGAAGTGGCAGAAAAAATTATCCGCCATAGCGAAGCGCTGGGGGGCATTTCAAGACTTACTTTTCAAATGGATAACGCAGGTTTGTCGCATACAAAATTGATGGAATCTATTGAGCTGATTGGTACAAAAATAGCACCGCTGGTGAATGGTTAGCGAAGATCAATCCTATATCATTATAGTTTTTTGAACTGTGTTTATTTATAGTTATTGAAGAAATTAAATTTCTGAAAATAAATACATGGCAGACAGCTATTTTGTAACTTTATATTAGGGAAGTGCTGTATTTAATTTACTTCTATTCTTCATCCATCTCCAGCAATAAATTAGCAATCAAGGCTGTCCATCCTGTCTGATGAGAAGCTCCAAGACCCTGGCCGGTATCGCCGTGAAAAAATTCATAGAACAGGTGATGTTCTTTAAAATGTTTGTCGGCCCATTCTGGCTGGTTGCTGGCATGATACTGAAATTTTCCATCATCATTCTTTTCAAAAATTTTTAAGAGCCTTTTGGTAAGTTGGTTGGCAATCTGTTTCAGGTTCAGCTTATTTCCTGACCCGGCAGGGAATTCATATGTATAGGCATCACCATAATATTCGTAATATTTTCTAAGCGCCTGGATGATGAGGTAATTTAACGGAAACCAGATGGGGCCACGCCAGTTGCTATTGCCGCCAAACATGGAGCTGGAGCTTTCTCCAGGCTCATATTGTATGCTGTAATTGCTGCCCTGGTATCCAAATGTGTAGGGCTTATCCTGGTAACATTTTGACAGGGAACGGATTCCGTAATTGGATAAAAACTCTTCTTCATCCAGCAATCTTTTCAGCAAATGTTCAAGCCGGTCACCAATCATAATGGCAAATAAATAATTACCATCCTTATTCTTTTTTTCAATGTCTGAGATGATACGGGTTAAATCGGGCCTGGTAAGTTTTATCACCTGTAACCGGGTATTAAATTCCCTTAATTGATCAAATACACTCTTTGGCATTATTTCAACTGCCAGCAGTGGAATGATCCCGACAAGTGAACGGATCTTTAAACGCTGGCTGGTTCCATTTTCAAATTGAATGGCATCGTAATAAAATGCATCCTGGTCATCCCATAAAGAAATATCTTTTTTACCGATATGGTGCATAGCCCATCCAATATTCAAAAAGTGGCGGAAAAACTTGGCGGCTGATTCTTCATAAGCCTGGTTATGTTGTGCCAGTTCCAAAGAGATGCGTAACATATTGATCGCATACATGGCCATCCAGCTGGTACCATCCGCCTGCTGCAATTTTTTAATGCCAGGTGGCATATGGTTTCTATCGAACACACCAATATTATCCAAACCTAAAAAACCGCCCTCAAAAATATCGGTGCCGTTGGCATCTTTTTGATTTACCCACCAGGTAAAGTTCATCAGTAATTTTTGAAAAGCCCTTTCCAAAAAGTCCCAGTCAGAAACACCTGTTTTTTTCTTATCTGCTTCGTACACATACCAAACACTCCATGCATGTACAGGTGGATTAACGTCGCTGAAGTTCCATTCATAAGCCGGAATTTGGCCATTAGGATGCATGTAATATTCCCTTAGTACCAGAGATAATTGCTGCTTGGCAAAAACAGGGTCAACATGAACAAACGTCGCGGCATGAAAGGCAAGATCCCATGCTGCAAACCAGGGATATTCCCATTTGTCAGGCATAGAAATAATATTTCTGCAGGTAAGGTGTTGCCAGTCGTGATTGCGTTTATAATTTCGCTGAGGAGCTGTTTCGTTCGGCTCTCCAAACAGCCATTTAAATACATCAAGGTAATAGAATTGCTTGGTCCATAGCAAACCACTCATCGAACTTCGCAGCAATGCCTGGTTTTTGGTCGATAATTTTTTGGGTGACAGTTGATCGTAATATTGATCTGCGTCTGCCTGGCGGTTTTTAAATATTTCATCAAAATCTGCCCAGGGATTTTCCTGTTGTATATTACTTAATCTTAACTGGAAAGTTTTTGATGCTCCGGCCTGGATTTTTTCTTTTAGCCATATAGCTGCCTTGGTACCTTCTTTGGCAGGGTTAACAGAATTTTCTTTATTGACGATATAGTTGTTGATTCCATCTTTTACAAAGGGAACATCATTGGGCCGGTGATACATCCGTTGGTTGTTGGTTTCATTTTCACAAAATAATTGCTCGCCTCCCTGGTGATAGAAAAAGAAGTTGCCATTGCGGCTTGAGGTGGTTTGCAGGCAGTTGGTGGCAACTGATACAATGCCGGGTTTGCTAAAACGTGAATTATGTTTCCAAAAATTACGGAACCAAAGATGAGGAATGATATGAATAGTAGCGGCTTCAAGCCCCCTGTTATACACCGTAATTTTCATCAGTATATCATTTATTCCCGCTTTTGCATATTCAATGTAACAATCAAAATAGCGGTTATCCTTAAAGATATCGGTATCTAATATTTCATACTCCGGACTCAGGCGGTCTTTCTTATTTTGCTCTAATAGTTCTGTGTATGGGAAAGCCTGCTGCGGATATTTGTACAGGAATTTACAATAGGAGTAAGTAGGGGAAGAATCAAGGTGAAAATACAATTCTTTAACATCTTCTCCATGGTTGCCTTCTCCATTGGTTAAACCAAATAGCCTTTCTTTTAAAATCGGATCTTTGCCATTCCAAAAAGCTGGGGCAAGGCATAACAACTGGTCGCTATCGCAAAAACCACCTATTGCCTCTTCACCCCAACGGTAGGCATAGCTTCTTGCAAGGTCATGGTTAATATAATTCCAGGTATTTCCGTTTGCACTATAATCTTCCCTAACTGTGCCCCACTGGCGTTCTGAAACATATGGGCCCCACCTTTTCCAGTTTTTATTGTTAGATGATTTGGACAGCCGTTCATTTTCTATGTTGCTCAACATGCTTTATTAAAATTATTACTATGAATTATCACACGGCTATGTTACAAAAAATAGCAATGCCAACCAATTATTTAAAATATAATATAAAAATAAATATATTAAAACACATGATGAACACTCCAATTTTAATTGATTTTGTGAGACATATGAGAAAGAATTTTTCAACCCCTTTTTATTTAACGCAGAATGGTTTATTAAAATAAGCTGTGTATTTTATAATTATGCTGATAAATTAAAAATAGCTATTTCTGCCCTTGCACAAAATCTTGCGGGAATAATACCTGTACCAATTCCTTTTGAAACATACATTTTTGGATTGTTAGTATTATACCAACCTTTTAAATAGGGGCCACATCCCTTTGGCAAATAAGGAATAAATCCAAAAAAATTAATTTGTCCGCCATGTGTATGGCCCGATAAAATAAAGTCTATAGGTACGTCCTCTTTCATTTGTGTAGAAATACTGTCGCTATACTGTGGGCAATGATTTAAGACAATGTGATGGTCACTTTTTTTGTAGTCCTTGGTTGCAGTATCAAAATCCGGATGGCCATGAAGAAAGTCGTCAACACCTGTTATGGAAACCGTTTTGTTTTGAAAAGTATACTGGCTTGTTTGGTTAATTAATAAGTCGCAATTATTAGCTGTGTATATTTTATCCAACGCAATAAGGTCAACATTTCCCTGGTATTCCCAATTGCCTAAAATAGCAACCTTCTTTATTTTTGAATCAATTAATTGTAAGAAATTGTTTAATAAAGAAATGTTTTTTGCTTTGTCGATAGCATCACCTGTAAATACAATTAAATCGGGTTGTAATTTGTTAAGCTTTTTAACCAGTTTAATCAACTGATAATTTATTGAGTGAAGGTGAAGGTCTGAAATTTGAACAATTTTTATATTTTGTGTATCCTTTGTTGCAGTACCTATATAAAAATCATTGGTCTCAAAGAAATATCTTTCCATCCAAAATGATTCTGTGACTAATACACTGGTGGTAACCAGCAGGCCCGTTTTTATAAAATTTTTTCTCGTCATTGGTATTGTAGATCATTAATTAAATGGGTTTTCATTAAACCGGATAACTGGACAAAATTATTTATTTTTTGCACACAGTAGTGTAAATAAAAAATGTCCCCACTAGGGAACACCTTAAAAATTTCCTGAAAACGTGAAATTAATTTTTTCTATTTGAGGTTAAGCTAAACACATTTAACGATAATGTGTTTTTAAATATTTTTGTTTGTTTGCCTGTTTGTTGTGTTTGATACTTAATTCATAAAACTGTTGTCGCCTTTCTGATGTAAAAATGCAACTAATTGCTGCAGCATTTATTATTTTTCGATTATTGGGGAGTATATTTCGGCGAATGGTTGAAAATAATCGATTTGGTAAAATATTCCTACAGCTTATTGCTTTGCTAAAGCATGGTTTAATTTGAAACCGCTATTGCATACTGGTTTAATCAACTAAAAATGCCCCTTGTAAAGGGACATTTAATTATTTTAGAAATTCTACATCAGTTTGTTGCACAATAATTATACAGCAAGGTTTAGCCTTCCCATCACTTCTGTTTTAAGTAATTTGCTGATGGGTATAAGCGAACTGCCAATCAATAATGTGTATTCCTGGATATTACTGATCTTACGCAGGTTTACAATAAACGAACGGTGTACTTTCATAAAGTGCTGGCCGCTTATTTTTTCTTCTACTGCCTTTAGCGTACTATGTGTTATATACTTTTTGTCGGGTGTACAATATTTTACATAATCGCCCACACTTTCTATGTATAAAATATCATCATAATTCAGGCGGGTAAGTTTACCATCTGATTTAATAAAAACATCTTCTTTCTTCGGTTCGGTTACCTGTTCTTTTTTATCGCCGGCCGATTCATATGCCTTGCTGACAGACTCCTGGAAACGCACATACGAAAAGGGTTTCTTTAGATAATCTGTTACATTGTATTGAAACGCATCATAAGCGTAATCTGTTTTGGATGTGGTGAGAATTACCTTGGGCATAACGATTAGTTTATCCAATAGCTGAAATCCGGTATCACCGGGCATTTCTACATCAAGAAATAAAATATCGACCTCGTTTTTTTGTAAAAATGCCAATGCAGATTCAGAGTTAGGGAAAGAACCAAGAACATTAACCGTACCTATTTTTTCACAGTAGCGTTCCAGGAAGCTCCTGGATATAGGTTCATCATCAACAATAATTGAATTTAAGTTCATAGGAAAGGTTTAAACAATTAGGCTTTAAGTTTAATCAAATCATTTTCAACAACAGGTATCATTTCGGATAATTCATTTTTAAAAGCTGTGTATAATGCTGATAAAGAAGTGGTATCAGTCACATCTTTACAGCCATTTTCTATAATTGCGGCTTTATTTGTTAAACCTGTTAAGCCAACAAAACTTAACACAGGTTTTAATTTATGAATTTGTTTTCTAAAAATTTCAGAGTCACCGGTAGTATAACTTTCTTCAATTTCAGTTAGTTGTATATTGATAGATTGTAGAAATTTTTCAAAAACCATTTCTGCATGCTCCTTATCATCCTCATAAATACTTCTTAAAAAATCTCCATCAAGCCTGCTGTCAAATACAAAAATTTCAGAATCCATGTATTTCAATTTTAATTATTAATTCTGATTATACGACCATAACGAAAAAAGCCGGAAAATATTCTTTATCGATTACAATTTTTGCAGAAGCTAATAATTTACCCTTTTTATCGTTGTTTAGTGTAGCATAAAATATCCAGTAAGCACAATAAATTATTCTATGGAAAATGTGGTAAATAAAAAGGAGACAGCTTTAAGCCGCTTTTTTGGCAAAAAAACTAAAGAAACCAATAGTTGGGAAATGACCTATCAACAGGCCCTGCTTGAACTGTATGTAGATGCGTATTTAATAATCAACCAGGAAAATAATGATATTATAGATTATAATGACAGAATGGTAAGCATGTTTGCGCTTCCACCAGAGATAGATCTTAAAAAACTAAATCTTAGCCGTATGATGATGCGGTACCTTGCACAGGATAGCGAGAATATGGTTTTGGTAATGGATAATATACCCGATTTTTGGCAGGGAGAGGCCAGTTTTATTACGCATAACAAGGATAAATTTTTTGCCTACATTAAAAGCAATACCTTTTATAAAGATGATGTAAAATGCCAGATCATCAGCATAAGAAATATTACCGAAAAGAAAATAGCTGAAAAAGAATTACAGATTTATAAAGACAATGTAGAAAATGCCGCTAAGGCAAAAGCCCGCTTTTTAAGCAGTATGAGTCACGAACTGCGTACACCATTGAATGGAATCATAGGTACTTCCAACCTGGTTTTAATGGAACCTAACCTTCCGGAAAATATTAAAAAGCATGTAAATATTTTACGCTATTCTTCTGAACACATGCTGGGTATAATTAATGATATTCTTGATTTTAGTAAAATTGATGCCGGAAAACTAGAACTTAAAAAACAATCTTTTAACCTGAAAGAATGTATTGACAATACCAATAAATCGTTTGAGATACAGTTTAAAAATAAGGATATAGATTTTGTTGTTTTTGCCGATGAGCAATTGAAGGCTGTTAACGTTATCAGCGATGAAGTAAAGTTAAGCCAGGTTATCAATAACCTTTTATCGAACGCTTTAAAATTTACCAATGACGGCTGTGTTATTTTCACTATAAAAGTTGAAAAGACTACTGCAACAGCCTGCAGGGTTTTATTTGAAGTGAAAGATACCGGTATTGGTATTCCTAAAAACAAGCAGGCCGAAATATTCCAGGGTTTTGCTCAAGTGCATACAGACGAAATTGGCCGCAAATATGGCGGTACCGGGCTTGGCCTTACCATAAGCGAGCGGCTTGTACATAAATTTGGCGGCCGGTTAGAAGTAGAAAGCGACCTTGGTGAAGGATCACGTTTTTATTTCAGCATCAATTTTGAAAATGCATCGCCGGAAGAAATTAAAGTAAGCGAAAATGTACCTGGTATTGAAAGCACTGCCGATACAAAGGGATTAAAAGTATTGGTGGTAGAAGATAATGAAATTAATGCCAGCATTTTAATTAGCTTTTTACATAAATGGGGTGTACAGATAAAAGAAGCCAGCAATGGGATACATGCGCTGGAACTGTTAAAGTACCACAAATTTGATTTGATATTAATGGACCTTGAAATGCCTGAAATGGATGGCTATGCTGCCATAAAAAAAATACGGGAAACAGATGCAGCAACGCCTGTATTGGCCTTTACCGCTACATTGCTGGAAGATATGAGTGCACTTATTTATGAAAAGGGGTTTACTGATTATGTGTTAAAACCCTACCGGCCGGCCGAATTAAAGAAAAAGATTTTACAATATGCGCCACATCGCAAAATAGAATATGCATAGTGGCAGCATTAATAAGTTAATGCCTGCATTAAACCAGCTGCCCGTATAAATGGTGTAAAGCCCTGTTCGGCAGCAGTACATTGCACATTCATAAAAGTACAATTGGTATTGCCAAAAAAACTGGCCACTGCAGCTTCTGTAGCATCTTTTCCATTGGCAATTTTTACCAGTCCGTTTACGGGTACTAATTTGGTAGCGTCAAAAATTATCCAGTTTCCTCCAATATACGCTTCAAAACAGGCATGAATATCAGGAGGGTTTAAATTATATGCATAAGCTGTTAAATAACGTGCAGGTATGTCAATAGCTCTGCACAGTGCAATGCCAAGATGTGCAAAATCTTTACAAACACCTTCTCGCTGAATGAGGGTATCGTATGCAGAGGTACCAGAATCAGTAGAGCCGCCGACGTAGTCTATATTACTAAATATCCAGTCGTTTATAGCCGTTACTTTTAAATAGTCGTTGGCGAAGTGTCCAAATTCTTTTGCAGCTAATTTTCGTAATTTATCCGACTGGCAATGCCTGCTGGGGAAAAGATAAGGTAATACCTCTGTATCAAGTTCAATAATTGGTATTTGGTGCAACAATATCGCTTCATCAACAATTTTATATTCAACATCTACCTGTGCATTGTAGCTGATGGTAAATGATGTACCCTGGTTTACTTCCAGTTTTATAAACCTTGTATCTGCATTATTTATTGTAAGTTCTTCAAAGGCTAAAATGGGGTTAATTAATATTGATTCTTCAATAATTATTTGGTTGGCCGACCTTACTGCCTGTATATTAAAAATGAAAGTGGTGGGCGAAAATACTTCGTACGATAATTCACAGCTGATGTCAAACTTCATGTTGTAAATGTACTGCATATAAATGCTTCAGTTTTTATCTTACTGTAATAATCCTCCAAATACCTATCGGTTACGTTTCGTTTATTAAAAATATTATCAGGAACCTTTTTAAAGATACTGCCGGCAACAAAATTTTTAATGAAATACTTTAAAATATAAGAATCGGAATGGTTGCAGCTGATAAAATAGATTTGTATATTACTGCAATAATTTACGATAATGTTTAAAATATTGCGTATTACACTTGCTGTTTTAATGCTGTTTTTATGGAAACCAGGTAATAGTCAACAACCTGTTATAGTAATAGAAAAATTTGATTATATCTGGGAGCCCGATCATATGGGTATGATGGGTCCAGGTACATCCAGCCCTGGTATATCCAGGGTAATTTTGGCTTCAAACGAATCAGTAAAATCTGCCATAAAAAATAGTTTTGTCACTGCAATATTGGAGCGTTGGAATGTTACAATGTCTGATGTTACGCTTACCGTAAAGCCTCTGGGCATTTTTTCCAAAACAGCTAAATTTAAAACCCAGGTAAAAAATAGAGAACCAGGCCAATGGTACCTGTTTTTATTGATAAATGATAAAGGTAAATTTAGTGACTATATTGATAGCCTTCGGTCCCTTTATACATCATTTGAACTAAAGTGCAGCCTTGTAAACGGCTCAAATGATTCATTGATATTAGACAGGACTTTAGCTGTAAATATTTTTGAAGAGTGTTCACCTAAAGACCAGGTGTTGCTTACTAGGTTACCGGCGTATCCTGCTTATTTTGTAAAATCTTTTGACAGTATGGCAAGATGGTTATTTCAACCCGAACCGATTGGCAATAAATCGATGATCTTAAAACCCGCCTGTGTATTTGAGGGAAAAGCCATTACTGGAACCCCGATTATGCAATCGGAATTTAGTAGTTCTAATGATAGTATCCAACACATTACTGATCCTTCTTTTTCTTTATACCCTTCGGAAGTAAAATATGAGAAAACAGGCGTTAAACGAAATATTGGAAGCAATTTAGCCAACGGCGCACTTGCTTTAATTCCCCATTTTCAGACCAGTAAAAGTAAAATTATTAAGTATAGGGCAGACTTTCCATTTAAAGACGTCGACAGCACTTATCATTGTTTGATTAACTATTTTGAAGAAGAGTCGAGCAATATAGAAAAGGTGAAAAATAATGATGGATCATATTCCTTTCAAAATTCGGGTTATCATAATCAACGAGGTATAGATGCTGCTTCCCATCATTTTTTAATACTTGGTGCCGACACCCTGGCAACATTTAATATACAATATTTAAATCCTGATGCTGCACGCAGAAGCGATAAACTTATGTGGGATGGAACTGATAGCACTACTATTATTAAACAGCCTTATGAATGGGATTATGCGGAAGTAGAAACAACTGTTGTATTATCGGGCGTGATGGGGGGTATTTCGTTTACTATGAAAACATCAAAGAATTTAAAAATTAAAGAATTCTATATCAATGAGCAATTGGTGGCGATGATGCAGGGTGATAAAAATCCTGATAAGGTATTTGTTTATCGTTCGATTTCAAACCTACAATTTAAATTGTTTACCATACTCTCTGCTTTGCCTTATACTTATTTTTAAAACCACAGCAAATGTATATATTTTTTATACCCAATATTTACCCTAAAAAAAGTAATTGAAAAGCCTAAATAACAACAAACCGGGATTGAACACATCTTCCTATATTTTTACAAACGGTGTAAATTGTCAAAATATATTGTAGAACTTTAAGGGGTAATATGCAATTGCAACAATAGGTTTAAACAACATCTTTTTACATTTAAAAACTTTATATGAACAACGCAATTAATTGGTTTGAAATACCAACAACCGACCTAAACAGGGCACAAAAATTTTATGAAACTATTTTTGCAATTAGTATGATGCCCATGGATATGCCAAATTTACAAATGAGGATGTTTCCCCTGGATGATATGATTACACAGGTGGGGGGTGCATTGGTACACAGTGATGGGTTTCATATTCCTTCGGGTACAGATGGGCCGTTGATTTACCTGAATGCAAACCCGGATGTGCAAAATGTATTGGATAAAGTGGCTGGTGCAGGCGGCAGCATAATGGTTCCTAAAACAGAAATTAGCCCTGAATATGGTTTTATGGCAGTAATAAAAGATACAGAAGGTAACAGGATTGCATTACATTCAGTTCCACAACAAAAATAATTGTGTACATTACTGTTTGTAAAAATGCATTACAACTTCTATGGCGTATGATGAAAAATTAGCAGACAGGGTAAGGGAAATAATTGCGGCCACCCATAAAAATGTGGAAGAGAAGAAAATGTTTGGCGGGGTATGTTTTATGGTAAATGATAAAATGTGCGTAGGTATTCAAAAAGATTCTATGATGGTAAGGCTTGATCCTCAAAAAATGGATGAAGTATTGGAAAAAGAAGGCTGCAGGCCAATGGAGTTTACCGGTAAAATAATGAAGGGATTTGTGTTTGTAGATAAAGAAGTATTGAATACAAAATTGAAATTAACCTGGTGGGTAAAGCTGGCATTGGACTATAATACGATTGCAAAAGCATCTACAAAAAAAAGGAAATGACATTGGATGAAATACAGCAAATTTGCAAAAGCCTTGAAAATGTAACCGTAGAAATAAAATGGTGTCGTGATCGTGTTTTACTATTGTCAGTAACTACTTTTGGTTACTGCCCCTGACAATATTAACGTTTCTGCTTCGTTTAAAGCAAATGAAGAAGTATTTAATGAATTAATTGAAAGAACAGGGTTTAAGCAGACACCTTACCTCGCAAAACATAAGTAGTTTTTTGTAGATGACATCAACCCGCTTTCAAAAAAGGAGTGGAAACAGTTTGCCAGGGAATTGTGTAATCTTATACTTTCAAAACTTCTAAAAAAGAAGAAATGAAAAAAATAATAATTTCAATTACTGTTGTTATAGGTTTGTCAGCATTTTTTTTCACAGATGAAAAAGTATTTAAGAAGCTGTATGCTCTGGAAGGTACGTGGAAAATGACTACTAAACGGGGCGCTATTTATGAAGAATGGAGAAAGATAGATAAAAATTATTTGCAAAGTAAAGGGTACCTGATAAAGGGTAATGATACCATCATTAATGAAAGGGTTGCCCTAAAAAATACTAGCGAAGGGATTTTTTATATCTCTACTGTGGAAGATCAAAATTATAAAACGCCTGTTAGTTTTAAAATGACAAAATCAGCAAACAATGAGTTTGTTTTTGAAAACAGCCAGCATGATTTCCCCAAACGTATTGTATATAAACTAATCACTAAAGATTCATTATACGCTTTTGTGGATGATGGCACCGATACCCATGAAAAAAGACAAAATTTTTATTACAAAAAAATAAAGTAGTTATGCAATCTCAGGCAGTAACAGTAGAACAATATGTTGCTGAATCGCCAGCCGATAGGCAGTATATAATTACTAAACTCAGGAAAACAATCCAGAAAAATTTGCCAAAGGGGTTTGCTGAAGGAATGGGGTATGGTATGATTGGATATGTTGTGCCACACAGCATTTACCCGCCGGGTTATCATTGCGATCCCAAACTACCTTTACCTTTTCTTTCGTTGGCATCGCAAAAAAACTTTATTGCACTTTATCATATGGGGATGTATGCCGATGCTGATTTATTGAAATGGTTTACCGGTGAATATGCAAAAGCAGGTGTTGGAAAATTAGATATGGGTAAAAGCTGTATACGTTTTAAGAAACCGGAAAATATTCCTTACACATTAATTGGGGAGCTATGCAGTAAATTAACTGTGAAGGAATGGATAGAAAAATATGAAAAAATGTTAAAAAGATAATTTATGAGCATTGAATCTTTAAACAAGGCATATGGCAGTCAAATTGCTAATATAGAAAAAACATCCGGCAAAAAATAGCTGAATGGGCTGCCATTCTTACTAAAACCGGAGTTGAAAAACATGGCGAACTCGTTAAATATCTAAAAGAAAAACATGGCTTTACACATTGCAATGCAAATATGCTGGTGCATTATGCCAGGCAAACAAATGCAGCTGCAACAGAAAATGAAACCGACTGGATAACTGAGCAATATAAGGGAAAAGAAAACTTGAAACCATGGTACGATACATTAATGAAGGCCATCAATAGTTTTGGAAAAGATATAGAAATATCACCCAAAAAAGGATATGTGAGCCTGAGAAGAAAAAAACAATTTGCTATTATTCAACCTTCTTCCAAAACAAGGCTGGATCTGGGTGTGAACATTAAAGGTGTAACTGCATCTGGCAATATAGAAACTTCAGGTAGCTGGAACGCCATGTGTACCCATCGTATCAAAATAGATGATGAGAAAATAATTACTAAAGATGTAATCAACTTTATTAAACAGGCATATAAGCAGGCTGGCTAAATTCAATCAGTTATTGTAATTAAGGCAACCAATAATTGTTACTTATTTTCTTTCAACAAATTTTCATAATCATCTGCAGTGTCTATATCAATTTTTCCTTTCGCAAAAAATACTGTCGCCACTTCACTTACATCCTGGTTAATAATCTTGCGGGCTCCTGTATCACCTTGCAATTGTAATAGTTCCTTAAAATGGCTTTTATAAAATAATGCAGGCACGCCAATAACACCATCATAAATACTCGCTACAATTGGTTTACCTGTTTGCTGGTGTGTAATTAGTAAATTATTCAACAAAGATGTTGTAACAAAAGGCTGGTCGCACATCATAAGAATAACCCTTTCTGTATCAGGATATATCTCTAATAATGCAGTAAGGCCTGCAATGATAGAAGAGGCCATACCGTCTTTCCAGTTTGTATTAATTACTATTTGGGTATTGTTGTCATCAATTTCAGGTGTCAATAAACTGGCATTTGCTCCTAAAACTATTATCAGTGGTTTTACACCTGTAGCAACAGCAGCCTCTATAGTATGGCGCAATAGGCTTTTGCCATTAAATAGCAGTAACTGCTTAGGTTTACCCAGGCGGGTAGAATTACCAGCCGCCAGCAAAACGATGCCGCAATTATTAGCTTGTTTATTTATAGAAATAATAAAATTGTTTATGGTTTTGAAAAGATGGCTACTTCCTCAATTTTGGTTGCAGTGCGATTGTGGATGGCAGTGGTATTATTTTTAAGGGATAAAGTTTGCCTGCCACTCAACACCGCTTTTATTTCTGCAATAATTGACAAGGCAATTTCTTCAGGTGTTTCGGCACCAATATCCAATCCAATTGGGCTATGCAAAACAGACAATTGCTCACTTGTAAAATGCATTCCTTTCAGTTGTAATTCTTCAAGCATTTGTTGCTTTTTTTTACGGGCACCCAACATACCTATATATACCAAATTCTTGTTTAACAAAGCACCCAGCATAGCTATATCATAATTGTAATTGTGTGTCATCAACACAAAAACAGTTTGCTCATCAATTGCAATATGGCTCAGTACATTTTCAGGTTTGCTAACCAGTACCTGGCATGTGCTGCCAAAACGTTCTGCTTTGGCATAGGCAGGTCTTCCATCTATTACTGTTGTATGCCATCCTATAATTCCAGCCATTTCAACAAGGGGCAGTACATCATTACCGGCACCCAATATTATGAGAGAAACAGGCGGACATATCATTTCTATAAATGCTGTTATCTGGCGATTTTCGAAAATATAATTTTTAAAATAAGATTGTTGTTGTAATAGCGCTGCGTTGGTATCGTTTAATAAAATGTCATTTAGATGTGTTGAATTTCCGGCAATAAATCCTTCTTCGGTATATAGCAAACAGGTGCCTGGCTGAGTGGCTTTTTTATCAGATAAAGAAAATAAGGTAATTAATATGGCTTTTTGCCTTTTACTAATCAGCGTTTTTAAAAATTCAACGGGGTTATATTTTTCTGTATGTTCAATGGGTTCTATCAATACCTGTATGATACCGTTGCAACCTAGTCCCATTCCAAGAATTGCGTCATCCTCATCATTAGTATCATAAGTTACCAGCATTGGCTTTTTTTGTGCCATTGCCAGTAACGCTTTTCTTAAAGCATCTCCTTCCAAACAGCCGCCACTAATGGCACCTGTTAACTCGCCATCCTCCCTTACCAGCATGCGTGCACCTGGCCTTCTGTAAGAGGAGCCCTCAACATGCACAAGCGTAACCAAAGCTGTCTGCAATTGTTGTTGCTGTGCTTCATCAAATGCTTTTATAATGTCGAGTATTTCTTTCATGGTAAAAACGAAGGTTTTATTTTCGTAAAGCCTTTACCTGCCCGGGAGTAATAGCAGTTGGTATTTTGTTTCCAAAACTATTGCGTGCATAATTTAATATGTCTGCAATTTGGTCATCAGTCAAATAATTTTGTACAGGCATTATCCCATTGTATTTTTTTTTATTCACCGTAATCTCTCCAGTTTGTCCCAGTAAAACTATATTGATTAATGTGGTTGACGGCTTCTTCAGATAATCGGCTTTTGCCAATGGCGGATAAAGATCTACAGTACCATTTCCATCAGCCATATGACAGTTTATACAATAAAGGCTATAGGCTTCTTTACCCCTTTCAATACTTTTTTTAAGATCATATTTTTGAAAAAAAGAACTGGTGATAACAAGTACACCTGCTGCGATAACTGACGATACCAAAACTTTATGCATGTTGTAAATATTTTTTAAATACGGATGAGTAGTAATTTTTTTACTTTAAAGTGTCAATTACAGGTGGTAAAAATCAACGGCGTCATAAAGAAAAATATACACCGAGTATTATTCTCTATGTATCACTGATAACTGCCTCGTCTTTCACCATTCACCATTGCCCATTCACCCCTACACTTTATTAATATCAAATGGTAACTTTCTTATGCGTTTACCTGTTGCTGCATAAATGGCATTACATAAGGCTGGTGCAAACGGCGGTAAACCAGGCTCGCCAACGCCTTTAATGTTTGAACCACCATTGGTCAAGATAAACACTTCAATAGGCGGCATTTCGTTGATGCGTAAAATAGGGTTATTATTAAAATTGCTTTGTACGGTTTGCCCCTTATCGAACGTGATGCCATTTTTTGTTGCAGCAGTTAAAGCCATTACCATGGCGCCTTCTACCTGGGCCTGCACGGTATCAGGGTTAACCATTGTTCCCAAATCAATTACGGCATATACTTTTTCAATTTTTACTCCCAGGCCTTTTGTAGAAACTTCCACAACATAACCGCCAAGACCCGCAAAAAATTCATACTGTGCCACGCCACGGCCCCAGCCTTTTGGCAATGGTTTGCTCCAGTTGGAAACCTCTTTTAATTTTTGTAAAACATTTTTTGTATCCGATGCTGCGGTGAGCATTTGTAAACGAAATGCCATCGGGTCTTTTTTTGCCTTTACTGCCAGTTCGTCAATAAAACATTCGTGTGCAAATGCAAGGGTAGTACTTGTAACGGCACGCCATGCTACAATAGGTACATGTAACTTTGCATTTACATAGGCATTCTTCATATTCGCAATTTCATATTGCTGACCACTGATGCCTTCCGTCATGGTCTCATCTTTTTTGGTATTATCGTAGCCTTCTTTTTCAGTATCATCCAGTGAAGGCGCAATTACTTTATGTTGAAAAGCCAACAGTGTGCCATCTGCAGACAATGCGCCCTTTAAAGCCGAAAAAGTCATCGGGCGAAAAGGGCCCTGCTGTGTATCATCTTCTCTTGTCCAGATTAATTTTACGGGCTTGCCCACTTTTTTTGTCAGCTGAACAGCTTCGTGTATAACATCGTTGTACAGGCGGCGCCCAAAGCCACCCCCGTTAAAAAACATATTTATTTTAATGTCGTCTTCTTTAATTCCGTACTCTTTTGCCATATCACTTTTCACACTGCCAGGCACTTGTGTTGATACCCATATCTCCAGTTTATTACCTTCCTGCCAGCTTGCAGTGCAGTTCATAGGTTCAATGGGAGAGTGCGATACTATGGGTGTTTCATAAAATGCTTCCACCTTTAAAGGCGTTTCTGCATATGTTTTATCAAAGTCGCCTTTGTTGATATCAATTACGCCATCTTTTTTTGCAAGCTCATGTAAATTTTGAGCGTATTGTATTGAATTAAATTTTTCATTTCCCTGGTAATCCCATTTAACGGTAAGCGCTTTGCGGCCCTGCACAGCGGCCCAATAATTTTCTGCAATTACTGCCACTACATCATACCTGTATTTACCCATAATCCGTTGGCATTTTTCAACACTTAAAACACCTTTAATTTTTTTTGTTGCTGCATCATCATAACTCAACAATTTGCCTCCAAATACCGGGCAAAATTGAATAGATGCATACACCATGCCCGGCACTTCCGCATCAATACCAAATGCAGCTCTGCCCGAACTCTTCAACGGAACATCAGGGCGCATCGTTTTTTTACCCAATAATTTAAAATCTTTGGCGTCCTTCAATTTGGGCGATTTGGGCACTTCCAATTTTGAAGCAGCTTCCGCCAGTTCGCCATAGCCAATACTTTTGCCCGAAGGTTTATGAAATACTTTTGCATCTGCAGCATAACATTCTTCCACAGGAACATTCCATTGCCGGCTGGCTGCTTTTACCAGCATTTCTTTTGCACTGGCGCCAACTTTTCGCAACTCAAAATAACTAGACCTAACAGACATACTGCCGCCTGCAAACTGCATGGGGCCAAATTTGGTTTCTCCATTGGTTTGTTTAATGATCACCTGGTCGAGTGTTACTTCCAGTTCTTCTGCAATCAATGAAGGAATAGACTGCCAGGTGCCTTGTCCTATTTCCGGCTTTGAATTAAATAAAGTGATGACTCCGGACTTTTCAATAAGAATGTAGGGAGTTAATTCATAAGAAATACCCTCCTCACTAAGATTGGCAATTTGTGCTACACCATTATTGCCTTTTAGGGAAAGCCCCATAATAAAACCGGCACTGGTAAGGCCGCCAATTTTTATAAAATTGCGGCGGTTGATATTTGAAGCCAATTTTTGCATTTTGTAAATATTGAAATGGTTAACTCATTTATTTTATAGTATTATAAACAGCAGCTTATTTCACTAATTCTGAAGCCCTGTGAATAGCAGAGCGCACACGCTTATACGTTCCGCAACGGCAAAGGTTACCCTGCATGGCGGCATCTATATCGGCATCTGTCGGTTTAGGCTTATTCTTCAGCAGGGCAACAGCGCTCATAATTTGCCCCGACTGGCAATAACCGCATTGCGGCACCTGTAATTCTATCCATGCTTTTTGTATGGCAGAATCAATATTTTCAGAAACACCTTCGATCGTAGTAATTTTTTTTCCGGTTGCAGCAACTATTGGAAGGCTGCATGACCTTGCAGGTGTACCATCAAGGTGTACCGTGCAGGCTCCGCATTGCCCAATACCACAGCCAAATTTGGTTCCCTTTAATCCCACAAAGTCGCGTATTACCCAAAGCAGGGGCATGGTGGCATCTACATCTACCTTGTAAGGTTTACTGTTGACATTAATTTCGTAAACGGGCATGTTATTTATTTTTAGGTTTATAAATATGCGTATACAATTTATACATTTTTTAGCGGTTGCTGCAAAATATTTTGGGTGATTTTGGAGTAAACTTAAACCAGGGCGAGACAAAACTATGCTGAAGAAAAATAAAGGGCAAACAAATCTTGAAAAAATACAGTTTCGGCTGTATTTTTTAATTTTGAGTGAGTACGTCTGAAATTTAATTGTGCAAGTCAGGGATTTTATTTTTTATAACATCCCAAACGATAGAATAATTCACTCCAATATAATCATGTATTAAACGGTCTCTCATCCCAGCCATATTTTTCCATTGGATTGTATTCCATTTCACTTTGAAATCTGCCGGGACTTTCTTTGCCGCTTCACCAATAATTTCCAGGCTTCTCGTAATTGCTCTCTTTAAGGTTTCATCATCGGGAAAATCATTTTTTGATAAACCCTAGCTTACGGAAATAATATATGCACACTCATCGCGTATATGTTTTATATATTCAATGACCTCTTTAGACATACATTACTTCGTTTAATATTTTAGGCCCAATGTAACTGCTTAAGCCATTTTTTGTAACTACTTCAATTCTTTCATTTTTAAAAATACTTTCAAAAATATCATAGACAGCCATGTAATTATCAAAATTTTCTTTTTCGGGCTCAAAGTCGATTAGTAAATCAATATCACTATTTTGTGACTGCTCGTTTCGTGAATATGAACCAAACAGCCCTACATTACGAATACCAAAATTTGAAAGCTCCGGCTTGTGCAATCTTAATGTATTTAATATATTTTCTTTTGTTGTCATTTAAACTTTTTTCAAATATACGAATATTAGTCTTTGACTTTTTTGTAAGGCAGGACTCTGTCCTGTGTGTAAACGTTACTGTCAAACATATACAGCATTAATTGTTTGCGATATTTCCAGGCATCGCTTTTTACCTTTCTCTTATTAAAACCCTTTTTCCGACTTCAAAAGTCGGGTCGCCAATCAGCAAAGTGTCGCCTTTGAGGATAAATTGGCGATGTTGGTCAGTCCCGATATAATCTATAACTAAACCGCCTTTTACATGGTGCGTAACAATTGAATGGACAGTGTCAATTGTATAAGTTCCGAAATAACCAAAAGCATTATCTAATAATGTTCCTAACGTCATTGGCTTAGTATATTCAGAATCAAGAGAAACTTCCAATGGTTTTTCTGCCGAACCATTTATATTAACAATGCCGCTATTGGTATAAGTAAAATAGCCTTTTGGATGGTCACCATACGGATTTTTCCATTTATTAGTAAGCGTGTCAAAGTCAGAATACTCAATTAATTTCCAGGTTCCCACTAACTTATTTTTATTGGTTACATCCTTTCCACTCTTATTGATGTTGCACGAAAAAACGGTACTCATTACAATAAGCAATATAATTACAAGAAGATTTTTTATTTTCATATTTTTTATATTTCGTTCGCCTTACTTACAAGGCGTAAATATGCGAAAGTTTAGTTTAGTAAAAAATAAATCTTCTGCATACTGGTTTGTTTTTTAAATGTATACATAAATAACAATATTAAATACCAAAGTTTGCAAACCTGCGCTTTTTCAACCTGCCTGCAGTCAGGAAGGTTGTTTGTTGCCAACGTACAAAAACGAAAAGAGTAGTAACAAAAAGACACAGGGCAGAGTCCTGCGCCTAATGTGTAGTTTTATTCCTGTATCCGGTTTTTTAAATCCATACTATTGTGTAATATTCTTGTAATTTCAATTGTGTTCTTAAGCTTTCTGTAAAAGATAATATGTTGCCCTGATCTACATCCGAAAATATCTGTTCTTACTTCAACATAATTTTTTCCATTTGCTTTTCCATCTGCCAATTCCTAAAATGAATCAAGAAGCATATAGTAATATTTGTCTGCCTGTGCTTCTGACCAGGCTTCGAATGTATAATCCCAGGTTTTCGATAAGTCTTCAACCGCTTTAATAGTAAGAATGTAATTAGCCATTTTTTCGTTTCGCAGCTTTTAAGTTTTCAAGGTGCTTTTTTGCATTAAAATTTTTGGCTGCTCCACTTTCAATACCTTCTTCAATAGCTTTTTTTAATAGTATAATTTTGTTTTCTTCTTCTTCTAATAAACGAAGCCCGGCCCTGATAACTTCACTTGCGTTTTTGAACCTCCCCTCCGACACTGTATTATCAACAAAGTTCTCAAAATGGTCGCCGAGTGATATTGATGTATTTCGACCCATAACTTAAATTTTAGTAAAGTTACCAAAATTTGGTAACTATTGAGCAGTGAGTACTTAAAACTGAAATTAAAGTGAACGTTGACGGCTAATTTTGTCTTGTCTAGAGGTTACTGAACTACAAATTTTGCGGGTTTTTTATTTTACAAGAGTAGTAACAAAAAGCCACAGGACAGAGTCCTGCGCCTAATGTTTTACGGATCTTTTTGAAAAAGGGCTTGATACCGTGATAGGCAAAAGGGGCGTTAAACTTTCGGGCGGGCAGCGGCAACGTATTGCCATCACCAGAGCAATGCGTTGCTGACCCTAAAATTATCATCCCGGATGAAGCCACCAGCAGCCTTGATACCGAAAGTGAATCCCTTATACAAAGGAGTTTAAATGAGTTGATGAATGGCAGAACAACTTTTGTAATTGCTCACCGGCTCAGTACCATCCGCAAGCCGACCAGATATTGGTGATTGAAGCGGGAGAGATAAAAGAACGCGGCAACTACGATGAACTGATTGCGAAGCAGGGGAGGTATTATGAATTATTTATCTACCAGGCAAGGGTATAGATTGAAAATCAGCGGCATGAATAGCTTTTAATTTTTATTCAGTTTATAAAAAAATTGTTATCTTTCTAAAAGAATTCAACCCACCCTGTTTACCCGTCCCGCTGAAATAATCTATCATCACCTTCTGAAAATATTGTCTATTTATTACTTTAACCTTAAAAACATTTTTATGAAAAAATGGACTCTTTTAATCGTTTTATTTACTGGCGCTGTTTTTCTGTTTTTAGCTTGTAACAATCCAAAAACAGAAACTCCCGCTACCGCCACTACCGACTCTACTGCCACTGCCAAAGAAAGTTTTGGCGGCTTTGAAAGTCAGGTAAAATGGGGTGCATCCCTTGTTAAAATCGCTGGATGTAACGATTGCCACACGCCTAAAAAAATGGGACCCAACGGACCAGAAGATGACATGAGCCTGATGCTTTCGGGCCACCCTGCACAAATGCCTCCTCCTGATTTTGACGCGAAAGAAGCTGCCAAAAAAGGGCTGATTGTTACCCAGTCATTTACATCCTGGACCGGGCCATGGGGTACCACTTATGCCGTAAATCTTACTTCCGACGCATCGGGTATCGGAGGCTGGAAAGAAGAACAGTTTATAAAAGCTCTGCATGAGCGCAAATGGATGGGACTTGACAACACGAGGCCACTTATGCCACCTATGTCGATGATGCCAGCAATCACAATGAGCGATGATGAACTGAAAGCAATTTTTGCTTATCTAAAAACAACAGCACCTGTTAAAAATGTTGCACCGCAGGCAGTATTATTACCGCAGCCTGCTGCTAAAAAGTGATCATTAAAATTATTTAAGGCTGCATATTCCAAAAGAAGTGCAGCCTCTTTGTAGGCGCAGGGCTCTGCTCTGTGACTACACTTTACTGAACTATAAATTTTGCAGAGTTTTCAATTTACAAGAGTAGTAACAAAAACACACAGTACAGAGTCCTGCGCCTGATGTAAAGAAAGTAGCCAATAAAATTTTGTTGAGAAATTTATCTATCTAAGTAAGTGCATTTCAACCATAATTTTTTTAAATCCTGCTTTTAAGTACGCATTCAAAGCAGGGGTATTCTCATCATAAACATGCAGTTTTATTTCCTTAATGTTTTTGGAATCTGACCATTCTATTAATCCATCTAATATCATTTTATTCAAACCTTTGTTACGATGTGCTTCTTTAACATACATAAACCTAAAGGAGCTGTATTTGTCAAATTTATTGAATGCTTCCGCATCTAATATTTGCACAAAACCTGATGCTACAATTTCTCTATTTATTTCCACAACCAATACCCGTGCATTTTCATTATCTATCATTTTTGATAAATCGTAATAATGAATTTCACCTTCTTTAAGAGTGATGTCAAATGCTCTTTCTGCTTTTACAATTCCTTGTTCAAATGTTAATAAAATTGGCAAATCTTCTATTGTAGCAGGTCTTAATTTATAAATCAATTGATTACTAATTTTGAAATTTAAAAATAATTTTCTATTTGTAGGCGCAGGAATCTGTGCTGTGACTACCCGTTACTAAGCTACGAATTTTTAGTCAAGAAGATATAACGGCGACTCACGAGTTTAGCTGTTGTGTTTAGGATGAGGAGTGGGATACAAACAAGTGTGGAAAGGCAGTGGTCGGTCGAGACACCGACCACGGTTGCAAAAACGTTCGTCCCGGAGACGCTGCTGATAGTTGGCTTTAGTTATTTTCCGTTACAATACTCTTTAATAGTTTCATAAACTGTTATAAGTCCCAGGTCAGCGGCTTTCCTATAATCTTTGCAGGCTTTTTCTTTGTTTTTTAAAAGACGATACGTGTCGCCTCTGGAAGCATAGGCCAAGTTGCTTTTGGGATTGAATTCAATAGCTTGGGTAAAATCTAATAATGACATTTTTAAGCTATCCATTTGAGAATAAATTATACCTCTAAATCTATATGCAGTAGAAAGATTTAAAGAGTCAAGTTTCTTACTTTGTATAGCATCGTTTAAATCAATTATTGCTCCAATTTTATCACCAAGCTCATTTTTAGAAACTCCTCTAGAAAAAATCAATATTTTGTTATTTGGAAATATATTTAAGCCGTTATTAATAGTGATAATAGCTTCGTCATACTTTTCAATATTGAATAATGCTTTTTGTTTTTGAAAATGTGCATCAAAATACTGTGAGTTTGTCTTAATTGCTTTATCGTAAAATTCTACAGAATTTTTATATGCTTCATTTGCCTTTTGGTCATCCTGTTTTTGAAATGAAAAATAATTTCCCAACTGAAAATAGTTGTCACCTATTAAAAAGTAAACCGTGTCTTGCTTAAATTTTTTATTGATTAAGCTCTTCAGAATGTTTGTTGACTCTTCAAGTAAATTTTCATCAATCTTAATTTTTGCTTTTAAAATAGTAAAGTCATAATTAGCACTATCTAATTTAGTAGCTACTTCAATTTCTTTTAAGGCATTCGCAATGTCTTTGGCGTTTAAAAAAATTTGTGAATTTCTATAATGAATTATAGCTTTCTGTTTGTTTGACTGGCATGAGCATATTAAAATTGTTATTGATATTAATAGTATAGTGATTCTCATAATATATCCTGTTTAAAAAAACTGCTTTGTATTGAGGGCTCTATAAATATAGTAAATTTAATATTGGCTGTAGTTAATCCAAAATTTTAATTATGACGTTTGTCAACTTACTTGCTCGTCTGTGAAAATGTATAAAGTCTCACTACTGTCCAACTATTGCCCCTTCCGATTTGCTGAAAGTACTATAAACAGTACATTGTGAGGGAATAAAATATTTTTCGATTTGAATTCAATTAGC
>JAYTTI010000136.1:0-4848 GCA_043745405.1 Ferruginibacter sp. | reverse complement strand
AAAAATCTACCAGCACCGGCTTTTCTGATTGTATTAATTCGTTAAATGTCATTTGGTTGATTTTCATTTTTAGATGAAACAGGTGATTTGCTTTTTTCGGTTTTAAAAGTACCCAACAATAGGGCACCCATGGTAGCACCATATAAAGTACTGTTAATCGGTTTGGATGTAATCATGCAAGTACCACTTGAGCATCCAACAAAATTCCAATACAGGAATCCGGCCAAAGCACCCAACAACCCACCAACCACATACAGCCTGTTGTTACTAAACCAATTCTTCATAACGACTATCTTTTAAAATTTTCAAAATTTTTATCAAAATTTACTTCAGCATAAACAGTATGCTTTAAAGCAATCTATTTAACACTGCAAAGTAAATAATTACAAAAGTCTATCTATGTAACAAAGGTTACAAATAACAAGCCAGTATGTTAAAAATTAGATTAATAGGTTTCAAGGCATTGACTGTGTATTAACGACTGATTTTTAAAAACAACATACCAATTACCTGTGCCATATACTATCAATATTTTGCAATGTAACATAAGTGACCATAGAACCGATTTGATTGGCACAATTTTGCACTGTAAATAATGTACAAACACAAAATAAAATTATCATGAGCTACTATTTTACCAAGACGGTTACAGACAATTTTGATGAAGCCATCGCAAATGTTACAGCGGAACTGAAGAAAGAAGGGTTTGGTATATTGACCGATATTGACATACAGGCCACCATGAAAAAGAAACTTGATGTTGACTTTAAAAAATACCGGATACTAGGTGCCTGCAATCCGGATTTTGCATACCAGGCATTGCAGGCAGAAGATAAAATTGGTACCATGCTTCCCTGCAATGTAATTGTTCAGGAACATGAAAACGGGCAGGTAGAAGTAAGTGCCGTTGACCCGGTTGCCTCCATGATGGCCATTACAAATAACGAACTGGGAAGCGTTGCTATGGAGGTAAGAGAAAAATTAAAAAAAGTGATTGAAAATTTATAAAATATTTTTCAAAAAAAACAATACAAATGACACACGAAATAGAAGCGCAATGGATGGGCAAAATGCAATTCAATGCATTGGTAAACGGACATACGATTGTAATGGATGCGTCCGAAAAAGCAGGTGGAGAAGACAATGGTCCAGTTCCAAAACCATTTATCCTTACAGCCCTTGCAGGTTGCACTGGTATGGACATAGCTGCCATCTTAAAAAAAGCTAATAAAGTGGCAACTGATTTCAGCATGAAAGTAACAGGCGAACTAAGCAAAGGAGTGCCCATACAATATATAGCCATTCATGTGCAGTATGATTTTAAAGGATCGGAAGAAAATAAACAAGCAGCATTAGATGCAGTCAACGATTCTCAGGAAAAATATTGTGGTGTTAGCAGCATGCTAAAAAAAGCGTTGTCTGTAACCTGGGAGGTCAACTACAATACCATCAACATCTTCGATAATAAACAGGAAGCGGTTGCTGCATTAAATTAAATTTCTTAAAAAGATTATTAGCCTGGCAGAAAAGCTTTGTGCAGCTTTCTTGGCGTCGCACTCTTGTACATTTTTTTCTTAATTGAACAAATAAAGAAGTTGTAGTTGTTAAGTCCTTAAAAATATTTTGATTGCAAATTTCATATTCTAAAAAAATTAAACCTTAACAATGAACAACAATAAAAAAACAATAGTAGACGTAAGAACCCCCGGAGAATTTATGGGTGGTCATGTAGCAGGCAGCATCAACATTCCGTTGCAGGAAATTACTCAGCGAATGGATGAAATAAAAGCATTGCCACAACCAATCACACTCTGTTGCGCCAGCGGCAACCGCAGCGGCCAGGTCACAACCTTTTTACAAAGCTTCGGCATTAAATGCGAAAACGGCGGCAGCTGGACTACGGTGAATTACAATTATCAAACCGCATAAAAAAATAAAACAACAACAATGATACAATTGATTAAAAACTTACTGGGTCTTGCACCAAAAACAGATTACAAAGAACTGCTGAAAAATGGCGCCACAATTGTTGACGTACGCTCTAAAGGCGAATACCAGAGCGGGCACATAAAAGGCTCCATCAATATTCCGCTGGATAGCCTGAACAGCAGCATGGCTAAACTTAAAAAAGACAAAACGATCATTACCTGTTGTGCATCGGGCATGAGAAGTGCCTCTGCAAAAAGTATCTTACAATCAAAGGGATTTTCCACAGTACACAATGGCGGCGGATGGATGAACCTGCAAAATAAAATCTGCTAACAATGGAAACAATCAAACAAATGATATTCACCAACTGGCATTTTATGCGTTGGCTGCGCTTGATTTTGGGAGGTTTTATTGCGATACAAGCTATTCAAAATAGCGATTTGGTTCCAGGTTTAATCGGCGCCTTTTTTCTTTATCAGGCAATAACAAATACTGGTGGTTGTGGTGCTAACGGCTGTGCGGTTACACCAACAAAAAAAACGGAAGAAATTAAGGTTAAGGATATTGAATTTGAAGAAATAAAATAAATATACCTACTGTTTGCAATACTGCAAATCAGTTAGCAACAATTATTAATCAAGAAGCAATTATACTGGTATGATACATGTAAACCGAGTTGAAGCCCGGGCGCTTCCCTACAATTCTATGTCAATTATTTTAAAGAAACAATTAGTTAACAATTTTTGTAAAAATTACACAAAACTTACTTTCATTTTAGACAAATGTGGATTAGCTGAAATTAATGCGTTGCATAAGTATTTGTACTTTGAAAAGTATTAACTTTTCAATGACTATCCGCAATTAGGAGCTAAGAGGCGAAGCCCTCTGTTAATATTGTAACAACGGGTTTCAACCCGTTGATGAAGTAACAGATAGTCTAATGAGAACCGTAGGTTCGGCTCATATAAAAATTCAATAATAGTTAGTTGAAAACATCTAGGTTTATTTAAAGACATGAAAATATTTGCCGAGCCTACGGCTCTCAGATAGCTTGTTTCTTAAAACACAACGGATTAAAATCCGTTGTTATAAAATAGAAGCGAGCCTACGGCTCTACAGTTTTTTAATCGGTTTGCTCCTAATTGCGAATAGTCATTAACAATTTATAATAAAATTTAATTAAGGAAAAAAAGTTCTTTAACAAGGATGTAAATTCCCATCAGCAACACAAACCACCCAAAGGCTTTTTTAAGTTTTTCCCCATCAATTTTTTTTGATAAAAAACCGCCAATAAAAACCCCGGCAATTGCTATTAAAGAAATAATGATTAAAAATTTCCAATCAATTACAAAATGGCCAATATCGCCGGTAAACCCAATTAAAGAGTTGAGAGCAATAATTAACAGGGAAGTTCCAATGGCTTTTTTCATGGGTATTTTAATCAGCAATACCAGGGCTGGTATTAACAAAAATCCACCGCCAGCTCCCAAAAATCCTGTTACCAAACCAATAACAATTCCATATAACAATAGCTTGAAAATTTTTACCGATGCGTCGGCAGTATCTTCTGCTGAACCCGTTTCTTCAACATTGTTTTTTATCATGGCGATAGAAGCCAGCAACATTAAAACAGCAAACAAAACCATGGTGGCCAATTCCTGGGTTATAGTAAAATGTCCGATTGAAAAAAGCACCCGAGGTATTAATGGCATCAATATTTTTCGTGTAATAAATACGGTGGTAATAGATGAAAAACCAAAAAGGAGTGCAATTTTTATATTTACCCAACCACTGCGATAATTATTATAAGCCCCAACCAATGAGGTAGAACCCACAATAAACAGGGAATAGGAAGTAGCCAATACTGGGTTAACGCCCAATACATACACCAGGATGGGTACAGTTAAAATAGAACCGCCACCACCAATTAACCCCAATGAGATTCCAACAACTGCAGCCAGCAAATAACCTGCTATTTCCATAAATAAGTCATTTTAAACTATGCAAAGCTGTTATAAACAGCAGGCTATTAAGGTAACAAAGGTTACATTACTGCAGTCTGGATAAGCACATTATTCCAACAATTATTTTGATATTTAAAACCCAACTTTTAAATAGCTCCAGCCTTGCTCCTGCTTCATAATTATTTCACCTACGCCCATCGGCACAAATCCAGCTTCCGCAATAATGGCCTCTTTAGGAATTTTTCTTTCTCTCAACGTATTTTCACAACCTACAAATACAATTCCCATATTTTTAAACTCCGCAATCTTTTGTTGCTGGGTAGTTTTGGAAATCATCAACATTTCAATACCGGCGCTATGTGCCACCACTTCTATCTGCACATTATCTCCCCAGCCTGCTTTAAGATTTTTGAGGTTGTTCATCAATCCTTTCCATACCAGCGTATCGTTGCTGGTTAGTTGTATCACTACAAAGTGTTTTTCATTTTTTACTTCGGCAGTTACCCCGGCTACTTCAGGTTTTGTTGTTGACAATGTTTGCGCAAAAGCACCACACATCAAAAGAGCCATCGTAGCAGTAAGAATTAATTTTTTCATTTTTATATTTTAAAAGTTATTAACTAAACTTGTAATCTACACCGGTTACCTGTGTCAGCAACATTTGTGGTGCATCTAATATTTTTGCTGCCAGCTCTGGTGCAGGTGTTACTGGTGAATTTACATTGAGGTATTCAAAGAGCACTGAATGCAATGTAAACAGCGTATTTTTTGCATTTGACACACCCTTTAAACGGCACAACATATCAGCAGGATCACCCTCCCTTTCGCAGGCACAGATATTGTATTTTTTATTTTCGTGCAATGGACTACCCCCAATAGACACTGTTTGCACTCTTTTACCTTTTTCGCCAAACGCATTAAAACTCATTTCCATTCCTTTAAATTTTACCAGCCA
>JAYTTI010000135.1:0-55703 GCA_043745405.1 Ferruginibacter sp. | reverse complement strand
TTGAACAAAACATTATCATTTGCGGCAAAATTGAAGCTGTTAACTTTGTCAATAGTTTGCCATGCTGTACCAGCAGATAAACCATCATTTGAATTATTACCAGTTGCAGAAACATAGTAGGTACTTGCTTGTGTAGCTGCTGAAAAAATAAAAAGTAATAATATTGCAAAAAATACCTTCATAAAAATTTATTTTCACATTTGTTAAACGATCTATTAAGAAGCTGTCTGAGTTAATTATTTTAGAGTAGTTATAGATTGTGTATAAATGTACAAAAGCTTTTTGTTAACAATAAAAATCGGCGAATGATAGGTAATGCAAAAAACTTATCATTTCTCCACCGATTTTCAATGGCAAGTTATTGAAAGTCTGGTTAGCTATCGTCGTAAATCTAAGCGGCAGCTTAGAAAAATATGGGACGCCATTTGTTATTTAACCAAAACAGACTTCCAATGGCGACTACTTCCCAGTGTTTACGCAGCCTGGCAAACAGTTTATTGGTATTTTTGAAAATGGACTTTGGATGGCATTATTGAGATAGCACATCAAACCTTACGCAAAAAACCGCGTAAACAAAAAGATAAAAATGAATCGGCCAGCATTGGGATAGTGCAAGTGTACGGATGAGTTCAATAAGCGGGCAACCCCGGGTATTGATGGCAACAAAAAGATAAAGGCAGGAAATGTCAAATTATAGTAGATACGACGGGTTTGATTATTTGTGTATAACTTCATGCAGCCAATATCCATGACAGTAAAGGGGCAAAAGAAGTCTTTGAGAAACTGTATGATATTAGGCATGACGAAGAATTTTTAAAGAAAACATTTGTAGACGCAGGGTACCGGGGGAGTTAGGGCAATGGGTAAAAGACAGGCTGGGATTGGATATGGAAGTAGTGAAACGAGATGAAATCGGCAAATGGAAAGTATTACCTAAAAGACGGATAGTAGAAAGAACGTTTTCCCGGTTGCTAAATTTCAGAAGGGTGGTAATGAATTACAAAAGAATAGCAGAGTCTGCAAGGAGTTTTATTTGCATCACTATGATGATGTTAATGGAAAAAAATATTAATTAACTCAAACAGCTTTTAAATCAATATAATTATGTTTTAATTGTGATTCGCTTTCAAACTTTTTACTAACTTCATTCTTACACAACCACTTCCGGTAAATGATAATATCACAATAAGAATTATTCCGTAGTGAACTTATTAAAGCGATGTAACTCGCTTTAATAAGTTCTTCTCCTGAAATTGTTAGTCCACATACCTCTCAAATAACTTAAATAAAGACTACATTATAATTTTGTTTTGGTTCTCAAAGATCATGGATGCAAAAAAGTACAAGAGGGCGATACAACGACGTACCACATGGCTTCTTAGCCGGGACAATACTGTTTTTATTTATTGTATTAAAAAATGTGACCCTATTTTAATTCCCCCACCCATTTATCCCTGTCATTAGGGCTAAATTTCCAGGGGGCAAAATTGTTTTCTATGTTGCCAAACATGGTGTTCCATTCCTGTGGTGCATTGCTGTCTTCCATTACCAGCGAGCGGCGTAGTTGTATAATAATATCTAAGGGGCTAATGCTAACAGGGCATTCTTCTACACAGGCATTACAGGTGGTGCAGGCCCGCAGCTCTTCAACAGTAATATAATCTTTCACCAAAGTTTTACTATCATCTTTAAAACTGCCGTCGGCTGTAATGTTTTTACCCACTTCTGTTAACCGGTCACGGGTGTCCATCATAATTTTTCGTGGGCTTAATAATTTGCCGGTAAGGTTTGCGGGGCAGGCAGCACTGCAGCGGCCACATTCGGTACAGCTGTAAGCATCCAGTAAATTTTTCCAGCTAAGGTCAAACACATCTTTGGCGCCAAATTTTACCGGTTGTACGTCACCATTAGGTGCCAGTTCGGGTTGCATCATGTACTTCACTTCATTTTGTACTGATGGCATATTGGCCATCTTCCCCAATAGCGGAAGCCTTGCATAGTAAGCATTTGGAAATGCCAGTATGATGTGCAGGTGTTTGCTGTAGGGCAGGTAATTTAAAAATGCCAGTATGCCAATAATATGTATCCACCAGCAGGTCCTTTCAATCCCCATTAATGTTGCCGTTGATAATCCTTCGAACAAAGATGCCAGCAAACCTGAAAAAATAAAATTTCCTGTATTATGATAATGTTCGCTCCCCTGTAATTGTAAAGCCCTGTCGGTGGCATTCATGGTAAGAAACAAACTCATTAAAATAATTTCGGCTATAAGGATATAATTGGCATCACTGCGTGGCCAGCCATTAAGGTCTTTGCTGATAAAGCGCTTTAGTTTAAGAAAATTACGCCTGCAGAGAAATACCACACATACTGTAATTACGCCAACGGCGAGTATCTCAAAAAAATTAATGAGCAAGGTATAGAAGCTACCAAGGAAGGGAAAAAACAAACGGTGTGTACCTGCAATGCCATCCAGAACAATTTCCAAAACCTCCAGGTTGATGATGATAAAGCCGACATATATCACCAGGTGCATTACCGCCACCAACGGGTTTTTAAACATCTTTTTTTGACCCAAAGCCAATAATAGCAGGTTTCTCCAGCGCAATGGTTTATTATCGCTAAGATCTTCGGCAACCCCTAAAAAAATATTGCAGCGTATTTGCAAAATGTTTTTTGTAAACAGCCATATAGCTATTGCCAATATGGCCACGAAAAGGATTTGAGGGACAAAATGCATATACGTTATTTGTATAGCTAAGATAATTATGAAAAACCAGATACACTAATTATGTATAATTATTGATTATTGGTATAATTTTGTGTAAACACACCTAAGCAATATCAGCATGACAGATAAAAAATACATCCTCTCAAAAGAAACAGCAGAAAAAAAACTTCGCCGCATGGCTTTGGAAGTTGCTGAGCGCAATTATGGCGAGCCGCAATTAGTACTATTGGGCATTAAAGAGAACGGCACCGTGATTGCCCGTAAAATAAGTTATTATTTACAAGGTATTTTTAAGGGAGAAATTATAGTTGCAGCATTGACCCTTGATAAAAAGATGCCTGGCACCATTATAGTTGAACCTGCTATTGATTTTAATGGAAAAGTTATTTTGTTAATTGACGATGTGGCCAATAGCGGTAAAACTATGTTGTATGCTTTAAAACCTTTGCTGAAGACCTACCCCAAAAAAATACAAACACTCGCCTTACTGGAAAGAACTCATAAATCATTTCCGGTTGATGTTGATTATGTCGGGCTATCTATTTCTACTACGTTAGATGAACATATTTTTGTTGAAGTGGAAAAAGAAGAAGTGGTTGGGGCTTGGATGGAAGCGGTTTAAGGATGTCTGATTTTTTTCAATTTCTAATCACTTAAGTTTAATACGGGCTTGTTCAAATTAGAGTAGTTTCAATTCAGCAGGTTGAAAATTTTCGTCTTTTTCTAAAAATGTATGGCTACTACTTTAAATTTTCCATTGCTAAATTCAAGGGCAGGGGTTGGAAATTTAAATGCACTTAGCACAGTTAGTAAAAAACGAATTGCTTTACTGTTAGTTTTTATTTTAGTAAAATCAACGTCTGGTGCAAGATACCATTGGCGGTAACGCTTAATATCGGGTTTGTAAAAATCAATATTCCCCTCAGCATCATAACCCACATTTTCAGTTGCACCAAACATACCATCTGCTCCATAGCCAAATGCAACAGCCAGCCATGGCGGTAATGTAGATTTCGGAAAAAATGATTTTAAGTTTACACTTGCCCAATAAGTTTGTGCATTATAATCTTTTAAGTAGCGCTGCACACTTGAACTGCCAAATAGTTCATCGGCCCGTTTTTCAAGCTCGGGGTTTGCATAATTTCTTTTGTGGGAAGAAAATTTTATTTTGATCCGCTGATCATCCCAGCCAAATTCCTGCGCAATAAAGATGCCACTGCCGGCAACATTCGCAGCAAAATCGCCCCAGCTAAAACCCCATTGCGAACTAAAACCATCCAGTATTTCTATAATCGACTGATAGGCTACACCACTTAAACCACCCAGCCAGATACGTTTATTACGGCTTACCCCTGCCCATCTCCATAACTCGGCACTGGCACGGCTTTCAATATATGCGCTATACATATGTCCTACTTTATCAACCTGCAGCCATTCGGCATTATCATTAAAAAAATGAAATGCACTTCGTGGATAATTTGCATACCAGGCCTGGTTTAGCACTACCAGTACAGCACTATACCCAACAATATTTACTGCTGTAACAATTTTAACCCTTTTTTTTATCTCTTGTGGAGTTAGCGGTTTTTGAGTGCCAGTATCAATAATTGCAGTTAGTTTGGCCGGTATGGTATCCGTTGGTAATACGGTTATTGCCGAATCCTGTGCACTTACCTGGCATGATGTGATCAATACTAAATAAAAGCCCATTACCCATTTTTTAAAAAAACGGCTTCCACCTGTTTTTCTAAAAAAAAACATAGCCATTTTAATAGGGGAACAATGTAAGTTTGAACTCATAAAAAACAAAAATAACAGTATCTGATGTTAATGAGATACGAAACATTTATTTTTGAGGATGTAAATTTAAAAACTATGGACGCAAATATTCAACAGAAAATCGACAACTGGTTATCTGGCAACTACGATCAAACCGTAAAAGATGCTATTACTTCATTGCAAAAGGATAACCCGGATGAGCTCGCAGATGCCTTTTATAAAAATCTGGAGTTTGGCACAGGTGGCTTAAGGGGGTTGATGGGTATAGGTACAAACCGAATGAATAAATATACAGTTGGTATGGCTACACAGGGATATGCCAACTATTTAAAAAAATGTTTTAGTGATGAAATTAAAGTGGCAATAGCACATGACTGTCGCAACAATAGCCGTTTTTTTGCTGAAACAACTGCCAATGTTTTTGCAGCCAATGGCATAAAAGTTTTTTTATTTGAAGCATTAAGGCCTACTCCTGAACTGAGTTTTGCCATACGTACGCTGGGTTGTAAGGGTGGGGTGGTTTGTACCGCATCGCATAATCCTAAAGAGTACAATGGCTATAAGGCTTATTGGGATGATGGCGCACAGATGGTAACGCCGCATGATGAAAATGTAATTATTGAAGTAGATAAAATTGCTTCTGTTGATGACGTAAAATGGAGCGGCGGTGAAGCCAATATAATGTTGATGGGTAAAGATATGGATGAAGCATACCTGGAAATGGTAAAGTGTTTAAGTGTTTATCCTGATGTGTGCAGCGCACAGCACGACCTTAAAATTGTTTATACACCAATACATGGTACGGGTATTACATTGGTACCGCAGGTATTAGCAAAATTTGGGTTTGATAATGTGCATTTGGTAGAAGAGCAAATGGTGCCTGATGGTAATTTTCCAACAGTGGTATATCCAAACCCGGAAGAAAAAGAAGCTATGAGCATTGGGCTTGCAAAAGCAAAACTGCTGGATGCTGATATTTTATTAGGCACCGACCCGGATAGTGACCGGGTAGGTATTGGCGTTAAAAATACAAAGGGCGAATGGATATTAATGAATGGTAATCAAACAGCAGTGCTTGCATTTAATTATTTGATTGAGGCAAGAAAAACAAAAGGTATTGCACAGCCTAATGATATGGTGGTTAAAACAATTGTAACTACCGATATGATTGATACTATTGCCGTAAAAAATAACGTAGCCTGTTACAATGTGCTTACCGGCTTTAAATGGATAGCATCTTTGATTAAAGAAAAAGAGGGAAAAGAAAAATATATTATTGGTGGTGAAGAAAGTTTTGGCCTGATGGTAGGTGATGAAGTAAGAGATAAGGATGCTATTAGCGCAGTTGCTTTGCTTTGCGAAATGGCGGCGTTTGAAAAAAGCAAGGGCCGTAGTTTATATTCCAAGTTACTTGATTTATATGTGCAGTATGGTTTATATAAAGAAAACCTCGTGAGTATTACAAAAAAGGGCATGAATGGCGCAAAAGAAATTGCAGATATGATGGAAGGTTACAGGAGCAACCCACCGAAAACAATTGATGGTGTTGCAGTTGCACATTTACTGGATTATGAATTGCAGGTAGGCAAGAATTTGCAAACAGGCGAAAGCTACCAAATAAATTTACCAAAAAGTAATGTGCTTCAGTTTTTACTGAATGATGGAACCAAAATATCTGCAAGACCAAGTGGTACAGAACCTAAAATAAAATTTTATTTTAGCGTAAATGGTAAGCTTGATAATATTTCTGCATTTGAAACTGCAGAAAAGCAATTAGATGATAAGGTTACCAGGATTGCGAAGGAGATGGGGTTAAAGTAGTTTTAAAAGTTGGAGCAAAAGAGTTTGGCATATTTTTAAAAATATGTATATTTAAGGAACAAATATTTTATGCTATGGCTTTTGACTATTCCTGTTTTATCAGTTACAGGCATAATGAAAATGAAAAAACTTTTTATACCAATCTCAGAAACATTATACAGTCTGAAGCATTAACTGCAACTAATAAAAGCAACTCATTTTTTGATGAAAACAGCATCAAGTATGGTGAAGAATGGAATGATAAAATCTACATAGGGGTTAATGGCTCCTATTTTTTTATTCCAATCCTTCATTATAACTATTTGCATATTGAAAATAACTGGTGTGCCAGGGAGTTAATGCATGCGCTGAGAGTAGAAGAAATAATTCGAAAAAAGCTGCCAGAAGAGGAACGTGAAAAGTTCTTTTATATAATTCCTTTTATATACAGGGGCAAGCCTGATAACCTGCCCAAAGGTTTATCAAACAAAAAAGCCCTTGCATTGCAGCCATTCGAATATTTAATTATTAAAAATGATGTATCACAGGAACTGATAAATTTGAAGCAGCAACTTTGCGATACTTTAACTGAATGTTATAAAATTTTAGACAAGTATAATATTGCTGGTAATTTTCAACAGCTCTTCAAAAAGATTCCTAAACCAACAGATGATGAAGTAAATGCATGGATATTAGAACAAAAAAATCTTAGTAAACAAAAAGAAGCGCAACAAGAGCCAGTGTTGAAAAAAAATGGAACGTAATACAAAAAATTCAGCAAACAGAAACGGGCAAACAATAACCTATTATTCATATAAGGGAGGTGTGGGACGGAGTATGGCTCTGGTAAATATAGCCTGCCTGGCAGCAAAAGAGCAAAAGAAAGTGTTACTAATTGACTGCGATCTGGAAGCTCCTGGATTGCACCAGTTTTTTCAGACTAATGAAGAAACCCAGGGTTTTGTGGATTTGATTTCAGATATCAATGACTGGATAGATAAAGAAGAAAATAATAATGAAGAAGGATATTGCCGCTTTATGGCAGGGCAGGTAGAAAAATATATTTCAAAAAATGTAAATCCCATTGCTGCAAATACAACCAGTTTTAATGATAACGCCGCTAATGCTATAAACAACAGTAATTCAGATTTTGATACAACAGTATCTGTCGATTTGATAAAGGCCGGCAAGTTTGATAGTGATTACTCAAAAAAATTAGGAGCTATAAACTGGCTTGATATTTATAAAAAAGCACCTGCTTTTTTCCGCACATTTGCGTATTGTTTAGAAAAGGATTATGATTACATATTTGTAGATGCCCGTACAGGCCTTGCAGATACCAGCGGTATTTGCACAATGCTTATGCCACAAAAGTTGGTTTTGGTATTTGCATTAAATAACCAAAATATAAACGGAGTGGTGGATGTGGCAGGGCAGGCTATCGATTACCGTTTTAATTCAAACGATTACCGCCGGCTGGATGTATACCCATTGCCTTCCCGTATTGAAAACTCTTCGAACCCTCATTTGCAAAAATGGATAGATAATTACAAAGGAAAATTTGAAAAACTTTTTAAAGAAAAATACATGCTGGATGGATGCAGGTTATCTCCTTACTTTGATCGAAGCTTTATACAATATTATGCCATACATGCTTATGGCGAAAATATACCCGCCTTATATGAAAGCGTTGCAAGCAGCAATTTTATTACCTACAACTATAATAACTTCTTAACTGTACTTAAAAAAAACATCCCTTCCTGGGAAGTGATAAGTACTGAAGAAGAGCTTGCAAAAGAAAGGCAGGCTAATGATCACTTTAGAAAGGGGTTGGATTTATTTTATAAAAAAGACTATTTAAATTCAATTGCAGAATACACAAATGCTATTAATTTAAAACAGGATTACTCTGATGCTTATTTTAATAAGGGATTATCCAATGAGGCATTAATGAACCTTGAGGAAGCAATCATTGATTATACTAAAGTAATAGAATTGGAAAATAATGCAGCAGATGCCTATTCTGCCATTGGAGGGGTAAAACTAACTTTAGAAAAAAAGGAAGAAGCCTTGGTTTTTTATGATAAAGCAATAGAATTAAAACCCGACTTTGCAGAGGCTTATAACAATAGAGGATTAGTAAAAAATCAACTGGACAAAAATGGAGAAGCCCTTGCTGATTATACTAAAGCAATAGAATTAAAGCCCGATTATGCAGATGCTTATAACAATAGAGGAGTGACGGAATATGATTTAAAGAGATATGAGGATGCCTTTGCTGATTATACTAAAGCAATAGAATTAAAGCCCGATTATGCAGATGCTTATAACAATAGAGGGGTGATAAAATATGATTTAAAAAAATACGAAGAATCAATTCTTGATTATAGCAAAGCAATAGAATTAAAACAAGACTATGCGGTAGCTTACTACAATCGAGGAATTGCAAATGATAAACTAAAGAAAAATGAGGAAGCTCTTGTTAATTATAGTAAAGCAATAGAATTAAAGCCTGACTATGGTGATGCTTATAACAATCGGGGGATTGTAAATGACAGTCTAAAAAAATATGAAGAAGCTCTTGTTGATTATAGTAAAGCAATAAAATTAAGACCCGACTATGCAGAGGCTTATAACAATCGTGGAATTGTAAATGATAAGCTAAAGAAATATGAGGATGCTATTGTTGATTATAGCAAAGCAATAGAATTAAAGCCTAATTATCCATTTGCTTATAACAATCGTGGAATTGTAAATGATAAGCTAAAAAAACGCAAAGAGGCAATTGTTGATTATAGTAAAGCAATAGAATTAAAGCCCGACTATTCTATTGCTTATAACAATAGAGCTTATGTTTACAGAGAAATGAAAAACTATGATATGGCACTAAGTGATAATGAAAATAGTCTTTTGATTGAAAGCAACTCCCCGGATAATTGGGCTACCAAAGCTGAGATTTTATCAGATATGGCAAATGATGAAGGGTTTTATGAAAATATAGAAAAAGCAATATCATTGGGGTTTGATATTAATAAAGAAATAGACGATTTACCAGGGATAATGGATAAATATGTTAGCCAATCCCGTTTTCAAAACTTATTAAAAAAATATAATGTAGATTTAAGCAAACAACAATCGTCCATTAGCTAGAATTTTTACTTATTGATTAATATATTTTTACTTTTAGTAAATGTCAGGGAATTGCTCCTGACATTTTTTTATCTTGCAATATTGTTATGAGAAAATACGAAGATACATACCGCCACAAGGGACTACGTAAAAAATTAATGGACACTTTACGTGATAAAGGCATTACGGATGAAGCTGTACTGGCTGCAATGACCAATATTCCCCGCCACTTTTTTTTGGATAGCGCTTTTGATGAAATTGCTTACGAAGACAGGGCTTTCCCTATCAGCGAGGGGCAAACCATTTCGCAACCTTATACTGTGGCTTATCAAACACAGTTATTACAGGTAAAGCCTTTTGATAAAATATTGGAAATTGGTACCGGCAGTATTTACCAGGCAACAGTACTGGCTGAAATGGGGGTAAAAGCGTTTACCATTGAAAGGCAAAAAGTATTATTTGATAAGACAAAGAATTATATTTTTAAGGCAAAATACCCCAACCTTAAATTTTTTTTTGGAGACGGTTTCGAAGGTTTGCCAACTTTTGCCCCTTTTGATAAAGTAATTATTACAGCGGCAGCGCCTTTAGTGCCACCAAAACTGATTGAACAGTTAAAGTCAGGTGGGAAAATGGTAATTCCGGTAAATGAGGGAGTGCACCAGCGCATGTTGCGCATTACCAAAAAAGAAGATGGAAGCACGAGTGAAGAGGCCTTTGAAAATTTTTCTTTTGTACCCATGCTTGCTGGTAAACGTGGATAATATTTAGCAATAAAGAAAGAGGATGAAATTTTTTTCGAGAGTAGTGTTTATATGTAACTGTTGTTTTATAATAGCAGTGATTTTACGCATGTACGAAAATGCTCATAAAAAAAATGGCAACTTTAATGGGGCAATACAGATACAGCCTCTTGAAAGTACCTTGGTAGTGCTTGGGTACGGGGCTATTTTTATTAACCTGGTTTTTAATTTAATTGTATTGGTTTTTTTTGTAGCAAAAGCAAAACAACCTGTTGCCAAATGGTTAATATGGACTAACTTTCTGTTGCTGATTTTACAGTTATATTATTTTTTATTTAGCAATTTTTAAATGATACAAAACATACTAAAAGACAAGCCCACCAAATTGTTTGTAATTTTTACAGCATTTTTTGTTGCCAATGCATTGATAGCAGAATGTATTGGGGGCAAAATTTTTTCGTTGGAAAAATTGTTTGGGCTTACACCTTCGGGCTTTACACTTTTTGGACAAAAAGCACTTTCTTTTAACCTTACCTGTGGTGTATTATTATGGCCGCTCGAATTTGTAATGACCGATATTGTAAATGAATATTACGGGCCAAAAGCTGTAAGGCGAATTTCATATACGGCTGTTGTATTAATTACTTATGCCTTTGTAATGTTTTATTTGGCCATGGATGTACCTCCAGCAGATTTCTGGTATGGCTCAGGTGTGCAGGATGGTATTCCGGATATGAATAAAGCTTTTAACGGAATTTTTGGGCAGGGCATGTGGATTATAGCAGGAAGCCTTGTTGCGTTTTTAGTAAGCCAGATTGTTGATGTAACGGTATTTCATAAAATAAAAAAAATAACAGGCGATAAAAATATGTGGCTTAGGGCAACAGGTTCTACAGTAATATCTCAATTGGTAGATAGTTTTATTGTATTGTTTATAGCTTTTAAAATAGGCAAGGGATGGAGCTGGCAATTGGTATTGGCAATATGTCTTGTAAACTATACCTATAAATTTACGATGGCTGTGCTTTTAACACCGTTGATTTATTTTGTAGAAAGATGGATTGAAAAATATCTTGGACCCGAAACGGCACATAAAATGAAGCAGGCGGCAATGGGAAGAGAAACAGAATAGCTTCTATTCTGCTATAAAGTAAAAGCATAAAAAATAATAAATCCGACTTTTAGGACAGCCTGATATCACTACAATCAGTGATCTGTAATGTTTCAGTTGAATACCGCAAATTGCAGGCAGTATTATTTTTTTTCAGCGAAGAGGCTTTCAAAAAAATGCATGAGGCTCGAAACAGGGCCTTCCATTTTATTTGTTACGTCGTCAATGGAATTGTCGTTTATTAAATTACCTAATTGCAGGTCTGGTGGAAGGTAAACAAAAATATTATGGCGCTGGCTCGCTACGTATACTACAATTTTTTCGGGGGTGCTATTTTCACCAACATTATCTTTTATTAAAGTAATCGCTTCCCTTGCAACTTTCTTCATTAGCTGTGCAGTTGCTCCCTTATTTTTATCACCATAATAACTTACCGCATTAATAATATCTGTCTCCCTGTCGCCAAAAATGGTTTGTAACAAATTATCTTCCTGGCCGGTCTCCTGTAATTGCGCAGCACCATCGGTTGAACTGCCCCATTCATAAATACCAGCCAATGCGGTTATTACTGTAGCCTGTGTGTAATGATTGGTAGCAGGATTTAATTTAAGATCCGTTTTATCCTGCGGTAAGTTGGGGTCTATTTTTTCGAAAGGAGTAAAACCCATTTTTTCCTGGATTGCAGAAACAATATTTTGTGCCATAGTAATTTTTTAAGATGATTATTTATAATACTGAATTACCTAGTGTAAATTTTATGCCACAAATTCTGAGGTTCATAATCCACCAGTGAGAAAAAAACTCTACATCTTTAAAAATTATGGCACATAATATCCTCAAAAAAAAAGCCTGGCTTTTAAAACGGCTGATGAATCCCATTGCAAGGTTCATTATTTTAAAAAAAAAGAAAGTATATAATATTGGTAAGGTTTTTTCTATATATCAGTAAATACCAGCCATTATGAAAAAAGTTTTAATAATTGATGATGAAAGAGATTTGACGTTAATGCTGAAAAATTATTTCACCAAAAAAAAGTATGATGTATATGTTTCCTATACTATTGCGGAAGGCATGAAGTTATTGGAGGAAATTGTGCCTGATTATATTTTTTTGGATAATAATCTGCCTGACGGTTTAGGATGGGGCCAGGCAGCCTATATTTTATCAAAATTTCCACAAACAGAATTAAATCTTATCAGCGCTTACCATGTTCCCAAAACCACAGCTACCAATTTTCGCATATTGGAAAAACCAATAAGCTTTGAGCAGCTTAATAAACTATTTTGTTAACTGGGGATAAAACAGCGTCAAAGAATTTCATATAATTATAAAAGTGAGTTGTGCCGTAACTGCAAGGATCGAGTACAGTTTATCGAACTTCAATTAAATCATAACAATTTATTTTACGAATCCAAGGCTGAGAAGGATATTAGGCGGGTAATTAAAATTATTTTACCTGTAAAGATTATTTAGAATTAGCAGCGTCTTTTTCAAATGGCCCCTTGAATGTATTGGTATCAATACTGAAATGCCTGGTATAAATATTGGCCTGCTGAAACAAATTTTTTAACCCTGTTGCAGAATATTCAAGCGCTTTGCCATCCCTGGTATCATAATCATTTAACACCAGGCAATTGGCTTCTTTCATCATTTTTTGAGGATCATCTAAATAATAATACAAAACAGCAAGATTGAAATAACTGGCATACCGGAGCTTCCTGTCGTGTTTGCTGTTAGAAGTATATTCAGTTTTGATGCGTTCAAAATATTCAATCACCGGTTTTAATTGCTCTCTTGCAGGTTCAATAGATGTGTTGGCATTTATACTGAAAAGTACGTCACTCAATTGGCGAAAGGCCTGGCGGTAGTCACTATATTCAGGGTCTTTTTTACTGTCAATTATCCACATGTGGTCATTAACCGTTACATCACTAAACCCAAAATTACTGGTGAGCCTGGCACTGAGGTTATGCATGGCTCTTACAACACAGTTGCGGTATAATTCACCCGTTTTGTTTACAGCGTTCAGCAAAAAATATCCTTCAGCCATTTGACGTATTTGAAATTCAGGGCTTTTATACACCTGTTTATAACTGCGTTCTGCAAGTAGTTCATCTATTATATGCATACCTTTATAATCGGTAATACTGGCGGTGGCAGCAAAAGTGTACACCACTTCCTGGTAGTACAAAGTACGGGTGCCAATAATTTGTCCTCTTTTGTCTGTAATATTTTCCAATCTTTCTTTAACAGATACAGATTCGGGTAACAGGTCATCTAATTTTATTTTGACAGTGATATGTCCTTCACTATTTATTTTCTTCCATCCTTCAAGGATTACTGATTTTTCGGGAGCCATATCCTGCAAAAAAGATTGCATCAATTTTGTGCCTTCCACTTCTACGTTATAAGTACGGTAGCTGCTGTCTATGCGTATTTGCGGCAGTATACGAAATTGTACTGTAAAATTATAGCGGTCAAGATCTACATTTCTTTGGGCTGTAACAGAAAATGGCAACAGTAATAAGATGAACATATATTGTTTTTTCACGGGAAAAGTTTTTATCACTTACTTAACGTTGCAAAACAATAAATATTTTCCTCTATACTTTGTTGTGATATAGTAGTAAATAAATAAAAAGGCTTCAAGGGGAGAGTTTTATAACCAACTGCCGAGTTGTTTCAAGCTTTCGATATTGTGAGCAGGTGCAAATACATCAATAAAAGGCATAGCCGCCTGCATACCTGCCACATCCGGCCGGTATGATTTATAACCGGCGAGGGGATTTAACCAGATTATTTTTTTAGATTTAGCATGAATAATTGCCGCATTTTTTTCAAGCAATTCAATATCGCCGGTATCCCATCCGTCGCTTAATATAATGACGATTGTTTTTGAATCAAGTAATTTCCCTCCATATTCATTTACAAAGGAATTTAATGACTCCCCAATTCTTGTGCCGCTGCTCCATCCGTTTTTTTCACTGCTTAATAAATGCATGGCCTCCCGGAAATTTTTTTGCTTCAGTACCGTGGAGATTCTTTTTAAAGAAGTACTGAATACGAAAGTTTCCATGCGGCTGTACACCTGCTGAAAAGCATACATGAATTGAATCAGGAAAGCTGAATACAGTTCCATTGACCTGCTTACATCGCAAACCAGGATAATTTTTACACGATTGCGTTTGGGTTTACGATGTATAATATCCAGCAGTTCGCCGCCATGGCGAAGATTTTTGCGAAGTGTCTTCCGCAGATCCGGCATATCCATTTTATGAGAAAATTTATACCGCCTGTTTGTTTTTGCGGCCATTCTTTTTGCCAGCGCTTTAATGGTTTGCATTATTTCCTCTACCTCGTTTTCCGGTACCATTGAAAAATCTTTTTGTAACAAGTTTTCCTGTATACTGTAGGTGGCGGTTTCTTCTGTTTCTTTACTCCTGTTTCCGTGCAGCCATGCTTTCAACGATTTGAAAGAATCTTGTTGAGGTATAGATTTATTTTTTTTGGGATCTTCTTTTTCTTTTGCATCAATAGCTTTCCCCAGCTCCTTCCAGTAATCATAAAATAAATTGTCAAATTCTTCCGCCTGTTTTTTGTTGCGGCAGAGTGCAGCTTTTAATGCGAGCTGAAAAATTTCATTACTGCTATAGTCAATAAATTCTAAGGCCTGTAGTGACATAGCTTCATCTTCTGCACCCACGCCAAATCCTTTATGCCGCAGGAACCTGCAGAACTGTACAATATTTTTTGACAGGGATGTTTGTCTTGTAATCATTATTTCTACAGCTTTGAGTGTACACCTGTCTTTTCCATCAGTTCGCTAAGCGACAGTTGTACCTGCCTTGTGTCTTTCCAGTCTTTTAATATTACCCCCAGGGTTTGTTCAATCATATTTTTATCAAGATGGTCTATATGCAGAGCACACAAAGCCATTGCCCAATCGAGTGTTTCAGCTATGCCGGGAGTTTTTTCCAATTTAATAATCCGTAACTGTTGCATAAAGCGGGTTATTTGTTCAGCAAGCTTTCCATCAATCCCAGGTACTTTGTTTTTTACTATCAGGCATTCTTTTTCAAAGTCGGGGTAGTCGATATATAAATACAGGCATCGCCTCCGGAGGGCTTCGCTTAGTTCCCTGGTGCGGTTGGAAGTGAGTATCACCTGTGGAATATGTGTTGCTTTTATGGTGCCAATTTCTGGTACTGTAATCTGCCAGTCGCTCAATACTTCCAGCAAAAAACTTTCAAACTCTTCTTCGCTCCTGTCTATTTCATCAATCAGCAACACCGGTTTCATGTTATGTGTTATTGCATGCAGTAATGGCCGCTTCATTAAAAACGACTCGCTGAAAATAGTTTTTTCCTTTTCTTCTACCGATTGTTCGTTATGCTCCACCATTTTCAGGTGTAGCAGCTGGCGCTGATAATTCCATTCGTATAATGCATGTGTTGCATCCAGACCCTCGTAACATTGTAATCGGATAAGGTCAGTCTGCAAGGCATTGGCCATTACTTTGGCAATTTCTGTTTTACCCACACCGGCAGGGCCCTCTATTAATAAAGGCTTATTTAATTGCAATGAAAGAAATACAGACATAACTACCGATTCGTCGGTAATGTAGCCCTGTTCATGCAACATTTTTTTTATGTCTTTCAATTCGGGCATAAAATTAAAATAAAGTTGGGTCAAAGCCCCGATGAGGGTAATCTTACTTTTGACTCCAGCTTAAAGGCTGGAGCAATGGAAAATAATAAAAACAAAAGCGGCATCACTACCGCTTGTTCCTGGAAAAATATTTTATATCAGGCAACCGCCTCCAATGCTTTTTTCAGGTATACTTTTGCCAAATGTCTCCGGTATTCTTCAGAAGCAAAGTGATCGCCTGAAACAGTTACATTACTAATTGCCGCATTGACTGCTGCGGAAATAGTATTATTATTTATTGATTTTCCTGATACTTCATTTTCAGCATTGGTATCCCTAAAAGCATTATCCGATACTCCCGTAAAAGCAATATTTGTTTTGCCGTCAGGGAAACGAATAACGGCACATCCTACAACGGCAAACCTTGATGCAGGCTGTGAAAATTTCTGGTAAGATGTTTTTGTTCCTTCTGCCGGAACCGCAATGCGGATAGCGGTGAGTACTTCACTTTCCCCTAAGGCCGTTGAAAAAAATCCGGTAAAAAAATCAGTTGCTTTTATGGTGCGTTTGCCATTGCTTCCCTGTACTTCAATGGATGCATCAGCTGCAAGCACCAATGCAGGCCAATCGGCTGCAGGGTCATTGTGTACAAGACTACCACCGATGGTACCATAATTGCGAACCTGTATATCACCAATCATTGAAGCTCCATCTGCAAAGAAAGGAAGTTTGCTTTTAATGAGTTTATCACTTGCTATATTGGCATGTGTGGCGCCGGCACCAATCACGATTTCATCATCTTCTTCTGTTATTCCTTTAAGTGCAGCAATACCTGCAATATCCACCAGTTTTGATGGCTGGCTCAAACGAAGTTTCATGGCTGGTAATAAACTATGCCCACCGGCTAATATTTTACTGCTACCATTTGACAAAGCAGCAATGGCTTCGTCCACAGTTTTTACTTTTTGATAATCGAAAGCGACTGGTATCATAAATTTTTAAATTGAAAATTATCAATTGTTAATTAATTCTGCATGGCTCTCCATACTCTCTCCGAAGTCATTGGCATGCGTACGTCTTTTACTTTATGTCCGCCACTCCAAAGAGCGTCAATCACTGCATTCACTACTGCCGATGTTGAACCAATTGTTCCTGCTTCGCCGGCACCTTTTACTCCAAGCGGATTGTGCGGACATGGTGTTACCTGGCCCGCCGTTTCATACATTGGAAAATCGTCGGCACGGGGCATGCAATAATCCATGTACGAGGAATTGGTGAGCTGACCATTATCATCATACTCGGCACCTTCAAACAAAGCCTGGCCAACACCCTGGGCCACGCCACCATGAATCTGTCCTTCCACAATCATCGGGTTGATAACATTACCAACATCATCAACAGCAATGAAACGCTTTAATGTAACCTTACCGGTTTCTTTATCAACTTCAACAACAGCAATATGACATCCGAATGGATACGTAAAGTTGGTGGGGTCATAAAAGCTGGCAAAATCAAGACCGGGCTCCATATCTTTTGGATAATTATGAGGCACATAGGCCGTGAGTGCAACATTGCCAAAGGCAATTGATTTATCTGTGCCTTTCACTGTAAAATTACCATTTGCAAACTCCATATCATCAGCGCTTGCTTCCAGCAAATGTGCTGCAATCTTCTTTCCTTTCTCAATAACTTTTTCAATGCTCTTCACTATGGCAGTGCCGCCAACAGCGATACTTCTTGAACCATAGGTTCCCATACCAAAGCCAATCCTTTCTGTATCGCCATGAATAATTTCAACATCATCCATGCTGATGCCGAGTTTATCAGCTACCACCTGTGCAAATGCTGTTTCATGCCCCTGCCCATGAGAGTGAGAGCCTGTGTACACACTTACTTTACCAGTAGGCTGCACTCGAACCTGTCCTACTTCAAACAAACCACATCTTGCACCCAAAGAGCCAACAATATTAGACGGCGCAACCCCACATGCTTCAATATAAGTAGAGAAACCAACGCCCAGTAATTTGCCATTTTTAGAAGCTTCCTGCTGTTCTTTCCTAAAATTTTCATAACCCAATATTTCCAGGCCTTTTTCTAATACACCCTTGTAATTGCCGCTGTCGTATTGCAATGCCACCTGGGTTTGATAGCCTGGTTGATTCACTCCGTCAAATGGCGGAATAAAATTTTTGAAACGTAATTCAGCCGGATCAACATTCATTTCATGTGCAGCGAGATCGAGCAATCTTTCAAGAAGATAAGTTGCTTCGGGTCTGCCGGCACCACGGTATGCATCTACCGCTGTTGTATTGGTGAATACGGCTGTAACGTCAACATTTATTTTGGGAGTGGTATATAAACCCTGCAGCAAGGTGCCATGCAGATAAGTAGGAATACAACTGCCTAATGTAGAAAGATAGGCGCCAAGGTTTGCATAAGTTTTTACACGAAGAGCCAAAATTTTTCCATCACTATCAAAACCCATCTCTGCTTTTGTTATATGGTCACGGCCATGGGCATCTGATTGAAAAGCTTCTGTTCTTGTTGATGTCCATTTTATGGGACGGCAAATCTGTTTCGTGCACCATGTAAGCAAAGCCTCTTCGGTGTAGTGAAACATTTTACTGCCAAAGCCGCCGCCAACATCATGACTTATTACCCTTACTTTATGTTCGGGAATACCTAGTACAAATGCGCACATCAGTAGCCGGATAAGATGTGGAGCCTGGGTACTGGTGTACAATGTGTAATTATCATTAAACTCATCGTAAGAGCTATTATAGCAACGTGGTTCAATAGCATTAGGCACCAATCGCTGGTTTACGAATTCCAAAGTAGTTACATGAGATGCTTTGCTCATTGCTTCATTCACTTCTTCAATCGGGTTGCCCAATGTCCAGTCGAAACACATATTATTGGGTACACCATCATGTACCAATGATGCACCGGGTTGGACTGCTTTAAATGCATCTACCACACATGGCAACTCTTCATACTCCACATTCACCAACTGTGCTGCATCAACAGCTTCTTCTTTTGATTCGGCAATCACTATGGCGATGGCATCACCAACATGCCTTGCTTTATCGGCAACAAGCAATGAATGCTTGGGTTCTTTCATCGCATCTCCATTTTTAAAATTCACCTGCCAGCCGCAAGGCACACCATTTACTGCAGCCACATCCGCCCCGGTATAAATGGCTACTACTCCGGGCATAGCTTTCGCCCCAGCGATATCAACACTTACAATTTTTGCATGTGCATAAGGGCTGCGAACAAATGCTGCATAGGTTTGCTTCGGCAATACAATATCGTCGGTGTAATTGCCGTGGCCGGTAATAAATCTTTTATCTTCAACCCGTTTAACGGATTTTCCGATGAATCCATTTGTTGTGCTCATATTATCACCTCCTTTTTATTTTTTTGTAAACGGGGAGCAGACATTTTATCAGCCGCATACTGCACTGCTTTTACAATATTCTGGTAACCGGTGCAGCGGCAGAAATTTCCTTCCAGTGCTACACGGATTTCCTGTTCAGTTGGTTTGGGATTATTTCTTAGCAAATCAGCAGAAGTCATAATCATACCCGGCGTACAGAAGCCACATTGCAATCCATGGCATTGATTGAATCCTTCCTGCAGCGGATGCAGATCACCATTATTGGCAATACCTTCAATCGTTGTGATCTTACATTCGTCTGCCTGCACAGCCAGCATGGTACAACTCTTTGTTGCCTTACTATTTACATGAACTGTACAAGCGCCGCAGCCGCTGGTATCGCAGCCCACATGTGTACCCGTTAGCCGCAATACATCACGCAGGTAATGCACCAGCAATAACCGTGGTTCCACTTCATCGGTGTGTTTAACACCATTTACTGTAACTGTAATTTTAGTGCTCATGGAATTTTATTTTAAAAAATTTAGCCTCACCCTCGTTCGCTTTTTTCGGTGAGAGAGGCCGGCTTTAATATGGTTTATCAACTTATGCAATCAGGTAATTTGGCATTAATTATCCTGCCCATCTTTCAGCTCAGCAGCGTTGGTTGCTTGCTGTAAAGAGGTGTTGGAAGGGGCCAATAATTCTTTTTCAAGATTTGAAAAGAACTGCTTGCTAAGCGTATTGGCTACACTGCCTAACACTCTTTGTCCCATACCTGCCAGTAACCCGGCAAGTTTCACGCCACCATCAAAACTGATTTCTGTCTGGTTGTCATCTACCCGTCCCAAGTCAATTTTTATAGTTGCATTTGCTTTACCTATACCACTTGACTGTTGTGTTTTCAGGGTAAAACTTTCCCCGGCTGCAATATTTTCCATTTGGAGATTGCCGGTAAACGAACCACTAATTAATCCCATTTTTATGTCAATAAAAGACTTGAAAGTATTGTCTCCTGTTTTTTCCAGCCTTGAAATGCCTGGCACAATCCTGGCAAGTGTATCGGTATCCATCAGCATGGTCCAGACGACTGTAGCTTTTACATTAACTATATGACTGCCTTTAAGTTGCATAAAGAAGTTATTGGCTATAAAAGGAGTGGCCCTGGCATATATTGCAATCGTTTCATTAAATCCAGCATTAAGTTATGCAAAAAATTTCATGCGGGGGGTAAAAAATTTAAATTAACCAATAATTCCCAGCCAAAAACCAGGGAGATAATTTGTAACTTATCAATCCTCCTGAAAAGGTATGAGGTTCAGTAATTATAGATGAAAACTACTTTTTAAATCAATATCATCCAGCTCCTTAAAATTCATTACGGAATATTTTGCATACCCTCCACAAATATCATTTATCAGTAAATAATATGGTGACAAATTCTATGTGACGGACAAAAAAAACTGCCTTAAAGGCTATATAAAAATATTCCTTTAAGGCAGCCTACATTGAATTTTTTTTCGCTACAATAATTAATCCTTTACAGTAAAGGCGGCAAGTATATCTCCCCATAGCAGGGATACTTTACCCTTATCGCTGATAGTAATAGCCATTTTTTCGGCAAAAGGATTTGCTTTCTCTTTTTTTACTTTTACCCGTAAAACATCATCGGCTTCCTTATAGTCAAAAGCCCCCCACTGGTTCCATGTTTTATTGAAAATAATTACAAAGTCAGTTCCTTCATCAATGGAAAATAAACCGTATTTACCTTTTGCAAGGGGCTTGCCGTCAATCTTTACATCTTTGTTTGTTTCAAAAACAGTTGCTTCGTTAGCACCCGTGCGCCACACTTTACCGGCCATTGGCTCAAGGTTTTTACCAATTGTTCTGCCATTTACAGAAGGTTTGCTGTAATTTATTTTTACTGTTGCAATACCTATTTTTTGCATCACTGAATCAGGAGGGCTTGGCCTTTTTGACTTGTCCTCAGGTTTTTGTGCTAAAGCACCCAAAGAATTAAATAGCAGCACTGCAAAAATGCTTGCAGAAAGAAAATGTTTCATATTATTTTATTTGTTTTTAGTTTGTTTAAAAATACAATCATTGCTAAACCCGTGCCTAAATATAAAAAATTAACCTAAACCTTATGTTTATTATTTGTCAATGGTCGATAGTCAATGGTCAATGGTGAAAAGTTAATGTGAATAGTCAATGGTTAATAAATTCACTATTGACCATTGAGCTATTTTAACACAGGTAATATAATTGAAGAGGGATGCAGGGCATCATGATAAATACGGATGGTAGCTTTTTGAAAGTCTTCTATTGCTGCATCCGGAATACGCATAAATTTTTGCGGGTTCCTGTCAACCAGCGGAAACCAGCTGCTTTGTACCTGCACCATTATTTGATGGCCTTTTTTAAAAGTATGCGCCACATCATTGAGGTTAAATTTTACCGGGGTTATTGTGCCTGGTACAAAGGGTTCAGGTTTTTCGTAACTGTTCCTGAATTTCCCTCTTATTACTTCGGCCCTTACCAGACGCTGGTATCCTGCCATTTTAATTCCACCCTGAGTAGTAGGTTCATCGCCAGGAAAAACATCTATCAGTTTTACAATAAAATCTGCATCGGTACCTGTAATGCCTACAAAAAGATTGGCTTGTATTGCCCCGGTCAGCGTCATATCTTCAGTAAGTGATGATGTTTTAAATAAAATTACGTCGGGCCTTGCTGCGGCAAAACGCTGGTCCTCCGTCATGTACTCATTATTTCTATTGCCAAAAACACCATTGGTATAAGGTACCGGTGTTGCAGGGTCGCTGATATATTCATTATAACTATCAACAGTACCGGATTTCTGTATTGATAATTGCTGATTACTGTTAAAATAATAATTTACTGGTGTTGCATTTTTAGGTGGCCATACTGCATAACTTTTCCATTGGTTGCTCCCTGTTTCAAAAACAGTAGCTTCCGCTGCAACAAAATTTCCTTTGTCTTTTAAATAATAATTAAAGAAAGGGGTCTCCAAAGAATCCTGGAAATATTTGCTGGTATTGCTGCCAAACTGGTGTGTGCCAAATTTGCTCCAGTTACCACTTTCCCATGCGCCATGTGTCCACGGGCCCATAACAATGCGGTTATTATTTTGCGGGCTTTGTTTTTCTATTGATTCATAAGTATGCAATGCACCAAAAAGGTCTTCTGCATCAAACCAGCCACCCACTACCAATACAGGGATGCTGATATTTTTTAAATGCGGACGGATATTTCTTGCCTGCCAGTAAACATCGTAGGTATCGTGCTGCAGGTATTCGTTCCATATAACACTTTTATTATTGTAAAATTCTTTGCTGTTGGTATTTTTAATGGTGCCCATTTGTAAAAAAAACTGGTAGGCATCTTTGATGTTAGTATTAAATAAAGGCACAGTATATTCTTCAACGGGGCCTTTTCGTTCCCTGTCAAAATAACCCATAAATCCAAAATTGTCCAGTAAATAAAAGGCACCGTTATGGTTTGCATCGTCGCCAACAAATTCGTCTGTAACGGGTGCCTGCGGGCTAACCGCTTTTATGGCTGGGTGTGCGCCGGGCAAACTTGTGGTGGCGTAAAACCCTGGGTAAGATATACCGGCAATGCCTACACGCCCGTTATTGTGCTGTACATTTTTTAGCAACCAGTCAATGGTATCGTAAGTGTCACTGCTTTCATCAATATCTTTGGATGTTTTTTTATTGGCGATATAAGGTGTTACTTCCAGGTTAATGCCTTCGCTCATGTAGCGGCCACGCACATCCTGTTTAACAAAAATATATTTTTCTTTCATCAGCGAACTGTTGGGCCCTATGCTGTTGGGGTAATTACCGGCGCCATAAGGCCCGGCCGAATAAGGGGTACGGTCCAGCAAAAACGGGTATTGCTGCGATGCATTTTTGGGTACAAAAATTACCGTATATAATTTTATGCCATCCCTCATGGTAATGGTGGTATCAATTTTTGTATAATTCTCTTTTACATAATTGCTGCTGTTTTGGGCCATGCTGTTAATGGCCAGCAATGCAAATAAAGCGGTTGATAATTGTTTCATATTATTTGGATAAAACGGGTAAAATAAATTTTGTTTGATTGCTGCCATCATAATAAATTTTGATATTGGCTTTTTGAAAATCACTGTCCGAAGCTTTGTAAATGTCTATAAATTTTTGAGGGTTCCTGTCTGCTAACGGAAACCAGGTGCTTTGTATCTGTATCATCAGGCGGTGACCCTTTTTAAAAGTATGTGCCACATCGGGCAGGGCATATTTTACTTCGCTGATTTTACCTGCAACAAATGGTTCGGGTTTTTCAAAACTGTTTCTGTATTTGCCCCGCATAATTTCGCCTCTTACCAGCATTTGATAACCACCCATCGGGTATTCTTTACCGTTACCTTTTACTGCAGCATCGTATTGAAAGTAATCAGGAAAAACATCAATTATTTTTACCACAAAATCCGCATCAGTGGTGCTGAGGCTGGTAATAATATCGGCCATCACCGGGCCGCCCAAAGTAAGGTCGGCCGTTAATGTATCTGTGCTAAAGCTAAGTACATCAGACCTTTGAGCTGCAAAACGCTGGTCATCTGTCATGTATTCCCTTGTTCTGCCTTCGTGTACACCTTCTGTGTATGGCACAGGGTGTGCAGGGTCGCTGGTGTATTCACTAAAACTACCTGAACTGTTTACAGCAGTTGCAGCAACTGGTTTTTCAAATGATAATTTTCCATTGGGTAAAATGTAAAGCGGTTTATAGTTTACATTTTCTGCGGGCCATTTGGCAAATTTTTTCCACTTGTTTTCGCCGGTAAAAAATATGGTTGCTTCTGCAATGGCATCTGTATTGCCTTTTCCTTTTAGGTAGTAATTAAAAAATGGTATTTCAATATTTTGCTGGTACCAGTCAGCTGTATTGCTTTCAAAACGAACATTGCCTAAATAGCTGCCTTCCCTTGCCCATTGCCCGTGATACCATGGGCCCATTACTATTTTATTGTTGGTGGCGGGACTTTGCGCTTTGGTTGCTTTATAAGTGTTCCATGCGCCAAAGCAATCTTCTGCATCAAACAACCCACCCACCCAAAGCATGGCTGGTTTTACATTATATAAACCAACCGTTGCATTTCTTGCTTGCCACCATGCATCGTAGTTTGGATGCTGGTACATTTCGTGCCAGAATTTAATACTGTCACCAATCATTGCGGCAAGGTTTTTTACGGCTCCGGCCTGTAGGTAAAATTTGTAGGGATCTTTTACAGGGGTATTAAAACCTGGCCCATAATCTTTGGTGGGCACAGGGTGTGGTTTGCCAAAACTGGAATAAAATGAAAACCCATCCATAGCAAAGAAAACACCATTGTGATGAAAATCGTCGCCCATAAACCAGTCTGTAACCGGTGCTTGGGGGCTAACTGCTTTTAATGCAGGATGGCCACTGAGGGCAGCTTCTGTTGCATAAAAGCCGGGGTAACTTCCACCGGTTATACCTACATTTCCGTTATTGCCCGGTATGTTTTTTAACATCCAGTCAATGGCATCATAAGTATCACTGGCTTCATCAATATCTTTATTTGTTTTTTTGTTTTTATTATAAGGGCGGATATCCATAAATTCCCCTTCGCTCATGTAACGGCCACGTACATCCTGCGTAACAAGTATGTATTTTTCTTTCATAAAGCTCATTTTAAAACTTCTCCATAGGGCAATAAATTTATCTTCACCATAAGGTGCACAGGAGTAGGGGGTACGGGTTAGTAAAAAAGGATGTTTTTCTACGCTATCTTTTGGTATGTAGAAAGAAGTAAATAATTTTATACCGTCCCGCATGGGTATCATCCTTTCTATTTTATAATAATTATTTACAAACCAGGCACTGTCTTCATTTTGCGCAAATGAAATAACAGACGGTACGATCAGCGCCAAAAGAAAAAATATTTTTTTCATTAATCAGTTTTTAGAATGCTAAATTTAGTTAAACTTATCAATTAAAAATTATGAATAACAATACACAACTGGTTGAAAAATTTTATACGGCTTTTCAGCGGCTTGATGCTGCTGCAATGAATAGCTGCTATAGTAATGATATTGTTTTTTTTGACCCCGTTTTTGGGTTGTTAAAAGGAGCCGAGGCCAAATGTATGTGGCAGATGCTTTGTAAAAATGCGAAAGACTTTTCGCTCACCTTTGGTAACATAACCGCATTGGATGAGGAGTACAGCACCTGCGACTGGGTAGCTAGCTACACATTAAGCGCAACGGGTAAAAAAGTAGTCAATACCATCAAGGCAAATATGCGTTTTACTGATGGAAAAATAATTGAACACAGCGATGCATTTAGTGTACATAAATGGAGCAAACAGGCATTTGGTCTCATGGGTATGTTGTTGGGATGGAACAGTATTTTTCAAAATAAAATAAAGAATAAGGCAAAGAAAAACCTGTTAAAGTATATGCAGGCAAAGGGTTAGTTTTTTATTACTGCTGCAGTAACTATCAACTTTAATTATCTCAATGCACATAGGTTTATAAATATCACTTGCATTTTATAAAAGTGTATTGTATTTTTCTGTTCCTTTTAACCTTTTTCGCCCATGGCGGAATATAAAACCAATTTATTATGAATCCAGAAATTTTAAAAAACATTCACTGGCTTGCCGTATTGGCAGCAGCGGCAGGCTACTTTGTTTTAGGAGCTATTTGGTATTCTAAAATATTATTTGCACCAAAATGGCTGGCATTGCTAAAAATTGATGCCAGCGATCCCAATGCCACAAAAGGCATGGCTGCTATAATGGCTACTTCTTTTGTCACCATCCTGGTAGCCAGTATCGGCCTTGCGATATTGGCAGCTTATCTTAATTTAGGAGGTTTTATATCTGGTGTAAAATTGGGGGCCTTAACAGGTATCTGTTTTGGTGCTACTGCTATCAGTAATAGTTACCTGTACGAAAAAAGGCCAACAGGGCTTCATTTAATTAACGGTGGCTATACAATAGTGGGCAATATAATTGCGGCTGTTATTATTTGTGTGTGGCACTAAATAATGGACCGTCTTGGAAATAATATTTTGCACAACAAAAAAAGGTCACAAAGAATATTTATTGCTTCGAGACCTTTTTTCGTTGTACTTTTTGTACAAGAAAATTGGTGTAATTCGTTTTTTAATAATTCGTGTTATGAGCTTAATGCACTTTAGAAACTTTTAAAATATTGGTAGGCAGGTGCTGGGCAATAGGGGTGCTGCCTGTATTTACCACTACATCTCCTTTTTTTATAAACCCTCTTTCTTTTAAAATATTTATCTGATCCAAAAAGATATCGTCAAGGCTTTCCTCTTCGGCATAATAAATAGGCCTTATACCCCAGCTTAAACTTAATTGATTTATAAGCGTTCTTTCTTTACTAAAAATAAATAATGGGGCTTTAGGGCGGTAGCTGCTAAGCATGAAACCGGTATAGCCACTCTGCGTCATACCTATCAGTGCTTTTGCATTTACATCCTTGGCCATTTTGCAGGCACTTGCACATAATGCATCGCTTAATAATGAAGGAGAATGCGGCTGAGGAGTTAAAATATCATCCCTGTCATAATCATATAAAGTACGTTCTACCTGTAAAATAATCTTACTCATCATTTCTACAACAAGTACAGGATACTGTCCCATGGCGGTTTCGCCACTTAGCATTACGGCATCGGCACCTTCCAATACAGCATTGGCAACATCTGTTACTTCGCTGCGGTTTGGTTTGGTACGGTCCATCATACTCTCCATCATTTGTGTTGCCACAATTACAGGTTTGGCACGGTGCATACATTTACGGATAATTTCCTTTTGAATAATAGGAACCTGTTCTACCGGAACTTCCACACCCAAATCGCCACGGGCAACCATGATGCCGTCACTTTCAACAATAATATCCCGTATGTTTTTTAAAGCCTCCGGCATTTCAATTTTAGAAATAACTTTTGCTTTACTATTTTGAGCCTTTATACGTTTTTTAAGGTCAATGATATCATCGGCATGGCGCACAAATGATAAGGCGATCCAATCAAGATCTTCACGGATAATAAAATCAAGATCTGCAATATCCTTTACGGTAAGCGAAGGCATTGTTAAAGCAGAGTCTGGAAGGTTAACGCCTTTTTTTGGAAACAGGATACCACCAAGAGTTACCGAAATTTTAACCTCCGTATCGTTTAATATTTCTTTTACCTGTACTTCCATTTTACCATCATCCAAAAAAATACGTTCCCCAACTTTTACATCCTTGGCAAGGTTGGCATACGACACATAAATTTTTTCTTTTGTACCTACAATTTTTTCAGTGGTAAAAATAAAGTCGCTGCCATCTTTTAATTCAATCTGCCCGTTTTCCAAATCACCCACCCTTAATTTCGGGCCCTGCAAATCGCCTAAAATGGCAATATTATAGGGCTCTGTGCGGTTTATTTCCCGTATGAAATCAATGATAATTTTTTTGTCTTCGTAAGTACCGTGAGAAAAATTTAAACGAAAAACATTTACGCCCGCTTTTACAAGGTCTAGTAATTTATCGTAGGTAGAACAGGCGGGGCCTACAGTGGCAACAATTTTGGTTCTTTTAATAGAATGGTGAATACCTGCTTCTTTATCCATTTCTGCATGCAGGTATTTACCTAAGTTTTTGCTCATTATTTATTATTTAATTTTCAATTTTTATTGTTAGCTCGCTAATATCTTCACAATCTTCATCCATTCTTCACTGATACGCTGTTTCTTTTTTACTGCTTCGTTTAAAGGAATGTAGTGCATACGGTTATTAACCATACCGACAAATAGATTAAATTTACCTTCCATTAAACATTCAACAGCCGAGTAGCCCATGCGGCTGGCAATCAGCCTGTCGAAGCAGGTAGGCGACCCACCTCTTTGTATATGCCCCAAAATGCAAACCCTTACATCCTGTATAGGTAAACGTTCCTTTACAATTTTTGCTATTTCTTCGGCTCCGCCAAACTCATCTCCTTCGGCTACTACAATCAGGTTTACTAATTTATGCCTTCTTTCTTTTTCTGCAAGGGTTTTTATTACTTCTTCAATATCTGTTTTCCGTTCGGGTATCAATATATTTTCGGCCCCTGTGGCAATACCACTGTGCAATGCAATATAGCCGGCATCCCTGCCCATTACTTCAATAATAAACAAACGGTCGTGCGCATCTGCAGTATCCCTTATCTTGTCAATTGCTTCCACAGCCGTATTTACAGCCGTGTCAAAACCAATGGTAAAATCTGTACCGGCAATATCTTTATCAATTGTGCCGGGCAAACCTATACAGGGTATATCGTATTCGTTGCTAAAAATCTGTGCTCCTTTAAAACTGCCGTCGCCTCCAATAATTACTAATCCGTTAATACCTAGTTTAGTTAAATTATCGTATGCTTTTTTTCTGCCTTCCGGTGTAAAAAAATCTTTGCATCGGGATGTTTTTAAAATGGTACCACCCCTTGAAATAATATTGGCAACACTTCTGCTCTCCATTTTAAAAATATCGTTTTCAACCATGCCGGTATAGCCACGCATAATACCGTAAACATCCAGCCCATTGTAAATACCTGTTCTAACTACTGCACGTACACAGGCATTCATTCCGGGGGCATCTCCACCGGAAGTTAGTACTCCAATCTTCGTAACCTTTCTTTTCATATCTAAAAAAAACACTTTTTAATTAAAAAACATTTAACTCATTATCATTTTGAATAATAATTATGCAAACATTATCAAACATTTCAAAAATAAGCATTTAAAACTAATCTGAAAATTACAAATGCCTTATTATTAAAAATTGGTATTTATATTTCACCTTCAAGATAGTATTGCTTCATAAGGGTAAAGATTTTTTCTTTTAATGCAGGTGCCTTTAATCCGTCGGATGATACTGCCGGTAAAAACTCCATGCGCAGCCTTGTAGGCCATAAATAAAACGGCTTGTTTACAGGCATGGCTTTTTTTGTGCCGAATATTACACAGGGCATTACTTCTTTTTTTGTATCAATCGCCAGTTTAAATGCGCCATCATAAAATGGTTTTAATGGCTCATTGGTGCGGTTACGGGTTCCTTCGGGGTAAATACACATGTGCATATTATTGCGAAGCACTTCCCGCATATCTTCAAAACTTTTAAGGCGGCTTTTGTTATCGCCCCTGTCTACCAGCACCGAACCTCTTTTATAGAACCAGCCAAAAATGGGCACTTTTGCAAAAGATCCTTTAGCAATTGTTTTATTACCACCCGGAATAAATGGGGCCGATAATGGAACATCAATTAAAGCGTTATGGTTATACACTACTACATAAGTATGGCCAGCCATAAAATTTTCTCTTCCTTTTATTGTAGCCGGGCAGCCAACTAACCGCAGCCATGTCCACATCCAAACCCTTGATACAGCTATAAAATAATCCTGCCCTTTTGGGCCCGGAATTAAATAAGAAACCATCGAGGGGATAAATATAACAAGGAAGGATACAGCAAAACTAACGAGTCCCCAAAAGGCCCAGATACGCCCCAAAACATTTTTACACACTTCTTTGAACGAAGCCGACGATGATTGTAAAGGATGGTTGTTTGGTATATTGGTCAAAACTTTTGATGTATTTACTGATCTGTTTTTACAGTATTCAGGGTGTTAATAATTTCCAGTTAATGGGGGCCAGGCCCTGATCAGTTAATAAACCATTTGTTTTTGAAAAATGTTTACAACCAAAAAAACCTTTGTCCGCACTAAAGGGAGAAGGATGCGCCGCCTTTAATACAAAGTGTTTAGTTTCGTCTATCAGTAACTGCTTCTCCTGGGCAAATTTACCCCATAAAAGAAATATTACGCCTTTTTTTTCATCAGATATTTTACTTATAACGGTATCGGTAAAATTCATCCACCCAATTTTTGAATGACTGGCCGGTTCATTTGCCCTTACCGTTAGCATGGCGTTTAATAAAAGTACGCCCTGCTGTGCCCAACTGGTAAGGTTTCCATAACCAACCGGCATTGGTATGCCTAAATCGTTTTGAATTTCTTTATAGATATTTACTAGTGATGGCGGTGGTTTTATGCCATTGGGTACACTAAAACTTAGCCCATGTGCCTGCCCGGGATTGTGATAAGGATCCTGCCCGATGATAACAACTCTTACTTTATTAAAAGGGGTTTGATTAAAAGCATTAAAAATTAATGGCCCCAGGGGATAAATTATTTTACCTCCGTTTTTTTCTATTTTTAAAAAAGTAACAATCTCTAAAAAATAAGGTTTTGTAAATTCATTTTTAAGCAGCTCTTTCCAGGACTGCTCAATTTGTACATCCATGGTGAAACAGTTTTTATAAAATTACAAAAGCTTTAGTGAAGTGTGGGATAAAAATATGATGGGCAGAAGAGCAGGGATAATGCTGTTTCGGCAAAATATTTATTACACTGATTGTTTATTTTCTGATGTTAAAACAAACACAAAAAAATCCTGTCTGAAGTTACTGTCTATTTCTTTTTATCCGCATCTGCAAAAAAATTATTCATAAATAATAATTGGTACTTGATTGAGTTGCCCCAGTAAATCCAGTTGTGCTCGCCGGGGCGGCTTATAAAATCGTGCGGTATATTATTCAGTAATAATTTTTCGTGAAGGTTACAATTTACTTTGTAAAAAAAATCATTGGAGCCGCAATCAATAATAATGGATAAAGAATTTGGTGTTAGCAAATTCGTTAAATTTATTACACTGCTTGCATCCCATCTTTCATTAAAAGTAGCATAGGTTCCCAGTCTTTTTGAAATATCCCAGTTTAAGGGAAAAGGCCTCAGGTCTACACCGCCGCTCATGCTTCCGCAGGCACCAAATATATCCTGGTGTTTAAATGCCAGGTATAAAGCACCATGCCCGCCCATGCTTAAGCCGGTAATGGCCCGGCCATTTTTATTATTGATGGTGTTGAAATGATTGTCTATCCATTGCACTAATTCAGTAGAAACATAAGTTTCATATTTCCAGCTACTGTCAACAGGGCTATCAAAATACCAACTGGAGAAATTTCCATCAGGGCAAACAATAAGGATATGATAGTCATCGGCATAACGGGTAATTTCCGGCACTTTTGTTATCCAGTCTGCATAGTTACCGCTATAGCCATGCAATAAATAAACCACCGGAAATTTCTTTCCATTTTTATAGTTGTCTGGTTTTATTACAACGGCCTTAACATTTTTATTCATCGACGAGCTAAATGTTAATACCGTATCTACCAGGGCCGCAACTGAAATGCAGTAAATCAACATTAAAACAATAGTGGCTGATAGTTTGATGAATATAGATTTTAGCATCGTATTTTTATTTGGTGAATGTAACCTGGCGTTAAATAAAATTTAATGTACCCGTAAAAGATTTGCAGCTGTACTATTTTTTAGCAATAAGGCCAAGCGGAAAAACTGCTCTTCCATACACTTCATTTAATAAAGTAGCTATACCTGTATAAATGGCCGAAGCGCCACACACAATACCTTCGTAACCTGCTGAATGTTTTATGATATCATTTTCAGTGGCATCGCCAATTGCCAGTAAAAAAAATAATATAGTTAACGAAGCAAATACAAACTGTAATGCTTTACTTATTTTTAAAGTTCCTATAAAAAGCAGCAGCGTAAAAATGCCCCACATGCACAGATAAGCCACCATGCCACTATTTGATGTAGCGGTCATCCAGCCAAGTTTTGGAAATACAATAAGGCCAACCAATGTAAGCCAGAAAAAACCATATGAAACAAATGCCGTCAGCCCGAAACTGTTATTCTTTTTGGCTTCCAGTACACCTGCCACTATTTGTGCGGCCCCTCCATAAAAAATACCCATACAAAGTATCATGGAGTTCATTTCAAAAAAACCTGCATTGTGAATGTTTAATAAAACAGTCGTCATGCCAAAGGCTAAAAGCCCCAATGGGCCTGGGTTTGCAGAGTTGTCTTTAATGACAGTGATATTGGGTTCGTTCATATGACTTTTTTTAATTGTTTACAGGCTAATCGTTAAAATATGCGTGGCATTGTCAGGCGAAATAATCAGTGGGCTAAATGTACAAATGTTTTTTAAAGTGGCTACTGTTTTATATGCTTGTTTATTTCAGCCAGTTAATATTTGACACTGAATCTTTTTTCATGTGTTCAGGATAATAGTTGCCACGATGGCAGGTATAACAGGTTATCACCATCCCCGGGTCTCCAATTAAAGGCTTTTTAACCTCAAAATTTTCATTATTTATTTTCATGGTTATATTCATCATATCACGGGCCTCATCTTTTTTTGTATTTGCATCGCTGGCATAATCGAGACTATCTGTACCCTGCTCCTTTGCGTGGCAATAATCGCATTTTACGCCAATGCCTTCAGAAAATTCCACATCCATTATTTTATCCAGGGCTTCTTTAGTAATATCCTGTTGCAAAATTTTTAAATTTTTGTACAAGCCATTTTTCGGAGTAGGTAAGGTTCCGGCAACGCTTATAATTAAAATTACCAATGACGCAATAACTATTAATTTTTTATTCACCTGGTTTAAAATTGTTTTCATAAAACTATGTATAAAGATAATTGTATTAAGTTTTAAACACTTAATGTTTTTATAAAGATATGGTTTGATAAGAACGGTTAAAAGAATGGATAGGATATTTTTACAGGGGGTAATTATTATTGAATTGGTTTGCTTAGTTCCTGTAACGCCTGTTAAAATCCGGCAATGAAAATGCGATAGGTGTTAAAACTGCCCTCCAATTTAATTAAAGTGATAACTTTAATGGTATTATTTGATTTTTTTGCAGGCCGTGGCTTTATTTAAGGATATTTGCATATCAACCCTCAGTAAGTGTTGTAACAATAAATAACAAGGTATATGAAAATAATTTCTTTCGGTATTACAAAAGATATTACCGGGTCGCTTTTTATGGATTTTGATACGGGCGAAAAACCGATAAGTATAGCTGTATTCAAAGAAGTATTGTTTGAGCAATACCCTTCATTACGGGATTTAAAAACACTTTCATTTGCCATCAATAATGCATACACAAATGAAAATACTATGGTAAGTAACCAGGATGAGCTGGCCCTGATACCACCCGTTAGTGGGGGATAATTAACTACAATCTAAAAGAGCTAAGCATAAATAATAAAATAGTATGTTGATAGATAATCACGGAAGGGTTATAAATTATTTGCGTTTATCCGTTACAGACAACTGTAATATGCGTTGCCAGTATTGCATGCCGGCAGAGGGTGTTGAATTTTCACCCTCAAAGGAGTTATTAACCTGGGATGAAATGTTTTTACTTGCATCCACATTTGTGGAGCTGGGAATAAAAAAAATAAGGATCACCGGTGGAGAACCTTTTGTACGCAAAGGGTTAATGGAGTTTTTACATAAACTGGCTGCTGTTGATGGGCTGGGAGATATTTCCATTACTACCAATGCCACATTGATTGGAGAACATATTGCGGCATTAAAAAAACTCAACATCCTCAATATTAATGTTAGTATGGATAGCCTGGATAAAGAACGTTTTAATACCATTACCCGGCGTGATTATTTTGATGTAGTATTAAATAATGTTCACCGGCTATTACAAAACGGTTTTAATGTTAAAATAAATTGTGTGGTAATGGGCGGACAAAATACAGACGATATTATTCCATTTATTAATTTTGCCAACAACTATAATGCAGATGTACGCTTTTTGGAAGAGATGCCTTTTAACGGTCACAGTAAGGGCTTTGATAACCTGGAATGGGATTATAAAAAAATTATGGAAGTCATACAATCGAACTTTGGCGCAATACATCCGGTATCGTCTGTAGCAGGGTCTACTTCAGAAAATTATATCATCGATAACCGCAAAGGTTCATTCGGTATCATTCCTTCTTTTTCCAGAACATTTTGTGGTACCTGTAACAGGGTGCGGCTTTCTGCCAAAGGCGAATTGCAAACCTGTTTATATACAAACGAAAGTATTTCTTTAAAGAAAGTGGTGAGTGAAAATATGAATGCGCAGTCTGTAAAGCCATTAATTATTAAAGCAATTTCATCACGTTTTAAGGATGGTTTTGAAGCAGAAGAAAAAACAATATTTAAAAAATCAATGTCATTAATTGGCGGATGAAAAAAAGTAAGGAAATATTAACACATCTTAATGCGCAGGGCAATCCACAAATGGTGGATGTATCGCAAAAACAAATTACACACCGTACAGCAACAGCGCAGTCAACAGTACAATTTCCACCAGCCATCTTTAAGCAACTGGCTAAAAATAATTTTTTAAGTGCAAAGGGCAGTATTTTTCATACAGCAATTATTGCCGGAACAATGGCAGCAAAACGTACAGCAGACTTAATTCCACTTTGTCATCCATTATCCTTATCGCGGGTAAATATTGATATAGAAAAGGAGGCTGATTCTCTTTTGATAAATGCCACAATTACAAGCGATGGTAAAACAGGTGTTGAAATGGAATCCTTAACAGCAGCCAGCATTGCTGCACTAACGGTGTACGATATGTGCAAAGCACTGTCGCATGATATTATTATAAGCCAGACCAAACTGGTTGAAAAAAAAGGAGGGAAAAGTGATTTTAAAAGATGATATATACGGGCTGATACTTGCAGGTGGCAAAAGCAGCAGAATGCAGACAGACAAGGGAGAATTGCAATACCATGATACCATCAATCAAAGAACTTATTTATATAAATTGCTAAGTAAATTTTGCAGCAAAACATTTATAAGTTGTCGAAATGACCAGGTGGCTAATTTGAAGGATGGAGAAGAATATATTATAGATGAAGATAAATACGGCGGTCCGCTGAATGGCATTTTATCTGCTCATCACCATTTTCCGGATAAGGCATGGCTGGTATTGGCAGTTGACCTTCCGCATATTACCGATAAAACAATTGAGATATTAATGAGTAAGCGTGATCCATTAAAGATGGCTACTGTGTATGCCCTAAAAGATTCACCAGTGCCCGAACCTTTGATTGCTATCTGGGAGCCGGCAGCATTGGAGGAGGCTGAAAAATATATACAGGAAGGAAATAATTGTCCACGTAAATTTTTAAGCAGCCGGGATATTAAAATAATATTTCCAGAAAATGATATTGAATTATTCAATGCAAATTTTTATACAGATTACCTGGAAGCAAAAAAAGAATGGCTGAATCATGAATGAATCCAGATATTCAAAACAAATTATATTAAAAGGCTTTGGCCTGCCTGCACAACAATTGCTGCAGGATAGTAAAGTATTGATAGTTGGACTTGGAGGTTTGGGCACTCCTTGCGCACAATACTTAAATGGGGCAGGTGTTGGTACAATTGGATTAATTGATGCAGACATTATTAGTTTAAGCAACCTGCCAAGGCAAACTTTATTTGATGAAGCTGAAGTTGGATTATTTAAAGTTGATGTATTATCCAAAAAATTAGCAAAGCAAAACCTGGGTACCCGTTTTATTTGCTACAATGAATTTTTAACAGCAGTCAATGCACTGGCTATAATAAGTGAATATGATATAGTAGTTGATGCATCGGATAACTTTGCCACCCGCTACCTTGTAAACGATAGTTGTGTACTTTTAAATAAGCCATTTATTTATGGCGCAGTGCATGAATTTGAAGGGCAATTAAGTGTTTTAAATTTTAAGGAAGGCCCAACATACCGCTGTCTTTTTCCGGGTAATGAGGCCGTAAATAATATACTTAACTGTGAAGACAATGGCATAATAGGAGCCTTGCCTGCATTGATTGGTACTTACCAGGCAGTAGAAGTTATAAAAATAATTACGGGTATTGGCCAGCCACTTAGTGGACATCTTTTAATAATAGATACGCTTACACAATCGCATTTTAAAATTGCAGTTTCTTCTAATCCGGAAAACAGGAAAATACATCAATTGGAAGAATTGTACCTCACCCCGGTTTGTAATAAAGATGTTCAATTGATTGATGCCGCTACTTTTAAAAACTGGCAGCAGCAAAAAAAAGAAATGCAGTTGATTGATGTAAGAACGGTGGAAGAATTTGCAAACCAACGTTTGCCAAAAACTAAAAATATTCCACTAACAGAGTTATATACACGCCAATCGGAAATTAATTTTAAATTGCCGGTAATTATTATTTGCCAAACGGGTGTCAGAAGCAACAGTGGAGCCTTATTATTACAAAGGAAAGATAACCAGCGGCAGGTATTTAGCCTGCTTGGGGGGTTACAATCAATCTTATAGATTTCGCCAATGGACACATCAACTATTTTAATTATTTCGTTATTATTTTTAGTAATCTCCTTTTTATATAGTACGGTTGGCTTTGGTGGCGGTTCAAGTTACCTTGCCATACTAAGCCTCTTTATTACCGACTTTAATACCATACGCACACATGCTTTGCTCTGCAATATTGCGGTAGTAACAATAGGTTGTATTATATCCTACCGCAAAGGGTTTTTATCGTTTAAAAGAGCCATTCCCTATGTTATTTTTAGCGTGCCGGCAGCATTGTGGGGCGCCACTTTTAAATTATCACAAAAAACTTTTTTTCTTTTATTAGGCGCTGCGCTGGTGCTTTCGGCAATAGCATTATTTTTCCAGGTGGTAAGGACTGTTAAGTCATTGGAAGATAGAAAAAAAGTATGGATAAGGTCCGTTCCTTTGGGCACGGGTTTGGGTTTTTTATCGGGACTGGTCGGCATTGGCGGGGGTATATTTTTATCGCCGGTGCTTAATTTATTAAATTGGGAAGAGGCAAAAAAAATTGCCGGTATTGCCAGCTTTTTTATTCTGGTTAATTCTATTGGCGGTATAACAGGATTGGCAATTAGCGGCACCATTCCTGTATCCATGCCCTTTACCATTTGTGTGCTAGGTGCGGTTATAGTTGGTGGTTTTTCGGGCTCAAATATCAGTATGAAATTATTCGATGCATTGGTAATTAAAAGGCTCACCGCTTTATTAATATTAGTGGTTGGTATAAAGTTATTGACAGAACATATTTAATATCGTTGGAGGCCTGCCTTAGGGCTGGGATTTTGTAACTGTCAGCCCTGCAACTAAAGCCGATTGAAAACAGATGATGAAGTTGACAACTAAAAGCCAAGTAGAATTCGGTAAAGCCCGATATTAGCTGATGGTAGTACAACAGTCGATTGTTATTCCGTTCGCCAGCCTTGCGAACCTTTTGTTGCCTGTTATGTTCCTTCTCCGCGGGCAAGTTTGTGTCTAAAACGGAAGGATTGCTTTTACACAAATATTCCTGCCCATATTGTACATTCCAAAATGTGCGTTGGACGATTGGGTGTAATATTCAAAATATTTCAGCCGGCTAAGATTAGATTGATAGGCTTTGTCGAAAATATTATTTACCTGCACTTGAAATTGAAACGCATTATTTTTTGATAAATTTATTTTTGTGTTGATGGCTATGCTGAATAATGCGTATGCTGGCGTTGCAGTTTCGGTATTGTTAAATGCCAAATAACGGTTTTGTACTGAATTAAATTCGGCTTCTATTTTACTGTTTATTTCATCAAATATTTTTAAAGTTGTTTTGATGTTTTGGTTGATACTGCTCAATAATTTCATCGGCGGAATGAGAGGCAAAAATTCTCCATCAAGCCCTTTATTTTTATAGGATTGGTTTCTATTAAATCCATATACAAAAGAAAAAGAATTGTTAAATGAAAAGCCTTTTAAAATTGCGGGATGAATATTCAGCATTAATTCTGCTCCATACAATTGTGCCGCTGCTTGCCGGTACTGAAATGTTTTATTTCCTTGTGCATCTACAATGGCGTTTCCATTGGCATCGCTTAATATCGACAGGTAAATATAGTTCTGCATATTATTGTTGAATACGCTTGCCGATGCAGAGAAATCTTTAAAATGAAAATCTGCTCCAATGTCTCCTTGAAAACTAAATTCAGGTACAAAATTCCTGTTGCCTAAATAAATTATATGGGCTCCGGGGTCAAGCCCGTTTGATGCAAACTCGGTAATGCCAGGCGCCCTGTAACCTTTTGCTACATTGGCTTTAAAATTTATATTTTCATTTAGTTGGTAGGTTGCCCCAATGCTTAAAGATGTGCCATTAAATGTTTTGGCAAATGAAGGGAATTGCAAATATGCACCTGATATATCTGCTGAAAACACTTGTTGTGCAAAGCCTGTTGCAGTATTTATTTTTGTATAAAAATTATCGCCTTGCAAATGACGGATGTCGTATCTTAAACCGCCGTTGATTGTCCAATTGTTTTGTTTCCACTTGGCAAAAATGTAACTACCTGCATCAAATAGATTATAATTGGGAATAGGAAAATCGGTTGCATTTTTACTTGTATTGTTTTGATACATTCCATTTATACCAACCGAAACTTCGGTCTTTAAAAATGCAGGTGCATTATATCGAAACCCATAATTACAAGTGTTCAACTGAACATACATTCCTGCCTGCTCAGGCATTGTTGGATGGTTGTATTCTCTTCGGATATTTTGTTGGAATGCTATTGTAAAATCAATATCTCCTTTACCAGTTTCATAATGATTGTTGCTGTAAATTCTGTAATGCTGGATGTGTTGGTGCAATGGGCTTAATTCATAAGCATTTAATTCGGCAACGGAAACAATTGGCCGGGTTTTAATATCATCATCGCTGCCTTCATAAATTTGTTTGGTGAATTTTCTGGTCAATGAATCACGGCTTCCGTCTGGTATTCCTTGCAGATTATCGTGCAATGTAAGGTTTAAATTTGAATAGCCTTTACTGCTAAAATGCTGAACTGTTGCCGACGCATTGGTTTCACGAAAGCCAGTATTATAAACCCTTCCGTCAATAGTATTTGTATAATTTTTTGCAATGCGGTACGAGCCACGCAAGGCATACGCCCAACCATTTTTTGAATAAGTAAGCCTTGCTCCGTTGCCAACTAATCCATTGTTGCTTTGATATTCTGTAAAGTATTTTCCGTGCAAACCTTTATCTGTATCATTCTTTGAAGGCATTGCCGGCATTAAACTCACCACACCCGCTACTGCATCTGAACCATACATAATACTTGCAGGGCCTTTTACCACTTCAGCACGGCTGATATTGTAAGCGTCAACCTCAATGCCGTGTTCATCGCCCCATTGTTGACCCTCTTGTCTTATGCCATCGTATAATGTAAGCACACGGTTATAGCCTAAACCACGAATGAAAGGTTTGGAAATATTGGGACCTGTTTTTACGGCATTCAAACCCGGCACATTTTTTACCAGTACATCTATTATGTTCGTTTCGGTGGTTTGCTCAATTGCTTTCGGCGAAACGCTGACAATAGCAACTGGATTTTCTCTTATACCGGTAGCTTTTGAAACGCCTGTAACTACTACTTCATTCAATGTTCCCTGCTTTGGTTTCAGTAAAACTTCGTAATTATTTTTTGTTGGGTAAACCTGTACTGTATCGGAAACATATCCTAAAGTTGAAATGACCAAACTTGCAGAAGTATTGCTTTGAGGAATAGTTATTTTAAATTCCCCTGCAGCATTGGCAATTGCCCCAATGGTTGATTTTAAAAGTACAATATTGCAAAACCCAATAACCTGTTGTGTTTCAGCATCTTTTACTGTTCCAATGATGTTTTGTGCTTTTGCTGGCAATTGAATGGTTGCAAAAATTATTACAATGGGTATGTATAAATATATTTGCATAATCTAATTATATAATTTTATAAAGCAAAAGTAATAAGTTAGATTTATCTAACAAAATTTAATTAAAAAATGTATTTTTACAATTCCTGTAAGGGATATATTTTCAGTAGATTTGTTTTATGAACTCATTGACAGAAGAAAATTATTTGAAAGCATTGTTCAATATTGCCAATGAAACTGGCGAAGTGAATGTTGCGGAACTTTCCAAACGGCTTGAAATAAAAATGCCTACCGTAACCAGTATGATGAAAAAGCTATCCAAAAAAAAGTTGGTTCATTACGAAAGTTATAAGCCTCTGCAACTAACCGACAAAGGAAAAAAAGAAGCCGGGCTGATTATCCGTAAGCACCGTCTTACCGAAATGTTTTTAGTAGATAAGATGAAATTGGGTTGGGAGGATGTACATGATATTGCTGAACAGATAGAGCATATACAGTCGCCTGTTTTTTTTGAGAAAATGGACGAGCTTCTTGGTTACCCTAAAGTAGATCCACACGGCTCGCCAATACCCGATAAAAATGGAAAAGTTGTTTGGAAAGAATACAACAAACTAAGCGATTGCAAAGTTGGCGAAACGGTTAAACTGGCTGCCGTTATAAACACTTCGTCTGGGTTTTTGAAATTTTTGAATACCCGTGAAATGCGTTTGGGCTTAAAAATTAAGATCAAGTCAATAGAAGAATTTGACAAGTCCATAACGGTAAGCTATGGCAAACACCAGGCTGAAGCATTAAGCAATATTGTCTGCGAAAGGTTATTGGTAGAAAAAGAATGAATGCTTTCCGAGGTAGCTGGTGGGCTTGGGTCTTGTCATAATATTGAAGTTTTATTGTCTGCCGCTAGTTGTATGTTTGCTTATCTAACATAGAAGGCAACACGCTGGTAGGGTAGATAGAACAAGCTGCCAAAAAAAATATAGATTTAGAATGTAAAAGAGAAATATTGTATGATATCGGTTGAAGAGGCACTCGCAATAGTTTTATCAAAGCCAGGCACTTACGGTGTTGAGAAAGTTTCTTTGCAAGCTGCAGGCAACCGTTTTTTAGCGAATGATATTTTTTCTGACAGGGATTCGCCTCCTTTTAACAGGGTGATGATGGATGGTATTGCTATTGATAGTACTGTGCTTAATTTAAATGAACATGATGGTTTTGTAATAGAGTCAATACAGGCAGCAGGAGATACTCAGAAAACTTTAACCGATAAAAATAATTGTATTGAAGTAATGACAGGTGCTATATTGCCTGCAAATACTGATACGGTAGTTCCTTATGAAGATATTGACATTGTTAATGCAAGGGCTTTTATAAAACAAACTATTACTCCAAAAAAATACATTCACTGGCAGGGCAGCGATCATAAAAAAGATCAATTGGCATTGGGCAAAAACAAAAGGTTTAATGCTGCAGATATTGGATTACTGGCTTCTGTTGGTGTTGATAAAGTACCTGTTTTTACCATGCCTAAGGTAGCCATTATTGCAACGGGTAATGAGCTGGTTGATGTAAATGAAATACCTCAGCAACACCAGGTACGTATGTCAAATGTATATTCTTTGCAGACTGCATTAATAGGCGATATGATTGTTCCTGATATCTTTCATTTTAATGATGACGAAGAAATATTATTTACTGAATTTTCTAAAATAATAAAAGTGTATGATGTAGTACTGATTAGCGGTGGGGTATCAAAAGGTAAATATGATTACGTACCCCTGATATTAGAAAAGCTAGGTGTACAAAAATTGTTTCACCAGGTAGCCCAAAGACCGGGTAAACCTTTTTGGTTTGGCATTCAGGAACAACTAAAAACACATGTATTTGCTTTTCCGGGTAACCCGGTTTCTACTTTTGTATGTTACCAGTTTTATTTCAGGCAATGGCTATTTTCTATTTTTGGTAACCAGCTAAAACTTCCACTAATGATTTTGTCCGACGATATAATTGCAATCAATAACTTATCGCAATTTATACCGGTAATATTAAATACTACAGGTAATGAAGCAAGTATAGTTACCAATAACGGTTCCGGCGATTTGTTTAGTCTATCTGTTATTGATGGATTTATATATTTACCAAAAAGTGATAAGGCTTATGCAAAAAAATCTTCTTTTACTTTTCTTAAAATAACATGAACCGTATTTTATTTATAGCCCATGATATTGTACATTAGAATAAAATTATCATCTGCTTGTTATTAAAATTATTAATAAAAACCAATTTATGAAAAGAGTTATTTTTTTACTTATTATGTTTTTTGCTATGCACAAAATAGTTGCCCAGGATAAAACCTATGCAGAAAAACTTGGATTTCCTAAAGGTGCAAAAGTGCTGATATTGCATGTGGATGATGTGGGTATGAGTTATGATTCAAATCTCGGTGCTATAAAGGCCATGAATGAAGGTGTGGCCACATCCCTGAGTATGATGATGCCTTGTAGCTGGATACCTGGCTTTTTTCATTATCTGAAAGATCACCCCGATACTGATGCTGGGCTTCATTTAACCCTCACTTCAGAATGGGATGACTATCGCTGGGGGCCATTGACCGGGAAAGATGTAACACCAGGCCTTGTAGATAAAGAAGGAGCCATGTGGCATTCGGTAGAAGAAACAGTAAAGCATGCAACCGCAGATGAAGTAGAAAAGGAAATGAAAGCACAGTTGAATAGAGCCACTATTATGGGCTGGAAACCCACTCATCTTGACACACATATGGGTACAGTTTTTGGCTCTCAGCGATTTTTAGAGAAGTATTTACAATTAGGAATAGATAATAATATCCCTGTAATGTTTCCGGGAGGGCATAATACAATGATATTAAGAACAACTGCCTCCGCAGGTCTTACCATTGAAATGACAACAGCCATCGGCAACAAGCTTTGGGCTGCAGGTTTGCCCGTGCTGGACGACCTTCATAATATTTCATACGGCTGGGATCCTCCGGCAAACGAAAAATTATCCGATAAAGAATTACAGGCCTATAAAACTAAAAGATATATTGAAACAATTGACCAGTTGAAACCAGGAATAACCATGGTGATCATGCATTGCACCTGGCCTTCTGAAATATTTTCGCAAATATCCGCATCGGGTAATACTCGTAAAGGCGATTTGTTGGCTATGATGGATCCCGAATTTAAAAATTATTTAAAAACTAATAATATTATCCTCACTACCTGGCGTGAATTAAAAAAGCGTAGGGATACAATAAAATAGGACTGCCGCTGTCACTGCTTTTAATCAATGTGCAGATAGATTAACAATTTACGTAATTGCTTGTTGTAGTTTTGTAAACCAAACAAAATTATTTTTATTATGTCTGCACAAACAAAAATAGCACTGGTAACAGGAGGAAGCCGTGGGCTTGGAAAAGATATGGCCATCAGTATCGCTAAAAAAGAAATCAATGTTATCCTCACATACCGCACTAATGAAAAAGAAGCACAGGAAACAGTAATTGCAATTGAAGCGCTGGGCAGAAAAGCAACAGCGCTCAAACTTGATATGAGCGATTTTCAATCACTGGATAATTTTGCAGCTCAGTTCCGGGACAGTTTACAATCTAACTTTAATACTGATAGTTTCGATTTTTTAATAAACAATGCAGGCATGGGCGCAACAGTTCCTTTTGTACAGGTTACAGAAGAACTTTTTAACGATTTCCTGAATGTACACTTTAAGGGCATCTATTTTTTAACACAAAAACTGGTGCCCAATATCAACACAGGTGGACGTATTATCAATATTTCTTCAGGCACAACCAGGTTTGCCAACCCGGGCTATTCTGTTTACGCTTCTATGAAGGGTGCTATTGAAACATTTACCAAATACCTTGCAAAAGAGTTAGGGGCCAAAGGCATTGGCGCCAATGTTGTAGCACCGGGCCCTATAGAAACAGATTTTAATAATGCCGCCATCCGTAACAATCCACAGATGAAAGGTATACTTAGTTCATTAAGCCCCCTTGGCCGTGTAGGTGCTGCTAATGATGTAGGTAGTGTAGTGGCTTTTCTGTGTACACAAGATGCAAGCTGGATCAATGGCCAGCGTATTGAAGTAAGCGGCGGAATAAATGTTTAATACGGCTACACATTACCGTTAGTAAAAAAAAGTATAGATTTGTTAACTTGCAAAAAAGCCATAAGAAACAGCTTTATAAGAAACATGAAGAGGATATCAATTGACATGGATGGAGTATTAGCCAATGTATACAACCAGTTTTTAACAATGCATGCCGCAGAATTTGGCAAAGTTTTAACTGCTGAAGAGATAACCGGAAAGCCAGAACAGCAAGCCTTTCCGGGTGCTTTAAAATATGTAAACAGCAATGGGTTTTTTCGTACTGTTCCCGTTATGAAAGATAGCCAGGAAGTAGTACAGAAATTAAATGAACACTACAAAGTATTTATAGTTTCAGCAGCAATGGAATTTCCCAATAGTTTAGTGGAAAAACAATTATGGCTAAATGAGCACTTCTCATTTATAAACTGGCAGCAAATGGTATTTTGTGGTTCCAAGGAAATTATAAAGGCAGATATAATGATTGATGACCATTTTAAAAACCTCAACTTTTTTAGCGGCGAAACAATTTTATTTACTCAGCCGCATAATAAACTGGCAGATGCGCTTCATCACAAAAGAGTAGAAACGTGGCGGCAAATTGAACACATGCTGCTTTGATAAAACCTTTGTATAATAATAAAACCATGGGTAAACTACAACACTTCTTCCTTATTGCTTTTACATGTTGTTTTATGGTCAATGCTATCTATGCTCAAAATAAAAGAGCGAGGGATTTGGGTATTCAATTTGATGGCGAGACCGGTAAATACAACGCCATAACAGATGTGCCGGGTGTTGAAGTTGGCTATAAAACATTAATCAGTGGCCAGGGAAAATTAGTATACGGAAAGGGTCCTGTAAGAACCGGTGTTACAGTAATATTGCCAAAAGGAAAAACGGATAAAGTGTATCCTGCTGCATGGTTTTCTTTAAATGGCGATGGTGAAATGACGGGCATTCCGTCAATAGAAGATTATGGAACCGGGTACGGTCCAATCGGCATAACCAACACCAATAGCGTAGGTGTTGTAAGAGATGCCATTGGCGAATGGAGTTTTAATAAATTTTCAAAAGGTGAATTGGTTGATTTTTCATTTGGCTTACCTGTTGCTGCGGAAACATGGGATGGGGTATTGAATGATATTAATGGTTTTCATGTAAAAAAGGAAGATGTGTGGCAGGCATTGGATAGAGCTCATGGTGGTAAAATTGCCGAAGGAAATGTAGGTGGAGGTACGGGTATGGTTTTGTATAGTTTTAAAGGAGGTAGCGGTACTGCTTCAAGAATATTTACTATCGATTCTGTTCAGTATACTTTAGGTGTTTTTGTACAGGCTAATTTTGGCAGAAGAAATGAATTAACTATAGCCGGTGTTCCGGTTGGTAAAGAAATAAGTGACCTGAAACCTATTATCAATGAGCCAGCAAAAAAGGATGGTTCTATTATTGCGATAGTAGCAACTGATGCACCGCTATTACCAGGGCAATTGAAATTGGTAGCTAAAAGAATATCTCTCGGTATTGCAAGAACCGGCACTTTTTCGCACAATGGTTCGGGCGATATTTTTTTAGCGGTAAGCACAGCAACGCCTCAATACAATAATAAAAACACCAAAGAAATGTGGCAGGTAATTCCTAAATGGGAGCTTGATGCCGTTTTTTTAGCTACTGTTGAAGCTACTGAAGAAGCAATTGTAAACGTATTGGTTGCTGCTGAAGATATGGAAGGTATTAATGGCAATAAAGTTTTTGCTATTCCAAAAGAACGTTTAAAAGAAGTGATGAAAAAATACAACCGGCTAAATTAATATAGCTCCACATAGACATCAGAAGTTTTTAAAACTTCTGATGTCTTGTTAAAAAATTTGCTAAAATATATTTGTATGAAAATAATAAGAGGTATAAATATTTTAATTATTACTCTACTGACATTTGTGATTACCTCTTTTAAAAGGACTACAAATTTTCATTTCACCGATCCTAAAGCCATACTAATTGCTACGCAAAAAACTTTCTTTAATTCTTTTGTAGATTGTAATATGGCTGAAGCCTGGATTGGTGATACCTTTCGAATTTTTCCGGGCAAATATGGCGAAGACCCATTATGGGGCAATAGTAATGAATTAAAATTTGCAGATGGAAAAAATTCAGCAGAAGCGTTTAACAGTAAGGCAACTGATTTTATAGTACCTGTAATGCCTGCAAATGTATTGCCTTCAGCAACTGGCTTGCACGGTGCTGTTTGGTTTGAAACTGTTTATCAAAGCAAAAAAGATGCAAGTGGTAAAACACTATTTGCTGTTTATCACAATGAAAATTATCCTTCCACCAATCCTTACAATGCGTCTACTGGTGAAGGTTATAAAACTTTAGACTGGCCCGAAGGCATAAAGGAACCTGGTTCTGCAGCTGCTGTTTGCAGAATTGGGATTATGAAATCTATTGATGGTGGCAGAAGCTGGATAAATAAAGGGATTTTTATAGAAGACCTTCAGCCAAGGATGATTTTAAAAACACATAATACTTCCAAAACTTTTGCAGGTGGCACCGGCGACCCTTCTGCAGTAGTAAGCGGCAATTACCTGTATCTTTTTTATGGCGAATATGGCTACCCAGGTACTTATACAAAGGCCGGTTACGATCCTGAAAAAGAAAGAAGCGGGCAATGCATCAGTATAGCTAGAATTGCAGTGGCTGATCTTGATAATCCTGTTGGCAAAGCCAGGAGGTGGGATGGGACTGGTTTTAATGCACCACCTGATGGTATTGGTAAACCTGTTGCAGCATTACAAATTCCTGTTTCAGAAGGTGGTGGCCCGGCATCTTCTCCCAACGCTAAATTTTATTGGGGCCCTTCAGTAAGCTGGAACAGTTATTTAAAAGTATGGGTGATGCTGATGGCAAAATCTGAAGGACCTTCCTGGCAGGGTAGTGGGTTATATATTTCCTATAATAAAAATGCTGATTTGGGCAGCGGAAAAAATGCACAACAATGGTCTACACCAGTTTTACTGGTTGACCGTCCCGGGCACATTTTGTGGTACCCTTCATTACAGCCAACTGATTCGCAGGAAGATATTGCCAACAAAAATACCTGTTTGCAATTAGGCGAAAAGGCAAGGTTATTTTTTAAAGATATTTACCTGGATAAAAGCGAATATGCATCCGAATTTATTATTCAGTTTAAGCAATAAAACTATAAATACGCTATGGATTTTTTTGATTGATAGAGTGGAATGAAATAAGCCTACAATGCAATGGAATTAAATGCTGCAATATATTTATCAATATACAATTGCTTTGATTTTGATTTGTATTGCATTACAAACCTTGGGTGCTCAAGTGCTATTATTTTTTTAAAGAACCGATGCTCTTCATTTACCTGGCGAAGAAATTTTTCATTCTTGCCATTACCAAAACAAAAACAGGTATCAGTGTAAATGCCCAGCTCAATTTGTTGCTGAATGTTTTTGATAATAAAATTGTATACAGCCTTCATCAGTTCTTTGCTGTCGTAATAATTATAATTTATTTCTTTTCCATTATCACCTGTGGAAGTGAATCCAAGGGGGCAGATGGAATTTATATAAAACTTACTGTAAAATTTTTCTGCACCACCATAGGCATCTATCACTTCGTATACAAAAACAGAAGAAGGTTCATGTGTTTGTTTTCCAACATAATTTATATGGCATTTTTCAACCAGCCTTTTTGTATCGGTGAACGGAATGCCGGTTACACCGCCACCAAACCTTCCCGGGTTGATGCCCAATATTAAATAACGTTTGCGGGTATCATCATAATATTTTTTATAAAATAAAGAAGACAGTGGAAGGATATTTTCATTTTCTTTAAATGGGTTCATCATACTGATCCCTGCAGGTAAAATTCCTGTAAACTCCACTGCCTTATTAAATGCAATTACTTTATCTGCAAATGTTACCATACTTATTTATTTGAGCTGGAAATTGTTGTGATAGTTGGGATGCAAAAGCAGTTTTATTAAACTGCTCCCTTATTTTGAAATTGCAATGCCCGCATTTTTTTAGATACAGAGCCTATCTCACCAATGCGTATAAACATAAAAAGCGAACTGATAAAAAAACCAGGCTTGCTTATCAGCAAAGCTATTTCAGCAATTTTTTTATCACGGGCTGCAATTGCTTCCTGTTGTTGAGCAGGATTTAAAACAGCCAGTTCTGTTGCAAATTTCCATGCACCGTTTCTTGCTTCTTCCATGCTGAAGTTAATGAGAAAACTATCAGCCTTAGCCAGTTTTTGCAATATCAATTTAAAGGTTGGCCAAATTTTGATCATGCTTTTTTCAACATTGGCAACCAAACCTGCCAGCACAGTATTTATTTTATCAAAATCATCTTGTAATGCATCAATGGCTTGCCCGGGGCAGGTTTGTACAGCAGCTATACCCAGATCGAGATTGATATGGGCATTAATACCGAGCAAAAGATTTTGCAATACTGTAGGCCAATTTTTTTTAGTTGTTTCAAAAGCATACTGCCAGCTTTGGGTACAGGGCTGGCTTTGCTGAAATTTTGCGTAAGCATCCAGGTAGCGGTTGGCAAATGCTACATCCAGCATTTCCATTCTTTTGCCATCTGCATAATAGCTATTGGCAATGCCTGCTTTTACATTTACAGTAACCTGGTGATACAGCACGGCAAAATAACCCATTGGGTTTTCATCTTTCAGCGTTTGCTGAATGATCGCTTCAAGCTGTTGAATTACTTCATCAATTGTATTTACCTGCATCAAAAAAATTATTAATGTGAATATAACTAAAACTACTGTTTTTAACCAGGCTTCTTAAATACGTTTTTCTTTTAATCTGCCAATGCCATTTTACATACAGCCGCGTATTACAGCCAGGTAATGAACAATTTGCACCATTGCTGTACAATATCAATAATAAATTGCCGTTATCAGTTATCAAATAGTACCGGATTTAAGCCAGTATTTCCTATTCTTTTACCATTGCTAACAAAGGCAAATGTAATTTTATGAAAAACCTTACCCAATTTAGTAATCCTGTAAGTACAGGTATCACTGCAATAAAAAAATACACAAAAATTATTTTCCTTGCTGTTTTTATCCTTTTGTTTACAAACAGGGTTTTAGCAGATTATACCATTAACTCGGGTGTAACTATTGATGCCAGTAATGCATTAATTACCGGCAACAGCGGAGTGTTGACAATAAATGGTACCCTTACTGTGAGCAGCAATGTATTTTTAAGTGGTTACACATCCGTAATAATTAATGGCCCCAATGGCCAGATTTTTTGGAGTGCCAACAAAGACTTAAAATTTAGTGCAGGAATTTCATTTGATATAAATGGCCCAACTCCCGGCCTTCAGCCGGTAGGTGGAAATGCTTCCAAGAGCCTTACTATCGGATCTATAGTTATGGCTGTTTCCAGTAACAGCAGCAATAATGCGCCCTTCTCTTTTGCCAGTTTTAATTCCGGAGGTGGCTTACCTAAATTTACCATTACCTCATCATCTTCACCAGCCTGTTATGGTACTGCAATTACGGCTATTATTACACCAATTGGTAATATTGTTAATTTTGATTGTACCTGGTCAATTAATAATTCGGGTAGTATCTCTCCGGGATCATTTTCCAATTTTACAACAGCACAAACTGCTACCATTACACCAACAAATTCTGCTTCACTAAAAACCTATATAATCACTTGTAATTTATACGTGGCAGGTAATGCCAATTTATTAGCAACAAAAACGGTAAATGTAGATGTAAACCCATTGCCCACTAAATATACTGTAACGGGTGGAGGTGTTTACTGCTCAGGGGGCACAGGTATTGCCGTTGGCTTAAGTAATTCTTTTGCAGGGGTAAACTATCAGTTGCAGCTTGGTGGTGTAAATACCGGATCTGCAGTTGCTGGCACAGGGGCGGCTATCAGCTTTGGATTAAAAACTGTTGCAGGAACCTATACAGTTGTTGCTACCAATAGTAGTACAGGCTGCTCCGTTACTATGATGGGAAGCGCTGTAATTACAGTTGCTTCAAATACCTGGACCGGGGCTAGCAGCAGCAATTGGTCAGTGGCGGGTAACTGGTCGTGCGGGGCAGTACCAACTGCGGTTTCGGATGTAACTATCCCTACTGGTATAGTGCCTATGCCCCAGTTAACAGCTACTTCAGTTTCAAACTCCTTAACCTTGCAAAGCGGGGCAGTAGTAGATTTAAACGGCCAGGATTATACCAGCTTTGGAGGTATTACCGGAGCAGGAAAATTAAAAGGTTCAGTTTTATCTAACCTTACCATTAATGCACCAGGTATTGCAAGCACAATTATTTTTGATCAGACTACAGATGGTACTACCAATGCATTAAATAATTTTACGGTAAATGGTGCAGGAGCTACAATAACACTAAGCACTAAAATGGCTCTTTATGGAGTTTTAACACCTACCGCAGCCACTTTAACTTTAAATGATAACCTGGTATTAAAATCTACCAGTACAGGTACAGCCAGGGTAGCCGCAGTAACAGCAACTATTACATACGGTGCATCTGGTAAAGTAACAGTAGAGCGATATTACCCCTCACATCGTGGATGGCATTTGGCAACCGCACCATTATCGGGCACAGGCTCCATCTTTAGCACCTGGCAAAATGGAGGAGTAAATACGGCGGGCATAGGAACTTATGTTACAGGTACAGTTACTGGTACTGGTGCTGCTGGTAATGGTTTAGACGCTGGCCCTCAACTAAACAGTTCATTAAAAGCAGGTAATGCGCTTACCGTGGTTAATAATACCAAAACAATGTCATTATCTGGTAGTACTGGAAGTGCCGATAATAAAGGGTACTTCCTTTTTGTAAGAGGAGACAGAACCAGCACTAATTTCAATACCGCCTATAGCAATGCCACCACATTAAGCAGCTCCGGTAGTTTACAAACAGGCAACCAGACATTTAGTGCGGTTACAACAGTAGGGGGTTACACCCTTATTGGTAATCCTTATGCTTCGCCTGTTGATTTTGCGCTGCTTACGAGGACTAATTTAGCCAATAATTTTTATGCATGGGATCCGTATTTAAACACCGTAGGGGGTTATGTATTTATGACGGAAACCTCTGCTGGTTCAGGAATCTACGCAGGTGTACCAACCCGTTCGGGTGGTCAAACAGGTATTATCCAGTCGAGCCAGGCTATTTTTGTTAAAACAAGCGGGGCTTCCCCATCCTTAACGTTTACCGAAACTGCAAAATCCTCAGTAAATAATTCAGCTATTTTCAGGCCAATGGATACAATGGATCCAAATTCATTACCCTCATTCAGAACTAATTTATCTTTTTATGGCAATACAGGCAATATCGTTTTAGCAGATGGTAACCTGGCAAGATTTGATGACAGTTATAATCCGGGGGTAGATTTTTTTGATGCCTTAAAATTTGGCAATGTAAATGAAACCTTTGGCATATTGAGTGGTACCACTTCGCTGGTTTTAGACTGCAGGCCACTACTTACCAAAGCAGATACCCTGTTCTTTAAATTAGCCAGGGCAAGGCAATTCAAATACCAGTTTGAATTTATTGCTGCCAATTTGGAACAGGATAACCTGGCAGGTTTTTTAGAAGATCAATTTATGCATACAGCCACCCCAATTAACTTAAACAGCAACACAAAGGTTGATTTTGAAGTAACTGCTGATGCAGCTTCTGCCGCAACGGATCGTTTTAGAATAGTATTTAAACCTTCTGCTGTGTACACAAGCCTTACTGCAACCGTGCTTAACAGTGATATAGGGGTAGAGTGGACTGTGGCAAACGAATTAAATATTAAAGGGTATGATGTGGAACGTTCTACAGACAGTGTTCATTTTACCAAAATAGGCGAGAGGCTTAGTTCAGGCAACAGCGCAACTGCTGTTGGGTACAACTGGCTGGATGTTTCCCCTGCACTGGGTTACCATTATTACCGCATCCGCAGCATCAGCAATAACAATGTAATTGGTTACAGTAATGTGGTAAAAATAAAATTGAATAAAAGTACACCAGCCATGTATGTTTTTCCTAACCCGGTTACAGAAAGCACGCTTCACCTGCAGATGAACAGCATGCCAAAAGGTGAATATGCTACAAGGCTAATCAACAATCTTGGGCAAATAATAAATACCAGCAAAATTGATCATCAGACAGCCACTGCTACTGAAGCTATTGAGCCAAAACACAAATTGTTTACGGGTGTTTACCAACTGGAAATAACAGCACCAAATAAAAAAGCCACTACCATGCAGATATTTGTGAAATAAACAAAATAAATGCACACATAAATTACACGCTGCTCCGCCATGGGGCAGTTTTTTTTATGGCTTAACAATTTCTAATTTACTTTTAAATTGCACAAATGATTCGTGTGCCACGAAATCCTTAGCGGTCGGGGCGTTAGTGCTTTTACGCTGTCGTCCAATCTTCTAATTTAATTCCACTTATCCGTTTGAAATGGCTGGTGTTGTTAGTCACCATTGTCAACTTGTGCATTACAGAAGTTACGCCAATCAAAAGGTCAAAGTCGTCAATGGGTGTTCCCGCCTTTTGTAGTCTTGCTTTTTCTTTTGCATACAAGTAAATGGGAAGAATTTGTACGCCTGTCAAAAAATTATCCAAAGCCTTTTTATTCTTCTCTGGCTTCTCACTTTTCTCTACGCCAAATTTGAGTTCAGCTAAAGTAATTTCAGAAACATAACAAGTGTCAGGATTTACTTTATCAAACTTAAATTCGAGGTCAAACTTGCCTTTCATGTAAAAAATAGCAATGTTTGTATCAATCAGATATTTTTCAAAATGATTCAATTTGTCTTGTAAATACCCGGCTGTTACGAATTTCTTCAATAATTTCTTCAGCGGACTTTTTTGAAACAAATGCACCGAAGGCCTTTTTGAAAGATGACTTTTTGTTAGTTAGATCTGTCTTGACTGAATCCGTCAACTTAGAAATAAGGTCAAGTTTATTACCTGTACTTAAGTTGTCCAAAAGCCCGATGTACCCGTCAACAATTGTACTATTTATTTCTGTTGTTTTCATATTGCCAAATTTAAGGAAAAATGATGAGGAATTATTGTCAACGTACGATTTTAATAGGGCACTCGATTACAGGACGCCCAACGCTACCATTGTACATGTGCCGAAGAAGTATTTTCTACACATGGAAGGAACGGTTGGAATTTATGAAATTCGTGTTGAAGTTGGTACCAATATTTTCAGAGCCTTCGCTTTTTTTGACGAAGGACAATTGATTGTAGTGGCGATGGGTTTCAAAAAAAAACTCAAAAGGCAGCGAAGAATGAAATTAAATTATCAAAAAAAATTAAAAAGGAGTATTTCAATGAAAAAGACAAAAAATAAAAATGTCTGGCGCAGGACTCCGTCCTGCTGCCCTTCGTTACTAATATTGCTCCCAGAATATACTTCCGGAAAACAGAAAAAAATGCGAATTGTTTTTTGTAGGTTTAGCACAAAAAAATGAGTACCAAATACAAGTTTACCGATAAAGAAGGGATTTATTTTACAACATCTACCATTGCAGGCTGGGTAGATGTTTTTACGAGAGATATTTACAGGGAAATTTTGTTGGATAGTATACGTTTCTGTCAAACTAATCAGGGTTTAGTGATACATGCGTGGGTGCTAATGACAAATCACCTTCACATGATTTGCTCGTGTAAGCCAAATAATGACCTTGCATTGATATTAAGAAATATGAAAAGTTTTACTGCAATGAAATTAATCGACACTATCATCAATAATCCAACAGAAAGCAGAAGAGAAAATATGCTGAATGTATTTCAGAGCGAAGGTAAAAAGAGCAGTAGTAATTTTCGGTATAAATTCTGGGAACATGAGAATCATCCCATATTACTGGATTCGGTATTTGTATACAATCAACGATTAAATTATTTGCATTGGAATCCGGTAACAGCAGGATTTGTGACAGAACCGTGGCATTGGAAACTTAGCAGTGCAGCAGATTATTTTACCGCAGAAAAAGGAGTGTTGGATATAGTTATTTTGGAGTAGTTTGCTGGTTGGGCATTAGTAACGCGGGGCAGCAGGACGGAGTCCTGCGCCAGTTGGGGATAACCCGGATGCATGCAACCCGCCTTTGCCGGCAGGCAGGCGCAGATAATCACAGATAAAATCCCTTTTAATCAGCGATACGAAGTATCAGCGTCATCAGCGTTCCAATAAAATAGCACGCAGATAACACGGATGCAGGCAACCTGCCTTTGCCGGCAGGCAGGCGCAGATAATCAAAGATAAAATCCGTTTTAAATCAGCGATACGAAGTATCAGCGTCATCAGCGTTCCAATAAAAAAAATACAGTAATTAAAATGCAGCAGCCAATATAAAAAAATCAGGAGCCAAAATTGGGGATATCCATAAAAAACCCTTATGTTTGTTATAGCTACATTGCAGCAAATCTCCAATAATTATTGAATCGCTTATTTTTTCTTTAAATAACGGAAACTTTATTTAAACAAGTTTCTGTTGTTTGTCCATTTTTCAATATCACCTGATAACAACAACTAATTATCCGTACCTGTATCCTTTGCCATTAAAAAATCAACAGTTTAAAAACACTTATACACGGCCTCATTTTAATTGATAAATCCAGATCAGCTATCGTTCCAAAAATAATTTTTACAGCATTTTGCCACCACTACAAAATATTTATATGAGGAAATTTTACTCTACTCAACTTAACAGCTATAACCAATTTATTTCCCATTTTTTAAAGCACAGTCTACTTGCTTCAACAATGAGTGCTTTGCTTTTTTTGATGGCAATAGTGCCGGGAAAGAGTTTGGGGCAGGTTACTGACATAACGCTTAATTCCTTATCTGTTCCAAGTGTTTGCGCCGGAGGTAACTTAGATGTGAATTTTTCCAGCACTGCCAGTGGTACAAATACATATTCCGTACAATTGAGTGACAATGCCGGAAGCTTTGCTGCCCCAACAACTATTGGTTCAGCTAGTTTAGCTAGCCCAGTAAGTAGTAGTAATATTAATGTAACAATACCTGCAGGGACTACAGGAGGTTCAGGATATAAAATTCAGATAATAAATGGTGCAATTGTTAGTAATAATTTGGCATTGACTGTTGATCCGGACGCAACCATAAGTTTAACTTCTGCGGCAGGTACAGATAACCAAATTGTTTGTTTAAACACCTCAATAACAGATATAACCTATTCAATTGGTGGGGGTGGAACAAATGCCTCTATTACATCAGGAGCACTTCCCGCGGGTGTAACAGGATCTTATAGTGCAGGAGTGTTTACTATTAGCGGAACGCCTACTGCATCAGGTACATTCAATTATACGGTAACTACGACAGGCAGCTGTACACAGATTTCAGCAACCGGAACAATAACTGTTACTCCGGCAAATACAGCAGGAGCACCGTCTTCATCACCAACCCTTTGTATCAATACTTTGTTGACAAATATTACTATTGCTACAACCGGAGCCACAAGTATTG
>JAYTTI010000134.1:0-18642 GCA_043745405.1 Ferruginibacter sp. | reverse complement strand
GTTGTTTCCAATCTTTCAAAGAACTTATATTATATCTTTTATCCTCATTTACCTCCCGCTTTCGCAAAAGAGTGAAATGTCTACTTATTTCCTGTTTTTATTAATAAAGTATTCATCAGCGAAGTTAGTTTTAAACAATTGATAATGAATAATTTAAATATGCTATTTCTATGAACTAATCCTTTTTTTTATTCGGAGTGCAAAGGTATAAGCTTTTGCATTATGACCCAACTTTCTTTTTGTTAATTATTAAAAAATATTTTTTCAATTTAAACATTAAAAAAGCCGTTTTCTGAAGAACTTTTCGCTATTATTTTTAGCGGACGGCAAAGATAGGATGATATGATTTAAGAACAAACTTTTTAGCGAAATAAACATCCGCATTAACAAATTAAAAACAGAATAATCTTTTAAAACATACAACTACACTGCATTTAACCCAAATAAAGCTTTCTAGAATATTTTAAAAAAAACTTACCGAAGCAATAAAAAGAATGCCAACATAAAAAGTTTGTGTAAATTTTATCTCAAAAATATAAAGAGACCTATTTGAGTGACATGCCTAAATTAAAAATATTATTCAATAATCAATAACGTACGTTTAAAAGAAAAAGACCCTGTGGAGGAACCGAAAAATCTGCATTAGTGCAATTTTTGCTTTCGATAATATTACGAAAATCGTTGATTGAGATTTTACCAGTGCCAACTTTCAGCATCGTTCCTACAAAGCCACGTACCATCCCTCTTAAAAAACGATTTGCTTCAACATTATAAATAGTAAGGTTACCTTCTACTGTCCATTTACTTTTTATTATAGTGCAGTTAAACGATTTTACCTGCGTATTTTTTTTAGAGAAAGAAGTAAAATCATTGTATTCCACTAAAACATCTGCGGCAGATTGTAATTTTTCTATATCCAAATTATATGGATAGTAGTAAGCTCTGTCTGACACGAAAGGGTTTTTATTTTGATACAACGCATATTGATAATATCTGCTAAATGCATCAAAACGGCAATGAGCATTACTAGCTACCTTATATATACGCTTTACAACAATATCATCCGGTAAAATTGCATTTAAATTATAAGTAATCTCATTTAATACTTCCTGTGCTGGAAGGTCAACAGCATCAAAATGAAAATAATTACTGATAGCATGAACCCCGGCATCAGTGCGTGAGGAGCATGTTAACTTAATCTCTTGTTTGAAAAATATTTTAAGTGCCTTTTCTATTTCAGACTGAATAGAATTAGCATTCTGCTGAATTTGAAAGCCTGCGTATTTGGTGCCCTTGTAAGAAACCTCAATAAAATACCGTAGCATGTCCTATTTTATATTTTAAGCTGGCCCTATTAATTTTTTATCATTACTTTAAAACGTTTAATATAATAGCTATCGGTTAACTGGCTCTCCAATGTTTCAAAGTTTTGAGTGTCTGATACAAAGGGATAAATTGCATCAAAGAAATCATACTTTCCAGAATCCTTTAAAAATAAAACGCTTAAGTTTTTAACCTGTTCTGTAGTAAAGCACTTTGACTTAAATACCTTTTTTGCTATACCGATCATATCTTCGGAATTGTCTGCTGCTGCCATTTTTTTACGCAACTTCAAAAAATCATCATTTGTTGCAAAGTTTTTACAATCTAAAATTGTACCCGGCGATTTTGGTATGCTTTGCTGAACCATTGTATCTTCCTTAGTTTCCTTTATCGTATTATTTGGGTTTGGAAGTTCTATTTCAAGAAATTTTGAATCTTTCTTTTTTTCTCCCATTGATGCTGATACCGTTGGAGTTTCCTGAGGCTTTGTATCACTACCCTTTATTATTGCTGCAGAAGCGGTAGAATTTAATGCTGATTCAGAAACCTCTTTATCTACAGGAATAAAAATGTTCACTGTATCCTGATTTCCGCCCTCTGCATCCACGTATACCATTTCTATACCATCTGCTGTTTTTTTAGTAAGTTTTTTCGAAATAAGCATCTCCTGATCCCCCGCCGTTAGAGATTTTTGTGTTACAACTGGCTTACCTTTTTCTGGTTTTAAAATTATTGGTGGTTCCGTTACCTTCGCAACTTCTTCAACTGGTTTTTTTATTTCAACCTGCTTACCCTTTTCAGGTTTTTCAGTTACTAGTGGTTCTTCTACCTTTGCCACCTCCACAACTGGCTTTTTAGTTTCCTCTTTTACCGGTTCATTTTGTTTTATTGTTGAATCATTTACCACAATCGATAGCATATTTGAAAACGCATCAGATTTAAAATCGGTACCACCCTCAGCCTTCTTTTCGCTATCTTCTGCCATCAATACAGTTAATGATTGTAAATTAAAAAGCCCCCACCCTTTATCTCCAAATTTTTTGAACAGGTAACCCAGGTCTTTATCACTAATATAACAATTCACCTTTTGCTCAGGCCATTCATTTTTTGGGAAACCAATTACCAAAGCATAAGAACCCTTTTTTAATTTAGGAATTATAATATAACCGAATGCGGTTGAACTGTAAACAATTTTATCAAGCTTTAAATAAAAAGGCTTGTTATTGTCAGTTTGTATATAAATAAAATGATTTTGCTGTGCTTTCAGACTAAGGGAAAAAAAGAGGCTACTAAAAAAAAGGCCATACTTTAAATACTTCATGCTTTGTTTTGCTTTGATTACAAAACTACTTATTATAGTTATGGTTTTGCCATTTATCCAAAAAAACGTTTCTCTTTAAAAACACGGAAGTACTTTTGCAGCCAATTAAAAAACTTATATGAAGAAAATAATCATTTTTATTACAATTATTTTATGTGTATCACTTGCCAAAGCCCAATCCAACAATAGTGCGGAAGATACTTTATGGAAAAAAATATACAGGGCCAGTTATTCCAAAACCAATGAATTGGTGCATACCAAATTAGATGTAAAGTTTGATTATGCAAAAGCATGGATGTATGGAAAAGCATGGATAACATTAAAACCACACTTTTATCCGACCGATTCATTGACCCTAGATACAAAGGGTATGGAAATTAAGGAAGTAGCTTTAATTAAAGGATCTTCAAAATCAGCCCTAAAATATGTATATGATGGAATGCAATTGTTTATAAAACTTGACCGGCTTTATAAGGGAGGAGAAAATTATACCATCTATATTAGCTATACTTCAAAACCCAATGATTTAAAAGTAGAAGGCAGCGCAGCAATAACCGATGCAAAGGGGTTGTATTTTATTAACCCTACTGAAGAAGATAAAAATAAACCTGTACAAATATGGACGCAGGGAGAAACCGAATCTAATAGCACCTGGATGCCTACAATTGATAAGCCCAATCAAAAATCCACAGAGGAAATTTACATGACTGTTCCTGATAAATATGTAACGCTTAGCAACGGTTTATTAATAAGCCAAAAGAAAAATACCAATGGCACAAGAACTGATTACTGGAAAATGGATTTACCTATTTCGCCCTACTTATTTTTTATGGGAGTAGGCGATTTTGCTATTATTAAAGATGCTTATAAAGGAAAAGAGGTAAGCTATTATGTTGAGAAAAAAGAAGCTCCATATGCGAGAGGCGTATTTGGCAACACTCCCGAAATGATCAGTTTTTTTTCTACAAAACTTAACCTTGAGTATGCATGGCCAAAATATTCACAAATGGTAGGAAGGGATTATGTTAGTGGTGCCATGGAAAATACTACCGCAACATTACACCAGGAAAGTGCTTATCAAAATGCAAGGCAGCTAACTGATGGCAATATTTGGGAAGAAACTATTGCGCATGAATTATTTCATCATTGGTTTGGCGATTTGGTTACCGCAGAAAGCTGGAGCAACCTTACTTTAAATGAAAGTTTTGCCAATTACAGCGAATACCTGTGGGATGAATATAAACATGGTAAAGATTTTGCCGATGACCATAACATGGATGATATGACTGGTTACCTGCAAAGCGGTAGTGATAGTAAAGACCTGGTTCGGTTTAACTACGCAAATAAAGAAGATATGTTTGATGCCGTTAGTTATAATAAGGGCGGTCGCATATTAAATATGTTGCGTAATTACGTTGGAGATGATGCATTTTTTAAATCGCTCAACAATTATTTAACCACCAATAAATTTAAATCGTGCGAAGCAGATCAGTTGCGCCTGGCTTTTGAAGATGTTACCGGGCAGGACATGCATTGGTTTTGGAACCAGTGGTATTATGGCAGCGGCCACCCCAAATTAAAAATCGATTATGTTTACGACGATGCAAGTGGCAAAGCAAAAGTTATTATTGAGCAAACCCAAAAAACCAGTAAAGTATTTAGATTACCGATGACCATTGATGTATATAATGGCGCCGATAAAGTGAGTTATAAAGTATGGGTAGAAAATAGCATTGATACTTTTACTTTTAGCTATAAACAACATCCTGATTTAATTAATGTAGATTCATATAAGGCACTGCTTTGTGAAAAGACAGATAATAAAACCGCAGACAATTTTATTCACCAATATAAATTTGCACCCAATTATCTTGATAGAAAAGAAGCATTGGATTTTTTCAGCAAAAAAAATATGCAGGAATTATCACTTGGTTTACAGGATAAATATTCAGGTTTACAAAGATTAACTATAGATAGGTTAGCAAAATCTACATTTGTAAAAGATGAGAAGATTATTGCTGCAATTGAAGTGATAGCCGATACCGAAAAAAACAAAAAAACAAAGTCAGCAGCATTAAATTTTTTAGCTGCAACCAATGATGCAAAATATGGCCCACTGTATAAAAAATATATAAATGACTCTTCTTACACTGTAGCTGGTGCAGCATTAGGAGGGCTAAGTGTATTGGAGCCTGCAACATCTTATCAGTTAGCAAAAAAATACAGTGCAGATGCAAAAGGCGCATTGAGTGAAACTGTAACTGCTATATTTATAACAAATGGTACTGAGGCTAATTTTGATTTTATTGCTGACCGATATAATGAAGCCCCGCCAAACCAGGATAAATTAGAAATGACCACCGCTTTTTTCGATTACCTGTTAAAAGTAAATGATGCAGCCAAAGTTAGAAAAGGTATAGACTATATTATAAAATTCAGGGGATTTATTCCTGAGCAATATAAAAGTATGACTGACCCTGCATTTAAATCAGGGTTCGACAAACTTTCAAAAGCCAAACCCGGAGAAGTAGCAGAATATATTAAGCAGGTGTATAACTAAATTAGTTTGCCTTAAAACAAAATTGCAAATAAAATCCCAACCTTAAAAGTTGGGATTTTTGTATTGAATTATTTTTATTACCAACTACCACTTGATCCGCCACCACCAAAACTACCGCCGCCAAAACCACCAAAACCGCCCCCTCCTGAAGACCCGCCACCACCACCGCCCCATCCACCACCTCCGCCACGACTTGCGCTCCCAATAATGTCTCCCAGTATAAACGGCATTACTCCTCTACGGCTCATAAAAGAACCGCCACCACCACCGCGGCCACCAGAGCTAATCGCTAAAAAAATAATGATAATGACAGCAAAGAAAACTAATCTGCCAAGGCCAGAGGATTTGCTCTTTCTGTTATAATTTTCAGGCGCCTGAAACTCGCCTTTTGTAGCCTGTATAATGGCATCAGTTCCCTGGTTGATGCCGCCATAATAATCGTTGCCTTTAAAGTTAGGAACAATTATATTTTCTATTATTTGCTGGCAGGTTAAATCGGGTAATACTTTTTCAAGCCCGTAACCGGGAGAGATATTTAGTTTTCTATCCTCTACAGAAACCAATAACACAACACCGTTATTATTTTTTTTATTACCAACTCCCCATTTTCTGCCCAATTCAATTGCTACATCTGCTACATCTTTCCCATCCAAACGGGGCACAATAACCACCACTACCTGGTTAGAAGTTGTATCATCAAACTGGTATAATTTTCTTTCGAGTGCCTGGTTTTGATCGGGTGTTAAAATATTGGCGTAATCATTTACGAGCCTGGCAGGATTAGGAGGTGTGCTGATAATTTTATCAATAGAAAAATTTTGCCCCTGTTGTGCAAAAGCAATGAAAGAAACAAAAACAAACAACAATATGAAGGAAAATTTTTTCATGCCCTTTTCCCGGAAGGAAAATATTTTAATTTTTTTTAGATTATTTCTTAACTGAACTGAATATAGTTTTACTCATCTACCAAATACAATATCATCAGGCAATTCATTTTTATCGGTAGTGGCATCATACGGAAATTTTTCTTTTAATGTTTGACCAATATGTTCAACGCACTGCTCAATTCCATTGCTGATATTTTCTTTTGAGAAATGGGCTATCATATTTTTAACTTCCATGTCCCAATAATCTGTCCCTACTTTTTTATAAATTCCTTCATCACCAAACAAAGCCAGTTCTTTATGTTTTATAGCAATATACAAAAGCACGCCATTACGATCTTCCGTCTTATCCATTTTTAAATTAAAGAAAACTTCGGCAGCCCTGTCCATAACATTTACAAATGGATTCTTACTTTCTACATACACTCTTATTTCGCCACTCGTTTCTTTTTCTGCATTACGAATTGCCTGTACTATCTGCTCTTTATCCTTTGCAGAAAAAAATTCTTTTGGCTTATATAAAAAAGAAAATATACCCACAATTAATTATTAAAATTTTATTTCTACTGATTTGTCTGCTCCAACATCTGACTGAAATCCTTCCCTGGCCTTAAAACCAAAAATACCAGCCACTACTTTTGTCGGAAAGCTTCTTACTGAACTATTGTAATCTGCAATGGCAACATTAAAATCTTTCCGGGCAATTTTTATTCTTCTTTCAGTTCCTTCCAGCTGTGTTTGAAGTCCTTTAAAAGCTGCTGCTCCTTTTAGTTCTGGATATTTTTCTACTGTAATCAATAACCTGTTTGTTGCCGAAGCCAGGCCGTCTTGTGCGGTTACTTGCTGGTTATAGGCTTCGGCAGATATTTCCTTACCTGATACATTTACCGCGGTAGCTTTTGCCCTTGCTTCAGTAAGTTGTTGTAACGTAGTTTGTTCAAAATCTGCCTGGCCTTTTACAATATTAACAACATTAGGAATAAAATCAATTCTTCTCTGATAGGCATTTTGCACCTCATTCCATTGAAGCTTTACCTGCTCTTCTTTTTTAACAAGCCCGTTATATGTAACTATAAAAAAGACACCCAGAAGAATTACTATTCCTCCAATAAGGTAGCCGGAATTGCGTTTATTGTTCATGCAATGAATGCTTAAAATTTAACCTCGGGAGCTTTTTCTGCACCGGCATCTGCTTTAAAACCTTCTTTTTGTCTAAAGCCGAAAAGGCCACCTAAAATATTCATTGGAAAAGAGCGCACTTTTGTATTGTACAAATTTATCTCGTCGTTAAAAACTTTGCGGGAGTTTTTTATGCCATTTTCAATACCTTCCAGCTGCCCTTGTAATTTGGTGAAATTTTCTGTAGCTTTTAAAGTAGGATAAGCTTCTACAGTAGCCAATAAACGGCTTAATGAACCACTCAACTGGCCTTGCGCAGCCTGAAATTCAGCTATTTTTTCAGGTGTAAGGTTATCTGCATTGATATTTACGCTGGTTGCCTTAGCTCTAGCATTTACCACATCAGTTAATGTTTTTTGCTCAAAATTAGCAGCACCTTTTACTGTGGCTACTAAATTACCCACTAAATCAGACCTGTTCTGGTATTCAGTTTGCACGTTGTTCCATGCTTTCTTTACAGACTCATCCTGCTTTACCAAACCATTGTAACCATTGCAACCTAAAAAGCCAACGATTACCACGATGGCTAGTATTATTAATAATCCGGGACGTTTCATGTTAGTTGATTTTAGCTTTTAAGAGTTTAAATATAATAATTTATCAGGTATCATTTTTTTGATAATAAGATCAAAAATAGGAAAGTAAAATAGAAAAAAATATTCTTTCTTCCCATTATTCAATAAGACGCACAATGCCACTCAATATTTTAAAAAGAAATTTTTATTGATGACTTTAACAGTAAATAAATTTGAAATTATTTTTTACCTAAATTATATGCAAGTTTTAGTTGCCAGTATGCAGAAACCCCGCTGGCAGCTGTAACTGGAACGAAAATACTTCCATCAGGAACCAATTCGAAATTAGCAAAATGAAAACTGGAATAGAGATTTAATTCGATGTTGTTGAACGTAAACTGATTGGTTGCAGCAGAAGCAGTGGTTGCAGCAGAAGCAGTGGTTGCAGTACCTTTGTTTCCCTGTCCTCTCACGTGCGGATGCCCATTGGATTTTAAGAACCCTTTACTTCCTGTATTTTGAGTAATGTAATGAACTGATCGCAAAAAAGAATAGTATTCATTGTTGCCACCATTTAAAAATAATGACAAGGTAATATCATTTTCATTATTTGATTCGGAAATAAAATTAAAGTTGTGGGTAACCCCGGCAGCTACGTTGAAAACTGCCTGTTTTACATTGTTTTCATTTTTTCCAAAACCAATATTGGTAACAACCGCAGGCGCAATCCATAATTTTTTATAGGATACATAGCCATACAATTCATTATTGATGGGCGTATAAGGCAACGTTGAATTATTGTTAAAGAAAAAGTGGGCATAGCTAATATTAAGATTCACCGGTTTGTCGTATGACTCATAGAAAGCAGTAGCGGTATTCATATAAACAGCTTGTTTACCGGCTGATGATAATGTATTAAGGGCGTAATTTAAACCGAGTCCGCTTTTATGCATAATGCGAACAAAGGGAGCTAAAGTAAATGCACTTTGTAATGTGGTGTCGGTGCCATTAATTGAATAGTTGGCAGTAGTACTTGCGGATAAACCGGCCTGAACAAAAAAGTCTTTAGAATTTTCCTGGGCAATGCTTTGTAAAGTGCTGAATAAAATCAGGATAGCAATAAGATTTTTCATTATTGGATATTTGGACGTAAGAGTAAATAAAAAATTCCATTATAATTAGTCATAAACGACTGAACTAAGCTTTTATTGCTGCAATTCCGGGTAATACCTTTCCTTCAAAATATTCCAGCATAGCGCCACCACCTGTACTTACATAACTTACTTTATCGGCTAAATTAAATTGGTTTACAGCAGCTACACTATCCCCACCACCAACCAAACTAAATGCGCCTTTTGCAGTAGCATCAGCCACAGCAAGCGCAACAGATTTTGTTCCGTTCTGAAATTTTTCCATTTCAAAAACTCCCATCGGGCCATTCCATAAAACGGTTTTTGAATTGCGTATTACTTCACTAAAAATGCCTACTGCTTTAGCACCAATATCCAAACCCATCCAGCCATCAGGAATAGCATCACTCGGACGAATTTCTGTATTGGCATCTGCTGCAAATTTATCTGCTATAATGGAATCTTCAGGCAAATGGATACTTACATTTTTTTGTTTGGCTTTTGCCAAAATATCCAGAGCGGTATCCAGCCGGCCATTTTCACAAAGTGAATTTCCAATTTTACCTCCTCTTGCTTTAATAAAAGTATATGCCATTCCACCACCAATAATAATGTCGGTTGCCCTTTCTAATAAATTTTCTATAATTAAAATTTTATCCGAAACTTTTGCCCCGCCAATGATAGCTGTAAATGGCTTTTCTGCTTCATGCAATACCCTTTCAGCACTTAACACTTCACTTTCCATTAAAAAACCAAACATTCTTTTATCAGCAGCAAAAAATTTTGCAATTACCGCAGTGGATGCATGCGCCCTGTGAGCTGTACCGAATGCATCGTTAACATACACATCACCAAGCCTACTTAATTTTTCTGCAAATGCTTCATCGCCTTTTTCTTCTTCTTTGTAAAAGCGAAGATTTTCTAATAATAATACTTCGCCCGGCCGCAACATATTGGCGGTAAGGTTTGCCTGCTCACCAATACAATCATCAGCAAAAAATACTTTGGTTACTCCATCGGCTGAAGGAGATGCATTTAATAGTTCAGATAAATGATTTACCAGGTGTTTTAAAGAATACTTATCGGTTGGCCCATCTTTTGGGCGGCCAAAATGACTCATTAAAATAGCGCTGCCGCCATCTGCCAATATTTTTTTTATAGTTGGGATGGTTGCTGTCATCCTTGTATCGTCTGTAATGTTGAAGTTAGCATCTAAAGGCACATTGAAATCAACACGTACCAACGCTATTGTACCTGCGAAGTTGTAATTTGAAAATTTACTCATACTGCCTGTCTCCACAAGAAAGGGGAGAACTTAATTTTAAGATTATAAAATAAGCAAGGCTTTCAAAAATTTGAAAGCCTTCCAATTAATATTATTGATAAAACTTCCGGTGCAAGGCAAATTATAAAGATTCAGTTAAGTATAATTAACGATGAAGACGTTACTTAATTAATCCTGCAAAATGATTAACTGTGCGAACCAGTTGAGAAACATAACTCATTTCATTATCGTACCAGCTAACTGTTTTTACCAATTGCTTGTCGCCTGCTGTTAATACTTTTGTTTGTGTTGCGTCAAATAAAGATCCATAAGTTGTACCGATTACATCTGAACTTACAATTTCATCTTCTGTGTAACCAAAGCTTTCATTGCTGGCTGCTTTCATTGCTGCATTTACTTCTTCGACGGTTACTGTTTTATTTAAAATACTTGTTAGTTCGGTTAACGAACCAGTAATAACAGGAACCCTTTGTGCACTTCCATCCAATTTACCTTTTAGTTCGGGCAGCACTACACCAATTGCCTTAGCTGCACCGGTACTGTTAGGAACAATATTGGCCGCTGCTGCTCTTGCCCTGCGTAAATCGCCTTTTGGATGTGGAGCATCCAAAGTATTCTGGTCGTTCGTGTATGCATGAATGGTAGTCATGATAGCTGTTGCAATTCCAAATTTATCATTTAATACTTTGGCCATTAGAGCCAAACAGTTTGTGGTGCAACTTGCGCAACTGATAATAGTTTCGCTGCCATCTAAAATAGCATGGTTTACATTAAAAACTACTGTTTTCAAATCGCCGGTAGCTGGAGCAGAAATTACTACTTTTTTTGCACCTGCAGTAATATGTGCTTCTGCCTTTGCCTTATCTGTGAAAAACCCGGTGCTTTCAATCACAACATCAACACCATGGCTTCCCCATGGAATTTGTGCAGGATCTTTTTGCGCATATATTTTTACTTCGTGGCCATTTACTATAATTGAATTTTCTGTAGAGGTAACGTCTTGGTCAAAACGCCCCTGGGCACTATCATATTTTAGTAAATGTGCCAATACTGCCGGACTTGTTAAATCATTGATAGCAACAACATCAATGCCCTGCATGTTATAAATTTGACGAAACACCAAACGGCCGATGCGTCCGAAACCGTTGATGGCAACTTTTACTGTACTCATGATTAAGGATGATTTATTTGATTATTAGAAACATAGTAAAGATACGAATGATTACAATAAAATAAATCGGTTGCAGGAAAAATGAATTGCGGTACATTTACTGAATAAGTTGTACTACTCATTTTAAAATAAAATAACCGATGGCATCCACACGCAGAACCTTTGCAAAAAATATTGCAGCTGCAACCGCAGCTTTTAGTTTGCCTGCCTTTGTAAAAGCAGGCACCCGTAAAAAAGATAAGAAGTTAAAAATAGTTTGTGTGGGCGGCCACCCAGATGACCCGGAAAGCGGCTGTGGTGGTACTCTGGCTTTACTTGCGGCAGAAGGTCATGAAATAACCATTATTTATTTAACAAGCGGCGAAGCCGGAATTGATGGAAAATCTTTTGCAGAAGCTGCTGAAATCCGCACCAGGGAAGCAATAGCGGCCTGTAAAATATTGAATGCAAAACCAGTATTTGCGGGGCAGGTTGATAGTGAAGGTATCGTTAACAATGAATGGGTAAAAAAAATACAGGCACTTATTACAAATGAAAATCCACAAATTGTTTTTACACACTGGCCACTTGATTCGCACAAAGACCACCAGGCTGCCAGCCTGCTTACCATACAAAGCTGGGTAAGGACGGGTAAAAAATTTGAACTGTATTTTTTTGAAGTATGCACAGGATCTCAAACAATGGGTTTTAAACCTACTGATTATGTTGATATCAGTGCTACCAAAGTACAAAAAAAGAAGGCAGTATTTTGTCATACCAGCCAAAACCCTCCGGGCATTTATGCTTCTTCAGATTGCAATCATGGCATGATGGAAATATTCAGGGGTATTGAAATAAATGTACTGGCCGCAGAAGCTTTTGTAAGAATGGGTACAGCACTTAACTGGTAATGCACGTTTATAAAGGTGGGTGTTTATTTTATTGCGATGTTGTATTAAACTTTCAGGTTATCAATGGTTTTATTTTGTTTTGAATGTTGACTTCTTATAAATAATATCTCCATTTGCTGTTATGCCTGATACTGTAATGGTATAAGTACTGACCGCATCAGCAGTAAAAAATGATAGCACAATTTTACCTTTATCATTGGTATACGCATGACCATTCCAGTAAAGTGTAGATCTGAAATCCTGGAAGTCTGCCTCTTTTATACCCTTATCATCATAATCTGGCATATTGAATTTAACGGGTTGCTGATATGATTTAGGTATATATTTTAGCATACCCACACCTTCATTCACATACAGGTGAACATTTGATTTACTCAGTGTATTTACAACGATAACACCATTTGAACCACGGTAACCATAAATGGCAGCTTCCGCGCCGATCAATACTTCAATAAAATCAATAATGTCTGGAGAAATGCGGGATAGCTGTTCCATAATTCCACCAGAGGCTTCACTGCCATCAATAATAAGTAGCGGCTCTTCACTAAAATAAGTAGCGCCATGCACCCCATTATCAGCTGCGCCGGCACCGCCCATAGAATTTGGGCTACCTATTCGAATAGCTTCTCCATTAAGGTGTACTCCGGGCATTGATAATAATGCAAGACCCGAGTTTGTAACACTGATTCTTTGAACTGCATCACCTGGTAATATGTTTGAAAATGTACTGACGCGTTTGCTGTGATTGTAGGTTGTTCCTTTACTTGCCACTGTAACTCCTTTTAGCCATTCATTGCCGGTACTGATAACATAATCATTCAGGTGCTTTTCACGAAAGCTCTGCACCTGCTGCATTTGTTGCCATGATAATTTCTTTTTGAGCGATTCCGGTGTCGAAAATTTTGGAAAAGGAAGTGCCTCTATTAAAATTTTTTCATTCAGTTTATTTCCTTTTTGATCGGTTACCTGTATTGTAAACTCAACACTGTCCGGGTAAGATAGCAGCGGAAAATTAAAATGTCCGGTGCTATCGGTAACAGCACTTGTAAATAGGTTAATTTGTTTGGTGCTGTACAAGGTCACAATTCTGTTTGGTACGGGTTGATTTTTACTATTCAGAATTTTTCCTTTTATATCTGTAATGGAACTATCGCTATCAAAAGATTTTGTAGCAGCAACAGCATCAATATTTTTATTAAAACTTCTGCCGAGATACAACTGCGGCTGTGTAAGCAAAAAATTATCTGAAGGTTTACTGTTTACTTCAATTTGATCAAACGGATTATTAGTTAAGTCCAGTGGCTGACCTACCAGAATATCGTCGGTAACAGATACTGACAAAGCGGCAATTTGCGGATTCAATAATGGATCATCTCCTGTGTTAACTGTAACCGTAACCTTGTCACGGGTCTTGTAATTGTCCTTGTCAGTTTTTATCTCAATATTGGCTTTTTCTTTATTGATGTATATAGCCCGCTGACTTACTACCTGTTGCTGGTCATTAAAAAGATAAAGAGTCGCAATCCCTTCCGGAAAATTTTTTTTAGGAATATTTACTTCATACTGCCCTTCGCCAACACTAGCAAAACAAAGACTGTCCCTGCTTATTCCAAGCAAATAAGTTGACTTATCTTTTTTGTATATTGAATCGCCCATTAAAACAAGTACTTTAATATTTTCGGCATTCTCCTCTATAGCAGACAACTGGCTTGTGTACTGATTAGCTATAGGTAAAGGCCAGCTAAGTTGCTGGTTGTTCCACTTTATATGTGCTGTACATTTGCGGCTTTTAAAAACATGGTAATTGAATTTACCAAGGCCACTGCTATCAGTTTTAAAACCCGTTACTTCTTTGCCATAGCTATCGGTTATTACACCCGAAACCTGCATTGGCTGCCCTTGCTGGCTGGTTACCTTAAATCCAATTACCGCATCGCTGTTTTCAATCAATACACCACCCTCGGGATAAAAACTAAGTTGTGGTTTTTCATTTACAGGGGATGTAATCATATTTTTTGTTTCGGCTGGTAATGGCGTGGAAAAGCGTTTGTTGACAATATAAATTGGTAGAACAAAAATAGAAGAAGTATCATACTGCAGCATATTGGTTGTGTAGGCTCTTAACCAGTAATTGCCTTCCGGTAAAGCAATCGATAATGGAATTAGTCCTTCAGTTTGCTGCTTTGGAATGTTTAAAAATAACTTAGCAATGGCGGTATCTTTATCATTTACCAAATCCACATACAATGTTTTACTCTGCGAATAATATTTATGAGATAGCTCATTAATGACATAGGCTTTCAGCCATAATTCTTCACCAGCTACATAAAACCATTTATTAGTTTGAACGAAAATCTTTTCCTTTGTATCAAGTCTTAACTCCTGTATAAATCTGCCTGCAAGCGTATCAATATTTTGATTGCTGTTTTGAGCATTGGAATGTATAGTTGCTGCAAGTAGTAAAAAGCACAGTGAGGTCTTAATATAGCAGTTCATATAGAGCAAGTTTTTAGTATACTGTAAGTTAACAGAAATTTTAATACTTAGTGAATCTGAAAAATTGTTGCGTAAATGGTTTATTTATTTTATAAAGCTATATTTTTCATTCAGTGTTACTTTGTAATTGAGACCAAACAGCAATTTTTTGCGACCAAATGATAATATTGCAGATGTATTGATTTAAAAACTCTGCAGGGAAGGTATTTTAACTACCAGGCATGTGCCTGCTTTTTTACCTGAACTGTTAAAACTGTTGAGGCAAAAAACTCATCTTGCCCATAGCAAGTCCTTCTGTACAAAATATTTACCGGCATGCATCTGCAATTGCTCTTTCAATTTGTATTGAATTATATTACAGTGGAAGTGGCAGTAGGCCACACCAAAATTTGTCATACTACTATTTAGTTCAAAATCGAAAAAATGGTCTGCTGAAATGGTAGTTGAATGTGCGTGGGTTCAATTATTTTAACCAAAGTTATCATATGACTTTTTCACAACTTTGTCAGAACAAGTATTGATACTGTTGGTACTAAAATGGCATGGAAAAAAAAGCCCGTAAACACTGTGTTTTACGGGCTTCTAATTTTGATGATAATCATCTTTGTCGGGATGGCAAAACGAACCAATAGCTTTTTTCTATATGAAAATCAATCTGTTACAACAATAGGAAATTCCAGTTCACCTTTTTGTAATCATTAAAAAAAAGTCGTTTGTTAGCCCAATAAAACTAATTAAATCTCTCCAATATATTGCAAATCCTGACAAAATTTTGTTGCTTTCCGATTTATTTTTTCCTGTAGAGATGCATCTAAATTGTTTATTTTTTTAAGTCGCAGCCGGCAGATTTATGTAAGGCTATTTAAAATATATTTATTTGATTTGAATAAATTTCTTCTAAAAATGGATCTTGACAAATATGCAGTTGTCTCAGACATCAATCATGTTGTGTACGAGTTTTTGAGTGAGAGACCTTACGGAACTATAAAGAAGGTTGTATTCTATCAGGAAATTGGAGATAATATTTATAACCTTGCTTTTGGTGATTGGGACGAGGAGCGGCAAAGAATTAATGACAGAGTGAGAAGCAATAATAATGATCGGGATAAGGTATTAGCAACGGTGGCTTCTACCGTTACAGACTTCATAAAATATCATCCTAATGCTCAGATTTTAGCTCAGGGAAGCACTCCTTCCAGGACAAGATTATATCAAATGGGAATTTTGGGGAATATGAATGCAATTGGCAATTCATTTGACATTCAAGGGTTTTATAAAGGGAATTGGGAAATCTTTAAAGAAGGCAGGAACTATGAAGTATTTGCGGTAAAAGCCAAATAAAATTTGTAAATTTGACATTATAAAAAGTAATCATGTCCACAGTAGCAATTAATAAAGAAAATTCTACACGAGTTACCATTGTAAAGAAGATGAGAGATTACAACAATGAACCTGCTTTTAAAAAGAAGGCTGAGAATGCAATTGCATTCCTGAAAAAGCACGAAATGCCCAAAGCCATTAATAAGAAAAAGAAATAACAGTATTTATCACGAAGATTTAAAATGCCAATTCAGCCGCATACCTGAATCCCTTATTATATTTTCTTTATGAAACCTGTATGTGTACGGTGACCGGTTCCCGCCGATGCTTTTTGTTTCGTTAAGCTTTTCAATAATTTCCGTTGCAAATGATCGCCCGAGTAAGTTCCTGATGTCCGGCTTCCACCCCCAAATAATTTCGTCAAACTTCGAATTTCATGAACGGTGAACTTCGCGGACAACAAATCAAAGATTCCGTTTTTGTCAAAGGCTCTTTGAATTATGGATAGGACGAGACATTTTTTATTTGTGATTCATATCCGACGAGACATTATCTATTTAGCGTTTTGTTCTTATCTTCATTTTTACATGATCTTTTGTTTCAGCAAGATATTATCCATTGAACTTTCTGTTGTTAACTCAGATTAAATTTTTACGTTAAAACCGGGCGGATGAATGTGAATGTCCCGTCTTCTATAATGCGTTTATATTATCGGCAATTTTACAACAACACCTCACGAAAAATCAAGACACAAAATGTTTGACCAACTCAAAAATAAATTTCCTCTTAACGACAACAAATGGAATGAATATGTAAGTTGCTTTAAACGTATTGACGTTCCTGCCAGGACGATACTTTTAAGCGAAGGCGAGATTTCAAAAAAAGCATTCCTTATTGAAAAAGGTTGTGTTAGAGCATGGTTTAACAACGAAGGCAAAGATGTAACTTTTCAATTTTTCTTTGAAAATAGTACAGTAGCTTCCGCTGAAAGTTTTAGAAAAAATATCTCAAGCTACATTAATATTGAAACTATTGAGCCCTGTGTTTTGTGGTATATTCATAAAAAGGATTTAAACAGAATAATTGAAGAAATTAAAGATATCCCTGAACTCCGTGATAAGTTTATCAATGCCATATTTGAACGGACTTTTGACTACATGAAAAATTTTCTTTCGTTCATAAAAGACACACCAACGCAACGCTATCTTAATCTTATACAAGAAAATCCAAAAGTAGTGCAACGCATCCCACAACATTATATCGCTTCTTATCTGGGCATCACCAAAGTACAAAACTTGCCCGAAAAAACACCCCTCAATAATTTAATAACAATTGTTATCGCCTGCCGGATAATCCCTGTCTAATTTTACATCGTACTTAAAATACCATGTGAAATGAAAAATCAAATTATTAAAAGAGAGGTAGTTACTCCATATTTGGCTTTATTTTTTGCTATAGTTGCATTCACCGGCATCTTAATGTTTTTTCACTTACTTGAAGATTATACAAATGTGGTGCACGAATTTTTAGGGTTAACATTTGTCCTTTTTTCTATCCTTCACATAGTTACTAATCGAAAAAGTATTGGCAGTTATTCTAAAAACAGAAAATTCATTGTTCCCGGCGCAGTAGTTTCATTTCTTGCAATTTTACTTGTTATTATTGGAAAAGTAAAAAGCAATATTGAACTTGATATAAAAGACCGGCTTTTGACATCGCCTGTATCCAATACATTTAAAGCTTTGAAAATTGACTATACCCAGGCGAAAACGATACTTAAAAAAAATAATATAATAATAATTGACTCTCTGCAATCAATAGATGAAATAAGCCTAAAAAACAAAAAATCGCCCGAGGAAATAATTCAATTGATTATTAAATAATTCATAAAATATTAAAATGAAAGCAGCAGTAATTTACCATAGCGGCGAAATACCACAATACACAGATTTCCCTGACCCCATAGTTGAAAATGAAAACCAGCTTTTAATTTCCGTAAAGGCAACAGCCATTAAACATTTTGATAAATCAACAGCAAGTGGCAAACATTATTCGACAGCAAACGACTTGCAAAAAGCAACAGTAATTGGTGGCGACGGCGTAGGAATATTGGAAGACGGTACAAGAGTTTATGCAGCAGGCGTAAATGGAATGATGGCAGAAAAGGCAATCATTGAAAGAAACAGAATGGTAAAATTACCTGACTGTATAGACGATGCTACAGCATCAGCATTACCAAATGGGATTGCAGGTTCGGCAATGGCATTGCGTTTCAGAGCTTGCATGCAACAAGGTGAAACGGTTTTAATAAATGGAGCGACTGGATTTACGGGAAAAATAGCCGTACAAATTGCAAAACATTACGGAGCGAAAAAGATAATTGCTACAGGTAGAGATGAAGAATCATTGCAAAGCTTGAAACAGTTAGGTGCTGACGAACTAATTTTGACAACTGACGATGATAATTTTGTGTCACAAATAAAAAAGATACACAAGAACATGTAAGCTCCCCCTTTTTAGTACATATCTAAAGTAGACTTTTTAATTCATTTATGGGTACACGCTGGT
>JAYTTI010000133.1:0-4966 GCA_043745405.1 Ferruginibacter sp. | reverse complement strand
CCCCCTAAAAAGTTCCAGCCATGTACATCATCTATGTAACCATTTTTGTCATCATCAATACCATTGCCCGGAATTTCTTTTTTATTGGTCCAAAGTATTGATTTTAAATCTTCATGCAGGGTATCGATACCGCTATCAATAACGGCTACCACCACCTGCCTGCTTTTAAGTTTTTTGCTTTTAATAAAATTATAAGCTTTATTAAGGCTGATGCCATAATAGCCGGTACTGTCTTTGTCGAGTTGGTACCAGTTTTTGGGTACTTCCGTTGTTGAGTTTTGTGCAAAGCAAGCGGCGCTCAATAATAAACCTGCGCTAAGGATAATGGAAATTTTTGTCATTAATTTTTTTTAAGTGTTGCAATTTATTACAAAGCTTTTACATGGCACCACTGTTATACATTTGGCGGCAATATTTAAGTAAATACTAACAATTATGAAAGCTGTAATGTTTTGAGAAAATAGTTTTCCGGGAATTTTATTGTTGGGATCGCCTCCTTGTCAAAAATTCCATACATCGTACTTCCACTGCCACTCATTGCTGCATAAATTGCTCCATTGCTATACAAAACTTCCTTAATTTTTTTAATTTCAGGGTTAAACTCAAATACCGGTAATTCAAAATCATTGGTTAAATGATTTTTCCAATTTTCTATCGGCCCATTAATTATTAATTTTAAATTATCAGCAGCCGAAATGGTTCCGGATAACTGAAGTTGCTTAAAAGCCCAGCCAGTATTAATATGTATGCCTGGATTAATAAGCATAATTTTATAAGGAGACAGATCTAAAATCAGCTCTTCCAATATTTCTCCCCTGCCTGTTGCTATGCATGGTTTATTGATTATGAAAAAAGGACAGTCGCTACCCAGTTGCAACGAATAATTAATCAATTGGCTGCTAGAAAGGTTAAGCTGAAATTGATTATTTAGCAGTTGTAAGGTAAAGGCAGCATCAGCAGATCCGCCACCGAGGCCTGCACCCATTGGGATATTTTTGTGCAGGTGCATTCGCACTGCAGGTAAAAAAGGGAAATCTTTTTGCAAAAGATAGTAGGCTTTTATGCATAGATTATCAGCTTCAATACTATCAATAACATTACCGGATTGGCTATAAATAACTTGTTTACCGGTTGCTGAGTTGGCAGGTAATATTTCCAACGCATCGGTTAAAAGAATAGGAATAAAGATGGTAGAAAGGTTATGAAAGCCATCTGCTCTTTTGGAGCCAATACGCAAACCAATGTTTATTTTACAATTGGGGAATATAACCAATGTGCTACTTGTTTAATTAGTAATTGTATGTTTTGCCATTTTTTAAGCGGCTGATAATAGTAGGTGTTAAGCCGTATTTTTTTGAAATAGTAGCCTGTACAGCACCTTTTTGTTGTAATTCTTCTCTAATTTTTTTTATGGTGTCTTCATCTAGTTTAGGGTTTAACTTTCTCTCATAAGTTACATGATTGCCTTTTGTTCCCCAGATTTCGCCAGACTGAATACGGTAAATCGTCATTGGAGCAACGCCGTACATGGCAGCAATCCTTGTTTTGCTTGTATTTTTTGAGGTATCGTTTAGTAATTTTCTAATTCGTTCTACCTGCACCAAAGTTAGTTTGGTACCTTTGGTTCTTGCTGCATTTGCTTTTTCTCTAGCAGCTATAGCTGCTGTATTTTTATTATTGTGCTCATACATTTCGGCCTCGGTTACCCATTTTAAATTATTGGCTACATTATTTCCTTTCTTAAAATCCAGGTGAATGATGTGTTTATGTAAAGGAGAACTTTTTTTATTAAAATGATCGGCAACCAAAACATGAAAAGGTACTTTAAGTCGTCTTTTTTCAAACGTATTGAAGTAATCTAAAAATAAATAACCTTGTTGTAAAACGCCTTTAATAAGGGCCGGAATTTCCTTATTGATGAAGTAAGATCTTACTCTGCCAAGGTTAGAAACCTCGTATTTTGTTTTGGTGGGATAATTCACCTGCTTCCATGTTTCGTTTGCGAAACAGATTGGTTCTTTTTTACCCGATTTGCTTGCTTGTATTCTTTGAAGAAACAGGGGAGAGTCGTAATTGGCAATTATATTTTTAATTACACTGAGCGTGCTATTGAAATTATTTGCAAGTTCCTGCTTTGTAAAATTATTTTCTTTAAATAATTTATAGATTTTGTCTTTATCTTTTACAGATAACTTTACTGGCTTTTTATTGGCCATAGGTGAGATTTTAAATTGATGGATTTTAAAATGATCATGTAAATATTCAAATAGAATAAATACTAACTAATTAACAAGTACGCTTAAAATTTATTTAGTTTGTTTTTAGGGATTAGATTTAGCAAATATAAAATTAGGTATTAAATAGTAAAACTACTTTTTTCTGTTATTGATTTCGTCCCGTATTGCGATGGCTTTAATATAATCTTCATGTTCCAGTACTTCATTTAGCAGTGTGTCTAATTCCTGAAGTGACAATGCTTTTAAATCTTCTTTGCTGCCGGTTTCGGTTGTTATAGGTGCATTAGCTTTTTTCTTTTTCTCGTCGTTTTCCATCAATATACCGGCGCTGTCTAAAATATTGTCGTAAGTATAAATGGGACAGCCAAACCTAACTGCCAGGGCCAGGGCATCAGAAGTACGGGAGTCAATTTCTACTGTATCATTTTCACTGCTACATACCAGTTTGCTGTAAAAGATACCTTCCTGTAAATCGTTGATGATTACTTCATGCAGATCTACATTAAATGCCAGCATAAAATTCTTCATCAAATCGTGTGTAAGTGGGCGGCTTGGACTCATTCGTTCAAGTGCAACAGCAATAGCCTGCGCTTCAAAACCTCCAATAACTATAGGTAACCTGCGTAAACCGTTTATTTCTCCCAAAACTACGGCATAGGAATGCGTTTGGGTAATGCTGTGAGAGAGTGCTACTATTTCCAATTCTATTTTCTTCATAAATATTTTACGAAACTAATACATTTTTTATATGGAAAGTACTGTCTTGATTTTGAAAGGTTTGTTTTTGGTGATTATTTTAACCTTGTTTTGTTTTTTAAAATATGTCATAAATTAAGTAGGAAAGGCGAACTAACAATTTAGTTAATGAAATTTAAAAAATGGTATGCCGTACAAGTTTGCGACGCAAGAATGTTGCACAAAGAAATCATGCTGGTTACAAAATTATTTTATTGAGCTTTCAACTTTCTTACTGCTTCTATAATCTTAGGCATTACTTCAAAAGCATCGCCAACAATTCCATAATCCGCTGCTTTAAAAAAGGGTGCTTCCGGATCTTTGTTAATTACAACAATTGTCTTGCTTCTGTTAACGCCAGCCAAATGCTGTATGGCACCTGAAATGCCAATGGCAAAATATAAATTAGGTGCAATGGCAATACCTGTTTGCCCTACATGCTCATGATGTGGGCGCCAGTTGATATCTGCAACAGGCCTGCTGCAGGCTGTTGCAGCACCTAACAACTTTGCCAAATCTGTTACCAGCGCCCAGTTTTCGGGCCCTTTTAATCCACGACCGCCACTAATTACAATATCTGCTTCGGTTAATGGTACTTCGCCTACTATTTTATTGGTAGCAGTTACCTGTACTTTTGGAGCATCTACTGTTGTGGAAAATTCTTCAACTAACGCCACGCCCTTAGTTGTTTTAATAGAATAGGAGTTTGGGTTAAGCGAAATGATTTTTATAGCTGAGTTAATAGACACATTTGCAAATGCTTTTCCGCTGAAAACATTTTTCTTAACCACAAATCCCCGTCCGACCTGGTCATCCGGGCGGGCATTGCTGGTATCGGGCAAAGCAACGGCACCAGTTACAAGGCCTGCTTTAAGCCGCACACTCAATCTTGGCGCAATTGCTTTCCCAGTAAAGTTATTAGAAAAAACAATTACGGTAGCACCACTGGTTTTAACGGCTTCAGCAATAACCTTTGTATAAACTTGTGCATCTAACAGGTTAAGCGTTGCGTTGCTTACCGTATGTATTTTCGATATACCGTATTTTCCCAATTCTGCAAGGTCATCCGTTACGGTACCCAAAACAATAGCTTCTGCTGTTGTGCCTGTTTGTACTGCAATAGCGGCGCCATAGGATGCAGCTTCCAAAGATGCTTTTCTGATGTGGCCATCGGCCTGGTCTAAAAATATTAAAACACTCATGATAATTGAAAATTAGTTAATTGATAGTTGATAATTTATTGTTCCCCTTTAGAGGATAGGGGTTAAAACACCTTCGCTTCTTCATGAAGTAACCTTACTAATTCCTCTGGATTATCTGCAGCAACTAATTTTACACCTGCTTTTGCCGGTGGCAAATCAAAACTGGCGATAGACGTTAGCGGCTCTACTGCCTGCGGTTCCACCACTTTCAAAGGCTTTGTTCTGGCGCCCATAATACCTTTCATATTGGGAATGCGTTGTTCTGCCATTCCTTTTTGGCAACTAACAACTACCGGTAAATTAACCTGGTTGGTTTCTTCACCGCCATCTATTTCTCTTATAACAGTTACGCTGTTGCCAGCTAAAGTAAGGTGAGATGCTAAGCTGAGGTAAGGCATATCCAGTAACTCGGCAACCATACCTCCAATGGAAGATCCATTGTAGTCGATGGTTTCTTTACCTGTAAAAATGAGATCGTAGTTGCCGGTTGTTGCAACTGCTGCTATTTGCGAAGCTATATAAAAACTATCGTGACTATCTGCATTAACCCGTATGGCTTCATCGCCACCCAATGCCAATGCCTTGCGGATGATGGGGTCAGTGTCTGCCCCTGCAACAGTAACCAGGTGAATAACGGTTGATGGGTCAGCTTCTTTTAATTCGATGGCACGTACAAGTGAGTACCATTCATCGTATGGATTGATAATCCATTGAACGCCCTCTCCGGCAAATTTCGTGTTGTTATCTGCGAAGGCTATTTTTGCGGTGGTATCAGGTGTTTTGCTGATACAA
>JAYTTI010000132.1:0-19126 GCA_043745405.1 Ferruginibacter sp. | reverse complement strand
AACATCTATGATAGATGTAAGCGATGGCCTCAGCAGCGAAGCCCTGCATATTTGTAAACAAAGCAATCTTGGCTGTGTTATTTATGAAGATAAGATACCAATACATGAAGAAGCCCGCCAGTTTGCCTATACATTAGAACTTGACCCAACAGCCTGCGCCTTAAGCGGAGGTGAAGATTATGAATTATTATTCACGCTTTCTCAGGCCGATTACGATAAAATTGTTTTAAACGAACAGATAAGTGTGATAGGGTATATGACAGAGCCGGAAGAAGGTGAGCATATACTTACAAGGGGCGGCAATAAACACAAACTGGTTGCCCAAGGCTGGAACCATATGAATAAATGACAGCAATAATTTATTAAAAAAAGCCGTTTTACAACAACCCCTATTTATTCAACAGCAACTTAGTACATGATAAAAAAGTTTTTCTTTCCCCTTTTGCTAGTTGTGATAATAGGTGCAGGTTGTGCTGTAAGTAACCAGCATTACGACCCCAGCAAAAAATATCCCCGGCAGGAATTACAGGAAGACTATTCCACCTTAAGAAACATACTCGAAAAAAAGCACCCGGCTTTGTATTGGTACACACCCAAGGACAGCATGAATTATTATTTTGACAATGGGTATAATAGTATTTCCGATTCAATGACTGAGCTTCAGTTTGGCTGGCAGGTTCTGGCACCACTTATACAAAAAATCCATTGTGGCCATACCAGTTTTAGTATGAGCAAACAATGGAATAATTATTTAAAAGATAAAGCCATTCCGTCGTTTCCATTATTTCTTAAAATACTGGGCGATACCATGGTAGTAACGGGCAACCTTAACCGAAAAGATTCTGTTATAAAAAGAGGAACCATCGTTACTTCTATAAATGGTTTAACTACCCACCAGATGATGCAGCAAATGTTTCAATACCTGCCATTAGACGGGTATGCTGAAAATGTAAATTACATCCGCATCAGTAATAATTTTCCTTACTTCCACCGCAATGTGTATGGCATTTATAAAAATTACAGGGTGGGTTATATCGATAGTACAGGCCTGGCAAAAACTACTTTATTACCCATGTTTGTTCCTGTTATTGATACCACTAATAAAAAAGGTAAAGCCCCGCAGGAATTTAGAAGGCCGCCCGGGGAAACAAAAAAAGACCGGAGGGTCAACTATCGTTCAATGGCCATTGATTCCAGCCTTAATACTGCTACCATAACCCTAAGTACTTTCAGCAATGGCGATGGCAAACATTTACGCTCCTTTATAAAAGATTCTTTTAAAAAAATAAAGGAGCAGCAAATACAAAATGTAATAATCGATCTGCGTAATAATGGTGGCGGCGATATTAATATGAGTGTACTGCTTACAAAGTATTTACGCAACACCCGTTTTAAAGTTGCAGACAGCGCTTATGCTGTTGCAAAATCATTTAACCCGTATACAAAATATATCAGTAAAGGTTTTTGGGATAATATTGGTTTAGCTTTTGTAACCAAAAAGAAAGAAGATGGTAACTATCATTTTGGCTATTGGGAGCGGCATTGGTTTTATCCAAAAACCGATAATCATTTTGATGGCAAAGTGTATATACTAATTGGCGGGCTTAGTTTTTCTGCCTCTACCATTTTTTGCAATGCAGTAAAGGGCCAAAGCAATATAACCCTTGCAGGGGAAGAAGCTGGTGGTGGCTGGTATGGAAACAGCGGCTTGCTGATTCCGGATATTACTTTGCCCGAAACAAAATTAAGGGTGCGTTTACCGTTTTTTAAAATAGTTCAATTTAACCATGCAGACAAAAAAGGATTCGGAGTAGCTCCTGATATTTACATAAGGCCTACCGTAGAAGACGTGCGCCACAATGTTGATATAAAAATGAAAACGGTAAAGGTATTAATAAAAGAAAATAACGGCACTGATTAATCCTTATAAATTGATGGTAAAATCATCCGCGTCTTTCCAGAACGGGAACTGCATCCTTACTTTATTTACTTCTTCTTTTTGCAGTGTAATGGTAAAAATATCTTCCTCATCGGCCATGTGGTAAAGTACCTGCCCCATCGGGTCAATCACTAAACTGTTGCCGCTGTAATTGTTTTTGGTATCTTTTCCTACACGGTTTACACCCGCCACATAACACTGGTTTTCTATGGCCCTGGCACATAAAAGTGTTTTCCACGCATGGCTCCTTCTTTCGGGCCAATTGGCAACATAAATCAACAGGTCAAATTCGGTTTCGGTTTCTGTAGATTGCTGCCTGCTCCACACCGGGAACCTTAAATCATAACAAATCAGCAGGTTTATTTTCCAGCCCTTTACGGAGGCTATCAATCTTTTATTGCCCGCTGTAAAATGTTTGTCTTCTTCGCCATAGGCAAATAAATGGCGCTTATCATAAAAGCCATATTGTCCGTTGGGGAGCATCCATATAAGCCGGTTAAAATATTCACCTTCTTCTTTAATCATAACACTTCCGGTTACAATTATTTTATTGTTGGCTGCAATGTCCTTCATCCATTGCACAGTTTCGCCTTCCATGGCTTCTGCAAATAATTCTGGCTCCATACTAAAGCCGGTGGTAAACATTTCTGGCAACACCACTATTTCTGTTCTTTCTTCAATAGCCTCAATCTTTTCCTTTAGCCGTTGAAGGTTAGCCGCTTTATCTTCCCACCTGAGGTCTGTTTGTATTATTGTAAGTGTAAGGGACGACATAAATAATTATTTGTACACAAAATTACAATAAAATAAAAATGAATGAGGAATCAAAAATGTAATGTTGTTAGACATCCATTTGGATTGGTTGGGTCAACCTAAATCTGAACGAACAGCATGTGCTGTTCCCGTCTAATGTTTATAATTTGAATTAGAATAATGAGGTTTGAATTATTTTTTTGGGATGAAATGTTCCAATTATTACAAATGGGTTTGGTGCGATTAAATGAAACTCACGAGTAGTCCCTAAAAATAGATAGAGGTCTTTCGTTTTTGCAAAATCATCAAAATATTTTGCTTTTACATCTGCGCAAGCTTTGGTTTCATCTCCTTCATGTCGTTTCAAGCTATTCCAATACAAAGCGCCAATTTCCCAATCTTCAATCATGAGGGTTTTTACAATTCCATCATCGCTACGAAATTTAAAAGAAAATTTATATGGCAGCTTTTGTACAACCTCGAAAGGATTATCAGAGTTTTTGAAAAGGTTTAGTTGTTGGGCGTTCGCTTTAAGTTTATCTAATTTTTTCTTATCCCACTCACGTTCTGCCTTTTCTGTTATGAAGTCTAGAACTTCCTTTGGTTTGAATACTGCCAGTGAAGTATATTTTTTTTCATCCTTTGCCTCTGCAATAAGTGCTGTCATATTTGTATGAACATTTTGCAGAACAATTTCTTTTCTTAATCGCCAACTATCCTCTGTATCTAAATGAGCAACAATATTAAATGCTGTTTCAATTGACTTTGGTTTAAAACTTTCTAAACGAAAATCCGAAGTATTCCTTTCAAGGTCAACTTCAACCCAATCATATTTACTGTATTGTTTATCGTAATCAAGTTTGCGAAAGGGAATTGGATAAATCCTTACCCAACTACCATCCTCTGTAAAGCCTGCAGTACAAACAAGTTCATCGTATTTGTTAGAAAGGGTAGGGTAGGTTTTTACTGCAATAAGGACTTTAGTCAAAGCCATATCAAATATGTTTTAATTCATAATTCCATTCAGTAAGATTTGTAATGGCTTCTGCTAAATACTTTCTGTGGCATTGGCAAATATTTGCTTCAAAGCAAGTTAAAGCAATTCGTTTTTTTTGCTTAAGCAGATTTAGAATTTGGTCTTGGTAACTTGTTGTTATTTTTAGATTTGTTTTCTTGTATTTTTCAAAAAGCTTGTCGTAATCAGATTGCGAATTTAATTCTTGCCTTTGGTCTGATTGGATACCGACTTCCGGTATGTGTAAATATTCAATATCAAGACTTGAACAGAAGTTTTTTAACTGGGTCTTTGAAAAACCAAATTTCATACTTAAAGGATTATTCCGAACATCGACTAAAACTTTCACATCGTTTTTAATTAACCGGTTTAAATATTCTTCAAGTGAAATTCCTTGGTAACCAATAGTGTATAAAATTGTTTTATTGCTTTTAGGTTTTGCCTTTAAGACCTTTAAATACTGCTCCTCAGTTAAAATTTCCCTGGCTTTAATACTGTTAATTGCAAAGTATTGATAATTTAAATACGTCAATTTCATTAAAGAATCTGAGCTTAACTTACCATATGTGTTTTTTATATCAATAAGTATTTTCTTATCAGTTTCGGTTAGGGCTGCAACATAACTAGTCTTATCAAGTTTTGTAAAGCTAATATTGTCCTCTGATAACAAGCCGTGCCCTACCATAGCTCTTAAGTCAGCATTCGCTGAAAACGAATAGCAGCCATATTGGTAGGGAACAAAATCGTAGCCTGGTTTTGTTTGTCTGATTGCAAATAAGAAAAGCAGTTTTTGCAAGGATATTTTAGGTAGGCTCCCGTCAAAGGCTTGCATTAAAGCTAATATGATTTTCCGTCTATAAAACATACTACAATGTTACTAAAATTAATTGTTAAGCCATAGCTGATATTGGATGATCTGTAATGAATGTTACTTAATATCCATTTTGGATTGTTTTGTGGTCAACTTATATTAGTGCGAACATCTAATGTTTACTCGACCCATTCTACTATTAACTTTTTCATTAGCTCATCTGCTTCTTCTAATGTCATAGGTTGTGGGTGGCCTTGGTATTTTTTTGATGCATGTCTTGCGTCATCTCCAAGTTGTTCTATTGATTGTGCTGTCCCAGTGAATCTGCTTAATTCATGTTTTGTCAAAATTGGTATAATTTTTTTGTCGCCAATATTGTCTCTGATTATTTCATATATTTTATACAAATTTATCCACGATGTTGGCTTTGAATAGAAGTGAAAGACTTCAGATGCTATTGAATTATTTAATAAGTCTTCCGTCTTTTTCTTTTGACTCTCAATTTCTTTGTTGGCATTGTTAGCATTAGTGGATAAGTCTCCGCGTCCTAACAATAATGCATTCATTGCAGCTATTTTACTAATTCCATTTTCGTCTTCGAAGACAAATAAATAATCCATTACTATCGGATTAAAAATTCGAAATTTCAGTTTTAATATCCCGTTAATTTTTTCTAAGTAATCGACTACTATTTTTGAAATTAGATTTGTGTCTTTGGTGTTATTAAATTTTTCAGAATAAATAAAATATTCATCCTCCGTTTTTGTAATTGAAAACTGGTCTGTCTTAAAATACTCAGAAGCTTTTCTTAAGTCAAATTCGTGTACACTGAGTTTTACTTTACATTTCGACTTCATTTTCTTTGCATTACACTATAATACTAAAATATAAGCAATCCTTAACTAATCCAAATTAATGCTCGCACTCATTTAAGGGGCTGCAAAATTCAAACACAACAATTAAAATGCACAACGGAAAAATAGCACTTGTTTGAAAATCGTAATCATTGCTTTGATAATCGTTATGCAAGGTTTGGTAAATACAATTGCTTTGCAGCTTGAAAATATAAAAATTTAAGCTGATGAATTTGCTCAAATCAAAAGGGTTGTACAAAAAAGCAGTAGTGTTTGTTGTGTTTTTACTCCTTACTCATTTCTCCTTTTCACAAACAATCGACAGTACAAAAAGTATTGGTTATTTTGGAGGTGCTGTAAGCGTTACCAATAACGGTATTTCATTGGTACCTACTTTTTCATTGGGCAAGCCTGCAGTTATATTCGATATGGTAGTGGGAAAAAGAAAGTTAAGTTTTGAACCTCAGTTACGCTTTGCGCTGGATGGCAAACCATGGAGTTTTCTTTTTTGGTGACGCTATAAATTAGTACAAACCAGCAAATTTGCAATGAATGCCGGCGCACATTATGCACTTAATTTCAAAACCACTACCGATTCGTTAAACGGAGTTACAAAAGATGTTACACTTGCCCGGCGCTATTTGGCCGCAGAGCTGTTTCCCAGGTACCTGGTTGCAAAAAATATTAGTGTTGGTATGTATTACCTGTATTCGCATGGCCTTGATCCGGGCACTATAAAAAATACGCAGTTTGTTACCATCAACAGCAATTTTTCCAATATCAGGCTCAGCAAACAGTTTTTTATGGGAATTATTCCTCAATTCTATTACCTGAAACAGGACACAAGGGATGGTTTTTATTTTAGCTCGGCATTTAGTTTGGCTAAAAGAAATTTCCCGGTTGCGCTTTCAGCAATAATTAATAAAGAAATTCAAACTAATATCCTCGGAAGCAAAGACTTTGTCTGGAATGTAACATTGATTTACTCTTTCAATAAAAAATATGTACCAATACAATAACCATTTGAAATTAGTAAGTTTGTGGGAGATGAGTAAGGTGGAGACCATAGAAGAATTCTACAAACGTAAATTCAACTGGATTCCCGATAGTCTGCGCAATGAGATCGGGCATTTCAATATTTTCCCTTTAGAAGCCCATGATGACGGAAAGCCCAAAACACTTCCATATAAAAGGAGGGACTTTTTTAAAATTATGCTGGTGGTTGGAAACATTGATTTTAATTATGCCGATAAAGTTATTGCTGTGAATAAGCAGGCATTGGTTTTTTCCGATCCGCAAATCCCCTATAATTGTAATCATCTTGAAAATATCAGGGGTGGATGTTATTGCATTTTTAACCAGCATTTTTTTCACCAATTCGGTAACTTAAATCAGTATGCTGTATTTCAGCCAGATGGCAACCGTGTATTTGAATTGACAGATGATCAGGTAACCAAAATAAGCAATACCTATGAACGAATGCATGAAGAACTAAATTCTGATTACCTACATAAATATGATGTATTGAGGACACTGGTGTTTGAGTTGATACATTTCGCTTTGAAATTACAGCCTTCTGAAAAATTAGATAAACAACCTGTCAATGCTTCTCAAAGAATCTCCACCTTATTTCTTGAGTTATTAGAACGCCAGTTTCCCATTGACGAAAATCACCAGGCAGTATGCCTTCGTTCTGCTTCTGATTATGCACAACAGTTAAATGTACATGTCAATCATTTAAACAGGGCCGTAAAAGATACAACAGATAAAACCACTTCGCAAATCATTGCTGAACGCATATTACAGGAAGCAAAAATTTTGTTGAAGCATAGCCCGTGGAATGTATCTGAGATAGCTTACGCATTGGGCTTTAGTGAAGTAACACATTTTAATAACTTCTTTAAAAAGCATAGCAAGTTAAGTCCGTTGAAGTTCAGGAGTGTGTGAATTATGTAACACATTGGCCTTTTCAATTCATCACAACTTAGTTTTGATGATTATTCCAATTGGTTTGTACATCCTTCCCGGATAATAAGTGGATTGTTTTTATTTCTTATATTGCCGATGAAAAACAAAGTCATTTATTTGGTAAACACTTTACTTTTGTAAACTATTCAATTCAATAATTAAATAATCAAAACGACTGCTATGTCTAATCAAGAATCCCGTAGAAAATTTCTACAACAAATTGGCGCTGCCACATTAATAACAGCTGCTTCGCCTTTACAATCGCTTGCTGCCCGGCAAAAGGCAGAAGAAAGGATTTTATTTTATGAGAGAAAAATATCATCCGGCGATAAAATCCGGCTGGGCGTAATTGGCTTTGGTGTGCAAGGCCATTTTGATTTGGAAACGGCTTTAAAAGTGCCGGGCGTAGAACTTGCTGGCATTTGCGATCTGTATACCGGCAGATTAGAGAATGCAAAAGAAATGTTTGGTAAAGATTTGTACACCACCAGGAACTATAAAGATTTATTGAATAAAACTGATATTGATGCAGTTATTATTGCCACTACAGATTGCTGGCACTCCCGCATAACCATCGATGCTTTAGCTAAAGGAAAACATGTTTATTGTGAGAAGCCGATGGTATATAAAATTAGCGAGGGATATGGTGTAATTGATGCGCAAAAGAAATACGGAAAAGTGTTACAGGTAGGCAGCCAGCGTGTAAGTAGCATAGGATTGGCTAAAGCAAAAGAATTATTAGCTGCCGGCGAAATTGGAAAATTAAACATGGTAAATGCTGTATACGACAGGCAGAGTTCAATTGGTGCATGGGAATACACCATACCTAAAGATGCAAGTCCAGAAACATTAGACTGGGATGTATTTATTGAAGCCACAGAAAAAATGGCTTTTGATGCAAAGAAATTTTTCTGGTGGCGGGCATATAAAGAAGTTGGTACTGGTGTAGCGGGAGATTTGTTCATTCATTTATTAAGTGGTACTCATTTTATCACCAACTCCAAAGGGCCTGAAACTATTTATAGTTCTGGCCAGATCAGTTATTGGAAAGATGGGCGAAACATGCCAGATGTAATGGCCGGCGTAATGCAATACGGCGAAACACCTGAACATCCTGTTTTTCAATTAACCCTGCAGGTTAATTTTATCAGTGGAACAGGTGGCCAGGAAGTAACCAGGCTGGTAGGTTCCGAAGGGGTGATGGATGTTAAAGGAAATGATATTACTATTCGTCATAGCCTTATGCCGGAAGCTCCGGGATTTGGCGGCTACGATTCATTGTTTACCTTCTCAAAGGGTATGAAGGATGAGATGCAAAAAGAGTATGATGCAAAATGGACAGCAGCACAGAGAAAAAGACCAGGTAAAGCGGATGTCACCTTCAAAGCTCCACAGAATTATGATGAACACTTGGATCATTTTACCAATTTCTTTGATTCCATCAGAACGGGCAAGCCGGTTGTTGAAGATGCAACATTTGGCTTCAGGGCTGCGGCGCCTGCTTTATCCTGCAATGAAAGTTATTTCAAAAAGAAAATTATTAATTGGGACCCAGTAAATATGAAACTGGTATAGAGCTTTTCAAACTTATAATAACAAAGCCTGCTGTGCAGGCTTTGTTATTTGTTGATTATTTGGTACTGCCGGAGCAATAATTACCCTGTCCTAATCATTCCAACAACGCACCTGCATTAAATTATTGTGTTTGATTTTCGTAAGTAGTTGTTTACTTTTCGTTGCATTCCGTTAATTCCCCGGCATACCTTTTTTTCATCAATTTTAAAACAATTTATTATGAATACAAAAATGCCAACACGTAAATTAGGCAACCTTGAAGTGTCCGCCATTGGACTCGGCTGCATGGGTATGACGTTTTCTTACACCCCCTTCCCGGAAAAGAAAGACATGATTGTGCTGATGCAAAAAGCAATAGAACAAGGTGTAAACTTTTTTGATACTGCTGAAGTATATGGGCCATATAATAATGAAGAACTGGTGGGAGAAGCACTGGCTCCTTTTCGCAAGGAGGTTGTGATTGCCACCAAATTTGGTTTCAACATTGTTGATGGAAAAATGGCCGGAATTAGCAGCCGCCCCGATAATATTAAAAAGGTGGCTGAAGCATCTCTCAAAAGATTGAATACAGATGTCATCGATCTATTCTACCAGCACCGTGTTGATCCCAATGTGCCGATTGAAGATGTAGCCGGTGCAGTAAAAGATTTGATTGCAGCTGGTAAAGTAAAACACTTTGGCTTATCTGAAGCTGGTGCACAAACTATACGCCGTGCACATGCCGTACAACCGGTAGCTGCTGTACAAAGTGAATACTCTATCTGGACCCGAAAATATGAAGAAGATGTACTACCTGTATTGGAAGAACTGGGTATTGGCTTTGTTGCTTTTAGTCCGTTGGGTAAAGGTTTTCTTGCTGGCAAAATGGATAGCAATGCAAGTTTTGGAGAAGGGGATATCCGCAACATGCTTCCACGTTTTACACAAGACGCCCGTGAAGCCAACCAGGTGTTGGTTGATTTACTAAATACCATCGGCGCAAAAAAGGATTCTACTTCTGCACAAATTGCTTTAGCCTGGGTATTGTCGCGTAAACCATGGATAGTTCCGATACCGGGCACTACCAAACTACATCGCCTAACAGAGAATAATGGTGCAGCCTACATTGAATTAACAGCAGCTGATTTGAGTGAAATTGAAACTGCTTATTCACAAATACAAATAGTTGGCACCCGTTATACAGAAGCTATGGAGAAATCAACAGGGCTGTAATTTATCAAAACTGGTAAATGTAGAAATGCAAAATATAATCATACTAGGTGTCAATGGATTACAATATTGCTGTTAAACTTAATTTTACACATGCCTTTCCTGCTTCTTTGCAGTGTCATTTGGTTTGATTTTTCCGTGCAGCCAATGCTTTAAGTATTCACATTTTAATAAGGTTGATAACCTTTAACTACAGCTTTTTTAGCTGAAGTCACATTGGTCACTTTTATTTGAGGCGCTTTATTACCCCATGAATTTCGAATATAATTAATCACATCAGCTACTTCCTGGTCTGACATGTTTATTGCAGCCATTTCGGTATCATACTTCACGCCCTTAACCATTATTGGCCCTCTCATTCCCTGCAATACGATTTTAACTAATTTATTTTTATCATTCAAATTTCCAGTTTTCACTAATGAAGGGAAGGCACCCTGTAGACCATTTCCATCTTCCATATGACAAGACGTGCAATAAGTCATATATACAACCTTGCCATTTTTTAAACTGGAAGTTGAGTTCTGACTAAAAGATTGATGACAATAAGCAAACATCAAAACTATAACTGATACTATTATTTTTTTCATTGTATTTATTTTAGAACTAATAAAAAAGACTGCCGCTAAAGCAATCTTTTTTACTTGAATATGTTTTCTTATTACTTAACTTTTATTCAGGTCATTTATAAATGGTTGGTTATAAAAACGTTTACCTGTTGCTTTATACAAAGCATTAGCATACGCAGCAAAAACAGGCGGAAATGGGGGTTCCCCTAATCCTGAAGGATCAATATCATTTTGTACAAAGTATATATCAATCTTTTTAGGTGCTTCCTTAAGCCTGATCATTCGATATTGATTAAAGTTTTTTTGCATTGGCACACCCTTTTCAAAACGCAAACCACCAAACAAAACATTTCCTATACCGTCTACCACTGCACCTTCCACCATATTTTTTGCACCTTCCGGATTTACTACAAAACCACAATCCAATGCAGTTACAACATTTTCCATTACCGGAAAGCCATTTTTCATTGATAAATCAACAACATGGGCTGCATAAGAATTATGACAGAAATAAGCAGCCACACCTCTTTTTTTATTTTTATTTTGCTCCTTACCCCAGTTAGATTTTTGCTTTACTAATTCCAACACTGCAATATATCTATCTGCATCGTAGTCATTTTTCTTACCAACCGGGTTTGCTTTAGCTTTCTTCAATAGCTCAAGTCTGTATTCAATAGGATCTTTCCCAATTGTTTCTGCCAGTTCATCTAAAAATGATTGTTCAGCCGATGCAGCAAAATTAGATCCGGCAGCTCTAAATGCCCCAATGGTGATGTTGGAAGGTATGTCCCATCCCTCTGCCAAATAATTTTCAAATGCTCCTGCCGGGAAACGGTTTTCATGAACAGCGCCCTCTGGAATACCACCGCCTTTAATATGAATGGCGGTAACATTATTCTTGGCATCCAAAGCAGCCTTATAAGTAACCATATAGGATGGACGATATACTCCGTTGGTCATATCATCCTCTCTTGTATATATCAGTTTAACCGGCGCTTTCATTTTTTTAGAAATTAAGCCCGCCTCAATGATATAATGTCCATAAGCCCTTCTGCCGAAACCTCCGCCCATCCTGGCCAATTTCATTTTAATCTTGTCTTCAGTCAAATCCAAATTCGCCAAAATACTTTGTTTCATCATTTCCGGAATTTGAATGGGCGCTACAAAAAACGCTTTCTCATCCGTGATATATGCAAAACAACTGATTGGCTCCATTGTATTATGAGGCAAGAAAGGTGCAGAATAAGTTCGCTCGATAACTTTTTTTGCATTTGCGAAAGCAGTTTCAGGGTCTCCATCTTTCCGCAAAACTTTGCCTGGCGCCTTCTGCATTTCATACATTTGTTTCATATGGTCTGCAGTACTTTCCAGTCCGGCTGGTATTGTCTCTTCCTTTTTAGAACCCCAGGCAGCAACCATTTCTTTGGTAGTTTGAATGGGCTCCCACTGTGCGTTTACTTTCTTTCTCGCATTCATTACCTCCCATGTAGTATTACCAACAACCACCACTAATTTGTTGAAAGTTCTGGTATCAAATCCTGCTCTTTCATATCCATCCTTGTACACCTGAATTTCAAAAACATCTTTAATGCCAGGCATCTTTAAAGCCTCGGTTGCATCAAATGATTTCAATTGCAAACCAAACGCAGGTGGATGAATAGCCATTGCTATCAACATGCCATCTTGCTTATAATCCATGGTAAACATTGAATTGCCTGATACAATATTTTTACCTACTACATTTTTTTGTGGTGTACCAATTAATGAAAATTCATTAGTCTTTTTTAAATTAACTTTTTCTGGTTTTGGTAATTTCGAAGCCGCTGTTGCCAATGAACCATAGGTCGCAATTTTATTGGTTGCCTTATGATACACAACAGCTTTTGAAGCACTCAATTCAGCAACCGGAACATTCCATTCATTTGCAGCAGCCTGCAGCAATAGTAACCTAGCTGTAGCCCCTGCTGTTCTTAAAGGAACCCAGGCCATCCCCATAGCCCGGCTACCTCCTGTAAATTGGTTTTTGAATCTTGGCGTATTATAATCTCCCTGTTCAATAATTACAGTTTTCCAATCTACTTCTAACTCTTCTGCAAGCATCATCGGTAGTGAGGTCATCACATTTGTTCCAAATTCAGGATTGGGGTTAAATAATTTAATTTGATTATCAGGAGTGATTTTTATAAATCCTGTAAGTTCAATCCATCTTTATCAGGATATGCACTTGCTAAAGCTTCATTTGGCAATAAATTAGCTAACCAGCTAAGCCAATCATTATACCTCCTCCTGTTAAGGAAGATACTTTTAGGAATGAACGCCGGCTATACTTATTTTGAGACTTTTCCATTTTCTGAAATGTTTTATTTAGTTGTTGACTTTGCAGCAGTTTTGATTGCTTCCTTTATTCTTACATAAGTTCCGCAGCGACATAAATTTCCATTCATAAACGTTGCTATATCTTCATCTGTGGGATTTGGCTTCGATTTTAACAACGATGCTGCTGACATAATCTGACCAGTTTGGCAATAACCACATTGTGCTACATCAAGCTCCAACCACGCCTTTTGCACAGGATGCACTGCATCTTTTGATAACCCTTCAATGGTAGTTATTTCCTGCACACCCACTGCAACAACAGGCAATTGACATGACCTTAATGCACGGCCATTCAAATGAATGGTACAGGCTCTGCAAGCGCCAACACCACATCCGTATTTTGTACCGATTAAATTAAGATGGTCTCGTAACACCCACAACACAGGGGTAGCTGGATCCACGTCGACCTCAACATTTGTACCGTTGACTTTAAGTTTCATCTTTGACATAAATAGATATATTTTAAAACATCCTTAATTAACTATTGTAGTTATTTCAAAACTAAACAACCTTAAATATAAAAAGTTACATAATTCAAACAATTTTATGAATGATTCAAAGGATTTGTCAATTTTCAGCATGCATTAACTTACTGGAGAAAATATTGTTGTGAAAACCTTGGCATAAATAAACCCGGTTCTTAATATGCATGTACCCTAAATACTTTTGTAGCTTTATGCAAATGAATAACAGCAAAACAAATAAAAAAATTTATCTCATTCTTATACTCGGATTGCTCACATCAATCGGCCCCCTTTCCATTGATATGTACCTGCCTGCATTCCCTGACATTGCAAAAAGCCTGCACACCACAGGCACAGGTAACACTATCCCTGTCCAGTTTTTTTATTGGCATTTCTGCCGGGCAATTATTGTATGGTCCGTTGCTGGAAAGATATGGCAGAAAAAATCCTTTGTATGCCGGGCTTGGTATTTATCTTTTAGCTTCCATTGGATGTGCTTTTGCAGCATCGGTAAATGCCCTGATCCTGCTCAGGCTTTTGCAGGCATTAGGCGGCTGTGTAGGCATGGTAGCCGCACGGGCAATGGTACGTGACCTGTTTGAAGTAAAAGAGAATGCCAAAATATTTTCCACCCTCATGCTGGTGGTTGCAGTATCACCCATTATTGCGCCTACGCTGAGCGGCTATGTTACCGCGGTACTGGGCTGGCGCTATGTTTTTGCAATGCTGATTATTGTAGCGCTTGTCATCATTACCGGTGTACATTTTTTATTACCTGAGAGTAAAAAGCCTGACCCTAGTTTTTCACTAATGCCTTCATCTATCATTAAAAATTTTACAGGCGTTTTAAAAAATCCCCAGTTTTATACATATGCATTAACCGCTGCCGTCTCTGCAGCAGGGCTGTATGCATATGTCGGTGGTTCGCCACATGTGTTTATGGAAATTTATAAAGTAAATGAGCGGCAATATGGATGGATATTTGCATTGATCGCAATGGGACTTATCGGTGCCAGCCAGGTGAACAGTGTTTTATTGAAAAATTATACCAGTGAGCAGCTCATCAAAGCAGGGTTGTGCTGCCAAAGTATCATTGGTGCAGCGCTGGCTTTGGTCACTCTTTTAGGCTGGGCGATTTATTTATCACCATCTTTCTTATATTTATTTTTTTGTGCTGCCAGGGGTTTGTCTTTCCCAATGCATCGGCACTTTCTTTAGCTTCATTTGGACATAATGCCGGCAGCGCTTCAGCGCTATTGGGTGCCATTCAAATGGGCATTGGTGCATGCACATCAGCATTGGTAAGTATTTTACAAAATCAAACAGCATTACCTATGACCGGTGTAATGGCTTGCTGCGCCATAGCTGCATTGTCTGTTTTCTCCCTGGGAAGAAAGATCATTATTAATCGTGCAAGCACAGAGGCTGTGGAAGAGGGAGATGTGGAGATGATAAGTACACTATAAAAAACATACTATAGCTGAAATAATTGTTCCAATAACAAGTAGCCATTTTAATTATAAAATAAATAATATAATAATGAATACTTCAGAAAATAAAAACACCATCTTCACAAAAGGCGACAGGGCTCCGGCTGATTATTTTACCGGTACCACATGGGTAAAAATGCTTGTTCCTAATGACTCTACTTTGAATTGCCAAATAGCAAATGTAGTATTTGAACCTGGTGCAAGAAACCACTGGCACATGCACCCGGGCGGGCAAATACTGATTGTTACCGATGGAACTGGATATTACCAGGAAAAAGGAAATCCAATACAATTGATTAGTAAAGGCGATGTGGTGAAAATTTTTCCGGATGCAGAGCATTGGCATGGTGCTTCACCGGATAGTGGGTTTACCCATATTGCCATCAACAGCAATACAGAAAAAGGAATTGTGGTATGGCTGCAACTGGTGACGGATGAAGAATACAATAGCTTTAAATAAATGGCAAATTTACAACTAACCACGCTGCGAAATTTGTTGAAATATTAAAAAAGTAAAACGATTTAAAAATGGAAATAAAAAACATAGGCCGAGGATTATTGCTGATTTTTGCTGCATCTATTCTTATATTATTTTTCAACAGTAAAGCTGCTGCCCAGGAAAAAAGCCAGATGGTTCGGCTGGCAAAACTTGTAATCGATTCGGCTCACTTGGAAAGTTATAAAGCTTTGCTTAAGGAAGAAATTGAAACGTCTCTACGCATTGAGCCAGGGGTAATTACTTTATTTGCTGTATCTGAAAAAGATCATCCAACCCATATCACTATTTTGGAAATTTATGCTGACACCCTTGCGTACAAAGCACATGTGCAAACACCTCATTTTTTAAAATACAAGACCGGTACAAAAGAAATGGTCAAGTCACTCGAGCTTGTTGCGGCTGACCCCCTTGTGCCTGGGATGAAGATAAAGTGAGGCATGTAAACTATTTATTTATTGACACTAACTGCCGAAATAAAAAACGCTGTTTATTTCTAAACAGCGTTTTTATTATTTGAAAAAATTTCTTATCTGTTTCCTGTATGTTGCGATCCGTGACTGCTTCTTCCTCCCCGGCCACCTGATTGCTGCGGACGGCTGCTGCGGTTAAAAGTTTTTATTTTAGGTCCCGCTACCTGCGGTATAAATGAGCCTGCACTTAATGGATAAGGGTGGCTGTCTATCACAGGGATATTTTTAGCAATCAGTTTTTGAATATCCTTTAGTTCCGTTTTTTCTTCATGATCGCAAAATGAAATGGCTATACCTGTATTGCCCGCCCTACCGGTACGGCCTATACGATGTACATAGGTTTCAGGAACATTGGGAAGTTCAAAATTAAAAACATGTGTCAGGTCGTCAATATCAATTCCCCTTGCAGCAATATCGGTGGCAACCAGCACACGCAAGCGGCCATTTTTAAAATCGCTTAATGCGTTTTGTCTTGCATTTTGCGATTTGTTGCCATGTATGGCAGCGGCTGTAATATTTTCTTTATGCAGCATTTTCACCACCTTATCTGCTCCATGTTTGGTACGTGTAAATACCAGAGCAGTAACTATTTCTTTATTTTTTAAAAGATACAATAACAGGCCTGACTTATTGTTTTTATCTACCAGGTATAAGCTCTGAACAATGGCATCAACAGTAGAGGAAGCGGGTGTTACTTCTACTTTTGAAGGATTGGTTAATAGTACATTTGCCAATGTTTGAATTTCTGGTGGCATGGTGGCAGAAAAGAAAAGAGTTTGCCTTTTTGCAGGCAGTTTTATTATTACTCTTTTTACATCATGTATAAAACCCATGTCCAGCATTCTATCTGCCTCATCTAATACAAATATTTTTAAATGCTGCAGGCCAATGTAACCCTGGCTCATTAAATCGAGTAACCTGCCTGGTGTAGCTATTAAAATATCTACCCCTCTTTGTAATTGATTTGTTTGGTGTAACTGTGATACGCCGCCGAAAATTACTGTATGTTTTAAGCCGGTATATTTTCCGTAGGCCGCAAAACTTTCATCAATTTGTATGGCCAATTCCCTTGTTGGGGTTAGTATTAGCGCCTTGATTTGTTTTTGCCCACGTTCCTGCGGTTTTTCTTCGTGTAAAATTTGCAAAATAGGAATGGCAAATGCCGCCGTTTTTCCGGTACCTGTTTGTGCACAGCCAAGCAGGTCACGCCTTTCTAATATCAAAGGGATAGATTGTTGCTGAATGGGGGTGGGTGTTGTGTATCCTTCATCGGCCAATGCCTTAAGGATAGGTTCAATTAATTCTAATTTTTTAAAAGGCATTGAATGATTTAATTTTTATGGGGCTGGAAAGACGTTGCATTTTCTGAATCAGCGAAGCAAATTTATTTACCACATCGGCTTACAACTTGCCGTATTATAAAAGTGGTGCAGAGGGCAAAGGTAGTGTTTTTGCACCAACTGCTATTTCAGGTGTTCATAAAAGTCTGTGTTTACCACGGCTCCTTCAATTTCCAGTTAACTTCAGAAGTTATTAATTGATACAGTTTAAACCGTAGTGCAGGAGCAGCTCTTATTGCTTACCATCAATAATCAGCGGCGCATTTCCTTTACCCATTACAATCACTTTGGCGTTGGCGCTTAAAGCAAGTTCCTTCATAGCTTTTATTTGCTCGTATTGCAATTGCTGGTCGGTAAGGCCTGTATTAATGATTTTCTGATAGTCTGCTATACCCTGCGCCTCCACCCTTTTTCTTTCGGCTTCCTGCTTTTCTTTTTGCAATACAAACTCCATTTTTTTGGCATCCTGCTCCGCATTTATTTTCGATTCAATAGACGCTTTTACAGAGTTGGGCAGGGTTATATTTCTTACCAGTAACTGTTCCAGCATCAGCCCACGTTTTTTAAAATCATCTTCAATGCTTTTATAAATGCGTTGCTGAAATTCATCTCTTTTTGAACCAAACAAATCTACTGCCTGGTAATACACCGCATTGTCACGTATCTTGGTACGGGTAATTGGCCTCACAATTTTATCCCTATAATCATCACCTGTTTCCCTTAACAACCGGGGTGCATCTGCCCCCACCACCCTGTATAAAACAGTAAGGTCGATGGTTACTTCCAAACCATCGCTGGTTAACACTCTTATGGCATCATCACCTGCTTTATTGCCTTCGTCATTTACACCACTCATGGTATAATTTTGTGTTTTCACATCCAGCTTTTTTACATCCATCAAAGGATTTATAAAATGCAGTCCACTCCCCATGACATCATTTTGTATACTGCCGAATAAACTTTTTACCCCAATTTCACCTGCATCTATCTGTTTGATACAGGAGGTAAAAACGCCCAGCAAAATAAATACAATTGCCAGTATGCGTGCAGCACCTGCAAACTTTGCAGCAACAGGGTTGTTTTTTATTACTGCATTAATAGCAATAAAAATTATAAATCCCAATATGATTAATACCATGATAAAAATATTTATGATGTAAGTTCATTAAAAAAACAATATCAAAGCCCCCTAAATCTCCGCCGCGGCAGAGGACATCTGGAGAGCTGAATGATGGAAGGTCGATTCAATATTTGAAAAAGTAACTTCTACAAATAAGAACACGACCTGTATGTCGTGCAGATCCTGTTCATCAAAAAAATAAAGTGTCTTAAAAATATGAAGCTCTTCAAAAGTCCCCTTCCGGGGGATTTAGGGGGCTTCCCTTTAATTATTTAACATCAATGGCATAACCAGCATCAGCAACTCTTCATTTATATCTACTTCACTTGGTTTAATAATACCCGCTTTTGTTGGTGTACTTAGTTCAATAATTATTTCCTGAGTTTCTGCTGCATTCAGCATTTCAATTAAAAATTTTGCATTAAAAGCAATTTGCAGGTCTTCTCCATCATACTGGCAGGCCATCCTTTCGTTTCCTTCAAAACTAAAATCTACGTCCTGTGCTGCCAGTTGCAATTGACTTCCGCTAATGCTTAATGCCACCTGGTTGGTACTTTTATTACTAAATACGCTAACCCTGCGCAGGGCGCTTTGAAAATCATTTTTATTAACCGTTAGTTTATAAGGATTGTCAATAGGTATCACCACTTTGTAATCAGGAAAACGGGCATCTATCA
>JAYTTI010000131.1:0-5036 GCA_043745405.1 Ferruginibacter sp. | reverse complement strand
AGGTGGTAGTTACTGATGGATTGGCTGTTGGATTGGCGATGGAGGCATCGCTTAATCCTGTTGCCGGTAACCAGCTGTAAGTAAAGCCTGCTGCTGGTGCTTCTCCTATTTGTTTACCGTCTGGATTGGTCACACAGGTCTTGGTGAAGTCTGCACCTGCACTAACGGTCGGTGGCTTCGGTGCTACTACAATTACGGAACAGGTTTGGGATGAACAATCATCTGTTACAGTGAGTGTATAAGTATCCCCAGGAAGATTATTGCCTACGGTAGTTGTTGTACCGACTATGGTGCTAGCAGAATTTTTCCAGCTGTAGTGAACAGTACCAACTGCATTGGTAACTGCACCGGCAGTAACCGAACCTCCTAAACCAGCACAGTCTGCATCGGTTTTAGAACAGGTGCCTAAAGCCAAAGCTGCAGCCGGACCTGTTATCGTCCTGCTCTTGGTAGTGGCACAATTGTTAGCATCTGTAATCAGAACTGAGTAGGTACCTGCCACTAATCCGGTGAGATCTTCTGAATGAACCTGCGCAGCGGGAACAACTCCACCGTTGCTTGCAGACCAGGTAAATGTATATGGTCCTGTTCCACCTGTTGGTGTTAAATTGATTGCGCCGGTATTTGCGCCAAAACAGGTTAAATTAGTAAGAATGAATTCGCCATTTACACCGGCATTGATTTCCAATGCAGGCAGTGTTCCGCATTTTGGAGCAATATCACTTTCATGACCAATTAAGGTGGCACAAGTACTAGTTTTGGAAGCATCTGTCCATGCCAGATATAAATCGGTGATGCGTAAAATATCACCGCAAGTATAAGATATGTTCTGAAAGGCTAAAGAAGTGATTGTATTAGGTGGAAGTGCACTGGTGTTAGGTGGAATCGCTACATCGTTACAACCACTTATAAGGGTAGAGGTTTTCAATAATCCAGTGCTGCCATCAAAAATTTTCAAAGTACCCCAGAAAGCAAAAGCAGTTCTGTTAGACCCAGTGGTATTATTAATTGCCAGCGTCAATGTTCTTGTGATAGTAGTACCGGGTGTACAGGTATTACATACATCTCCTCCTGTAAGCGTAGCACCTACTATTTCTAAATCTTTGGAAGTGCAGGACTTTGCCGCTGGAAATGTTTGTGCAATTACTGTTGAAACAAAAAAGAAGTTTAATAATAAAATAAACGTCAGAGAAAACAAGGACTGAATTCTTCTGATTGGGAAAAGGATAATTTTTTTCATTTTACTGATTTTAAGTTTAAATAAAACTGTAAGAATTTATAAATACCAAGTACCAAATAATTAGGATTAATTAAGGGTAACGGGTTTAACAATGTCAATGAGGTTGCCAATTGCTACTGGTTACAGTTAAGTGTTGGCTGGGTAAATAATCTCCTTTGTTTATAACAACATTTGCCTGATAAGGACTCTTTGCATAGCCAGGAAAACTAAATCCAGTTAAAAAAAGCATGGTAAGTGAAACAAATGATTGCTTCACTTTTAAAAGTGTAAATGTGTTCATGATAAAAAAGGTTTTATTAAAGTTTTTAATGCGACCAAATTCAAATCAGAATAAACAATGAGTTTAATTTTCGTGGGGGGGGGTGGAATTTAAATTCAATTAGTTATTTAAAAAATAACAACTAGGAAAACAAAAATAATTATTGGAGAATATTGAAAGAATAAGTGCCGTCAGCGTAGGGTAGTAGGAAAGACAAAGTCAAATATATTCTTTATTTAACTAATGCAATTATTTTTTAATTTTTTTTTACTTGCATATTCTGCTTTGAAATAAACAGTGTTAGGAGGAGAAAAAAAATATTGTTATTTAAAAAGCAGGCGGCGGATGTGCCGCCGCCTGCTAAAAATTTATACTTTCTTTAATTTCCATTTACCCTTTTTAAATAAAATATACGCTGCAATACTGATAGCTGTTTCAGCAACAGGTATGGCAATAAAAACACCTACAGGCCCCATGCCCAGGCCTTTTGATAAAATCCATGCCAGCGGAATTTGAAAAAACCAAAACCCGAACAAATTAATGATGGTGGGTATTTTTGTATCGCCGGCGCCATTAAATGCATTGGCCATCACCATACCAATGCCATAAAAAACATAACCTGTACTTATAATGCGTGCAGCAAGAATTGCATAATAAGCCACGGCTGCTTCTTTTGTAAAAAATGAAATGATAAACGGGGCAAAAACCAATAGTATCAACGATACCAACCCCATAAAAACAGCATTGTATTTTGCCGTTTTAATAACAGCAACTTCGGCTCTTTGAGGTTGTTGTGCGCCAAGGTTTTGCCCCACCAATGTGGCGGCAGCATTGCTCATACCCCAGGCTGGTAAAATAAAAAACATTACCAAACGTATGGCGATCTGGTAACCGGCACTGGCATCGCTATGGCCAGTTGTTACTACCAGGCTCGCCAATACTATCCAGCTTCCTGAGCCAATTAAAAATTGTAATGTTGCGGGCCAGGCAATTGAAATAATTGACCGGATAACTGCAAAATCGGGTGCCAGGTGTTTAAGTGTAAACTGTATCAGGCGCCTACCATTAAATAAATAATACAACTGGTAACAAACGCCAATACCGCGGCCAATAGTTGTTGCCATTGCAGCGCCCGCAACACCAAATGCAGGTAAGGGTCCAAGCCCACGTATCAATAGCGGGCACAAGATGATGTTACAGATATTGGCAAGCCATAAACTTTTCATGGCCATCATGGCATCGCCTGCCCCACAAAAAATACCATTGATAAGAAACAGCAACATTATCACCAGGCTTCCGCCCATGATGATGCGTGTATACCCTATCCCTGTTTCTATGGCGGCAGTTTCTGCACCCATCAGTCGCAAAATATCTTTTGAATAAATAAAGCCCGGGATACTTATTGCGATGGTTATAGCAAGTGAAATAAATATAGATTGCATACCTGCTTTAGAAGCGGCCTTATTATCCTTTTCGCCTACACGTCTTGCTACCACTGCAGTTGCGGCCATGCTGATGCCGATTGCCAAAGAATATACAATGGTAATAACAGATTCTGTAAGGCCCACTATTGAAGTGGCATGCTTGCCTAAGTGGCTTACAAAATAAATATCCACTACTGCAAAAACGCTTTCCATACACATTTCCAGCATCATGGGTATGGCCAGTAAAATAACTGCTTTTCGGATGCTGCCGGTTGTATAATCCTGCAGTTCGCCATTTAACGATTGACGTATTAATGAAAAAATAACCGAAATACGATTGGAGTAAATTTGATTAGATGACATGAAATTCTTTTTTAAATTCAATTAAATAAAAAAATATAACAATGGCACCGCCGCTGTATAAATAATTAATTAAAAACAGAACCTACCGTTGCAGGTTCTTTAAAAGAATTTCATATTCGTAAAATTGAAGAGTGCAAAGATTATAAAAAAAATTGAATACCTAAAAAAATTTATCCTCTTTAAATTATGTTGCATAATTTAAAGAGGATAAAAATAAAAACCTGTTGCTATTATTCTAAGTTATCGAAACCTACCAAAATAATTTATAGAATAATTAATTTAAGCCGCAAAGCCTTACCCTGCTTATGATAGTGTCTGTTTACTTTTTTTTCTTGATAAAAAAAATAACAAAAAATCAAGGCTACAGAAAAAAGCTACGAAATTTGAATGCTTACCTAAAATGAAATTAGCTCAAGCAGTAAAATATATCCAGAATTTAGTGCGACTTACGAGCTAATAGCAAAGCCAAACATTTGTATCATCAATTTCATTTCTTAACGGTAATCTTTCAAATTTTCTTAACGCTTTTTTTCTGAGGCCGTAACTTTATGGGTTTAATCTTTGTTATCAAAATAATTCACTTAGCCGGGGTAATTACAATATTTCGGTACTCAATAGTTCCATGATCGCCTTGCAGCATTATGGGGCCGGGCTCTCCTTCTTTGCTATTAATTGCTCCGCCTGTAATGCCCGGTATCTGCTGTTGACAAATAACAGTTTTACCATTGGCCACAAGTGTTACAATTCTTCCTACCAGCGTAACATCAAATGATTGCCACTCGCCTGGGTTTTTTGCTGTCATTTCTATCGGCGCAATAAAACCATAAATACCGCTGAAATAAATTTTCAAAGGCTCCATTCCCTTATTATCTGCAACCTGCACTTCGTAACGGCCACGAAGGTATACACCACTATTACTTTCCTTTGGATATCTAAATTCAATATGCAGTTTAAAATCATTAAAGGTTTCATCGGTAACCAGGTTAGAGCCTGGTTTAGGGCTACGCAAAATACCATTTTCTGCAACCCATTGGTTTGGCCCCATGGCGTGCCAGCCATCAATATTTTTACCATTAAAAAGCTTGATGGGCTTGCCCCATACAGGCGGACTTTTCCTCCATAAAGAGGGAGCCCTTTGAGCAACCCAGTTATAGGTTTTGCCATCACTTGCAATGATGGTACCCGATAAATTATCGCCACTCAATGTTCCTTCAACAACAATATCATTGTCTTCCTGCTCCCATTGCGGTGGTATAGTAAAACTCATTTTTCCATCTTTGAAATTTACTTTTGATATCGGTCTTGCACTTCCTCCCGACCCTACATACTGTCCAATAAAGTGATGTGTACCCGAATGGACAACTTCCAGCCAGGATGGGGTTTCTTTTCCTGCTACATTAATAGTCATATCCCATCGTCCTTCAATGGATGGCTCCGCAGGTTTTTTAAGAGGAGTTCCGTTTGCTTTAATAGCAGATACTGAAAACAGCAGCACTAAAAACAGGGGTATTAAACTTGACGGCTTAAGTTTAATTGTTAATTTTTTTTTCATATTCTTTATCGTTTTATTTGAATCAAATTTAGTTAGAAAAAATTTGTTTCGGTTATGTAATATAAAATGTAATAATTAAAATGATTGACCAATACTTTTCCGATTTATACTAATTAGACTTTAAATAAACATGTATTTGTTGTATATTTGCTGATGCTACAACCATTATCAGTTCCCGTCAATCAAAGTCTATCGGAG
>JAYTTI010000130.1:0-19620 GCA_043745405.1 Ferruginibacter sp. | reverse complement strand
TGAGTAAAGTGCACATTGACGTGCCTCCGAAACAGAAAGTACCCAGCCATTTACCAGCACCGTTTTGCCAGTTTTAAAATCAGTTTTTATTTTTTGCTTTAGGGACTCTGCAAGAAATGATTTATTACTAGAGATATCTTCCATCAAGAGATTAACCAGCGATCGCACATTTTTTTCGCTCGGCACCTGGATTCGGTACTTATTTCCGATAGTTTTTATCAATTCATTGTCCCAAATTACAGAGAGTGCCTGAGGATGTGCCAGCAAAGGATCATACTCCACATCTCCAAAATACGAGCATGAAGTTGGGATTGAAATCGCAGCAATACCGGCCGCTCCCAGCAAAACGAAATTTCTTCGATTCATAATTGGTTAAATTAATAATTACGTGGGAACTACATCGACCGGATGAAATTGACGATGCTCTTCTTTCTCTCGTTATATAAGTCCTGTCCATGTTGAATGAACAGCTGCAAGAATCGATTCTTTAACTAAGGTAAAAATTAACTTTTGAAATTCCTATTAATGGATAGATAATTTTCATGCTTCAGAATCCGGAGCATATCGTTCCGCATTGGGCCTGACTGGCAGCGAGGATTGAATCTACTCACCCTGGTTCGTGGCGAACGAACCGTGGTGGATCATAGTCAAAAAAATGGCTGCATCATTTAACCGCTGTACTACCCGACAATGGGATAAGCCTTGCCGTTAGGTCCGGTTCCTTCATGTCTTTATCAAAGGGAAACATGGGGCGCTGGATTCTTTTAAAAGGAAGATTTACTATATCCTGGTCAACACCACCGGGTGTAAGCGCCATTACCCAGCCCGCCTGCATGGCATATAATTCCGGCACCAGGTAGCCAATCTTTACCACTACAATATCCGTCTTTCGGGGGTTTAATCCCAGTTTGGTAAAATCAATTTCGTTGTGATACGGTTTGCGTTTTTTTGTCAGTATAATATGGATGCTTCCTACCCTTACAGACACTTCTACCTCTGCATCTTTATCACCTTTTACAATTGATTCAACGATGCCTTTAATATGCGCAGGTGGAGCAAAACGTGCATCTACTTTTGCACCTGCATAGCCATCCACGGGCTTGCCCACACCGGTCTGCATTGCCTGCTGAACCAGCTCGGGTGCCGGCAGGGAAGCATAGATTACTGAAGGTCCGTTGCTGTCTTTAAATGCCGGGTAAGAAAGCAATTGGGTCAACGTCCAGCTAACATCACCTGCACCACCTGCCGTAGGATTATCACCCATATCGCTGATAAAGAAGGGGCGCTTTTTGCTGGCTAATGCTGTGTCCAGACTTTGTTGCCATGATAGAGTGGGCGCAACAAAATCAAACGTCCTCCTTGCATCCCAAAAACGATGCGCCAATTGTTCGGCGGTTTTTGTTACTTTTTCTTTATCGTCTCCATACACCATTACCACCGCATGATTGCGTGGTTCATCTGCCCATGCATATCCAATCCAGATGGCCGCATCGGTAACACCGGCCTGCTTAGAAGCGGGAGCAACCGCTGCATAAATACTTTTGCCCGGTTCTATACGGGTACTGGTTTTTTCACCGGGCAATAAAACAGGTATCGGTATCCATGCTTTATAGGCTGGTTTGCCCTTACCGCTTTCTATTTGTTGCAACAGGTTTTCCACCGCCCGCTGTTTTGTCTCCATGGCATCTTCGTGGGGCGCCATCCGGTGGCAGGTGATAAGGTCGGTATTTTCTGCCAGCGCCTGAGTAACATTACCATGCAAATCCATCGACGTAGATATGATGGTGTTATAACCCACAACCGCTCTGATTCTTTTCAACATATCTCCTTCCGGGTCATCCAGACCAACTACGTTCATGGCACCATGAATATCAAAATACAACCCGTCGTAAGGACCGTTGCGTTTTAGTGAATCCAGCATTTTACCAACAAGTGATTCATACGCCTCACGTGTAACCGCTCCGCCCGGAAGTGAATACCCAACTACTGCCGGTATCCAGTCAGCCCTCTTCAGAAGCGGTGAATCAGCACTCAAAAAAGGATAAAATGCAAAAACATCTTTTCCATACATTGTATGAAATGCCGCTTCATCCGTAAGCGCCGGAGAAAAAGTACTCGATTCAATGGCGAGCCCTGCAATCGCAATCCGGGGTAGCGGTTTTTTCTTGTTCTGACAAGCAGGCAAACAAGCCATGCAGTAAGTGGCAATAAATAGTAAGGATAGTTGCTTCACGATATAAAAATTTAATGAGTTTATTTTTACCTGCATACAAAATGCATCAGCTAATTAAAGGTATCACTTATCGGCTATAACAAACACAGGCAAAAGCTTCAAATAATTGATTGTTCCATAAATGTACAGGATTGAAAGAAAATAATGTGTATCCATTTAAGAACTTATTAAAAACAACCCTGTATTATTTAACAATTACTGCTCCTTGTAAGCCTCTTTACTATAATCCCTAGCTATATTTTAAAAAAGCACTCCATTTGCAAAATATACTTTTTGTATATACCTTTATAAAAAGTAGCAACATGAAAAATCTTTCTTTGAAAATGGATGATGTTGTCTTTAAGGAGACAGAAAGAATTACTGCAAAAATCAGTAAGACAAGGAACCGCTATATTAATGAGGCGGTAGAATTTTATAACCTTCTTCAAAAAAGAAAAATGATTTCCCGTCAACTGCAAAAAGAATCAAAAATTGTACAGGAAGAGTCAATGAAAGTACTTGCTGAATTTGAAAAGCTGCAGGATGAAAGTTAAACAATATGAAATATGGATTGCTGACCTAAACCCAAGATTTGGTACAGAAAAAGGAAAAACGAAGCCAGTGGCAATCATTCAAACCGATTTATTGAATGGCTTTCATCCATCAACAATTATTTGCCCCATCACTACAAATGTAAAATTGGATGCAGAAATTTTAAGGGTCCACCTTACAAAGGGTTCAGCCAAACTAAAAGAAGATTGCGATATTATGATTGACCAGGTTCGTGCTATTGATAATAAACGGCTATTGAAAAAGATTGGAGAACTAAATCAGGAACAGGTAGGGCTCATCAAGACAAATCTTTCAATTGTGCTTGATATTTAATATTGCAATAGCCCCGCTTTGCCTTGTAAAAATATTTTGTTTTGTATAAACAGTAGTGTTAAAAATCCGCCCATCGCCAGGCCGAAAAAAATTATGAGTAAATTTAAGAAATTATGAAAAAGAAATTAGCCCTATTATTTGCTTTGATTGGATGGTTTGCAATAATAGCTCAATACATTTTAATGATTCAAAACAGGGAAGCTTCTATAGCAGAAACTGCTATTAGATTTTTTAGTTTTTTTACTATATTGACCAATATCCTGGTGGCCATTTATTTTACCTGTTTGATCTTTACAAAAAATCAGCAGTCGAAATTAATTGGGCAGCCGGGAACACTTACCGCAGTAACTATTTACATTACAATGGTTGGACTGGTTTACCAGTTTGCTTTAAGACATCTTTGGCAACCTCAGGGCTTACAATTAATAGTAGATGAATTGCTTCATTCTGTTATACCGGTTTTGGTAATTATTTTTTGGTATCTATACGAAATAACCAAGCCGATTAAATATGCACAAATATTAAAGTGGGCCATTTATCCTTTAGCCTACTTATTCTATATTTTAGTACGTGGAAGTTTTTCTGATTTTTACCCATACCCCTTTATTAATGTCATAAATTTAGGTATTGCAAAAGCACTGACAAATGCAGGGGTTTTATTGGTTATGTTTTTAGTAATTGCTGCGTTGTTTCTTTTTATTGGTAAATCAATTATTAAAAGGTAATAAGTTTATCCGCTTTGGTTTGTACGGAATGTGAAGATTACTTTAAACAAAAATTTTAAAATTATTGTACTAACTACAGCAAAAGTATAAGTGGTTCCTGTGCGACAAACCACGACCGGGGGTTTTATTCACAAATTAATGTGGATTGAAGCGATGGATAAAAAAATTGTAAAAATAATAGCCTAAAATTAAAATACATAAAAATGAAAAATAAAAACCAATTGCTTTTTTGTGGCGCACTGCTTTTATCAATGCTGGCTTGCAATAATAATACAGGCAGCAAACAGGCACCAGCAGATGGCTATTCCATCAATGGTAAAATAGCTGGGCTACATTCGGGAGGTATAAAATTAGTAATTTATAACGATGATGACCGAACCTCTAAAACAGTTGACAGCATTGCGTTTAACAATGATACCTTTCACCTGACAGGCAAATTGAATAATGCACAAATGATGACATTGTTTATTGAACCCGGCGGCTGGTCTATGCCTGTGTTTGTTGAAAACAGCGTAATAAATATTGATGCAGATACTACAGCCTCCCAACACTATGACGACACAAAATATGGCGGAACTGCAGGAGCGGTAATAAATAAATATTCTATATCTGGTTCTCAAGGCCAGGACGAATGGATGAAATATCAAAAAGATCCGGGGCAGAAAAGATTTGATTCTGCCTTTGCACCACTTGTAAGAGCATTGAATGTAGAAAAAGATATTGATAAAGAATATAAAATAAGAGATCAGATAGACTCTGTTAGTAAATTGAAAAATGACTGGAAACAAAACTGGATAAATGATTTTGCAGATAAGAACCCATCTTCTGCAGCGGGCATTTATATGTTGAACGACTTGTACCGTTATTATTCAACCATGCCAATTATAAGTTTGGAAGCCAGCTTAAATAAATTTAGTAGCAATCTTAAAACATCTCCATATTATAAAAACATATCGGCTTCACTCTACAAACGAAAAGCATTACTGCCAGGCCAGATTGCTCCAGATTTTACATTATTAAAAAAAGACAGCAGTTCTTTTACATTAACCTCTACCAAGGGTAAATATATAATGATAGATTTTTGGGCCAGTTGGTGTCATCCCTGCAGACAAGCCATTCCCCATTGGAAAGAAGTGTATAAAAAATATCATACCAAAGGGTTCGAAATTGTAAGTGTTTCCGACGATAGTCGCTGGTCCGATTGGATTAAAGCAATGGATGTAGAAAAAATGCCCTGGCTGCAGGTAGTAGATGAATTTCCAATAAAAAATATGCCTGCAAAAGTCGGCACGCTGTACATGACAAGCTTTATCCCTTTTTACGTGCTGATTGATAAAGACGGAAAAATAATTTTATACACAGATAATGAAAATGAAATTGATACCAAGCTCAAAGAGCTGATAGGATGATTTTTTGCTATTATTTAAAGCTTGGGTATTGGCAAGAAAAAGCTTTTCGGACTTATCAAATGGTTCGTGGGCCATGAAGGGCAAGGGAGTTCTATTAATTAGGCATAAACTACCTATTTTATATAGTGGCGAATAGATAAAATTAGATTTAAAAAATAAATTCGCACACCCTGTCACCCACCAAAATAAAAAAAGCCTTGAATGTCAATACTGTCAAGGCTTTTAAAATTTACTCGTACTCGGGATGGGAGTTGAACCCACACTCGCCTTACAGCGAACAGGATTTTAAGTCCTGCGTGTCTACCAGTTCCACCACCCGAGTGACACTTACCCCTTCAAAAAAGAAACGGTATCAGAAAAAAAAAGCAGATAACAAAAGCTATCTGCCTGCATTTCAGAGCGGAAGACCGGGCTCGAACCGGCCACCTCGACCTTGGCAAGGTCGCGCTCTACCAAATGAGCTACTTCCGCTTTTTTGAAGCGATGCTTCAGACCTAAAAGAACTATATTATTTTTTGGACTGCAAAAATACAGCTTGTCAATCAACTACAAAATTTTTATTTGTATTTAGGGTTGTAGAGGGTGCTTTCCGGTGCAGCTACTTCTGGCCTACCTTTATAGCGATGGGTATACATGCCATAGCAACCACCCAAAATTAATGCGACCACCATAAATATCTGGCAATACCAGAGAAAACGTGAGGAGGATACCCAGTTATGGGCAAAATCTTTGTCGGAATTGTCAATTATTTCTTGTTGCATTATATATATTTTGCGATGGTAAAAATAAGGCTTGTGCCTCAAAAATAATTATTTGTTTGTAATAATTTCTGAAAACCTTGTTTTCTTCTTTATAAAATACTGCCAAACCACAGAGCCACTGTACCATCCGTTTAATTTACCTTTTTTTGATATAGGAAAAACAGATTGCTTTTTATCTTTCAACAACCACTTGATAAATTGAAAATGTGCCTTTGCAATTGCTTTAAATGTGGCCGGGTTGCCAGTAAATAATTCTTTATAAGCAGCAACAATATCCAGGATTATCCTACAGGGAATTTTCCATAAGGCAACTGGCCATGAAAAGTTTTTTGCCAGCATTACCAGGTTATTTCTAAAGTTTAAAAAATCTTTTTGGGGATTACCTTTTGGTAAAGTGCCGCCACCTACATGATACACAACAGATGCCGGTTGTACATATACTTTATACCCCGCCAGTTGAAGCCGCCAGCAAAAATCAATTTCTTCCTGGTGACTAAAAAAATATTCGTCAAGCCCTCCCAGCACATGATACATATCTGCCCTTACAAACAGGGCTGCTCCGCTTGCCCAAAAACAGGGTTGTGCATCGTTATACTGCCCATTGTCCTCTTCGAGTACATCAAAAACCCTTCCTCTTGCAAACGGGTAACCAAGGCTGTCGATCCAGCCGCCACAGGCGCCTGCGTATTCAAATAAATGCCTGGCCTCATGAGCTAATATTTTAGGCTGGCAAGCTCCTATCGCTGCATTGTTTTCCATTAAGCCAATAACAGGTTCTATCCAGGCGGGGGTAACTTCTACATCGCTGTTTAATAAAATATAATAATCGCTATTTACCTGTTGTAAGGCGGTATTGTATCCCTTTGCAAAACCATCGTTGCTGCTGTTTTTAATAATTTCAACCTGCGGAAAATGCTGCTGTAAAAAAATAACCGAATTATCTGTTGACGCATTGTCTGCAACAATTATTCTTTTATTGGAATATGTTGATGCTGTTACTGAAGGAAGAAATTGTTCTAAAAAATGTTGCCCGTTCCAGTTTAAAATAACAATGGCAACAGATGGATGGCTATTGCTGCCGGTACTGTTATCATCATCAAGGTTGAATTGGCGGGAAGCATTGAAATTTCCTTTCATCGGTTATGTAGCTATAAATTTTTAAGTACCTGGTAAGATGCGAATGGTGTCCATAGTCAATGGTGAATGGTTAATAGTCACATGTAACACAAACTTACTTCATTTGACTGCATTTCTTATTGCCGTTTTTATTTCGGCCGGCTAAACGCCGTCAACCTGTAAGGATATAAAATTTAGTATGGCCGTTAAGACGTTAAGACGTTTGAACAGGAAAGAAAATAAAAACGCAGCAACGAAGCTATTGGGTAAGAAATTGAGTATTGCCGTTGGGACGGAACGAATAAAACGTCGTAACGTCTTAGCGGCAAAATTACACACCTACATTATGTATGTTACATTTCTTATTTTATATTTTGTACCCGTTATTTTATATTTACAAATGTTTACTCAATTTTTTAACTGGCGTACAGGGCTTGCTGTTATTGCAATTGCTATTGTGAGCGGTACCGTTTTTTACAGCAACTACCTGGCAAAAAAAATTGCTACTGAAGAAAGGCAAAAAATAGAACAGTGGGTAGAAGCGGTAAAAGACATCAGTAACACCAATGTATCGCCCACCAATTTATCCAGTAAAATTCTGATAGAAAACAACAGGGATATCCCTATGATTGCTGTGAATGAAAAAGACAGCATTTTTGAAAGTAATAATCTCGATTCCCTTCTTACAAAAAATGACAGTGCTTATCTGCCCAACAAATTAAAAGAATTTAAAGCGCTTCATCTACCCATCAGCTGGATAAACCCATTAGACACGCTGCAAACAAACCGTTTGTATTACGGCGAGTCTTCTTTATTAAAAGAGGTAAAGTATTACCCGCTGATTCAGCTGTTTATTGTTGCGCTGTTTATTATCATTACACTAATTGCCATTACTACCAGGAACAAATCGACACAAAACCAGGTTTGGGCAGGCATGGCAAAAGAAACAGCCCACCAGTTAGGTACACCACTTTCTTCTTTACAAGGATGGGTAGAATTATTAAAAGATCAACCCGGCAATGAAAAAATTGCCATGGAAATGATAAAAGATGTTGACCGCTTAAAATTAGTAAGCGACCGTTTTGGAAAAATAGGCAGCATACCTCAACTGGAAGAAATGAACATCATTGAACAGGTAGAAAGTATGGTGGTGTATATTAAAAGACGGTCAACAGATAAAGTAAGTTTTACTGTAAATAGTTTTGGCGAAAAAATAATTCTGGCCAAAATAAATGCACCACTATTTGACTGGGTGATAGAAAATTTATTAAAGAACGCATTGGATGCCATGGAAGGAAAAGGAGCCATTAATATTACTATTAAAAAAGAAACATCGCAGGTATTGATTGATGTAGCAGACACAGGAAAAGGCATCAGTAAGCAAAATATTGCAAAAGTTTTTAAACCGGGGTTCACTACCAAAAAACGTGGCTGGGGGCTGGGATTAAGTTTATCCAAGCGAATTATTGAACAATATCATAAAGGGGAACTGTTTGTAAGATCATCTGAAGCAGGTAAGGGAACAAGTTTTAGAGTGGTATTAAAAAACTAATCGAGGTTTTCTGTAGTTTCTTATCTTTGACACTGAACTGACACTGCTTTTACTTAAAAATATGAAACCCGCAACTGGTACGGGTTTCATCTGTGCGGCAAAGGAGATTCGAACTCCCATGCCCTTACGAGCGTTACCACCTCAAGGTAGTGCGTCTACCAATTTCGCCATCGCCGCTAATTGGGTTGCAAATTAATGTAAAAAAAATTAGTGCATAAAACCTATCTTTTGCAATACCTGCAAGCGTCATAAAAATCATTTGAAGATTTTTTTGGTGTTAGAATTATTAGCAGTTGATAGCGGTAACAAAGGAAGAATAATAAGTTTACTATCTTTAAGAATCTCAATAAGGGAAGTGAAAATTTCATTTTTAGCAACCCTGCTACCCGTTAAAAAAAATTCTTTGAACAGACCAGTAAGATGCTACTATTGCAATTAATGCAGATAGCGGATATACAATGCCTGCCCTATACCAGGTTTTGTTGCGCAATGGAATAATGATGCATGCAAACATAGCGGTGATTACTGTAATCTGCCCTATTTCCACACCTGCATTAAAGGCAATAACAGAAGTATAAAATTTACCTGCGGGCAATCCTATCTCATTAAGTGCGCTGGCGAAACCCATACCATGTATCAAACCAAAAAGAAATACCAGCAATACCCGCCATGGTTTCAGCTCTGTCAGTAAAATATTTTCTACCGCTACAAAAACGATGGATAATGCAATGATTGGTTCTACAACTGCTCCGGGCGCCACAATAATATTCTTCATACTTAATGCCAGGGTAATAGAGTGTGCAACCGTAAACGCAGTGGCCTGCCAAAAAATAGTTTTAATATTTGTACTCAATAGGCATAATCCAATTACAAACAATATATGATCTGTGCCGAAAGGAATAATATGTTTAAAGCCCAGCGCAAAATAAAACCAAACTACTTCATTTACCGGCGCATCCTGCAGGGCATAGTTTATGCTATGGGCAAAAACGCATTGCACCAGCAGCAGTACTGTTATAAGCAACACTATTTTTTTGAACGGATTGCTCTGCCGTATTTTCATCACAAAATTATTTAGTATGATTATATTCCTTTAAGCGCCTGTTCACTATTTAGTTTTAAACTTTCTGGAATAAAAGCATTGTTTTTAAATGCCTGTTCTAAATAATCTTTAGCCTTTACTTTATCACCTGTCTTTTCGTAAATCAATCCTGCCCTGCAAAGCAATACAGGATTTTTACTATTTGTTTTTAAAGCTACCTGTATATATGGCAGGGCTTTTGCAAAGTCGCCTTTTTGATAATACACCCATGCAAGCGTTTCATTGGCATCTATATTGTTTGGGCGGCGGTTGTATTCTGCCAGGGCATGCTCCAATGCTTTACTGTAATCATTTATTTTTAAATACGCATATGCTAATTCCCTGTCGGCGTAATGCCCTATGTTTTCATCGCTGGCAGCAGTTGTTGCATTTTTATTCATTTCATCAATTACAATTTTTGCGGTAGTGGCAGCCTTTTCTTTTTGGCTTGTTAACTGGTAAACATCCACCAACTCTTCCTTGAAAGAAAAATCATTTACTAAAGTATCTGCCTGTTGAAAATAATCGATCGCTTTAGCATACTCTTTGTTTGACATAGCGATTCTTGCCATGCCAGCCAGTGCATAGGCATAATTTTTCCGGTTATCCAAGGCAATGGAATAATTCATTTCTGCACTTTTAAAATCCCCGGAATTTTCGTACAAATGTCCCAATTGAACCCTGCACCATTCTGTACCTTCATCACCGGGTACCCCAGCATCTACCGCTAATTTCATGGCTTCAATGGCACCCGGATAATCGCCATAAATTTCACGCAGGTAAGATGCCCTGGCATACGAACGCAAGTCGGGCCTAATGGACATCATTTTTTCTGCATTTGCAACAGCCGAATCGTAATTGCCCATTTCAACATTTCCATCAACTAAAATACCGTATACAAATGCATTATAAGGGTTGATATTTTTAGCAATTTCTGCCGTAGCTAAACCATCGGCAAAATGATGTTGCGAAAGAAAGAGCAACGATTTTAAAGTGAGTGCTTCAAAATTTCGAGGATCTATTTTCAAAACATTATTGATATATTTCATAGCAGCCTTATCATAGTAAGCATAATTACCCGTTGCTCTTGCTTCCATTATAAATAAATTAGCCATGGAAATATTAGATTTTAAATCCCCTGGATTTGCATTTAAAGCCTTTGAAATTTTGGTGGCATTTAATTTTGTATCCGGCCATTCGGGCATTTGGGCCATCGTCCCGTTTCTTTCCAGTAATACATACTGGGTATTTTCTTTAATGCTATTTTCTTTTTTAAATTTTAATAACACGAAACCTACCAGGCTTATAAACAAAATTATTAGAACGCTATATAAAATATTTTTTTTCATGATTGTTGCTTTAAGATAAACAAGTAATCTTTTGTATACATCTTGTAGGTTATTCAATTGTCACATTATAAATTAAGCGGCAATAAAAGCCAATTAAAAATAATACTACCAATTGTGGAACTTAAAAAGGAAATGCCGATTAAATTTAAAAAATCATACACATAAGTTTTTGAACCCTGCTGTTTAATTTAAAAATTCAAAGGAAAATAAGCCTGTAATTAACAGCAGGCTTATTTTCCTTTGTATTTATTTATTGTTTTATTAACCTTTTATTACCCGGAGATTTTGTTTTGTAACTCCATTCTTACTGATATGGATAAAATACACTCCTTTAAGCATTCCTATACTATTCCAGTTTTGTGTATAGATGCCAGGTTCAAGATTTTTATCGAGCAATACTTTTACCAGGTTGCCCGTTTCATTAAAGACTTCTATTCTTACTTTGGACGCAGCATCCAAACGATATTTAACGGTGTTGTTACCGATAAAAGGATTGGGTGAAGTAGTAGCAACTACTTCAGGAGCGCCGATAGCTAACCCTTGGTAAACTACTGTACTACTGCTGCCCATAGTTACTCTGTGAGTTCCTACTGCAGTTCCGCAATCACAAATATGTGTTCCGGCCCAAGGCGTTTGAACATATGGAAAATGTGCCTTTAGAGTAGTGTCATTTTTGTCAACACCTGTATTATACGACAACACACTTATTAAATTTGGTGTTAGCGGACTACCGCCTAATTTATAATCATCGTACCATAACCCAATTGCAGCTAAAACAACGCCACCTACTGCCTGTAATTCAATTCTTGTAACATCATCTTCCAGTCTTCTTCCATTAGGAAAACCATCCATGTTTGGAATATTTTGAATACTCAAATTTGCATAAGCAGGATCAGTTAAACCGGTTACAGCAGCCTGTATAAGGCCTAAGGAACTAAAGTCTTTAGAATCCCTTGGCGTTGGTGGAACTGCCATGTTTAGCCGTAACATATCTCCTCCATTAGGCAAAAAATTATTAATAAATGGTTTACCTTTTGCCAGTGGATTACCTGTTGGTTTGCCAGTAGCCAACTGATAAGGAGCTAAATTGGGTACACCTGTATGAAAAATAGGCCATAAATCAACAGACCGTGGCGAAGCTTTGGCAGGTAATAATAAAGTGCCAAAAATTGCATCATCCAGGGCAGTACCTTTTACAGCAGACGTACCTTTTAAACTATATAATCCATCCTGGCCATCACCAAATCCAAACCCACCCAATGAATTTTTTTGAACCCGCAACGGCTTAAATGCGGGAACAGCTCCACCAAACAGTGCATCGTCCATATAAAGAGCCAGTTCAGGATTGTAAAAATAATTACCAAATGTGCCAATGGTAGGCAGGTCATCATAAGGAGTGAGCGCATTCCACAAGTCTTTATAACCAACCGGTATAACAGCTTCGTTGGTTAGGGGCATACCAAGCCTGGATACCTGTATCCATTGACCTTCATTTGAAACCAAATCGTACTTCATATCTTTTTTAACATCGGCAGCCTTGATTTCATTTAATATTCTTATTTTTTGCCTGCTGGCAGATGCCCAAACACCAATAACATAATTAGGATCAAGAATATTGGTGCATACGCTTTTATGATCTTTCTGCAGGGTTGCAATATCAACTTGTATTGCAATGGTTGATACATTTTTACATTTTAACGCATCCGCTGATTTACCGGAAGCCCTGGGTGCATCGCCCAAATCAAAAATACCTCCCAGGTCTACAAAAAAGGGATCATCTGCAGGACCGCAAAATACCTTTTCGCCAGTGGAAGAGGTTGTAATAGCTTTTTCCATTAATGAATTGTAGGAAGGTGCATTTAAACCCACCGGAGAACTTATAGAACGTGGGCCAATATTAGTTGGCGGCACTACGCCGTTATTTACCACCGCAGTAAAAGACTTACCCCCATCCATACTTCTTTCCATCATATAGGTAGTTTTCAGATTTTCTTTACCCAGCCTGATGTTAAAAAATGTAGTTGGATCCTCATTGGTTCTTTTAAATGTAAAACGATAAACAATATCATCGCCTTTTGTAGCAATGTTATTATCTATATGTATTTCATAACGGATATTTTCACCAAAATGATAGTAGTTTGGCCCTGCGTCGGGTAACTGGCCAGGTACATAATTGGCAATAATGGTAATCTTTGATGGATCATCAGGACTTCGAAAAGCATAGACATCGGTATTGTCTGCCAAGGGATCATCGGCAATCATAGGGGCTTCCCTATGCGAGGAAGCAAAAGCTGGTGCTGTAATTTGTAAACTCATTACCAGCAAAAGAAATGCGGCGGAAAATTTTTTTTTCATAAATTTTTTTTTAGTGAATGTAATTAATTGAAATACACAAATAAATGACTACGGACAATCAAATTGGATATTAATCGTAAAAATGAATGAAATCTTAGGGTAGATTTATAGTAATACTTTAAAAATATAAACCGGTAACAGTTGTAACAGCAACATTCACAGGTAATGGACTTTTGAAAAACAATTTTAGGGTTTACCAAGATACGACGAAATTTTAACATTGGTTTTGCTTTTTTAAAATTTATTTTTTAGATAGCACGAATGACAACAAACACTCTAAAAATCATTAATTTGTAAAAAATAAGTAATGGCTAATAATATAAAATGCCCCAATTGCGGGCATGTTTTTGACGTAGAAAATGTTTTGGCTGCAGACATGGAGCAAAAATACCAGCAGCAATATCAGGATAAATTAAACCAGTCTTTAACAAAGGTTGAAGAAGAGAAAAGAAAGCTAGAAGGAGACCTTTTACAATTTGAAGAAAAAAAGAAAAAAGAGAATGAAATATTTGCACAGAAACTGCAGCAGGAAAAATTAAAATTAGAAAGCGAAATCCAGGAGCAGTTAAGAAAAAGTATTTCTGCAGATTATGAAAACAAACTGCGGTTGCTGCAAAATAATAATAACGACAACGAAGAAAAGCTTAGAGAAGCCAGGAAAAAAGAACTGGGGTATTTGCAAAAAGAACAACAGTTAAAAAATAAAGAAGCCGAACTGGAAATTACCCTGCAGAAAAAATTACAGGAAGAAAGTGCAAAACTGGGCGAGCAAATTCGTTGGCAGGAAAATGAAAAAAACCTGTTGAAAGAAACTGCTTTTCAGCTTAAACTAAAAGAGCTTGAAATGCAGCTAAATGAACAAAAGAAATTAGCCGATGAAATGACACGCAGGGCAGAACAAGGTTCTATGCAGCGGCAGGGCGAAGTGCAGGAATTATTACTGGAATCTATATTAAAGGAAAATTTTCCGTTTGACCTAATTGAGGAAGTGGGAAAAGGAGTGGAGGGCGCCGATTGCATTCAGTTGGTCCGAAATAAGAACGGCACTACCTGCGGTAAAATTATTTACGAAAGCAAACGCACCAAAACATGGAGCAATAACTGGGTAGAAAAATTAAAAGCGGATAGGCGTAGCAGCGGTGCCGATGTGGCCATACTGGTTACACAGGTTTTTCCAAAAGACATGGACCGGTTTGGAGAAAAAGACGGCATCTGGATATGTAATTTTACTGAAGTGGGCAGTGTTGCACATTTACTGCGCAATGGCATTATTAAAATACACGAGATACAAAAAGGCGAAGAAAACAAGGGTGATAAAATGCAGTTGCTGTATAATTACTTAACGGGCATTGAATTTAAAGGACAGGTTGAGGCAATAGTAGAAGGCTTTATGGCCATGAAACAAAGCATCATGAAAGAACGCATACAAATGGAAAAGATGTGGAAGGAAAGGGAAAAACAACTGGAAAAAGTATTGATCAGCACCAGCGGTATGTATGGCTCCGTGAAAGGAATAGCCGGCGCATCTGTTGGGAATATCCCATTGCTGGATGGTGGTGAGGAGGATGGTTTGTTAAGTTTGTAAATCCTAAACTTATAATCAAGAAAATTATAGAAACTGAAAAAAATTGGAAGTACAAGTTATTTTAAGTTTGAAAAAACATTAGCAAATGTCTCAAAAAACAGCATCATCAGGTAAATGCATCTTCTGCAACAAATCATTTACAAAAACAGGTATCACAAAACACCTGGATACTCACCTGGCTGAAAAAACGATAGACGAACAGCCCGGTAAATCAATCCATGTAAAAATAGAAGCCAATCCAAAATGGGGTGCATTACCCTATTTTATAAATCTATGGATAGATGGTAATGCATCAATGGGTGATATAGATATTTTTCTGCGCCAAATATGGCTGGAATGCTGTGGCCACATGAGTAGTTTTACCAATCCGAAAGGCCAGAAAACAAGAGGTGGTTTGTGGGACTTTTTTGAAGCAGAAGCTTTATTGGAAAAGGGAAATACAAAGGAGTATGAAAAATTAATGGAGGCACAAAACGGCGAAGTACCGAAAAGTAAGAAAACAAAAGATGCCCTTTATAAAAACCTAAAACTGGACTATCGGTATGATTTTGGAAGCACCACAGAGTTACTATTAACAGTACTTGAAGAATACCCCATTGCTGCAAAAGAAAAAATTGTTTTACTAAGTCGTAACGAACCACTTGAACTGTTTTGCGATTCCTGTGGAAAAGAACCTGCCATCCTGATGTGTGCCGCTTGCATGGGTGATGAAGAAAGCGTTTTTTGTAAAACCTGTGCAAAAAAACATGGTAAAACCTGTAGTGATTTTAAAGATTATGCGGCCATGCCGGTTGTAAATTCTCCACGGATGGGCGTATGTGCCTATGAAGGCGGCCGCATAGATAAAAAGCGTGATGGGGTATTTATAAAAAAGGTAACGACATAATCAGGCACCATTCTTTACCCTTGTAAAGCGAATCAATAAAAAATTGATGCACCAGCTCTCAAATAAAAAATCCCGTTTTTGTAAACAGTATTTTATCTATAAAATATTTGTATTTTCTATTTATTACTATCAGTAAATTCTTTACGGATAATATTTAAAGCGCCGCCAGCTTTAAACCATTCAATCTGCTGTTCATTGTAAGTATGGTTTACTTCGATTATATCAACGCTTTCGTCTGTATGATTTAATTTTAATTTCAATGTTGCACCCGGTGCAAAAGAAGTTAATCCGATAATATCAATGGTATCATCTTCCTGAATTTTATCGTAATCTTCTTTATTGACAAAAGTGAGCGCCAGCATTCCCTGTTTTTTTAAATTGGTTTCGTGTATGCGTGCAAACGATTTTACAAGCACTGCACGTACACCCAAATGGCGTGGCTCCATGGCAGCATGTTCTCTTGATGAACCTTCCCCATAATTTTCGTCACCCACCACTATAGTGCCAACACCTGCTGCCTTATAGGCCCTTTGTGTATTAGGTACTGTTCCATATTCGCCGGTTAACTCATTCTTTACAGAATCTGTTTTTTCATTAAAGAAATTGATTGCACCAATCAGCATATTGTTGCTGATATTATCCAAATGGCCGCGGAATTTTAACCATGGGCCTGCCATACTGATATGATCGGTTGTACATTTTCCTTTTGCCTTTATCAATAATTTTAAACCTTTAAGGTCAACGCCTTCCCATGCTGTAAAAGGATCCAGCAATTGTAAGCGTTTACTCGTGGGCGATACAATTACCTGAACACCACTGCCATCTTCTGCAGGCTGTTGATAGCCTGCATCATCCACATCAAAACCTTTGGGAGGCAGCTCAAAACCGGTTGGCGGATCAAGCTTTACTTTTTCTCCCTTATCATTGGTCAAGTAATCTGTTAATGGGTTAAAGGAAAGATCACCGGCAATTGCCATGGCGGTTACAATTTCGGGACTGCCTACAAATGCAAATGTATTGGGGTTGCCATCGGCACGTTTTGCAAAGTTGCGGTTAAAGGAATGTACGATGGTATTCTTTTCTGCCTTTTCTGCCCCTACCCTTGCCCACATACCAATACAAGGGCCACAGGCGTTGGCAAAAACAGTTGCACCTATTTTATCAAATACGTCTAAGAATCCATCCCTGTCAATAGTAAAACGTACCTGCTCGCTGCCAGGTGTAATTGTAAATTCTGAGTTCAGTTTTAATCCTTTATCGCTTACCTGTTGTGCAAGGCTAACCGCCCTGCTGATATCTTCGTAAGAGGAGTTGGTACAACTGCCAATTAAACCCACTTCAATTTTTGTAGGCCATCCGTTTGCTGCGGCAGCTTCTTTCATTTTAGAAATGGGTGTAGCAAGGTCTGGTGTAAAAGGGCCATTTAAATGAGGCTCCAAAGTATTTAAATCTATTTCAATTACCTGGTCAAAATAAACTTCGGGATTGGCATATACTTCAGCATCGCCGGTTAAATGTTTTGCAATGGCATCTGCTGCTGTAGCAATGTCTGCTCTGCCGGTAGCGTTTAAATACCTGCCCATACTTGCATCGTAACCAAATAGAGAAGTAGTAGCGCCAATTTCGGCACCCATATTACAGATAGTTCCTTTTCCTGTACAACTCATGCTGGTAGCACCTTCGCCAAAATATTCCACTACTGCACCGGTACCGCCTTTTACGGTTAATATACCTGCAACTTTTAAAATTACATCTTTAGGAGCCGTCCAGCCACTAAGCTTTCCTGTTAGTTTAACACCAATTAATTTGGGCATTTTTAGTTCCCATGCAAGACCTGCCATTACATCACATGCATCCGCGCCACCTACGCCTATAGCAACCATTCCCAAACCACCGGCATTTACTGTATGGCTATCCGTACCAATCATCATACCACCGGGAAAAGCATAATTTTCCAATACCACCTGGTGTATAATACCGGCACCGGGTTTCCAAAATCCAATCCCATATTTATTGCTTACTGAAGCCAAAAAATCATATACTTCGCTACTTTCATGCACCGCCCTGTCCAAATCTGTTTTGCTGTTAACTTTCGCTTCAATTAAATGATCGCAATGTACCGTAGACGGAACAGCTACCCTGGTCCTGCCGCTTTGCATAAATTGCAATAAAGCCATTTGTGCAGTAGCATCCTGCATAGCTACACGATCCGGTGCAAAATCTACATAACTTTTTCCCCTTTCGTAAGCCGTGGTGGCTTCGCCCTGCCACAAATGGGCATACAATATTTTTTCGGTAAGGGTTAATGGTTTGCCAACCGCTTTACGGGCTGCTTCAATACGGCTGTCAAAATTGGCATACAATTTTTTAATCATTTCGATGTCGAAGGCCATGCTAATATGTTTTATGTGTAGAAAGAGCCGGTTACATTAGTATAGAAATGTTAATATTTTGCTATAATAACTAATCGGGCAGGTTGCAAATTTACAAAAAATGAGTGAAGCTTTATCACCAAATTTAACGGTTGGATTAATTTTATTTTTTTATATTCGTGTTATGAATCGGTTTAAACTTTTTATTGAGTGGCATGTATTTGGGGTTTGCAGTGCCATCGGCGAAAGAATGGGTATTGCAGCTTCCACAATTCGCAAAAATTTTATCTACATTTCTTTTCTTACAATGGGTTCTCCTGTAATCATTTATTTATTTATTGCCTTTTGGATGAATATAAAAAGGTATATCCTTAATGCCAGGCGCAACCCCTTAAGATATCTTTAACGCATCGAATTCTGGAAAGCTTATTTTATAAAATATTTCCTGAACACATCTCCCTTTTTATAAAGATTGATTTAATCTATCACTTATAATATTTAACATATGAGATAGGGATAAAATATTTTCGGTTAAGGGCGGTATTTTAAAGCATGTGTATAAATGACACATTGTGTATCTTTGCTTTTTAAACATGAGTTAATGGTAAATTTAGTACCCCCGTTTTATTTTTCATTCCTATGTTTTGTGTGTTGAGGATTTGCAGCAGACTATTTCATGTTTGATCTCCCTTGATTTACAAGTATAATTTATCCCGACAAAATCGGGATAAATTATTTTACCTACATCGGCAGGACTTGCAGAAGTACGGGAATTATCCGCCCGGAACCGATGATAATTGAAAAATTCTGCGTCTGGATTTGTGAGCCTGCAAATGTGTATGCTTTTGTGTGGAGGCGTAATATAAATTGTAATGATTCATTTAAAGTTTTTTAGTTCTAAAAATATGTCAGTTTGTTGAATGAGTATAAACAACAATTTAGGCAATAGTTTGCTTTATTATTTGTAAGTTGTATCAGCTTCTTAAGCGATTATAATTACCACCGTTTGGTCTGTCACCCTCCTTCCATTTACGGACAGCTTTAAAAGGCAGCTTAAGCAAATTGCCAATGGTTAATTCCTTTTCATCTGCATAAGCCGGAACACCTGTTACAATTTCATTTTGATGGATATTCAATCGAACTGTTTTATGTATTTTGTCCCAGAAAGAAAAAATAATGGAATAATTACTATCAGTTTCTTTCTTTATCATGGAATGATGAATACCGTGCATCCTTGGTGTTACAATCAATGTATTCAATGTTTTTTCTAACCAAAACGGAAGTTTTATATTGCTGTGGTGAAACTGGCTCGCTGCTTCAAAAACAATTTCA
>JAYTTI010000129.1:0-5158 GCA_043745405.1 Ferruginibacter sp. | reverse complement strand
AATCATTTAGGCATAAGTACAAACCCAGCCACAAATTTGATAGCATTAAGTGAAGCAACTTCTACTGCTCCGCTGGTTGATTTTACTACCGCAACCGATGCTAATATTTTTGGACCGGCTTCAGCTTATGCAATTGCCCTTAATGGAAAAAATGTATTATGGGGCGGTAACGCAAACATCAACGGCAATGTTAGGTATAATGGTGCAGCAAATGATAAAGATCATATTTTGCTTACCACATTAAGCAATAATGTTGCCCTCGTTATTAATAATGTGTATGATGCTGCTGACTTAAATATGAATAGAAACGTGCGCTATAATGGTGCAGCTAATGATAAAGATTTTATTTTGCTTACTGTTTTAGGAAATAATATTGCTGGTATAAAGCTACAGGCACTCCCTAATTAATAACCATTTACTTTTATTTAACTATCTATTATAATAATTTAAAAACTATGAAAAAAATCTTCACTATCCTTTTCGTTTCCTTTCTTTCCGTACAAAGTTACGCTCAGCTAATACAGGCCAGTGTAGCTGTAGGCTCTACCTCAAGCCGTATAAAGATATTACTTAAGGCAAACCAGGATCAATTTGCCGCACCTAATAGTATAGCTTCGATACAGTTTAATGTAGGGGTTGATGCAACTGGGTTAGCTACTCCTCCTACCATTACTATAATAAAAAATTTAGTTTCATTTCCGGCATCTGCAAACTGGCAGGTAACCCTCCCTACCTTTCCTGAAGCTGGTTACTGGAATTACAATATAATTTTATTAAACGGTCCCATTGCACCAGTTGCTAGTGCTAATACAGCGTATGAAGTAATGGAAGTTGAGTTCAACGGCTTCCCCTTACTGACCCGTACTGTTGGTTTGGTTAGTTTAATCGATGGAGGATCAAACAACCAGTCATACTTTTTCTGTGATGGACTCGTAAAATCAAATGGAATAAATTTACTTTATTATCCAAATGCCGGAGTATTAACTACAAACAACAATACCTATGATGCTTCTGGTTTTAATGGAACCGGCATTTCATCTGCTCTTTTAACAACCCTCATTGCTCTTCCGGTTAAATTTGCTGGTTTTAGTGTTATTAAAAAAGATAATGGAGCTAACCTTAACTGGCAGGTTGAAAATGAAACTGCACTTACAGACCGCTATGAAGTGGAAAGAAGTTTAAATGGAATTGATTTTAAAAGTATTGCAACAATAGCTCCAAAAAATAACGGAAGATCTTCCAACGCTTACACCTCTAAAGATGCGGATTTATTATCCATCCATTCTTCAGCCGTTGTTTACTACCGTATTAAACAAACTGATAAAGACGGACAATTTATTTACACCGAAATAAAATCGGTACGCCTGGATGGTAAAAGCTTTTCAGTAAGTATTTTCCCCAATCCTGTAAGGAGCAAAGCAAACCTGTCGATTGATTTAACTGAAAATTCACCTGTAACTATTACTTTAAATGACGCCAATGGAAAAGTGTTAAAGAATATACAGGTACAGGGATTAAAAGGAATAAATAAAAAAGAGGTTGACTTGAGTAATTTGTCAAGTGGCAATTATTTGTTGCGCATACAAACAGGTACTGAAACAACAACATTAAATGTAGTGAAGGGCAATTAATAATAATATCTTTCTTACCATAATAAATAGGTCCTGTCAAAAAAGACAGGGCTTATTTATTTGAGACTGTTATAAAAAAGAAATTTTTATTTCTCTATTAATTATACCATCAATTAAATTGTAAAGGCAGTATCAATAATTTCTGCCTGTTCCTTAGCATGTATTTTAGAAAACCCTGTAGCAGTAGAGGCACTTTGTGTGCGGCTGATGATATAAAAATTAATATTTTTTAAATTCATCCGTAAAAAGCCTGCTGCACCCATATTTATGGGCTCTTCCTGTACCCAATGCCAAATAGCCTTGCTGTATTTTTTATACAATTCGTCTAACTGGTTTTGAGGTATAGGATAAATCTGTTCTACCCGTACGACAGCAACATCTTTTCTATTGTCTTTCAGTTGTCTTTCGGCAAGGTCGAAGTATATTTTACCTGAGCAGAATAATACTTTTTTAACCTCCGCAACCTCATCTGCAAAAACATCATCTATTGTTTCTTTAAATCTGCCATCTGTAAATTCATTCACCACACTATAAGTACCCGGATGGCGGAGGTTTGCTTTTGGAGAAAAATTAATCAATGGTTTTCTAAACGGCCACGCAAGCTGCCTGCGCAGTGCATGAAAGAAATTAGCTGCAGTGGTGATATTGGTAATTACAATATTTAACTCAGCGCACATTTGTAAAAACCTTTCCATTCTTGCACTGCTGTGTTCAGGCCCTTGTCCTTCATATCCATGTGGCAATAACATTACTACAGCATTCATACGTTGCCACTTGGTTTCGCCAGCAATAATAAACTGGTCAATCATTGTTTGGGCTCCATTACAAAAATCTCCAAACTGGGCCTCCCAAATTACCAAAGCATTGGGGTTAGCCATAGAATAACCATATTCGAAACCCAATACCGCATACTCACTCAACAAAGAATTATAAATTCTAAAAGGCCCCTGCTTATCTGTAAAATGATCAAGCCGGTTATATTCTGCATTATTATTTTCATCATACAAAACCGCATGTCGATGACTAAAAGTGCCTCTCTTTACATCCTGTCCGCTCATACGCACATCTTTTCCTTCAATCAGCAAACTTCCATACCCCATCAACTCTGCTGTTGCCCAGTCTATTTTATGTTCATCATTAAAAAGTTTTATTTTATCTTTTAACAGCTTATCCACCTTACGTAAAGGTGTAAATGTGGAGGGCCATTTCATTAAACCTTCAAACAAGGTGGTGAATACTGCTGTTGAAATACCCGTTACCGGAGAAGTATCAAAATCGCCGGCGGTGGCTTTACGCATTGTTTTCCATGCTAATTCAGGCTGTTGGTAAGTGTATGGCAAGGGGTTTTGCTTCACTTCGTCTAACCGTTCCTGTAAGTCACTCAAAAATTGCTGCTCCATATCTTTTGCCAAGGCCTGGGCATCGGCTTCGCCATTTTGAATCAGGTATTGAGTATATACTTCGCGAGGGTTAAGGTGTTTATCAATCAACGCATATAATTGCGGCTGCGTAAACTTAGGTTCATCTCCTTCGTTATGGCCGTGTTTACGGTAACATACCATATCAATAAAAATGTCGCTGTTAAATTCCTGCCGGTAAAGTGTGGCAATTTCACTTGCTTTTACCACCGCTTCTGCATCATCTCCATTTACATGCAACACAGGCGCCTGCACCATTGCAGCTACAGAAGTACAATAATCTGCAGTTCTTGCATCGCCAAAATCGGTAGTAAAACCAATTTGGTTGTTAATTACAAAATGAATGGTGCCACCTGTATAATATCCTTTTAATCCACTCATTTGTAGTACTTCGTAAACAACCCCTTGTCCGGCTACAGAAGCATCTCCATGAATTAAAATAGGCAATATCTTATCATAATCGCTCTCATAAAGAACATCAGCTTTACTTCTGGCAAAACCAATAACTACCGGGTCAACTGCTTCCAGGTGCGAGGGGTTGGGGCATAGTTTTAAATGTATTTTTTTACCATTGGCTGTATCTAAAAAACTACTAAACCCTAAATGATATTTTACATCGCCGCTACCCATCGTTGTGTCTGGTGTATTCTTTCCTTCAAATTCACTAAAAATCTGTTCATAGGTTTTACCTAAAATATTGGCCAGTACATTTAGCCTGCCTCTATGGGCCATGCCTATCACTACTTCTTGTACACCCCCTTCTGCAGATGTATTTATTATTGCATCTAAAGCAGCAATCGTTGTTTCTCCACCTTCTAAACTAAACCGTTTTTGCCCGATATATTTAGTGTGCAAAAACTTTTCAAACATTACTCCTTCATTCAATTTTTGAAGAATCCTCTTTTTCTGTAGCAATCCTACTGGCTCTAACATCTTTTTTTCCACGGCCTTTGTAAGCCAGCTTACTTTTTTCTGATCGCTGATATATTTAAATTCAATGCCTAAATGGCCTGAATAACATCTCTCCAAATGTTCCAATATATTTCTTAAGGTGGTAGTGCCTAAACCAATTAGGTTTCCTGCATTAAATGTTCTATCAAGGTCTGCTTCTGATAAACCATAAAATTCCAGTTCAATATTGGCACCACGGTCTTTACGGGGGCGGATAGGATTAGTATCTGCCAGCAAATGCCCTTTATTTCTATATCCCAAAATAATCCGGTACACCCTTATTTCACTCATCCAGTCAACAGTTACAACCGGGGCTGCAGCAAAAGAAGCAGTACCAGTATCAGCCTTACCATTTAAGTTATTGCTTATAGCAAAATCAAATCCCTCAAAAAATTTACGTAAATCCGCATCTACATTTTCAGGGTTTTTTAAAAAATCCATGTATAGGTTTTCTATGTATGCGGGGTGAGCATTGGTTATATATTGAAAATCTTTCATTTTGGCTTGAAAATTATTATGTTGTACGCTTAAATTTAGGAATGCAAATATCGGTCATTTATGCATTAGATGACAGAGCGATTTTAGGATTGATAATTAAGAAATAGCCAATAACAGCACTCAATAAAACATAGGCGGTAAAATAATAAAACCCAGGTTCCAGCGAAGCGGTGGTATTTTTCATTGCCTTTGCACCTAAAAAAGCAATGAAAATACTAATGGCAAATACATCTGCCATGGCCCATTTACTCATCAAACTAACTTTTTTTTCCATTTGCCGGATAAGTCTTTAGCAAGCAGGATATAAAAAACAATAGCAGATTTAACCAACGGAACAATTATGCCAAATAAAAATATAAGCAAAAAAGGCAGGTAATTTCCCCCTTCCACCAAGGTTTGCAAAGTGCCAAGCACATTTCTTTTTTAATTAAAAAGGTTGATACTGATAATAAAATTCGCTGTAATATCAATTTTAAGCATGTCCAATGCTATCCCAAAATAAAAAAATACCAAAGAAACCAGGTGTAATAGTAATAAAATAGCACTGTTCATTTACTTAATTTATAGCTGAAATAATTGTTATCTACCAAAAATGAACTGGTTTTTAAAATTCCTTTCTCTGGAGTGTTTATTCTTAAATACAAATCCCTATCTTTGCAG
>JAYTTI010000128.1:0-5230 GCA_043745405.1 Ferruginibacter sp. | reverse complement strand
CCGTTACCATTGGCACAAGTGGTGCGGTAAGAATTATAACCGATAAGGCAGCAACTGATAAACAGATGCGAACATTCTGTTATCATTGTACAGGTAAGCGGTATATTATGGGCGGGGCCAGTAATAGCGGGGCCATAGTGCTACAATGGCTTAAAGAAAATATGCTGCAAAATACCGGCAGCTATAAAGAATTTATGGCTATGGCTGAAACGATTGCCCCCGGTAGTGATGAACTTTTATTATTACCTTTTATACTGGGCGAAAGAGCTCCCATATGGAACTCTAATGCCCGTGGGGTTTATTGGGGGCTGGATATTAACCATACAACTGCCCACCTGGTAAGGGCCGCTATGGAAGCCGTAGTGTATAATATGTACAATATCGGAAAAATGTTATTAGAGAAAAATGCAGTGGATACTATTTACGCCAATGGCGGTTTTAGCGATACTTCTTTTTGGGTACAGATGCTGGCAGATATGTTTAACCTGCCCGTAATTGTTCCAGTAGTTGAAGAATGTTCTGCACTGGGTGCTGTAATGGTTGGGATGAAGGCAATGAAAATTAACAACAGCTTTAGTTTCACAAAAGGGAGAGTCTTTCAACCGGATTTGGCCAATCACAAAATATATTTAGAACGATGTAATAAAATGGAACGGTTGTATCAATTAATGAAAAGCGAATTCTGATTATTGCTACTGTATATTTTATTTGATTACACTAATTATAACCGATTACACTGATTAATAAAGGCACATACCTAATTTATAATTCAGTTTTAAATTTCCACCAGACTTTGCTTTTAAAGTATTCCATAAGGCCTATTTTTTTGCAGGCCGTATTATCATTCTTAAAAAATGATCTTTGGTAAAATAGGCAATCATCCAGTTGAATAAAGTTCTTACCCTGTTACGGTAAGTTATCAATGACATCAAATGAATAAACAGCCACGCAAGCCAGGCCGTAAAACCTTTCAGGTGAAGCTTTGGTTTAGGAAGGTCTACAACTGCTTTATTTCTGCCAATAATCGCCATAGATCCTTTATCAACATACGCAAAGGCTTTCTGCATTTTTCCACTGGCTAACATCTGAAAATTTTCTGCAAGAAGTTTAGCCTGCTGTATGGCAACCTGTGCCACCTGCGGGTGACCATTGGAAAAATTAGTGTCGGTTGTTTGCAAACAGGTGTCGCCAATAGCATAAATATTATTTGTTCCCTGCACTTTATTGTACGCATCAACAATCATTCGTTTGCCACGACCAAATATTTCTGCAGGAAGCCCCTCAAACATTTTAGCCGAAACACCGGCAGTCCATATCAGGCTTTTTGTGGCAATGCTTTCACCGTTAGAAAATATCACTTTGCCATCTGCATAATCTTTTACCTGGCAATTGAGTTTAATTTTTACGCCAAGTTTTATCAACGCCTCAAAAGTATCCTGCTGCGAGGCTTTACTCATTGTTGCTAATAAGTTATCAAGCGCATCTACCAAATAAATTTCTCCGCCTTTACCCGATAATGAAGGGTATTCTTTTCGTAAAATATCATTTTTCAATTCTGCAAACATGCCTGCTAATTCTACACCAGTGGGGCCACCTCCTGCAATTACAATGGTCAGCAATTGCTTTACTTCAGCAGGGTCTTTAGAACTGGCCGCCTGTTCCATTTGTTCCAGTAACCTGTTACGCATTTCCAATGCATCAGATAATGTCTTCATGGGTATGGAATGTTGTTGCACATTCTGCATCCCAAAATAGTTGGTTTCTGCCCCGGTGGCAAAAACGAGTTGGTCGTAAGTTATTTCGTCATCATTTATTATAATTTTATTTTCAGCCGGTATTATCTTTTTTACTTCCCCTAAACGAAAATGCAGGTTTTCTTTTCCTAAAAATAATTTACGAAAAGGATAGCTGATACTGGTAGGCTCCAAAAAAGCTGTTGCCACCTGGTAAATCAATGGCGGAAAAAAATTATAATTATTTTTATCTACCAGTGTTACCTGGAAATCTTTATTGGCCAGTGCCTTCGCAAAGTTAACACCTGCAAAACCTCCGCCTATTACCACTATATTCATTTTATTTTATTTTAAGCCTTTTTATAAAGTATTTTAGGAATATGAATCCGAGAAATGAATTACCAAAAATAAAATTTGCCAGGCAAAATATTTTGTAGATTACACACCATTGTAAACAAAGCTACATGCTATTTGTTTAAAATTAATTTTACTATTTTTTTATGCCAATGACCGAAAAAGAAATTATAGACAGTACTGTAAATTTTGTAAAAATAACATTGCAACATGCAGAAGGTGGCCACGATTGGTGGCATATTGAAAGAGTATGGAAAAATACCAACACCATTGCACAATCAGAAAATGTAAACTCGCTTGTTGTTACACTTGCTGCATTGTTGCATGATATTGCAGATGCTAAATTTAATAATGGTGATGAAGAAATTGGTCCCGCAAAGGCAAGGCAGTTTTTACAAGGCATTGATGTGCCAGCCGATACTATTGAACATGTAGAAAATATCATCAGGAATATTTCTTTTAAAGGAGGAAATTTTACCACTTCATTTAATAGCCCCGAACTGGCTGTAGTACAGGATGCCGACAGGCTTGATGCCTTGGGTGCCATTGGTATTGCAAGGGCCTTTAATTATGGTGGCTTTAAAAACAGGGAAATCTATAACCCGTCTATTAAACCAGATTTGGGGATGAACAAAGAAACGTATAAAAATAGTTCACCACCTACCATTAACCATTTTTATGAAAAACTGTTATTGCTAAAAGACAAGATGAATACGGCAATAGGCAAACAAATGGCCGAACAAAGGCATTTATTTATGCAAGGTTTTTTAGACCAGTTTTACAAAGAATGGGAAGGTGAAAAATAACCTCAGCATATTTTACATAACCAGGCTTTCAATTACGGAAAGGTCGTTGTTAAACTTTACAAACCTTGCGGGGAAGCCGGCCTTAATTTTCCCAATTGCATTATCCATTTTTATGGCTGCTGCCGGCCTGCAGTTAGCCATTTTTATAGCTTCGTCAATTGGTGCTTCTAAATGTAAAACTGCATTGCGAACAGCATCTGCCATAGAAATAGTAGCCCCTGCCAGGTTTCCTTCTTCGTTTCTGTAAAACCCATCCTGCAAATGAGCATTGAAGTCGCCCCACTTAAATTCATTTACTTTTTTACTCAAAAAAAGCGCATCACTTATCAGCACCAGTTTATCTTTTTTTAATTTATAGGCAATTCTTGCTGCGGCATAATCGCAATGCGCTCCGTCCAAAATTATTGGAGCAAATACATTTTCATTTTCAAATGTTGCGCCTACTAATCCAGGCTCCCGGTGGCCAAACTGTGTCATGGCATTGAATAAATGAGTAATCAATCGTATACCCTTGTCAAAACAATATTGTGCCTGTTTATAAGTTGCATTAGAATGCCCGGCTGAAACAACAATGCCACTCTCTAAAAGCATTTCGACCTGTTCATCTGTAAAACATTCGGGTGCAATGGTAATTAATTTTATAACACCCTTACCATAACGGATAATTTCTTCCAGTTCGGTATTAGTAGGGGTACGCACATATTTTGCAAGATGTGCCCCCCGTTTTATTGGATTAATAAATGGCCCCTCAAGATGCATACCCAACACACCGTTATTATATTTTGCCCTATAATTTTTTATAGCCTCAATTCCCGCTAATATATTTTCGTGTGACGAAGTTATTAAACAAGGCAGTATTGCTGTAGTACCATACTGTAAACTGCTTTCATAAATATCATGAATGGTTTCTTCTGTAGGGTATTGGGTAAAATAAAATTTTTCTCCGCCATTAATATGTATATCAATAAAACCGGCAGCAATATTATACCCCTGTAAATTTACCTGTTCACAATTTTCTGGAACCTCCTTTTGCAGTGATTGAATAATACCATTTTCAATGATTATAACACTATCATCAATTACCTCTTCACCAGTATATATGGTACAATTTACAATTGCCTTTTTCATTACTATTTTGGTTTAATGGTACTGTTTAGATTATTATACAACTTATCCTATTTTATTCAATACCTTATTTACTTTAGGGCCAGGTGTAATTTTTTTCGCAAAAATCAAACGGTAATTACCTGTTTGCAATAAATAATTATTTGCAACAGTTGATCCACCTACGGGTAACATATTGATTATCCAGTTTACGCTTACATTTCAGGTGTTGCTATTATACCCCGTTACAAAACGAAAAATTGAAACCGGGTTTGCATACACTTTACTATTTGAAGCAAAATTGCTTTTTTCTGTTGAATAACCAAAATTAAGGTTGGCATTAACTGAACCGGTCATAAAAAAATGTTGTTGTACCAGGGTATAGGCGTACCCAACACCCGGGAATAAAACAAAAAAAGTGAATATTATTTACGCCAGTCTGGGGTATAAATTTGCAACACTATCTGGTACAAAAGAACTGTTTGCCTTCTAAAATACACAAAAATTCCCCCGGCTTAGTTACCCGGGGACAAATATTTTTTAATGCACATTCGATTATAAAAGACAATATAGAAACTGCCAATAACTTATTTTTTCTCTTCAAATTTATCTACTACAATACTTATCTTTTCATCCGCATTTTCGTCCATCTCTGCTAAAAAATTAATTTTTCCTTCTTTTCCTTCAATGGTAATAGTAAGATTCATTGTTTCTCCCTGCTGCCCTTCGAGAGCTGCCTTCAGTACTGTTTTACCATTTTTAAAAGGGGTTTTCCATTCGCAGCTTACAGATTTAATGGTGCCATGCATTGCCGGATCATTGCCTGGTGAAACAGATATTTCCTTTTGATCATACTCAATAGTAGTTATTTCATCTACACTTTTTTGAACATCTTTATTACTATTAAGATGGTTGGTTTGGCTGGAAACAATAATTACTTTTTTGTCGCATTGTGCCTGAGTATTTATAGTTGTAATTGCCACGAAAAACACTGATAAAAAAAATATTTTCATACTTTGGTATTTATGATGAACGATAAGTAAATCTAGGATATTCTGCTACTATGTAATAAATATTACTATGTATGGTAAAAAATCTTTCCTGAACGGCTTTAATAACCGATTAAGTATTCTATTATTGGTATAGGCGTTTAGTTGTCCCTGTTAGAATCTGAAGCAATGATATTTATTTTAAGCTTACTGCTATTATTAGCCTCATAAAGCCTAATAAAAT
>JAYTTI010000127.1:0-20077 GCA_043745405.1 Ferruginibacter sp. | reverse complement strand
ATTTATAGAATATTCATTCTTTTGTTAAGTGCTGCCCTGTAAGTATCTGCTACCGGTAAAGGTTTACCATTTATAATTAAAGCGCCATCCTGTATGGTATCAATTTTGGTAATAGCAACTATATAAGATCTATGTACTCTTATAAATTTGTTTATAGGTAATCTTTCTTCTACCGCTTTTAAGGTAGTATGTATGGCATAAAACTTTTGATTTGTATGCAATTTTACATAATCGCCCATTGCTTCTGCAAATAAAACATCATCTAATTTAAGCCTGCGTACAATGTTTGAATCTCTGATAAAAATAAATTCATCGTCATACATTTTTACATCTACTGTATTACTTTCTATTATTTCTCTGGCTTTGTTTATTGCCTGGATAAAACGAGTGGGCGTTACAGGTTTTACAATATAATCTACTACATTTAAATCAAATGCCTCAGCAGCATATTCTTTTTTTGACGTTGTAAAAATGATAATTATCTGTTTGTTGCCTAAATTTTTAGTAAGCTCTAAACCTGTCATACCCGGCATTTCAATATCCAACAAAATAATATCTACTTGTTGTTCCTGTAAGAAATTATAAGCAACTATAGCGTTTTCACATTCGCCTACAACTACTAAATCTTTTACCTGACTTGCCAACTGCTTCATCGTAGTTCTGGCAATTTTATTATCGTCAACTATCAGGGTTTTCATTTTTAAACACTTTAAATTGTTTGGTGAATATAAAATATTTGTTCTGTCAAAAATTTAATTCATACAGGTAAGGTAAATCCAAGTATTTTCTTATAGGGTCGATTCCTGAAATAATGTTTCTTTATGATTTTCACATAAAAGCATACAAAGCCAAACTTTAAATCTGATAAATTTTATTTTTAAATTTCAAACTATGATTGTGTTCTTAGCATATATATTTTTTAAAAACAACACCTATTGTTGTAAACCAGATATTTTGCTCTGTCTTAATTTCTATTTTAAATTAATTTATAATAATGCTTGCAAAGATCGGAGCAAAACCTTTCCTGTTTGTTTTGTTCATTAACACAGTAAAGTGAGCCTCGAATTATTCAAATTTCATTTTTAAGTTTTGAGATTAAGAAATCCCAATGTTTACAGAATGATAAAAATAAAATGAATCAACTTTTTAGTGAATGGGTGTACGAATGGGTCAATAACGTTTTACTTAGGGAATATTAATAGCGAGTAAATCTTAACGTAAATCCCACAAAAAAACCCCACAAAATAAATTGAAGGGTTTTCTAATGTCGGGATGGCAAGATTCGAACTTGCGACCTCCTGGTCCCAAACCAGGCGCGATAACCGGGCTACGCTACATCCCGAAGTTAATTAAACTGTCGTAGCACAAATTTAATTCCTATTTAAGAGATCTGCGGAGAGACAGGGATTCGAACCCTGGGTACAGTTTAACCCGTACGACGATTTAGCAAACCGTTCCTTTCGGCCACTCAGGCATCTCTCCTACCTGACCTTAACTTTTATAAGGGGTTGCAAAAATACACTTCGACAACGTAATACCCAAAACTAAATGAAAATATGTTGAAGTTTTTTTATAAGCTATTCTAAAATTATTTTATGTCAAAAATAAGAAGTAAGGATGCTTTCCTTTAAGCAAGCCTGCAAAAAAATCCAAATCTGATGACGGATTTGGATAACTATTATTTTACATTGCGGCCAATTGAACTTTTTGCTGTAGTTCTATTACACTTTCTTTAAACATGGTGTCGGTATCCATTAAATCTTTTACTGTTTGGCAACTATGTATTACTGTTGTATGGTCTCTGCCGCCAAAATGTTCACCAATAGTTTTTAGTGAATTTTTAGTGAAGGCTTTTGCTAAAAACATAGTTATCTGCCGGGCCTGGACAATTTCTCTTTTACGGGTTTTTTGTAACAACTTGTCATATGGAACATCATAGTATTCGCACACCATTTTTTGAATGGCGTCAATCGTTATTTCCTTGCTGGATGATTTTACAAAATTTCGTAGTACTTTCTTTGCCAATTCGAGATCAATTTCTCTTTTATTAAGCGAAGATTGTGCCAACAATGATATTAAAGCCCCTTCCAGTTCCCGTATATTGCTATTGATATTATAAGCAATATATTTCACCACTTCCTTGGGCATTTCCAACCCGTCATTCTTCATTTTTTTCTCTAAAATATCAATTTTTGTATCGTAGTCAGGTACCTGAAGATCAGCACTTAATCCCCATCTAAAACGGCTTAATAAGCGTTCCTGTACACCTTCCAGGTCTTTAGGTGGCTTATCGCTGGTTAATATTAATTGTTTGCCACTTTGGTGCAGGTGATTAAATATTGAAAAAAAGGCATCCTGCGATTTTTCGGCCCGGTTAAAAAATTGTACATCATCAATAATTAACACATCTATCAATTGGTAAAAATGTATAAAGTCATTGATGGCTCCGTTACGGCCATGATCGATAAACTGGTTGATGAACTTTTCGGAACTTACATATAATACTACTTTATTGTTATGTATGCGTTTTACCTCGTTACCTATCGCCTGGGCAAGATGAGTTTTACCTAAACCAACACCCCCGTAAATTACCAAGGGGTTAAAGGAAGTAGTACCAGGTTTTTCTGCCACTGTTTTACCGGCACGCCTTGCAACCCTGTTACAATCGCCTTCAATAAAACTGTCAAATGTATACGCATGATTTAACTGGGGGTCAATCTGCATTTTCTTAAGGCCAGGAATCACAAATGGATTTTTGACAGGATTATTTATGACTAAAGGAAAATCCATTTCGTTGTTTGAATATGATTTAAAACCATGACCAGGTACATCCATCGTTAGCGGCTTATTTTTACTGTTGCCGCTGTCAACCATTATCCTGTATTCTAACCGGGCATCTTTACCCAGTTCCCTCTTTAATGTTTTTGCCAGTAAACTTATATAATGTTCTTCCAGGTATTCAAAAAAGAATTGGCTTGGTACCTGTATGGTTAACACTTTTTCTTTTAGAGCAACTGGTTTAATTGGTTCGAACCATGTTTTAAAATGCTGCCATTCTACAATGTCTTTGATTATCTCTAAGCAATTGGACCATACTTTATCAAAAACTTTATCCATTATTCAATAAGCAATTTACGTATTTATAAAAATATCCACAGTCAAAATATTTCAGAACCATCTGATTATAGCAATTGAGAACTTATAATTTGTTGGGGAAAGCGAATATCAAAATAATTTGTTGAAAAAAAAATTTTTTATTCACTTGTTTTTCCCAGTATAACCACAGTATGGGTTTTTAATATGTTTACTTTAAAAAAAATAAAAAAAATAAAAACCTCCCCTTCCTGTATAATGCCCACCCAGCCTAATTTTTACATAAAAAAATTATTTTTAAATTTATTTTTTGTTAATAAGGCAGCAAAAAAAATATGCCTGATGTCTATAATATTTTTATTAATATTTCCATTAATTTGGCAATTGTCAAATCGCATACTTTATTTCTGTTTTTCCGTATTTAAGTACAACCATTTTCTGTAAGAAATTTCCTAATTTTTTATGTTTACCGCTACAGTGTTATTATACTCACCTGATTAATTTGTTTAGCAGATCAAAGTAAATAATCTTGCATTTTATTTTTTAATACTTGCACAAATATTATCAATTATTAATTTACTTTTATTAAAAAAATTGTCGAAATTTTACTTCTCCTGTTGTTTAGGTAAAAAGTATTTTAAACATAGAAAGATAGACATTTTTTATTACCCAAAAAGAAATGAATTTGCAAAATTTTTTATTACTAAATAAGTTTACTTTTACAGCATAAAAACAATAACATGAGTTACGAATTAACGGGCAAATTAGTAGCCAAATACGACACTGTTCAACGTACAGAAACTTTCAAAACAAGGGAATTTGCGGTTGAAAAAACGGATGATATCGGTGGCAGAACCATTACCAATTATGTAAAGTTTCAATCTGTGCAGGATAAAACTTCTATTATTGACAAAGTAAATATTGGAGACGAAATAAAAGTATCGTTTAATATTAAAGGAAGCAAATGGGAAAAAGATGGAAAAGTGAATTACATTACTAATTTAGATGCCTGGCGTATTGAGCAGGTATTGCAGGCCGCAACAGATAAAGGTGGTACAGACAATGAATATATGGAGCCTTTGGATACATTTTCTGCAACTTCACCCGAAGCAATTGATGATTTGCCTTTTTAAAGGACCCTTGTGCAACCCAAAAGTGGAAATTAAATACCCTTGGGCAATTTTTAAGGCAATTAAAAAGCTTTATATCCCTTTCTTTAAAAGCCCCAGTGGGGTTAGGGCTTATGCAACAAAAAATTTTACTCAAATTACTACCTGCACAAGCAGCCGATGACTCAGCTATAAAAATATTAATAGCAGAAACTACAGGCAACAAAATTACTACCATTACCGGTTTTCATATTTATAAAAAATCTATTGATGCCAGGGGTAAAATAATTTGGGTTAATCTTACTGTTAATGCATTTATTGATGAACCTTTTTACAAAAGAAAAATTCAATTGTTTGATTTTAAAAATGTAGGGCGATCAGAAAAGAAAGTAATTATTGTTGGTGCCGGCCCTGCAGGTTTATTTGCTGCATTGCAATTAATTGAACTGGGCATTAAACCCATTTTGCTGGAAAGGGGTAAAGATGTAAGGGCAAGAAGAAGGGACCTGGCCGTGTTGAATAAAGAAGGCATCGTAAATCCTGATAGTAATTACTGTTTTGGCGAAGGTGGGGCCGGAACATACAGTGATGGCAAGTTGTATACCCGTAGTAACAAGCGGGGTGATATCAACAGGGTACTGCACCTGTTTGTATATTTTGGCGCCGATGAAAAAATATTATACGATGCCCATCCACATATCGGCACCAATAAATTACCAACAATCATTACTGCCATGCGCCAAAAAATTGAAGATTGTGGCGGTGATTTTTTATTTGAAAAAAAAGTAACTGACTTTATCATTAATAATGAAAAAATAAAAGCGGTTAAGACGGCTGATAGCAATACATTTGAAGGTGATGCCTTTATATTGGCAACAGGCCATTCTGCCAGCGATATGTATCAATTATTACACAGTAAAAAAATATTGATAGAAGCAAAACCCTTTGCATTAGGTGTAAGGGTTGAGCATCCACAAAGTTTGATTGACAGTGTACAATATCATTGCCCTGTAAAAGGTGAATTTTTGCCCGCAGCATCATACAGTTTGGTACAGCATGTAAATGGCCGGGGTGTATTTTCTTTTTGTATGTGCCCTGGTGGTATTATAGCACCTGCAGCCACCAGCCCGGGTCAATTAGTTGTAAATGGATGGAGCCCGTCTAAAAGAAATAATCCTTATGCCAACAGTGGTATGGTGGTGCAAATTGAAATGACTGATATTATACAAAAAAATATGATCAATACTACGGGAGAACTTGCTATGCTACAGTTTCAGCAATATGTTGAAGAAAAATCTTTTGCTGCAGGCGGAGGAAAATTTGTAGCCCCGGCACAAAGGATGGTCGATTTTTCAAGAGGAAAACTATCTGTTGATTTACCTGAATGCAGTTACCAGCCTGGTGTTAAGGCAGCTCCATTAAATGAAGTATTACCTGGCTTTGTTTATGATGCCCTCGCAAAGGGCTTTATGGCATTTGGGAAAAAAATGAAAGGGTATTTTACAAATGATGCCATTGTAGTAGCAACAGAAAGCCGCACATCATCTCCCGTTCGTATACCAAGAAATGCCGAAACATTAACCCATCCGCAACTTACTAATTTGTATCCATGTGCTGAAGGTGCAGGCTATGCAGGCGGTATTGTTAGTGCTGCCATGGATGGAGAAAAGGTGGCGCAGCAGTTAGCAAGAATATTTATACAATAGTATTTCAATTGAGGCTTACAGCATGGCAGCATGTAACGCAATGCCTAATTCAATAGTAATACAACCATGTGTAAATAGTTAAACAACTAATTATAGCATAACTAAAATACCGTTTATAAAATCTTTAGAGACCATTTAAATTCTAAACTAAAATTTTAGTAATCTTACACCTTAATATAGTAACCAATGAATATTCTCGAACTGCAAAACTTAAAGAAATACTTTGCATCACAAAAAGCGGTTGACGACATCAGTTTTACCATAGAGCAGGGCAGCATATTTGGTTTACTAGGACCAAATGGTGCCGGTAAAACAACCTTGCTTCGCATGATTACCGGAATTTTTTACCCTGATAATGGTACTATTATTTTCAAAGGAAAAAAATTTGATCTCAGCAATGATGTTGGGAATATTGGTTATATGCCGGAAGAAAGGGGTCTGTATAAAAAAATGAAAATTGGCGAGCAGGCACTTTACCTGGCTCAGTTAAAAGGGCTAAGCAGGCACGATGCTATGCAAAAAATTAAAACATGGTTTGTAAAATTTGAAATGGAAAGCTGGTGGAACAAAAAGGTTGAGGACCTGAGTAAAGGGATGAGCCAGAAATTACAATTTGTAACTACTGTTTTACACGAGCCTGAATTAATTATATTGGATGAGCCATTTAGCGGATTAGACCCTGTGAACGCTAACCTGATTAAAGAAGAAATATTTAATTTGGCAAAAAACGGCAGTACCGTAATTTTTAGTACACACAGGATGGAACAGGTTGAAGAAATTTGCGACCATATTGTACTGGTAAATAAAGGAACAAAAATTTTAGATGGTACTGTGTCGCAAATAAAAAACCAGTATAAAGAAAATGTTTACCGCCTAGGTGCAACTACATTAGCACATAACCTGATGACCTATATTTTTGAAGTGATTAAACATCTGCCAAATGAATTAATATTAAAATTACAACACGACAGTACTACCAATGATGTATTGAAATTTTTTATTGGGCAGGATATTCCTATCAATTCATTTAATGAAGTATTACCTACACTCAATGAAATTTTTATCAAATTGGTAGAAGGCACGTCTGAAGCAAGGCAATTTCAGGCAATTAAATAATTTTTGTTACCAGTAATAAATAAACGGTTATGAATAAGATCTGGCTCATAATAAAAAGAGAATACCTCACCAGGGTCCGCAATAAAACATTTTTATTGTCTACCTTTTTATTACCCATTGTAATGATGCTCTTTATTTTTGGCAGTGCATTTTTTGCTATGTCGAACAAAGAAAAATTAAAAAAAATAGCAGTAATTAATGACCCCGGCATGTTCAAGGCTAATTTAAAAAGCGACTCTTTGCAGCTAACCTTTGATTTTAATAATACTGTAGACAGCAGTAATTATTTTGCAAAAGGATATGATGCTGTTTTAAATTTAAATAATGATTCCGCTGCAAGAAAATTTACCATCCACTCAAAAAAACAATTGGGTATTGATGCCCAGGATATGATTGAAACAAGGCTTGACAGGGCTTTTGAAAATAACCAGTTACAAAAAAATGGTATCCGCAAACAAACATTGGACAGTATCAGTAAGCAATCAATTGGCGCTTTTACTATTGATAACCGTGTAACTTCTGATAAGGGGCAATACCAGGAAGTGAATGCACAGCTAAATTATGGTGTGGGTTTTGGAAGTGGTATTTTAATTTATATTACCATGTTTATTTTTGGCGCAATGGTTATGAGGGGAGTTATGGAAGAAAAAACAAACCGCATTGCAGAAGTAATGGTAAGCAGTGTAAAACCATTTCAGTTAATGATGGGGAAAATTTTAGGTATTGCAGCTGTTGGGTTAACCCAGTTTTTTTTATGGATTGTTTTAATAATGATTTTATCAAGTGTAGTTTCTGCCTTTATTCCAGCTGAATTGATACAGCAGGCAGGAGATATGAACAAAAATATGCCTGTAGGTGGGGGGAACAGTGCAATGGTAATGAAGTTAATGGATATGAAACAAACTGTAAGTAATGTTAACTGGCTTCAAATTATCAGTTGCTTTATATTCTATTTTTTGGGAGGATACATGTTTTATGCATCCTTATTTGCTGCCATCGGAAGTGTAATTAATGAAGATCCGCAGGAGGCACAATCGCTGATGATTCCTATCACTATGCCGATCATTTTTGCATTCATTATCATGACCAGTAATTTAAATACGCCTGATAGTAAAATAATGGTTTGGGCAAGTATGATACCTTTTACATCGCCTATAGTAATGATGGCCCGCATACCAAGTGGTGTTCCATGGCAACAGTTAATATTATCGATGGTTTTATTAATTGCCGGCTTTTGGTGTACTACCTGGCTTGCAGCAAAAATTTACAGAACAGGCATTTTAATGTACGGTAAAAAAGCCAGCTGGAAAGAGATGTTAAAGTGGGCATTTAGGAAATCATAAAGCTGGGTTAGCCACTTCTTCACCTCCAAAAATACTTTTATAAATTTCAGATTTGGTATATTGATAAACGAGCTTACTCACTAAAATAAAAGCGCCAATTATATAGCCTGCTATCAACCCAATAATAAAAAAAATACTGCCGGAAGTCCTGCTCTCGGTAAATGGTTCTGTTGGCTTATCTAAAATAGAAATAATGGGTGTAGCTTTTTGCAAACGCCAGGTAGCTTCTTCCCTGTTATTTATTGATATGTCTCTTTGTTTTAAAATATGACTTTTCTCCATTGATAAATTTTCTTTGGGCAGTTCAAATTCCAGTTTGTCGACAGGAGAAAACAAAGTAGTGTTTTGCAGGTTAATTGCCTTTTTATCAACTGCATTTAAAATTGTCTGCAATGAGTCTATTTTATTAATGGTAAAATTGTAATCTGCCAATGCTTTTGAAATTTTTAAATCAATATAAAACTGTGATAATTTATCAATAAAAACATTTGCAACAGGGGTAATCAATTCCTTATTTTTACTTGAAAAATAAAATTCAAGTACCCCATTTTTGCTCATCTTGGCACTAATAGCATCTTTTAATAATTCTGAACCCAATGTAGCTGCCGAAGTACTATCGGCAGGCAGCTGAATATCTTTTTCGTAAAATGCATTATTGCTATTTATCGTTTTAACTATTAACTCTGTAACAGTTACATTACCAAATTGAGGTAACCTGGTTGCCGCTACCCGTTGCCGAACATTCCTGCTTAGTGTTAGTTCAATAATATTAATAGATGCTTCGCTGCTAAAACTCTTAGGTGTTCCCTCTATACCTAAAATACTGCTTAATGCATTAGTAGAAAGCGAATTCTCGGATGGGCTTGTTAATGGAAAAATTGTTGCCTTTGCGGTATAAACAGGCCTTTTACTTTTGGCGTAAAAGAATAGCAACAAAGCAAAGCCAATACTGAAAATCAATAACAGCATTTTATTTTTGCTAAGCTTTGTAAATATGTTCCGTATTAATTCTGTACTGGTCAATTTTATTTAATTATTTTCTTTAATTAATTTGCCCTAATTATTGCCCCAATAGCATAAGTTAAAATTATAGGCAATGCTATTGTTATTACAAGAGTAAAAGCATTATTCCAATCCTGGCTGGGTGGCCTTGCCGGAACTGTTATGGTTGATCCTTCCTCTACTTTTGGATAAAAGTGAAAAAACAAAAAATTAGCAGTCCGTTGGCTACTACCATTTGCATAACTAACAAAAATTCTTTTTTTCCAGGGTTTTACTCCATACCCTCCTGCTTTATCAATATAATAAGACAGATTTGTGTGTTTCGGATCAAAGGTAATTTTTAGAGGCGATTGCACCCGCCCTTGAACCGTGATAAATGGGTTAATTTCAGGAACATACACAATATCATTTTCCTGTAAAATAATATCATGGTCCGTATTGGGGTATTTTAAAGCACTATATAAATCGATACTGACCGGCTCATCCAAACTCAATAAACTACTGTCTTTAATAATATTGCCAAGTGAATCTAATTTTGATTTATATACAATTTTCTCTCTAAAAAAATCGACCTTTTTCCTGTATAAAACAGCACCTCCCAGATTGGCATTTGGCATAGTGCCTCCTGCTCTTTGAATGTAAGATGACAGTCTTTCATATCTATCCAAACGCGGATAAAACCCTGCATATTTTACCAATCCTAATAACTGAATATTTTGTTGCAAATCAAATGAAGAATTTTTTCTCACAAAAATCTGGTCAAATGGTTTTAAAATAATTGTTGCTGCAACAGAATCCATTGCAAAATCTGGTTTGATAGAATAGGATTTTACGATATTACGTGTTGGCTTTAATCCTTGTTTTGCAGAATCAATATCAACAATGCTGGAAATCTCCAACCTGCCATATTCGGCAGATTGCTTTATGCCGCCAGATAAATAAAGCAGATCCTGCAAAGTCATGCCACCGTATTTTCTTACTTTGCCTTCCTTACGTACCTCTCCATAAATTTCTACATATTGTTGATCCCCAAATTCATTATTTGAAAATAATTGTACTATATCATTCGGCATCAAAAGTACATTGCTGCTGCTATTGGTATTATCGCTTTGAATATCGGTAAGATCTACTTCCAGCTTATCCGATTTTATATTTGTAGAGTCACCTGCACCGCGAAATATATACGCCCTTGCCAGGTAGGTATTTTTTGTTATACCACCGGCCCTGTTAATTACATCAAACAGGCGATCACCTTTTCTTAATTCATAATAGCCAGGGTACTTTACCGGCCCTTTCAATTCCAGTTTATTAATTAACCCAGTTTTAATGAGGTCTGCTTTAACAATATCCCCATCTAATAGTGGATAATCCAAACCTTGCAATTTAATTATTGCTGTAGCATTTACATCGTGTATGACCTGGTCCTCATTTTCAGATCTTATAACTTTTATCCCTGAGGTAAATGCTTCGGGAGTAAAACCGCCTGAAAATGTTAAGAGCGCCTTAATCCCTTCATCTTTTTTTAACTGGTAATACATAGGGCGCTTAAACTGCCCTGTTGCAAATACCTTTTTAACTTCGTTATTCACAAATACGAAATCATTATTCTGTAAATAAATACGGCTACCCATTTCGCCGGTAGCAAGATATTTATATACATCAATTGTTTCAATTACTTTTCCGTTTCGCTTTACCTGTATTTCTCTTAAATTACCGTAGTCGGTTATACCACCTGCAAGGCCAATTACATTATAGGCATTTGAAAAAGCAGAAACAGTTACAGGACCGGGATTTTCAACTTCGCCCCCAACATTTACGCTTATGGTTCTAGGCTGACCAAGTGTTATTTGAATATTGGTACCTGATGGTACTACACTCTTAAACCTGGCATAAATTAACGAACGTGCCATTTCAAAAGTTAGCCCCTGCACAGTGATTTTGCCTAGGCTATTGGGGAAAATAGCGCCATCCCTTGCCACAATATAATCTTCCTGGTATTCACCACCACCCCATAACGCTACTACTATATGATCACCTACACCTATCGGATAATCCAAAGGAGGCGTAGATAATTCTGAAATATCATAAATCGACGAATTTTGAAACACATTATTACCATAAGTGTCGTTTATATTATAGTATCCTTTTTTAATATTATCGTTTTGGATACTGTCTTTAACAAGGGTTTTATTTTGCAATTGTTTTGCTGTTGATGCATTTTCCTTAGTTCTGTCACTACCAGCTTTATTTTGATTATTATCTCTAAAATAATTCTCAAAACCCGTCTTGGTCATTTGAGTAGGATCTATACCGGGTACTAATTGCTGTACATCTTGAGTTGATAGTTTTTGGCTGTAAGCGGCTATAGAAAAAGATGTTGTAAATAACAGAATCACACAGTTTTTTGCAATAAACCTAAAAATACCTTGCATTTGTTGGGGGTTAATAATTTGAAACTAAGCAAATATAATAATTTATTTGAGCGGATGATCTAATGCAAGATTAAAATCACTCCACATCTCAGCCACAATTTCGGCAGCAGGCTGAATGGTTTTAATAATAGCGCTTACCTGTCCTATTTCAAGCTCGCCATTGTCCAGGTCGCCATCAAACATCCCTTTTTTAGCCCTGCCCTTTCCTAATAAATTTTTTAATTCTGCTACTGAAACGCAATTCTGTTGAGCTTGTTGCACTTCATCATAGAATTTGTTTTTCATTAATCTAACTGGTGTAAGTTGTTTTAATGAAAGTTGCGTATCGCCTTCTGCAGCACCCAATATTGCTTGCTTAAATTTTAGATGGGCTGAAGATTCAATGCTGGTAACAAAACGGCTGCCCACCTGTATTCCTTCGGCACCTAGCACCATTGCAGCCAGCATTTGCCTTCCTGTAGCAATACCGCCTGCTGCAATTACAGGAATGGAAACTGTATTACATACAGCAGGCAATAAAACCAATGTTGTGGTTTCGTCCCTTCCATTGTGGCCACCGGCTTCAAAACCTTCTGCTACAACAGCATCACATCCGGCGTGTTGTGCTTTTAAAGCAAACTTGCTGCTACTGACAACATGCACCACAGTAATCCCATGTTGTTTCAATAAAGCCGTCCAGGTTGCAGGGTTACCCGCTGATGTAAAAACTATGGGTATTTTTTCATTGATAATTATTTGAATATGCTCATCAATATTGGGATATAACAGCGGAACATTTACGCCAAAAGGTTTATCAGTTGCCTTTTTGCATTTTTGAATATGTTCTTTTAATACTTCAGGGTACATACTGCCGCTTCCAATTAATCCCAAACCACCGGCATTGCTTACTACGCTAGCCAGCCGCCAACCACTTACCCAAACCATGCCTGCCTGAATGATGGGATAGTTTATACCAAAAAGTTTTGTAATTCTATTAGTGAAAGAGGGCATTCGTTACTGTTTTAATAAGTAAGAAAGGCGTGCTACTTTATCCCAGGTCAATATCTGTATTATCACCAATACTTAAAGACCGGGTTTCGCCCTTTATGCCTGTATCGCTTCCTATTAAGGAATCATCCAATACCACATCATATAATTTTGAAAAAGAACCAATAATTGAATCTTTTACAATGGTGTAATTTAACAAAGTGCTTTCGCCAATTGTTACATTGGGGCCAATTACAGAATTTTTTATATCACAGCCTTCGCCGATACTTACCGGTGGAATGATAATAGTGTTCTCAAATTTATCCTGCCCTGATACCTTGCCTCCAAATTTTTTCAATAAAGTGGCATTGGATAGCAGCAAGGTTTCTTTTTTACCGCAATCAAACCAATTCTGTACTTTAAAAGATTTAAATTTTGCACCCCGTTGTATCATACATTCAATTGCATCAGTAAGGCTTAGTTCCTGGTGGGTAACATCACCCTGTTCAATAATTTTTTTAAGGCAGGTAAACAATAAATCTGTTTCGTTTATTTTATATATCCCAACCAGGGCCATATTACTTTTAGGTATGGCTGGCTTTTCTACCACACGGCTTATAAAGCCATCTGCACTAATTTCTGCCACTCCAAAATTGCGGGGGTCATCCACTCTTTTTACCGCCAGCACCGAACTGGGCTCATTCAGCATTTCCTTTACATCATATTCTGCGATAGTATCACCTAATACCACAAACACTTCTTCGCTCCCAACAATTTCTTTGGCCAGGTCAATAGCATGACCGGTTCCATATCGCTCATTTTGATAAACAAAATGACAATTGAGATGGGGATATTTTGCTTTTACAAAATCCTGTATTTTTTCGCCCAGGTAGCCAACAATAAAAATAAAATCGGTAATGCCCGCTTCATGTAACTGATCAACAATGATACTTAAAATAGTTTTTCCTGCTAAAGGTATCAAGGCCTTAGGCTGTGTGTAAGTGTGTGGACGCAATTTTGTGCCTGCGCCGGCAACTGGAATAATGGCTTTCATGGTAAAACCTTAATCTGCTGAATGCTCTATTTTTGTTTTATAAGATGTTGCTTCTATAATAAGCAGCGTGTGAAAGTAGTGAATTTTGTGTAAACTGCGCTTGATAAAAATGGCATTATTTTTAAACCTCCTGTTAAAGTAATCTTCGGTTTGTATATTTGCACTTCAATAATAAAACATGCAAAGAGATGAATTGGTTTTTGATTTAATAAACAAGGAAATGGAGCGGCAGCGCCATGGCATTGAGCTGATTGCTTCAGAGAACTTTACTTCCTTACAGGTTATGCAGGCATCGGGGTGTGTTATGACCAATAAATATGCGGAAGGATACCCCGGCCGCAGGTATTATGCAGGTTGCGAAATAGTTGACCAGACAGAACAATTAGCTATTGACCGGATTAAACAGATATTTAATTGCGATTATGCCAATGTGCAACCACATAGCGGCGCACAGGCCAATGCAGCAGTAACACTGGCAGTATTACAACCCGGTGATAAAATACTAGGATTGGATTTAAGCATGGGCGGGCACCTTACCCATGGCTCGCCTGTAAATTACTCTGGTAAATTATACGAAGCACATTTTTATGGTGTAGTAAAAGAAACCGGGTTAATTGATTATGACACATTGGAAGAAAAAGCAAGATCGCTAAAGCCAAAATTAATTTTTTGCGGCGCATCTGCGTATAGCCGTGACTGGGACTATGCAAGAATAAGAAAGGTAGCTGATGAAGTGGGTGCCTTTGTACAATGCGATATGGCGCATCCGGCCGGTTTAATTGCCAAAGGATTATTAAGCTCTCCTTTTGAACATTGCCATTTTGTAACTTCTACCACACATAAAACTTTACGTGGCCCAAGAGGTGGTATTATTTTAATGAAAAAAGATTTTGAAAACCCATTTGGTTTAAAAGATGTAAAAGGTAATACAAGGCTGATGAGTAACCTTATAGATATGGCCGTTTTTCCGGGTATACAGGGTGGCCCTTTGCAACATATTATTGCAGCAAAAGCCATTGCCTTTGGCGAAATTTTAACGGATGAGTTTACAGACTATGCCAAACAGGTTATTGTTAATGCGCAGGCAATGGCCAAGGCATTTGTAGATAAAGGATACCAGTTAATCAGTAACGGTACAGATAATCATTTAATGTTGATAGATTTACGCAATAAAAATATCAGTGGTAAAAAAGCTGAACAGGTGTTGGTAAAAGCCGACATAACCTTAAATAAAAATATGGTTCCCTTTGATGATAAAAGTGCTTTTGTAACATCAGGTATCCGCGTAGGCACTGCAGCAATTACCACCCGTGGTATGAAGGAAGAACATATGCAGTTTGTAGTAAATGTACTGGACAATGTTTTGATGAATGCAGATGATGAAAATGTTATCAATACCGTTCGTGGGCAGGTAAATGAATTTATGCGCCAGTTTGTTTTATACCCCGAACTTGGATAATTTAAAAATAATTGTATGATACAACGTATTCAATCCATTTGGCTATTACTAGCCTCTGTAGTTAGTTTTCTTACATTAAAATTGTCTTTTTACAGCGGCACTTATTTGCCGGATAATTTATACCATCAATTAAATGGTACCCAAAACCTTAGCCTGATGATAGTGACTATTGTGCTGGGCGTATTGGCACTGATAACAATTTTTTTATTTAAGAGGAGGGTAACACAGCTATGGTTATGCATTGTGGCTATTTTGCTTGATGTACTATTGGTATTTTTATATTACCAGCAAACAAAAGATTTTACAAGGGGCGATTATGCCTTTACTGCTATTTTGCATATTGTTATAATTGCAGCACTGGTATTGGCTGCAAGGGGAATTAATGGAGATGAAAAGCTAATAAAGGATAGTAACAGGTTAAGATAAAATATTTGATTATAGAATTGCAAAAAACTGCTGACAGTTAATCAGTAGTTTTTTATTTTATAAAAATTTGCCAGTAAAACTTTCTTTACATTTTTTTAAGTCGGCTGGTTTACCTGCAAAAACAAGGTTACCACCTGCATCACCTGCTTCCGGCCCAAGATCAATTATCCAGTCTGCGGACTTGATTACATCCGTATTATGTTCGATAACTATTATAGTATGCCCCTGTTCTATCAATGCATTAAAAGAGGTAAGCAGTTTTTTTATATCATGAAAATGCAGGCCGGTAGTTGGTTCATCAAAAATAAAAAGGATATTACCCTGCGATTTGCCTTTACCTAAAAAAGACGCAAGTTTAACTCTTTGAGCTTCGCCGCCAGAAAGGGTATTGCTGCTCTGTCCCAATTTTACATAGCCCAAACCTACATCACTTAATGGCTGTATTTTTTTTGCTACATCGGCAGCCCCCGGGCCTCCTCCGCTAGTTAGCGGAGAGGAAAAGAACTGAATCGCATCATCTACACTCATCTCCAGTACATCGTAAATATTTTTCCCTTTATATATTACCTCCAGTACTTCTTCTTTAAACCTTTTACCTGCACACACTTCACAGGTTAAATGTACATCCGCCAAAAACTGCATTTCAACAATTTGTTCTCCCTCGCCTTTACATGCATCACATCTTCCACCATCTACATTAAAAGAAAAATGTTTTGGTAAAAACCCCCGCATTTTACTAAGTGGCTGCTTGCTGTACAATTCCCTTATTTCATCATATGCTTTAATATAGGTAACCGGGTTACTTCTGGATGATTTGCCAATTGGGTTTTGATCTACCATTTCTATTTGAGAAATGGACTCTATATTACCTGTAATATTTTTATGTATGCCCGCCTTTTCTACTCCTTCGCCTTTAATTTTTTGCAGGGCAGGATATAATATTTGTTTTACCAAAGTTGTTTTGCCACTGCCGCTGACACCGCATATTACACAAAACACATTCAACGGAAATTGTACATTGATGTTTTTAAGGTTGTTTTGCCTGGCACCTTGTATTGTAATACTTTGGTTCCATTTGCGTAAAATTTTTGGTGTTTCAATAGTTAATTCGCCTTTAAGGTATTTTCCTGTAAGACTGTTTTTATCGGCAATTAATTCTTTATAATTACCTGCAGCAACTACCTCTCCGCCTAAGTGGCTTGCCAGTGGCCCCATATCAATGATGTAATCAGCTTCCCGCATTATCATTTCATCATGCTCTACCACCACTACTGTATTTCCCAAATCACGTAATTCTTTTAAAACTCTTATCAGCCTTTCTGTATCCCGGCTATGTAAGCCAATAGAAGGTTCATCTAAAATATATAAGGAACTGGTAAGATTACTTCCTAAACTTCTTGTAAGTTGTATGCGCTGGCTTTCGCCACCACTTAAAGAATTTGCCAACCTGTTTAAAGTAAGGTAACCAAGACCAACATCTGTTAATGTTTTAATGCGGTGATGAATTTCTATTAAAATTCTTTTGGCAACTTTTTGATCGTATTCGCCAAGCTTTAATTTATCAAACCAAACCTGTAAATCTTTAACCGGTAATTCGCATAATTCTCCGATATGTTTATCAGCAACTTTTACATACAGTGCTTCCTTACGCAGGCGATAGCCTTTACAATCGGGGCATAATGTTTTGCCCCGGTAGCGGCTTAACAAAACGCGGTACTGTACCTTGTATAAATTTTGCTCTACTTCTTTAAAAAAATCATCAATACCATTTGCGTAATTATTGCCCTGCCATAAAAGACGGTATTGTTCTTTTGTAAGATCGATGATGGGTGTATGTATAGGAAAATTAAAATTCTTTGCGGCTCTTATAAACTGCTCTTTCCACAATCCTAATTTTTCACCCTTCCATGGCGCTACGGCACCTTCGTATACACTTAACTGTTTATTGGGTAAAACAAGGTCGGGGTCGATACCCAATACAAGCGAAAATCCCTCACATGTTGGGCATGCGCCAAAAGGATTATTAAAAGAAAATAAATTAGGCACCGGTTCTTCAAACTGAATACCGTCGAGCTCAAACTTATTACTAAAATGCAATAATTTTTTGCCGTTTACTTCTAGTATCAATGCACCTTCGCCTTCATAAAAAGCGATGCCTACAGAATCGCTGATACGGTGCTTATCATCTTCATCAAATGATTTTACAACAAGCCTGTCAATAAGCAGGTATGTATCCGGTGAAAGTTTAAAACCTTTATTTTCGAGAATGTCTTCAATACGCTGGGGTTCCAAAGCACCTGCGACGTTTGGTGATGCTATTCTTGAAAAACCTTTTTGCAATAAAATATTCAGTTCTTCTTTTATATCCCTTTTAACGTGCAGTTTAAAAGGCACCAAAACCAATACCCTGTCTCCTTCTTTTAATTGTTCAATGGCTTTTACCACATCCGCCACATCATCTTTTTTTACTTCTCTTCCGCTAACCGGCGAAATTGTTTTACCTGTTCGGGCAAATAACAGGCGCAGGTAATCATAAATTTCCGTCATGCTTCCAACCGTGCTTCTTGGCGTTCGGGAAATAACTTTTTGTTCAATGGCAATTGCAGGGCATAATCCTTTTATATAATCCACATCGGGTTTGTCCATGCGTTGCATAAACTGGCGGGCATAAGCGCTCAGGCTTTCTGCATACCTGCGTTGGCCTTCTGCAAATAAAGTATCGATGGTTAAAGAAGATTTACCTGAACCCGAAACACCTGTAACTACTACCAGCTTATTACGCGGTATTGTTACAGTTACATCTTTAAGGTTATGAACTCTTGCGCCTTTTATTAATATTCCATCATTATTTATTGAGGGAATATTTTCTTTTTTTTTAGGGATTGTTTTTGTTGCCATTTTATTGTTTGCAAAAATAGTGTGTTCTGTTTTGCGATGTAATAATTATGTGAAAGTCTTCCTAAAATCAGCACTTTTTTTATTAACTGTTGTTAATTGACTTACTTTTAAAAAAGATCAGTCCAAAAAAAACTTTAAGAAAAATTTGGCGTTTTAAAAATTTTAACTATTTTCACAGTCCAATATCCAGTAAAGTGAAAAGCCACGAACGCCTATCTATTAGACTTCTACGCTCAATTCTCTCTTATTGGTTTCCAAACAAAAGTCCTAAACCAACAAAAACTGTAGAAGTTATGAAATGCCTAACCAATTTAACCGACCAGCAGTTAGTACATCTTTACATGGATGGAGACACTAACGCTCTTTCAACACTTGTAACCCGTTACAAGGACAGAATTTACACTTCAATTTATTTACTTGTAAAAGACAAGTACCTGGCAGAAGATCTTTTCCAGGATGTGTTTATCCGTATAATTGATACGCTTAAAGGCGGTCGGTATACAGATGAAGGCAAATTTTTACCTTGGGCGCTACGTATTGCCCACAATCTTTGCGTTGACCATTTCAGAAAAATCAAACGTAGCCCAAGCATCAAAACAAGTGATGACAGGGATATTTTTGAAGTATTGAACTTTTCTGAACCAAGTGCTGAACACCGCATGATGCAAAACCAAAGCCATGACAGGGTGCGTAAAATGATTGATATGCTGCCTGAAGACCAGCGTGAAGTAATCATTATGCGTCATTATGCAGACCTTAGCTTTAAAGAAATTGCAGACCTTACCAAATGCAGCATCAATACTGCGCTGGGCCGCATGCGCTACGGTTTAATTAATATGCGCAAAATGATGGCAGAAAAGCAAATTGCATTATAGAAAATATTTTATTATAAACCCCCGAAGAAAGAAAAAACCCTTTATTTTAAAGGGTTTTTTTATGTTTATAACAAGATACAATGTTGTACGAAGCCCTTGTCTAATGTTTTAAAAAATCAAAAAAAGTAGCATTGTTTGGGTCAAGCAATATTTTCATTGAGAATATTTGATGATCTTTCAATTAGCTTCTCGTCAGCCATCGTTATTGTTTTTTAATGCTTGATTTAACAAGTGCGTTTGTAATCTCTCCACAAACTGCAAGTCCAAAAAATATTATCGCTGCAATTAGAAGGGTGTCTTTAAGTTGTCTGTCTTCTTTGTGAACCATTGTCTCCCAAACCATGCAAATGACTGCCGCAAACCAAAGATAGTTTACATATTTTTTTGATTGAATTGTCCGTGAAGCAAGCAACCAATTTTTATACTTGTCATTTTCTGGATAATTGTCAACCAAATATTGGAAGTCAGTTTTTGCTAAAGAATATTTTTTCTGATTGTAGTTGTAAGCTCCCCCAAAAATAGTACGTTTTAAAAGTAGACAAAATTGTTAACTTTAAAAATGTAAACTATTATGAAAAAGAGTCAATTCAGTCCGACA
>JAYTTI010000126.1:0-59993 GCA_043745405.1 Ferruginibacter sp. | reverse complement strand
AGTTTGCCTGGGTATCTAAACAAGATGCCGGAAACGAACGGATGAAGGAAATCAGCACTTATATTGCGGAAGGTGCAATGGCCTTTTTAAAGGCAGAGTACAAAATCCTTACTTATTTTGTTATTATTGGCGCTTTACTATTAGGTATTATGGGTTATAGTAATGCCAATAGCCACTGGAGTATTGCTTTGGCATTTGTAGTGGGCGCTTTTTTTAGTGCCTTGGCAGGTTTTATAGGAATGAGAGTGGCTACTAAAGCTAATGTCCGTACAGCCCAAGCTGCCCGAACAAGTTTAAGCAAAGCATTATCTGTTTCTTTTACAGGAGGAAGTGTAATGGGAATGGGTGTTGCAGGTTTGGCTGTTTTAGGATTAGGTAGTTTGTTTATCATTCTTTATATGACATTTGTTTCTGGTTTATCAACCGGTTCTGAAGAATACAGGTTAGCACTTGAAAAAGCCATTGAAATATTAACGGGGTTTTCTTTAGGAGCAGAATCTATTGCCTTATTTGCACGTGTTGGTGGTGGTATTTATACAAAAGCTGCCGATGTGGGTGCCGATTTAGTAGGTAAAGTGGAAGCGGGTATTCCGGAAGATGATCCACGCAACCCGGCAACTATTGCTGACAACGTAGGTGATAACGTAGGTGACGTTGCCGGTATGGGTGCCGATCTTTTTGGTAGTTATGTAGCAACCGTTTTAGCAACAATGGTTTTGGGAAGAGAAACTATGACTACAGAACTTGCTAAAGCCTCTGATCATTTCTTAGGCATGGCACCAATTTTATTGCCCATGCTTATTGCAGCAATGGGAATTATACTTTCTATAATAGGAACATTCTTTGTACGTATTAGTGATAATGCTGGTTTAAGCACACATAAAGTTCAAAGTGCTTTAAATATGGGCAACTGGGGTTCGATGGTTTTAACAGCTATTGGATGTTTTTTCCTGGTCAATTATTTAATGCCTGACACCATGAGTTTACGTGGACACCAGTTTACAAAGAATGGTGTGTTTGGCGCAATCATGGTTGGTTTAGTAGTAGGTGCATTAATGAGTATAATAACAGAATACTATACGGCAATGGGTAAACGCCCTGTAATGAGTATTATCCGTCAATCTGCTACCGGTCATGCCACCAATATTATTGGGGGATTGGCTGTAGGCATGGAAAGTACACTTTTACCGATATTGGTTTTAGCCGGTGGTATTTATGGTTCTTTTGCTTGTGCAGGTTTATATGGTGTAGCAATTGCCGCAGCTGGTATGATGGCTACAACGGCCATGCAATTGGCAATTGATGCTTTCGGTCCCATTGCAGATAATGCTGGAGGTATTGCTGAAATGAGTGAATTACCTGCTGATGTGCGTGAAAAAACTGATATTCTAGATGCCGTTGGAAATACTACAGCAGCGAGTGGTAAAGGTTTTGCCATTGCTTCTGCAGCATTAACTGCACTTGCATTATTTGCTGCATTTGTTGGCATTGCGGGTATTGACGGAATTGATATTTACCATGCCGATGTTTTGGCTGGTTTATTTGTAGGCGGAATGATCCCTTTCATATTTTCTTCATTGGCTATCCGTGCAGTGGGCGAAGCGGCCATGGCGATGGTGGAAGAAGTTCGTCGCCAATTCCGCACTATACCGGGAATTATGGAAGGTACAGGAAAACCTGAATATGATAAATGTGTGGCTATTTCTACAGAAGCCTCGCTTAAAAAAATGATGCTACCCGGTGCTATAGCTTTATTATCACCCATTATTATTGGGTTTATTTTTGGACCAGAAGTATTGGGTGGGTTTTTAGCAGGTGCAACCGTAAGTGGTGTGTTAATGGGCATTTTTCAAAATAATGCTGGCGGAGCATGGGATAATGCAAAAAAGTCTTTCGAAAAAGGGGTTGATATTAATGGTACCATGTATTATAAAAAATCAGATCCTCACAAGGCGTCTGTAACAGGCGACACTGTTGGAGATCCTTTTAAAGATACTTCCGGCCCATCAATGAATATTTTAATCAAATTAATGAGTATTGTTTCATTGGTTATTGCCCCTACCCTTGCCAAATTGCATCATGATAAAATTGAATTGAATAGGAAAGCTCAAATAGAAACAATGATGAAAATGAGCAGTACAGAAAATAAAAACAAATAGAACCATTTAAAAATTAGCATACCAAAACAAACTGCAACCAATAAAAACCCTTATGCAAAACATAAGGGTTTTTTATTGCATATCGAAAACTATAAAGCAAGATTCCTGCTATCTCTCTTTTAATTTATTTCACTTAATTTATCAGTAATATTTTTTTATTTTATTTTAGAAATTATCTTTTATATTTACATACGAAAAATATCGTATTATGACATTAATAAAAAATAGCAAGCCTACAGAAGGCGAACTTGAAATATTACAAGTGCTGTGGGAAAGAAAATCTGCAACTGTAAGAGATGTACACGAAGAACTATTAAAAGTTAAAGAAGCAGGTTACACAACCACCCTTAAACTAATGCAGATAATGTTTGAAAAAGGCCTGGTTACAAGGGATAGCAGCAGTAAGACCCATATTTATCAACCTGCAGTAAGTAAAGAAAAAACACAAAACTTATTTTTAAACAAGATGATAGATTCCCTGTTTTCTGGCTCATCATCACAATTGATAATGCAGGCATTGGGCAATTATAAAACATCAAAAAAAGAGCTGGACGAAATAAGGAATTATTTGAAAAACATTTAATCAACAGTTGCTTTATGCTGATTGCATTTTTTGACAACGCTTATTTTTTACAATCTATTAGCTGGGCTATTATTAATAGTTTTTGGCAAGCCGCTTTATTGTGGCTCATTTATGTAGCAATTACATTTTTTGATAAAGAATTATCTGCCATAATAAAATACCATCTTAGCCAGGCATTGTTATTTCTCTCGTTTACCTGGTTTGTATTTACAATTGTACAAAACTATCAGTTGCTGCAACAAGCCAACGATTTCTTTACAAAAAAATGGCTGGTGAAATTTCAGGTATTTAACAAAGTACTTCCGCTTCTTGCTGTTTTTTATTTTACAATACTGGCTTTATATATTATTAAGTTTTTTAAGCATTATTTTAAGCTTCGCTTTATAAGTACCAGTAATTTATTAAAAGTTCCTGTAGATATTAAAATTTTCACCAACAAGGCGGCGATTCATTTAGGCATTAAAAAGAAAGTAATGGTCTGGCTATCTGCACATGTTGAAGTACCATCAGTAACTGGTTTTATTAAACCAATTATTCTAATACCTGCGGCTGTAATTAATAATTTAAGCACTGACCAGGTGAATGCTATACTGCTGCATGAACTGGCTCATATAAAAAGAAATGATTACCTGCTCAATTTTTTACAATCTATCCTGGTAATGATTTTATACTTTAATCCCTTTGTTGCTTTATTATATAAAATTGTAAAAAAAGAAAGGGAAAATTGCTGCGATGATTGGGTACTCAACTATCAATTTAATAAAGTTGAATATGCCAAATCCTTACTGGTACTGGAAGAGCAGCGCCATCAGCAAATACAACTAGCAATGGCCGCTACCAATAATAAAAAAATATTATTGCATCGTATAAAAAGGTTATTAAATAATCAAACACCAAAAACAAATATCAATTCTTCAGAAAAATTTAAGCTCGCTGGTCTTTGCTTATTAATTTTCATCGCTTCTATATGTTTACAAACACCTTCACTAAACAATAAAAATTCTGTACAAGTCAAGGATAATAAGTTTGATAATATTACTAATAAATTGGCCTCTACCACAAGGGCTGTTTTTGCTAATAGATCTAATTCAAACGAAAATCCATCAAAAATAATTTTTGACAAAATTCCTGCTCAACAAACTGCGTCTAAAAAGACGAGTATAAATAAACTAGCCTTAGCAAAAAAACAAGCACGTGTTGATACAGAAAAAGAATATGTAATTGCACTGGTTAATGAAGACGAACTGCTTAATAAAAATACGCCTGCAGCAACAATAGCTACTACCATTTCAAATACAGAAAAAGACAGTTTGCTTTCTACACTTGTAAAAATTGAAGAAGAACAATCAGGAAAAAAACAAATTAATACTTACTATTTTCAATTAAAGGATGATAAGGGTAAGATGAATATTACACCATTGCTTATAATAAAAAAATATAAACTTACACCCCAAAAGAACAAGTTGCCAAAATTATCTACTGGTAAAAAACGGATTTCAACATAGTATTTTAGATCTCCTTTTTGAGTTAAAATTATTTGCTTTCAAAGCATCTTTTGTGCATTTCAGAAGAGTATAAAAATCAAAAGACCCGATAGAAATCGGGTCTTCGTTTACGAACCTAAAAGGTTCTGTAACCCCCAAAGAAAACATCTTGATTACCAAGCACAAGCGTTTTTTATCCCTGGGTTGATAAGTAAACGCTATTTGTGCTCTATTATTTTATTGATTGCATAATATAGACGCAATTTTATTTTTCAAAAATCATTTTGATGCAACCTGAAATTACCTTGTTGGTGAATGGTGGTTTCAATATTGTTACGGGTCATTGCTTTTTCCAATCTAACTGGAGCCAATTCCCAGTAAGATGGGAATAATTGAAAATGGGTGCCTTGTTTCTTTAAAATATATTTCAATGGCACTAATAAAATTCCTGGTCTTAACAGCCCTTTTAAATAATCTATCTTCATTTTCATATACTATATAGTTTCAGTAAGCCAATATAATGCTGACATTAATGTCCTTGAATTCTTTAAGATAAACAAACCGGCTATTTTATATAGATATTAAAATTTTGTCGAATACTATTTACTATTCATCAGTTATTTTGCACCCCTGATAAACAATGTTTATGAAACCAATTTAGTTCTTTCAAATCCATAATTAAATACATCAATAGTTGATTTTTCAATTTTAGTTGTCATTACATATCCCATTGAAGGAAGTAACAATTTAAAGTTTGAATTTTTAACCGAAATCAAGGTAGAACTGGAATTGATATCAAAAAGGGGCTCACTGAAAAAACTTGCAACACCATTTGGGTTAACACTTATTTTTTGGAGATGTATATTAGAATACTCCCTGGTAATATCCTTTATATTTTCAATTTCTTCATCACTGATTATCGCTGGTTTATCTAACCAGTAAACAAAACTTACGACAGAATTAATCTGTCTTATTTTACTTATTTCTACATCAGCAATATATACAAATACAAAGGAAGTAAACAGGGGTTCATATACCCACTTTTTTGTATTGCCCTTACTGTTTAGTGTTCTGTTAAGCGGACAATAATTTTCAATTTTCTTTTTAGCTAATGAGGCAGCTACTTTTTTCTCGCAGTGAGATTTTGTGTACACTACATACCACTTTTTTTTCATCTGTAATTTTTTTTGTTAAAAAAAATGCAGATTTTCAATGGATTAGATATGCGTATTTTAAAAGGATATTAATTCATTTAAGGTTCAAGTACAACTCTTAAATTTATTAATTTTATAAATTTTGTTTGAATATATACTTTTTTTGTGAGCAAAGCAATATAGTTATGTATTTGGTAACAACTATTTATTAAAAAGCAATTTTACAAATCAATTTTATATTTTAATGTTTAATGTGATTTTGGGGAAGGCTGTACAGTATTCTTTACACCTTCCCTTTGATCAATCAACCCCCGTTAATTCTTAACTATCTTTTGAGAGTCATTTACAACACCATTAACCATAACCTGTACAATGTACATTCCTTTCGAAAGTTTACTAAAATCATTTAAAGCCATCTTATTGAACCCTTTACTTATAACATATTGTTTTGATATCACTGTTTGACCAGCCAGGTTTATAACTCGAATTTCTGAATTTCCACCTTCCTTAGCTTCAAACCTTACATCAATTTTATTTATAAAAGGATTAGGAGATACCTGTAAAACCATACCTTCTTTTACTCTTAATTGTACAGCCAGGGTTTTACTATAACTCGAATTACCATCTTTATCTATTTGCTTTAAACGATAGTATACAATACTGCTTCTTTTGAAATTAGCAGTATTTTCATTAAATCTATAAGTACTTTTATTTCCTTCAACAGTCTCTGCACCCAATACATATCCTGCCGTTAAAAAGTTTACACCATCAGTTGATCTTTCAACCTCAAAATGATCATTATTCATTTCCTCTACAGTAATCCATTTTAATTTTACTGTTTGATCAGATACAACTGCATCAAAGGAAGAATATTTTACAGGTAATATCAAACTAAAAGCAGGAGTAGTTTTTGTGAAATAAGAACAAAACAAACGATTTTGTGCAGAAAACCCGTTTTTTTGATTTGTACCTGTACGAATTTCATCAACCTTATCACTATAAGAATAATTATAATTAATATTAGTGCTCCAGGATGAAGTATCAATGTCATTAAAGTTTTTTAGGGGGCCCATAGCCTTTCTCAATTCCCCATCCAACGTAATGGTTAAATCTGATGGATTGGAAAGCGTAAAATTATTGGGTGATTTAGCCCCCACAAATTCCTGAACCTTTAAATTATCACCATCAACATCAATAAAAGATAATATAAAGCATGGGTATTTATGTTCATTACCGTTGATAGAATCTAAAAACTGGAGTCTCCAGCTTATATAACTTTCACCACTTGTTTGTGTAGAAGAGGTCCTAACAATGGGCTGCCACGCTGCATCATATCCCTGTGCTGTATTATCTATATCAATTAATGTGGCTCCACCAACTATGTCCTGTATAGTAAGATAAGCATCTACCCCTTGTGTTACTGAAGAAAATTTATATTTGGCATCTTTCTGCCCATTAACTCCAGAAACTAATATAGGATTATGAAATACCATTGATGGCGCAGCGCACTGTGAATATGCGGGGAATAATGCGGAAAAAGTAAAGGTAAGTATTAAAAATCCCTTACAGATTAGTGTAAAATTAGTTTTCATTTCTTTGTGGTTTGAGGTTTTAGAATCTGGTCTTCAGAGAAATAAAAAATAATTCAGTTGAATGGAGAATTATTAGCAGAGGATTTTTGCTTTTTGAAAGCCGGATAACCGAGGTAAGGGTCATTTCGATTTCGGATGTAAACATAATACCGATTTTGATATTTCCAAAATAACTCCACCGTAAATTTACGTAAAAAAATGTCAAAACACTCGAAATAGACTTTTTTTTGAATAAATACAAATCGTTTAATTATTTACTAATAGATAATATTTAAAGAAATAGACTTTTATTTTTGAAAAAAATAATGGCAAAAATTTCAAAAATTACCCCATTTGTATCCAAAACCTTTATTTTACAAAGAGAGTCACTCCCGGAAATCTTAAAAAATTCACAAAAACTACTACTATAATTTACAAAAATATCACTTTCAAGCTCCCCAAAAGCATTCTTCTATTATCATTAAATCCTTTATTTACTAAAAACTAATAACTGTCATAATTACAGTTTTTTGGATAATGTATCAATTTATCAAATCCAGGCCATATAAATTGTTTTAAAATAAGTTTACCCATGTCCTTAGAAAGGTATCAAAAAAATAATAAAGTTTAAAAATAGAAAAATAGCTTATAGCCGTATTAATTTATATTTTATATTATAATTTATATAAAATATAATTACAACAAAATATTTTATATAATTTATAATCAAATATTTATACACTATTTATATAAAATATTTCAATCTACTAAAAATGATTGATATTAATCAATGTATTTACTATTTATATCTTTAATTTTGAATTTTATATTTTAAATAGAATTTATAAGTAATTATTTATTACATATTTATATAAATTTATTAAAACTAATTAATTTGGATACTAGCTAATAATAAATTTTTGTATTATTTATATCTAAAAACTAATAGAATTAGCTGCATTTTTCCTCATACCGCAGGCAGGCTTTATTAGGTCAACATAAAATCCTTCAAAGTAGCCAGAAAAAATGTAGGCCAGTCTCCCCCATTTAATTAATTCAATACTGTCTTTTCAAATAGTGACATTATGACTTTCTAAAAAAATGAGCTGCTTTTTTCTTAATGCACATTAAGCTTTACGCTAATTTTTAAAGCCGGATTACGGAGTTCGAAAATTTAAAAAAGATGGGAACTCTTTATGATGAGCAAGCTGAGGGCTGCATATTGGAGAAATTCGACGGGGCAATTCCGTTTTGTATCCTTTGCGAAGGCGTAAGACCGTAAATTATTCGTCGCTAAGTCTTTTTGGCTGTCGCTATATTTGTGATATAAATCCTAAATGTAAAATATTACCCAACAAGGTGATTTGAAAAGTCTGTAGTCTTTTCGCAGCATAGCTGTTCCATTACCTGCTGTAATTGTGTTTTTAAAATAGCGATGGTATGGTCTCCTCCCTGGTTTCCCAATGCGGCGGCTCCATACATGAACGATCTGCCCATAAATGTAAATTCTGCCCCATATGCCATGGCCCTAGCCACATCAGGACCCGAACGAAGGCCGCTGTCCATCATAATTTTTATCTGGCCTTTATATTTTTTTACAATTATTTCAAGCGATTTGATGGCCGATTGTCCTGCGTCCAACTGTCGGCCGCCATGATTGGATACAATGATGCCATCCAATCCTAATTTAATTGCCATGGCAGTATCTTCTTCACTTGCCACCCCTTTCAATACGAGTTTGCCCTTCCACTTGTCCCGGATTTGTGAAATTTTTTCTTCATTTAACCTTCCCGAAAATGTACGGTTCATATAAAGACCCAGTTGTTTCATATCAAGGCCCTTGGGCATATAGGGTTTCATGGTTGCAAAGGCGGGTTGGCCATGAAAAAGGGTCCGTAAAGCCCAATTAGGCTTGCCCATTATCTGCAGCATGTTTTTAAGGGTCATTTTAGGCGGCATTGCGAGGCCGTTTCTTATATCCCTTGGCCTGAAACCAAATGATGGCACATCGCACAGAATTACCAATACAGGATACTGCGCTGCTTCCAGCCTTCTCAGTATATCATCTCTTAAAGAATTCTCTGCAGGATGGTACAATTGAAACCATGCCTTGCTTTCTGTTAATTCGCTGATTCTTTCAATACTAGATGTGGTAACTGTGCTTAATATAAACGGAATATTGTGCTTCAATGAAGCTTTGGCCAAAATTTCCGGGGCATTGGGCCACATCAATCCCTGGAGGCCAACCGGGGATATGCCGAAAGGTGCATCATACACATGGCCGAATAGTTCTGTTTGCATGCTGGAACCTTTGTGCTCATTTAAATAATAAGGCACCAGTTCTATCTCCCGTACTTTAGCCGTATTTTTATACAGGTTCACATCTTCATTGCAGCCTCCATCAAGGTATTCAAAAGCAAAATTGGGTATCCTGCTTTTTGCTTTTTTTCTCAAATCATCAACAGATGGATAGTTGGTATTGAATTCCCATTTCATATTTTGTAATTTTTAAAAGAAAGATGGCCTTTATTTATACATTGAAAAATGCTTTTTAAACATATCGCTGTCTATTTTTTTATAAGAAACTGCTATTGCCGCACCTAATGCAGATGCTTGCGGTAAAGATGCAGCATACACTTCAGTAGCAGGGAATGCTTCGGCAAGCAAAGTCATATAAATAGAGTTTTGGCTGAAACCGCCATCCACAAAAATCCGTTTTACTGCTGTACCGGTTAACACTAAATTAGTACTACTCACCTGTTGATTAATAATATCTGCTATCAACTGATGATAGGCTTGCTCATAAGACGAAAATTCACTGAGTTCTCTTTTTGCAAAATACGATTGCTCAATCATTGCACTATTGTTACTGGACTGATGTTTTTTATTTACCGGGTTCAGCTTTTTTAATAATGCTGTATCACAATTAACAGTAGAAAAATAATCTAATGGTGTTTTAAAATGTTCTGACAATCTTTTCACTTGCTGTTCATGTTCGTAACCTGCAAACAGTCGGGAGGCCTTTACCGGCTTGCCTTCATAAGAAAGATAACAAAGACAATCGTTGTGCAATTCATAATCAGATAACTGCGAATGATTGAATGGGTTTAAACTAACGCACCAGGTTCCTGTTGATAACAAGATGAATGGCTCTTTAAATGAAAGGATATAAGGAATCAAAGCAGCTGAGCTGTCATGCAACCCAACCCCAACAGGTATTCCACCATTTGCATATCCTGCAATTCCGGTAGAACTAAATAAGGGGGGCAATTTCTCAGCTACCCCTTCCTGTGTCAGCCATGAATGATATTTTTGTTGCTGAAAATTCCATAAATAAGTATGACAGCCAATGCTGGTAATTTCTGAATTTATTTTGGAAGAAAGAAGATAACTAACGTACTGGGGTAAATGCAGCGCATATTTAATTGCAGAAAACATTGTTGGCTTTTCATATTTTAGCCTATACAATTGAAGACCCGAATTAAGATGACCTAATGATGGCGATGCGGTCTGTTTTCCGATTAAGCTTTCACCTCCATAATCGGTATAAAATTTTTTCAGTAACTCTTTCGGATAGGGTTTTAAATAATTGTACAAAGGCAGTACTACTTTCCCTTCATCATCCATGTAAACAAAGCTGGCTCCGTACGCCGAAATATTTATTGCTTTAATAGTAAACCTTTCATCATATAATAATTTATCAAAAGATTCATTCACCCATTGCGTTAGTGCTATTATATCTTCGCAGGCAAAACCATCTTCATCGGTTGTTTCGGGTAACTGCCTGCTTTCTTCATGCACCAGTTTATACTGTTCATCAAATAATAATAATTTCTTATTAGTCTTACCAATGTCGAATATTGCTATGATGGAAGTTTTGCTCATGCGGTGAATAGTCAATGGTCAATATTATTTTTTATTTTTCATATCCTTCACTATTCCTGCTAATAAATAAAAGACTAATATATTTTTAACGCCAGGGTTTTTGAAAATTATTTGAGCCCATAGTGCCCATTCACAATTGCCCATTCACCATAGACGAATCAACTCACAATCCTGTTGCCACTGTTTTAGTTCCTCTTTCTTTTATTAGCTGCTCCCTTACTTTTAACTGTCTGAACAGCTGTACCGGGTTCAATGCAGCGCCCCTTCTCAATCTTGCTTCAGCAACTATAGGTCTTACATCAGTGCGAAAAGTATCCTGCAATACTTCCTGTGCAGTTACTACATCATTGTTATCCTGTGCTTCGTTTAATTTTTTTCTATCAATCAGCAATGCTTGGGCATAAGCAATCATGATGGCTTCAACAGATTGCAATAAATCTTCCAGCGGGTCTTTTACATTATGACTTGCATCAATCATCCAGCCCAGGTCTGTTGCATGGTTCATGCCCCTTGCATCCATTCCTTCCACGAGTTCATTAAAAATTAAAAAGAGTTGATAAGGCCTGATACTTCCTACTGTTAAATCATCATCACCATACTTGCTATCGTTAAAATGAAAACCTGCCAGTTTTTTTTCCATTAGCAAAAGCGAAACGACCTGCTCAATATTGGCATTGGGTAAGTGATGACCAAGGTCAACTAATGTAAATGCTTTCGGCCCAAGTTTATTTGCATATAATAACGATTGCCCCCAATCCCCCACTGTCATGGAATAAAAATTGGGTTCAAAGGCTTTGTATTCAACAAATACTTTCCAGTCAGCAGGCAGCGCTGCATAAATTTCCTGCAGGCTTTCCAGTGTATTTTGAAATGCTTTTCTAAAATTTAATTGACCCGGGAAACAACTACCGTCACTCAGCCAAACCGTTAATGCTTTTGAACCTAATTCAACGCCATGTTTTATTACTTCAATATTATGTTCGATGGCCTGTTTGCGAACGGCTTTATTTACATGCTGCAATGACCCAAATTTATAACTCAGTTCCTGGGTTTTCTGATCCTGGAATGTATTGGAGTTTACAGCATCAAACTGTAAACCTAATTGTGCAGCTAAGCTTTTTATATCTGCATAATTTTCCGGAATATCCCACGGAATGTGCAGCGATATGGCACCGCTTGATTTATTGAGTGCATGCAACAAGCCTATATCTTCCATTTTTTCTTCTAAATTGCCGGGTTCGCCACTTCCTGCAAAACGGCCAAACCTTGTACCACCTGTACCAAGTGCCCAACTGGGTATGGCCACATTAAAATCAATTAATTTTTTAACGACAGCATCAATATTATCTATCCCAACTGAAATAAAATCAAATTTTCTTTTATGTTCAGTAATCAATGACTGATTGTGCTCATCAATCGTATTTTTTTTCACTTGCATAACAATCGATTTTAGCAAAAATATTTATAAAAAAATTTAGCCCCGGTTATCTTAAAAATGCAGCAGCAACACCACCATCCACATTTAATACATTACCGGTAGATTTATTCAATAACCCTCCAACAAAAGCATAACATGCATTGGCGATATCATCCGGCAAAATAGTTTCATTCAGTAAGGTACGTTTGGCATAATAAGCGGGTAACTCTTCAACTGTAATGCCATACGCTTTGGCCCTTCCCTCGGCCCAGCCACCTGCCCAAATATTGCTATCAGAAATTACTGCATCAGGGTTTACAGTATTCACCCTTATATGATCAGTACCAACTTCTGCAGCCATTAAACGGGTAAGGTGCGCCTGTGCTGCTTTTGCAGAACCATAGCCTGCATTATTGGGACCTGCCACTACAGAATTTTTAGAAACAATATTAATGATATCGCCACCAAAATTTTGTTTACGCATTATTTCAATACCTGCTTTAGACACAAGAAACTGGCCCTTCACTAAAATATCATACAACTTGTCCCAATCGGCAATAGAATGATCTGCTATTGTTTTTGAAATGCTGATACCTGCGTTATTTATTACAATATCAACACCACCAAATGCCAACGCTGCATCTGCCATTGCATTTTGTATAGTTGCCTCATCTGTTACATTTAATAAAGTTGATGAAGCAGTATCTTTTCCAAATGCTTTTTTAAACTCTTCAATTGCACCATCAAGACGCTCCTGGTTTATATCATTTAATACCACACAGGCGCCTTCTGTTGCAAACTTTTTTGCAATTGCTTTACCAATGCCTCCAGCACTTCCGGTAATTAATGCCACACGCCCGCTTAAAGATTTTGGTTTGGGCATACGCTGCAATTTTGCTTCTTCCAATAACCAGTATTCAATATTAAATGCTTCCTGCCGTGGTAATGATGTATATTCACTTACAGCCTCTGCCCCTTTCATTACATTGATGGCATTAATATAAAATTCTGCTGCTACTCTTGCTGTCTGTTTATCTTTTGCAAAAGTAAACATACCAATACCTGGGTATAAAATCACTATAGGGTTGGCATCACGGATGGCAGGACTATTTGGATGCATGCAGGTGTTGTAATAATTTGCATACATCTTGCGATATGCTTCAAATAAAGGAGCAATTTTTTCCTTGATAGCTTCCGTGTTTGTTACATCTTCATCTGTTGAAAGATTTAATACCAGTGGAGAAATTTTTGTTCTTAAAAAGTGATCAGGGCAACTGGTACCCAGCGGTGCCAATCTATCCAAGTCTTTAGAGTTGACAAATTGCAGCACTCGGTCATCATCCGTAAAGTGTCCAATCATTTTTGTTTGTGAAGAACAGAAGCCGCGTACTATTGGAGCAAGTGTTGCTGCTTTCTTTAAACGTTCTTGTTTTGGTAATGAAGTTATTTTTTGCCCAGCAAATATTTCGCCTTTGTTTCCATAATTATCTTCGAGGTATTGTGCACAAAGTTCAATTACCTCTAATGTATTTATATAACTTTCATAAGCGGTATCGCCCCAGGTAAACAAGCCATGAGAACCAAGCATAATACCGCGGATACCGGGGTTTTCATCAAGACATTGTTTTAACATCAGGCCCAATTCAAAGCCCGGCTTCTGCCACTTCACCCAGCCGATTGTTCCACCAAATAATTCTTTGGTGATTTTTTCTCCGTCCTTTGCTGCTGCAATAGCAATTGCTGCATCAGGATGTAAATGGTCAATATGTTTAAATGGAAGAAATCCATGCAAGGGTGTATCAATCGATGGAGCTTTAGATGCCAGATCATAAATGCAATGATTGAACAATTCCACCATTTCATCTTCATGTTCAATACCACGATAGATATTTTTTAGACTTCTCAAACGCTCTACATACAATGCCGCTAACCCATTCCGTTTCATCGTTCCCAGGTCACCACCGCTTCCTTTTACCCACATTACTTCCACCTCTTTTCCTGTAACCGGATCTTTGGCAACTGCTTTGCAGGAAGTATTACCACCGCCATAATTTGTTAATCTCAAATCTGCTCCCAATAAATTGGAACGATATACTAACAGCGCCACTTCATCGCCTGCAAGTTCTGCGGCTTTGGCTTCATCCCACAGGTAGCTTACATGTTTAAATTCTGTTGATACACTACTCATACAATTATTTTTATTTGTTAATAAAATTTTCTCCCATTCACCACTCACAACTCACTTTAAAGAATTACCATACCCCACCAGCAATACGGATAGTATGATGGTTAAAATGCCAATAAGAATGGTGGTAGTTGTTTTTTTATTTACACCTTTCCATTCTTTTAATACCAACCCCCACATATTTGCCGTGAGTATTATAAAGGCCATATGCAGTATCCACGAGCTGGGGCCATTACCCAGTTTGCTTTCGCCCATACCATAGAAAAAGAATTGCAGGAACCATGTAGTACCGGCGAGTGCAGAAAAAATATAATTACTTAGCAATGGCTTTTTTTTATTTGTATAATCGCCAAAGGTTTTATTGCGTGCATTTAAAATCATGCACCAGATAAAATTGGTAGTTAATCCACCCCATAAAACAACTACATAAGTTACATTATTCTGGTACAAAAAATTACCCTGGTTTGGATGGGCCGTTTTCCATATTTCATTAGCCAAATCCGCCATAGGTTTTCCGGCTTCCAAACCAAAATTGAAACAGGCACTTAACACACCCGAAATAATTGACACAAGCATTCCAAGGGCAAACTTATATTCAGTTTTAATTTCCAGTCCATGAGGGTCTGTTGACCTAGAAGCTGAAAGCTGTTTTTCCTTCATGGTACCAGCTTTACCACAAATAATAATCCCAATAATACATACTGCAAGCCCAGCCATAACTGTTAATCCCCAGCTTGCGTGAATCAGCATAGAGAATGTATCCTTACCTTCCTTAGGAAAGAAATCATAATAAATAGAAGGAATGATGGCGCCAAATACCATACATAAACCGAGGATAATGCTGCTGCCCAATGAAATACCAAGGTAACGCACACCAAGGCCGTAGGTTAATCCCCCAATGCCCCAAAGCAGGCCAAATAAATACGTAATTCCTAATGTGGATGTGCCGGCCTGTTTTATAATATCAGCAAAACCCGGTATGGTAAGGTATGCTGCCAATGGTGGCACAATAAACCAGGAAAAAATACCTCCTACAATCCAAAAACTTTCCCAATGCCAGCCTTTTACTTTTTTATAAGGCATGTAAAAACTACCGGAAGCAAATCCTCCGATAAAATGAAAAATAACTCCGAGTATGGCCTGCATGTTTTGTTGATTTTCTTTATGGCGTTAACAATATAATGTAAAAATATCCTGAAATAAAATTATAACTGTCATGCCCTGTCTGATATCTTCTATAAGTTGGTCACTTTTATTTATATTTTATTTTCTCCTGGCTTTGGCGCCTCACTTCTGCAGGATTTTTTACATCGCCAAGATTTAACCACAACTCTGCATCTTTATTTTATACCTGCATCTGTACAATTAACCCATGCAATATTTCTTCATCACCTTCACCAGCATTTTAGTAATCACAGCATAGCCTTTATCAGATGGATGAAGGCCGTCAAAGGTCATATCCGTAGCGTCAGGTGGGTATGGGTATTCGTCCGTTTCAGGGTTAAAAGGAATATCAATAAATGCAGGATAAGGATAGTTTTTATAGGCACCTGTTTGAGGATCTTTTAAACGTTTATATTTTACCATGTTATTTAATGTGATACCGCTTTTATTATACAGGTCAACTACTTTAAAATTTTCTACCTTTGCTACTGTTATGATTGCCTCTGCAAACTGGGCAAGCGACTGTCCGTTCTTATCTTTGTATGAACCAAAAGCATTGTTTTTCATATCGGCAATGTATACAAAATCTACACGCTGCATTGGTGTAACAAGAATTATTTCAGCGGCTGGATTAAGGCTCCGCAATTTATTAATGATGATGCGGTAAGACCCGTACAATGTATTATTGCCCGTATTATTTTGATAATTTGATAGCGTGCCTATTAGCCTGCCCTGCCACCAATCGTTGGTACCCAAAAAAACGGAATACACATCTGCTTTTGTTAACCCAAGCTTTTCAATTTCACCGGCTATATTACCCGATGTCCAGCCATTATGTCCCTGGTTGGTAAAATGTATATTGGGTAGCTTTTCTACAACACCTGTCATATACCCTTTGGTAACCCTATTACCTGTTTCATTTGGATGATCATTTAAATAGGTAATTGAATCACCAATAGCAACCCAGGTAATTTCTTTTTTGGTGAACGAACTGATTGCAAAAACAACTGCAATGAGCAGTATTAGTTTTTTCATAATAAATTATTTTACAATTAACGAAATGATCTCTCCTTCACTGACCGGCTGTCCCACTGCTTTAGGAATTAATTAATAACATGCATCGAAAGCAAAAGATACCAGGTCGATATATCTTGATTTTATTCGATTTTTTGAGTAATATTCTTTTTAGTGTTTCAATTATAAATATTATGGGAACACAGACTTCCGAAGTCTTAAAAAATTCGGAAGCCTTCTTCATTTTTTTTCAGGCCCGGCAGATTAATTTCTATGAACTATCATGCATCGCAATCTTGTACGCTTTGTTATCTTTTGAGCTTTAAATACAACCCTTACGTTTCAATTTTCTTAGGCTCTTTTTTTAAAATCTCATTAAACAAACAATTGCAAATTTCATTATGTCACTACTTCTGAGGTTTAACACTATTACTTTTTATTAAACTTCAAATTCAAACGCAGGCATTCCTTTAAAACCGCAATTGTGTATTACAAAAAGAGAACCTGCCAAAGGCTGCTCTTTTAATTCATCTTCAGTAAGCCCAACCTTTGCTGATGTGATGTATAAATCTTCCAGGCCCTCTCCGCCAAATGTGCAGGAAGTAACTTTTGCCACAGGTAATTTTATACTGTACAATTTTTCACCACTGGCGGGATTCCATCTTGTAACCTGCCAGCCACCCCAATGTGCAATCCAAAGCATTCCTTCGTTATCAATTGTCATTCCATCGGGGTAGCCCTCTTCGATAGCTATTTTAATAATTATTCTTTTGTTACTGATAACCCCTGTAGTTTTCTCATAATCGTATGCCTTTATTTCAAGTGTTGGTGTGTCTATATAATAAAATGTTTGATGATCTAAACTCCATGCCATACCATTGGAAATGCTAACGGCTTCAATTTTTTTTATTGCCTTTACATCATTTTCTATTGTATACACATTACCCATATTCGGTTCGTCTTTCAGCGACATAGTGCCTGCCCAAAATCTTCCGGCCGGGTCACATTTCCCATCGTTAAAACGGTTGGCTGGCAAATGCGATTCAGGGTCTTCAATAATTTTTATTTCGCCACTTACCCTGTCGATAAAAGCAAATCCGTTTTGCAGGGCGGCAATAAAATTTCCATTGGTACAAACCGCTACAGCACCGATCATCTGATGAACCGGAATGGTTTTATGCGTTTTTTGTTCCGGCGAAAATTCATGAATTCCCCCATTCAAAATATCAACCCAGTAAATCATATTCCTTTGAGCGTCCCAAACCGGACCTTCAGCAAGTAAACATTTATGTTCAACTACAATATCCATTTGCAAATCAATTGTTTTTTCCAAACCGTTAATAATTTTTTACCTTATTCCAGGAAAAATATTTTTTATTAAACCATTTAATATGGCGAAGGGCTGATACTGGTCCACCCTCCATCTATCACCAAACTTTGACCTGTAATATTTTTTGCATTCGGTGAAACCATAAACAAGGCTGCATTGGCAATATCTAATGTTGTTGCAGGCCTGCCGATGGGTGTAATACGGCTCCATGTTTTTTCATAATCTTTATCATCTAATGTTCGCTCTGTAAGTGTTGCACCAGGTGCAATGGCATTTACCCTAATATTATAAGGAGACAATTCAATCACCAGGTTCTTAGCCAGCATTTCCAATCCTGCTTTGGTGATGGCATACGCAGCTAAATTTTTATGCGCCTGGTGGCCTACCACAGAACTCATAAATAAAATACTGCCACCGGTTTGTTGCTCCTTCATTTGTTTAGCAGCAGCCTGCGCCAAAAAGAAACTGCCCCCCAAATTCAAGTGCATTACTTTATAAAATGATTCAGGTGTGTATTCAAAAAAATCAGCAAAGAGTGTAATGCCTGCATTGGCAATAACAATATCAAGTTTACCAAATGCATTCACTGCTTTATCCACCATTTGCTGAATAAAAATAACATCACCGGCATCTCCATGCAGACCAATACAATTACCAGATTCCTGTTTTATTTTAGCAACAGCTTCCACAGTTAATGCTTCATCAATATCGTTCAATAATACAGCGGCACCCTGCAAACATAATTGCCTGCATATTTCAAAACCTATGCCCTGCCCTGCGCCGGTAACAATGGCAACCTTTCCGTCGAATAATTTTGCAGACATGTATAATTATTATTTTAGTTAAGCAATCGTTTCGTGAATCGGCAATGGTCAATCGTGAATGCTTCGCACTGCCGATAAAATTTCCGAACGCCGAAGTGTGCCCCAATGCAGCACACAGAACCCCACTCGGAGTCAGTGACGACGCAACAGGCGATGCAAATACTATAAATGCCTGGCTCAAAAAATTCTCCATTGACGATTCACCATTCACCTCAATGCGAATCCCTTGCAACTTCACTACCCGAACCACCTTTTAAAAAATCCATATCGGCACCAAGATGGGCCTGTTCTACATGCGTTTGATACAAATGCACATAGCCACGTGGATGCATCTTTTCAGTTTGCTTCCATGCAGCCTTTCGCACAGAAAGCACTTCATCCGAAACTTCCAAATGCAATGTTCTGTTATGTGCATCAAGGCTGATAATGTCTCCATTTTGTACCAGCCCCAAAGTTCCGCCAATAGCGGCTTCCGGCGATACATGCAATACAACCGTTCCAAAGCCAGTGCCGCTCATGCGGCCATCTGAAATGCGTACCATATCTGTAACACCTTGTTCTAATATTTTTTTTGGCAATGCCATATTACCCACTTCGGCCATGCCGGGATAACCTTTTGGCCCAACATTTTTCAGCACCATAATACTGTTTGCATCTATGTCTAATTCAGGGTCATCTATGCGTGCATGATAGTCTTCAATGTTTTCAAAAACAACTGCCTTGCCTGTATGTTTTAATAAAGAGGGGCTTGCAGCCGAAGGTTTTATTACCGCACCATTTGGTGCAAGATTTCCTTTCACCACCACAATACCAGACTCTGGTTTAAAAGGTACTTGCATTGTACTAATAACATTGCGGTTATATACTTCAGCAGCCGCACAATTCTCACCCATTGTTTTGCCGTTAACCGTTATTGCTTCATTGTGAATAATGGCTTTCATTTCTTTTATCACTGCAGGCAGGCCTCCTGAATAATACAGGTCTTCCATATAGTTTTCACCAGATGGCTGTATGTTGGCAAGCAGTGGAATATTTTGAGAATATTTATCAAAATCATCAATGTTTATTTCAACGCCTATTCTTCCCGCTATCGCTAATAAATGAATTACAAAATTGGTAGAACCGCCAATGGCAGCGTTTACCATAATGGCATTTTCAAATGCATCACGTGTGAGTATTTTTGATAAGGTTAGTTCTTCTTTTACCATTTCTACAATACGTCTTCCGGAAAGTTGTGAGAGAACTTTACGCCTTGCATCAGCAGCAGGTATAGATGCATTATTGGGCAATGAAAGGCCTAATGCTTCCACCATTGTTGCCATGGTAGAAGCCGTGCCCATTACGGCGCAATGTCCCTGCGTACGGGACATACAAGCTTCCGCTTCTGTAAATTCTTCATCAGTTATTTGCCCAAGTTTATGTGCCGCATCAAAACGCCATACATCAGATGTGCCAATATCTTTTCCCTTCCAATGACCCTTCAACATGGGGCCACCAGAAATAACCAATGTCGGAATATTTACACTGCATGCACCCATCACAAGCGATGGTGTTGTTTTATCGCAGCCGCAAAGCAAAACAACACCATCAACAGGGTTTGCACGAATAGATTCTTCCACATCCATGCTCACCAGATTTCTGTAAAGCATTGCTGTTGGCTTAATCAACGTTTCACCCAACGACATTACGGGAAATTCAACCGGAAAACCTCCAGCTTCCAATACACCTTTTTTTACTGCTTCAGCAAGGTCGCGGAAATGTGCATTACAGGGCGTTAGTTCGCTCCATGTATTACAGATACCAATTACTGGTTTGCCTTCAAACATATCTGGGGGGATGCCCTGGTTCTTCATCCAGGCACGATAGATAAAACCATCCTTGCCTTTACGGCCAAACCAATTGCGGCTTCTTAATTCTTCTTCCTGCACCTTCTATAATTTATTATTGAAAAATTACTGCTTTTACCAGGCAAACCTTTAGCGATATTAATGTATTTTTTTTATTTCCTACAACGAAACACGATGGAAGCAATTTATTGTAAATAGCATCACCTCTATTTCTACCGATTTTAAAAGAATGGTGGAAATAGCTTCACAGATGATTTTGAATAATGAAAGAAACATGTTGAGGTGGCTTTTACGCTGACACTTAGAAGTTCATTGTGAGTTAAATTTTACTGGATCTTTTATACCCTGTAAGTAAAATGAAATAGAGATTAAGCGGTTGATTGTGGAGAAGGTAGAGTGGCTAAAGGAAATTTAAACCTAATTTCTTCATCTTTTCCCATGACGAAAGAAACTTTTTTCTCGCCGTCACAATTCCTCAATGTATATCACATGATGATTATTTAGTTTGCCCTGCAAGAATAGGTTGATTGGGGCTGCTGTAATATGCATAATCTTTAATGGTTAACTTCCAATCCCTTAACTGAGGATTAGGGGCATAGGTATATGAAACTGACAATCTTACCCAACCATAATAAGTATTGGTGCCTTTAATTAATTTTACGCCCAGATATTTGTCAGTGGGATTGTCCCAAAGCCCATAGGCCGAGCCATAGACACAAGGACAATAATTGCGGAAGCGTAATTTTTGGCCAGAAGCTGCCGACCATAAGTCTGAGTTATTAATAACATTAAGTGTATCTAAGGCAAGCGGAGAAGCAGGAATTTCTCTATCTACTTCAATTTTGTTTCCACTCCCATATATGAGGCTTACTGCTAAATTAGACAGAATACCCGAACATACACCACTACACCGCGACGTACCACCAGAAGCTGAAAATGTAAAATCGCTAACACCATCATTATTCAGATCGAGAGAATACTGTTGACTGGGATTCGCTCTAATCGTTGAATCGGGATTTACATCAGTATAAATGATGTTTAAACCTGCAATCTTAGCGTTTGCATTTTTGGGATCATTTGTACCCATTTCTATCTTACACCCAGATAGAGAAAACAGGATTACACCTATTATAATTAAGGCTAAATGCCTTTTTAATAATTGCCTTTTTATTTTTTTTATTTTAATTGAAGACAGAATTGATTCGTTGATAAACATTATAATTCAGAGGCTTTCAGACTTTCAAAACCCACATGCGGCAGCACATCCCACAGGTATTGGGCGTACACAATTACAGCCTCGAGTTGTGAAATAGGCATGGACTAAACTACTCCGATAACCAGTTCCATTTTGATCTGTACATTTTGAGGTGGCATAGTATTCATACCTCGTTCCAGGAAGGAGATTATAAACCCGAACCGGATCTACGTTAGCAGACAAGTTCCATGTAGAACTGTTTGCAGATTTATAATTAAACCCAACAAATACCTGCTTACCCGGAAGAGTAAAATTGAGACTAACATGCAGTTTTGCCGAGTTACTTGTTATAGAATCAGCAAATAATCCCGTGGGATAAGGTGGATAACAGGGTTGACTGTATGTTTCTTTTTTGCAGCTGCTGTTAGTAGCAATGATTAAAACGGAAAATACTATTATGATTATAGCGTAGGGACGCTTTTCTTTGATTTGTTTTTTCATTTTGTTGAGTTTTTAGTATTTGATAATACATAAAGGTCTTCTATACAGAAACCAATGGCAATAACCTAAAGAGGTTGTAATCACCTGTGATTACTTAAAAAAATCCTTTTTCCAACCTGTTTAGGGGATACGGCATAATGTATTTACTTTGTTAACTTTACCTTTTCATCACCGATTTTCAGAATTTGATTGTATTCATTCGTTATTCTATTTTATGAAACAATTGCGTATATATTTTACTCAGCTGATTTTTTTTCTATTGGCTCATCTTATTGTTTCAAACCTTCCGGCACAACAAACAATATTGTTCAACCATTTCAGTGCAGAGTATGGGTTATCCCAAAATTATTTCTATTGGATATTGCAGGACAGGAAGGGCTACATGTGGTTTGCCACCTCGAATGGGTTGATAAGGTATGATGGGTACTCTTTCACTACTTTTCACCATGAACCGGGTAACAAAAATTCGTTACCGGACAATTATGTAATACGGTTATGTGAAGATTCTAAAGGAAATATCTGGATGCTGACTGGCGATATTCTGAAGTTGACTAAATACAATCCACAAACAGGAAAGTTTACGACCTATCGCCACGATGAAAAAGACAACCACTCTTTACCTTCAAATGCAGTGAACTGCATAGTGACTGCTGAAAACGGTTCGCTTTGGATCGGAACGGAGGATGCCGGCTTATGCAGGTATGATCCTGCTGCTGATTATTTTATTGATTACAATAAAGATCATCTGCTGCCTGACACACTATGCAGCAAAACAATTTTCTCATTACTGATTGATCACAAAGGGTCCCTTTGGATCGGCACTAACAAAGGAGTGAATGTATTTGACCCTCTTCATAAAAAAATGTCGACATACAAACCGGAAGATCAAAACAAATTTGCAAGATATTGTAGCGGCAATTGCCTGATTGAAGATCATGCTGATAGTATATGGATAGGTTATTATGATGGCGGAGGGGTTGCCCGTCTAAATCCAATAACAGGAATCGCAAAGCATTATTATCTCCCTTCTGGCAGTAATCCTGATTCACCTGACTGGAATTTTGTGAATTCAATTATGGAAGATCATAATAATACTCTCTGGGTTGCAACATATACGGGCGGGCTAAGTGCTTATCAGCCACAAACAGACGACTTCAACTGTTTTTTAGCTGATAATAAGGATGAACATTCACTCAGCAGTAATTGTGTGAGTCATACATATGAAGACCGTAGCGGAATACTTTGGATAGGCACCAAAGGGGGCGGGCTGAATACCCTGGATCTTAGTAACAAAAAATTTCAGGTTTATCAACGGGCCTATGATAAAGATTATGCAACTAATTTTCCACTGAGATTGCATAAAAATCAAGATGGGAAAATTTTGATTAACACAGCTGGCACCGGTGTAAAACTTTTTGACCCCGTTACGGGTGAATTTAAAAACTACCCGTTAGGCAACGCTATAAGTAAAGGACATTACTTTAATTCCACCTATTGCTCATTGGAAGATTCGAATGGTACATTTTGGATAGGATCCTCTACCGAAGGGTTGCATGAGCTTGATCTTAAAACCGGAAAATTTATTACCTGGCATTCTACCAGAAACGATGCTGACACTGCTGCTTATAATCAGATCAATTGCATGGCAGAAGATCAACAAAAGCAGTTATGGCTTGGTACCAACACAGGTTTGAAATGCTTCAATTTGAAAACAAAAACGTACCTGGATTTTAAAACATTGTATCCCGATACTAATCAGATAAATGAAGATATCATTACAGATTTATATTGTGACCCGCAGGGAATTTTATGGATTGGCGGAACGGTTGGAGGATTAACTTTATTCAATACTACAACCGGGAACATACAAATTTTTAAACATGATGATAGAAATTTGCACTCTATCAGTAATAATGTCATCTATTGTTTTTATGATGATGGAAGAGGGAAAGTATGGATAGGCACCAGCGCAGGCTTGAACCGGTTTGATAAAAAAACCAAACAATTTATTTCTTACACATCCAGGGATGGGTTGCCGGGTAATAGTGTTACCGGAATTGTTGCTGATAACAATGGCAACTTATGGTTAACAGGCGATGAGGGCATTTGCAGATTCACACCACCTGACTTTACAAACACTAAAGCTATTTGCCGAAACTATAATATGAGCGACGGACTGCCCGGCAATGAATACTACTTTAATACCTGTGTAAAAGGGGATGATGGCACTTTGTATTTCGGAAGCAATGCTGGTATCGTGAGTTTTAAACCGCAGGAGTTAAAAGACAATGCATTTGTGCCTCCTGTACTGATCACTGACCTCAGCGTATTTAATAAAATGGTAACACCAAATGATTCGACTGGTATTTTAAAACTTCCCGCTGATGAAACAAAAGAAATAAAACTCTCTTACCTGCAAAATAATATTACACTCACATTTGCTGCACTAAGTTTTATACATCCCGAAAATAACCGGTATGCCTATAAACTTGATGACTTTGATAAGGATTGGATTTATACAGATGCTTCAAAACGATTTGCCAATTATACCAACCTCGATCCTGGCGATTATACCTTTGAAGTAAAAGCAAGTAACAATGATGGTGTATGGAATGAAACCCCAACGATACTCTATCTTATTATCACACCTCCTTTCTGGCAAACATGGTGGTTTAGAATTTTAATGATTGCTGTTGTTGCCGGCATTGTGTATGGAATTTACCGTTACCGGGTAAATGAAATAATGCACCTGCAAAATATCCGTAACAAAATATCCGGCGACCTGCATGATGATATTGGTTCAACACTCAACAGCATTTCTGTTTATAGCGAAGTGGCAAAACAGGATGCATCGAAACATGCACAGGCATTGGAAATGATTGGTGAAGCATCAAGAAAAATTATAGATGCAATGAGTGATATTGTGTGGACAATCAATCCGGAAAATGATTCATTTGAAGATATTATTTTCCGGATGCGTTCCCTTGCATTTAATTTATTCCGGGCAAAAAATATTGAATTTACTTTCCGGGCTGATGAAAGTTTAAATAAGATAAAGTTCTCCATGGAAACAAGAAGGAATCTTTTTCTCATCTTTAAAGAAGCGATTAACAACATAATAAAATATGCCGACGCTTCGCTTGTTTCCATCCAGTTAGTGAATGATGGTTCACTAATAAAACTGATCATTCGGGATAATGGAAAAGGATTTGATACCTTGCTGCCTTCAAACGGAAATGGATTGAACAGCATTAAGAGAAGATCAAAGGAAATGAAGGCAGGATTACAAATTGAATCTGAAATCGGCGCCGGGACAAGTATAGCATTAATAATGAAATCATGAATATCAACGTGGCCATATTTGATGACAACCGTATCTTACGGGAAGGATTATTTCAACTTATTAACGGAAGTGAAGGTTTCCAGTGTGTGGGCGCCTTTGCCAATTGCGACCATCTTCTGAAAGATTTAAAAGAATCAAAACCCGACGTTGTATTAATGGACATTGAAATGCCGGGGCTTTCCGGAATTGAAGCGGTAAAAGTTCTCAAAGAAAATTTTCCGGAAATTAAAGTTTTGATGGAAACAATTTTTGAAGACAACAATAAAATCTTCGATTCCATTTGCAACGGTGCCGAAGGCTATATCCTGAAAAATACACCCCCGGCTCTCATTCTTTCGGCTATCAAAGAAATTTATGAAGGTGGTGCGCCGATGACTCCAAGCGTTGCAAGCAAAGTCCTAAAGATGTTTAAGAAAAATTCATCCTCATCAAATGAGTCTTTTGATCTTACAGACCGTGAAAAAGAAATCCTGAAATCACTAGTGGAAGCAATGAGCTACAAAATGATTGCAGCTACCTATTTTATCAGTATTGACACCGTCAGCGGTCATATAAAAAACATCTATAAAAAACTGCAGGTACATTCCAAATCAGAAGCCGTGGTAAAAGCTATCAGGAAGAAAATTGTTTGATACATACTTTTTAGGATTTCCCCCGAGATTAATAAAATATTAATTACCTTGATACAGTAAACATCCCAGTTGCATTTTTACCTGATAAAATTAAATCAACCATATACCTGTTATTCACGCATCTTGTACTACTGGAATTATTAAGGGCATTATTTATGCAGCGGTAGGCCAGCCTACTACTCTAATTTAAACCGGGCATTTTTGTTTTAGCATATATTACTATCTTGCCCAAAATTAACCGTAAAATTACTATGCGTTTTAAAAAAACCCCCGCCCTGCTCTTTATTTTTTTGCTGGCAAATATACTTTACTCCTGCAGCACGCCTAAAGATTTAGAATACCGCGATTTTAAAAACCTTACTGTTGAAAAGTTAGGCGTTTCCGCCACTACCCTAAAAATGGACCTTGTATATTATAACCCAAACAACTTTGGCATGCAGTTAACCAACACTGATCTTGATGTATTTATTAATAATAATTACCTGGGAAAGACTTCGCAGGAATACCAGGTTACTATCCCCAAAAGAGAAGAATTTTCGATACCAATAAAAATAGATGTTGATATGAAGAATTTGCTAAAGAATGGGTTAACCAGTTTTTTAAGCAATGAGGTATTGGTAAAATTAACCGGAACAGTAAGAGTGGGTAAACTAAATGTTTTTAAAACCTTTCCTGTTAATTACGAAGGAAAGCAACAGTTTTCTTTTTTTTAGCATAAAAAAACCACCAAAAGGTGGTTATAAAAAATTTTGAAAATTTCTTATTTCGGTTCTGAACTTTTAGTGTTAATTGTTCCTTCTGTTTTTTTACAACATTTGGGCAATTTTTTATAGGCTTCTTCATCTGCTGTTACATCGTCTGCATCGTAGCCCGCATTTGCAATAGCGGTTTTTAATTGCTCGATATTATTTCGGTCTGCTAAATAGGTAATCGTGGTTGTTTTCTTCTTATAATCAACATTTACATACGATACCCCGGGTTCTCTTTTTAAATAACTCTCTATTTTATCTTTACATTCTTCGCATTGAACAGTAGGTGTTTTTATAACTACTTTTTGTGATGCTTTCTGTTGTGCAAAACTTAGTGTTACAAATGCTACCAGCGAAAATAAAGTGAGTTTAATTGATTTCATAGCTAATAATTTTTTTATAAAGTTATTCATTTGATTTCCAATTAGCAGGGTCCTGCCCCCAGTTTAACAAAGTGTTTTGTTGATTGGCTGTTACTATGCCTTTTTCAACCGCCAGTTCAATCAGTGTTGGATAATTGGTTAACGATGTATAATCCACGCCTGCATTGGCGAAAGCCTTGGTTGCCACATCAAAACCATAAGTAAAAATGCTTACCATGCCCACTACTTCTACTTCTGCTTTACGAAGTACCTCTACCACTTCAAGGCTGCTTTTACCCGTTGAAATAAGGTCTTCTATCAGTACTACTTTTTTACCCTTTTCATAAAAACCTTCAATCTGGTTACCCAGCCCATGCTCCTTGGGTTTAGGACGAACATAAATAAAAGGTAATTTTAACTGGTCAGCTACCATTGCTCCCCAGGGAATACCTGCTGTGGCCACCCCTGCCAAAATATCCGCCTGTGGAAACTGCTCAAAAACCACATTGCACATTTCACTTTTAATAAAATCCCTGATAAAAGGAAAGGATAAAGCCTTTCTGTTATCACAATAAATAGGGCTTTTCCACCCGCTTGCCCAGGTAAAGGGTTGTTGTGGACTCAATTTAATTGCATTAATTTGTAATAGCTTTTCGGCTACGGCTTTTTCATTTGTCATGCCGCAAATTAAAACAAAGCCATAACCAATCAGCAAGTGATATAAAAAATATTTTTTTATATCCTATACCAGTCATCTAAAGCATACACTTAACACTTATTATGTATATCAAAATTTACTTTAATGATAAGCCGGTTTACCTATGCGATGAGCTTAGTAAAGAACTACAAGAAATACTGCATCATCCTGATGCGATATTTATGGACGAGTTTTCAGGGCGGGCAATTAAATCCTTGCTGCATGAAATAAACAAAACCGAATTTCATGCGGGCGTTTTTTTACATAACGATCTTAAAGATTTAAAGAAAGCTTTTTTTAAACATTTTACACCAATAACAACTGCAGGCGGCATTGTTGAGAATGATAAAAGAGAATTGCTATTTATTTACAGACTTGATAAATGGGACCTGCCAAAAGGGAAAATTGAAAAAGGAGAAGACCTCGAAACCTGTGCCATAAGAGAAGTTGAGGAGGAAACAGGTGCTACTAATTTAACCATATATTCAAAGATTGGAGAAACCTACCACACTTATAACGCGTTTGGTAAGCATTTTTTAAAAACGGTTCACTGGTATCACATCACTTGTCCATCTAACCAAAAGCTTGTACCGCAAACTGAGGAAAGTATTGCCTCTATACAATGGGTAAAATCAAGGAATATAGAGGAGCAAATGAGTAATACTTATCCTTCTATAAAAGATATCCTGAACACATTTTTACAATCAGCTACAGCTAAATAATAAGGAGGCTGTAATTTAAAATGCCTTGTTTAAAATAGCAACGGTTAGTCGGCTTATACAAATAAGCTTTTCAACCTCATCATGAATTTTTATATCCCAAACATGTGTATTGGCGCCTAGATGCAAAGGCGTAACAGTAGCAGTAACGTAGCCCTGCCGGGCGCTTCTTACATGATTGGCATTAATCTCAAGGCCAACACAAATAAATTTATTATTGTCTATTACCAGGTGAGACGCCATACTGCCAATAGTTTCCGCAAGCGCACAACTGGCGCCCCCATGCAATAAACCATATGGCTGTTTGGTACGTTCATTCACAGGCATTTTCATCTTCAGGAAATTATCGCCCAATGCTGTCCATTCCATACCAAGATGCTGGCTCATAGAATCAGATTCAAGCGTTTTAAGGTCTTCAAATTTCAGCGATTTATTAAACCAGATAGCCATAGTTTTATTTTTACAATTAATTAAAGATTATATTTTAACAATGGTACGGTTTACCACATCGGGTAAAAACTGCGATACATCCCCGCCGTTTTTATATACATCACGTACAAGAGTAGACGCAACTGAAGTAAACTGTGGCAGGCAGGTAAGAAAGACTGTTTCAATATGCCCTTCCAGGCTCCGGTTCATATCTGCAATAGCTTTTTCGTATTCAAAATCGTTTACATAACGGATGCCTCTTAATATAAAGTTAGCACCAACTAGTTTACAGCAGCTTACTGTTAATCCATCATACAATACAGCTGTTACCTTTGGCTGATCTTTATAAATTTCCATTACCCATTGTAACCTTTGTTCTTCGCTGAACATAGGCACTTTATTTACATTGCGGCCAATACCCACAACAACTTTATCAAATAAAGGAATGGCCCTGTTGATAATATCAATATGGCCAAGTGTTACAGGATCAAATGTACCGGGGAAAAGACAGGTGCGCATTTTACTGGATAATTGTTAATTGAATAATTGATAATTTTTTCGATACTAAAAGTAATCAAAATTGCAAGACTTTTCAATTTGATACCATTATCAATAATTCACCTGCCTGTCGGCAGGCAGGTGAATAAATTATCAATTAATTAAAGAGCTGCTTTTGGGCGACAAAAGATACAACACTGCCATTCTAACCGCTACACCGTTTTCAACCTGTTGTAAAATGATGGATTGCTTGCTATCCGCTACATCACTGTCAATTTCTACACCCCTGTTAATGGGCCCTGGATGCATGATCACAATTTCTTTTGGCAATTCATCCAGTAGTTTCCTGCTGACGCCATAAGCAAGATTGTATTCCCGTAAAGATGAAAATAAAACCTGGTTCTGTCTCTCCAGCTGTATGCGCAATACATTGGCTACATCACACCATGCCAATGCTTTTTTTAAGTTATACTCTACTTTTACCTGTAAAGCTTCTGCTATGTATTTTGGTATTAATGTGGGCGGTCCAGCCACCATTACTTCTGCACCCATCTTTTTCAATAGATAAATATTACTGAGCGCCACTCTTGAATGCATGATATCGCCTACTAAAACTACCCGTTTACCTTCCAGTTCACCCAGTTTTTCTTTTATTGAAAAGGCATCCAGTAAGGCTTGTGTAGGATGTTCATTGATGCCATCTCCGGCGTTAACAATCGCTGCAGGTATATGTTTGGCTAAAAAGTGAGGAGCCCCGCTGGCATTATGGCGCATTACCACCATATCAACCTTCATGCTTAAAATATTATTTACCGTATCCAGTAAGGTTTCGCCTTTAGATACAGAAGACCCGGAAGCGGTAAAATTAATAGTGTCAGCACTTAACCTTTTTTCGGCGAGTTCAAATGATATCCTTGTACGGGTACTGCTTTCGTAAAAAAGATTTACAATAGTTATATCCCTTAAAGAAGGAACTTTCTTTATGGGCCTTTGTAAAACTTCTTTAAACTGAGCCGCTGTAGATAAAATAAGGGAAATGTCGGTTGGTGTAAGGTCTTTAATGCCCAATAGATGTTTGGTAGATAGTTGCATTAAGCGGCAAAGCTAATAGATTTGTTTGAATTTTTACCATCAATGCTACAAATTTTATTGAATAGTTGTTTGCAGCATTTTATACATTTATAAAATTCAATACTTACGTTGTATGAACCGGAAAAGAATATCAATATAAAATAACTTCTTCCTTATCCCATTCTACTTTTACCTTTTGAGAAACAACGGTATCAATAGCTTTTCCAAAATAATCTGGTTGTATGGGCAGCTCCCTGTTAAACCTTCTGTCAACCAGCACGCAGAGTTCAACTTTTTGCGGACGGCCAAAATCCTGTAAAGCATCCAGTGCAGCCCGTATGGTACGACCTGTGTATAATACATCATCAATTAAAATTACCTTTTTACCTTCTATAGAAAAAGGAATATCGGTTTTATTGGCTACATGCAATTCCTCCCTGATATCATCACGATAAAAAGTAATGTCTAAAATACCGTATGCCACCTGCTCATCCGGGTAAAGTGCCTGTATGTCTTTTACTACCATTTTACTTAGCTGAACTCCACGTGGCTGCAAGCCTATAAAAACCAATTCGTTTAAATGCAAATGATTTTCCATCAACTCGTTTGCCAACCGTAAAATAGTAAGGTGTAATTGCTGCTTATCTAAAATAGTTATCAAAGTAAAAAATTGTAGAGCGAATTTATTGGTTATTGGCCGATAAAAAAAGTCCCCGTATTTGGGGACTTAAATATTTGTACAATAAATGCTGCATTAAAAGAGAGTAACACCTATAATTAAGATAGTAATTATCTTTATTTTTTGTACCGTCTCAGATTATTACTTAGCCGCTTTAGTAGTTGTTTTCTTTTCTTTTACTGCAGCTGCTTTTTTAGCAACAGGAGCTTTTTCTTTTACAGCAGCAGCTTTCTTAGCAACTGGTTTTACTTTTTCTGGGGCAGCAACAACTTTCGCTGTCTTTTCTGTAGCAGGTACTTTTTTAGTTTCAACCTCAACATTTATTACACAATTTTCAACATGAAAATCAGCAATATTTACATAGTGCTCTGCACTATGGTCATTCACCCATCTGCCATCATTTAATAAATAACGGTATTCATATCTTTTACCGGCTTCTAATGCTGCTGTTGCCTTCATAGAGCCGTCTTTTTGCTTTACTAAACTAATACCATCGTTGTAATTCCAGTTATTGAATTCTCCCAATAATAATCCTGAAGTTGCTTCTCCTACTACTTCAGCTGATAAAGTAAAACTTACTTTCGTTTTCATAATATCTTGTTTTGTTTGGTTGTAACATGTAGCATTCAACTGAAATACTACATAATAATAAAAATAAAATTATTCTGTTACTGCTTAATACAAAAAGAACAAATAAGTAACCCTTTTAAAATATCAGGAGTTTTCAACATGGCAACATGCAAATGAAATTAATGCTTCAAGGCCTCGAATTGGTAAAATACTCCAATTGAAAATACCCTGTTATTTATTTTTGTGTCAGAAAATTTATAGATATTTGACAAGCCCAGGTTATATCTTGCATCAATTCCAAAACCACTTGATGTTAAATAGCCTGCTCCAAAAACCCAGGCAACATCGATTGTTTTGTAGGCATCTTTTATATTAGTAGTAACATTATCAACTTTTCTGTTAGCACTTAACAAAGCACCAAATTGAGGGCCCGTTTCAAGTCTAAATCCAGTGCCGATCAGATATTGTAACAGTACAGGTATTTGCAGATAATTCAGATTTGTTTTGAACTCTTTACCCTCCTTTGTCTGTTTAGCACCCTGGCCAGAAAAAAGCAGTTCGGGCTGTATAGCAATTTCTTTTGATAAATGAATATGCGCAAGCCCCCCAAAATTGGCAGATATTCTTGGATCGAAAGAATTATATGCAGATGTACTTAAAGTAGCCACATTTAATCCGCCCTTCAATCCTAATTCTACATGAGCCTTGTGTGTTTCTTCGTGAGCTTTTTGTGCATTAATTAATAATGAAGCCGTTAACATCGCTGTTAAAAAAAATATTTTTTTCATTTTCTTTGTTTTTAGTTAATAATTTATTTAATACGCCTTAGACAATTAATGTGCCAGTTGAAGTTTTTAGCAAATAGTGGGGGCGCAGTTACCCAGTATTAATTATTTATCAAATATTATTGGGTAAATAATTACTCAACAGCCTAACAAACAAACCGTTCTTTTAAAGGAACGGTTCCACAACTTTCAAAACCTGCTTTTATTTTTCCAACATAAAAGGATAACGGTAATCTGTAACAGGCACAAATGTTTCCTTAATTGTTCTTGCACTTAACCACCTGTATAAATTTAAAATGCTGCCTGCCTTATCGTTGGTGCCGCTGCCTCTGGCGCCACCAAATGGTTGCTGCCCCACTACTGCGCCAGTTGGTTTATCGTTGATATAAAAATTGCCGGCACTGTTACGAAGCTTTGCTGTAGCCAGTTCCACTGCAGCCCTATCCTGAGCAATGATAGCACCGGTTAATGCGTATGGAGAAGTACTGTCTACCAACTCCAGTGTTTTTTCAAAACTATTCGCCGGATAAATATATACAGTTAATACGGGGCCGAAAATCTCTTCGCACATAGTTACGTACTTTGGATTTTTTGCTTCTATTACTGTGGGCTGTATAAAATAACCATTCTTTTTATCACACTTACCTCCTACCCAAATTTCTGCTTTGGCATCTTTTTTTGCATTATCGATATACGATTTTATTTTGTCAAAACTTTTTTCATCAATCACTGCATTTATAAAATTGGTAAAGTCTTCTACCGTTCCCATGGATAAATTTTTTACCGCAGCAATCAATTTCTTTTTTACTTCTTCTGCAATATTAGAAGGTATGTATGCCCTTGACGCAGCAGAACATTTTTGTCCCTGGAACTCAAATGCGCCTCTCACCAATGCTGTTACAACTACATCGGGGTTGGCACTTTTATGCGCTACTACAAAATCTTTACCGCCTGTTTCACCAACAATGCGTGGGTAAGATTTATACATACCCATGTTTTTGCCAATGGTTTCCCACATATTATTAAATACACCCGTTGACCCGGTAAAATGAACCCCTGCAAAATCTCTGTGGTTAAAACAAACTTTGCCCAATGTTGGGCCGTCAACATAAATTAAATTGATAACACCATCCGGCAAACCGGCCTCTTTTAAAATACGCATAAACATTTGAGCAGAATATACCTGTGTGTTGGCAGGCTTCCACACTACCACATTACCACACATTGCTGCACTGGTTGGCAGGTTGCCGCCGATAGCTGTAAAATTGAATGGCGTAATAGCCAAAACAAAACCCTCAAGCGGGCGAAACTCAAGCCGGTTGTGCATACCCGGGCTGCTGATAGGCTGTTGCTTATATATCTCACTTAAAAAATGAACATTAAAACGCAGGAAGTCAATCAGCTCACAGGCCGAATCTATCTCTGCCTGGTAAGCATTTTTACTTTGCCCCAGCATAGTGGTGCCATTGATATAAGGCCTGTATTTTGTAGCAATAAGGTCAGCCGCTTTTAAAAATATATTTGCACGGTTTTCCCAGCTCATACCTGCCCAGCTTTCTTTTACTGCCAAAGCCGCTTCTATTGCATTTTGAATATGTTTTTCATCACCGGTATGAAAATATCCCAGCGTATGGGCAATTTCGTGCGGTGGATGCATGGCTATTTTTTTATTGGTACGCACTTCCTTGTCGCCGATATACATGGGTACATCAATTTCTTCTTTTTTAAGTTCGGCCAATACTTCTTTTAATCGTAGTTTTTCTGCAGAGTTTGCGGCGTAAGTAAGTACGGGTTCATTAACCGGCATCGGGTAGTTGAAATATCCTAGATTCATATTGTTTTATTTTAAAGGGCGAAGGTACGTTCATAAAATATTTTTATTCGAAACGGATTAACAAATTAATTCAATATTTTCTGGTATTCCCGATACAAATCGGGATTTCAAAAATTCAAAATGCCGATGTGATAGCTGTTTAGGACAATGCAATTGGCCTATTACAGATATCCAATCGGTATAAGCAAAGTTTTGAATTGTAAAGAAAAATAGAGCCGCCACTGTTTAGCAGTGGCGGCCCGATAATTAAATTCTATTATCACTAAGAATTCTCCACTTCCTTTTCACTCATCAAATAAGCTTTGATAAAACCATCCAGTTCTCCATCCATAACAGGCCCCACATTACCTACTTCAAAATTGGTGCGGTGGTCCTTGATCATTTTATAAGGATGAAAAACATAACTGCGTATCTGGCTGCCCCACTCAATTTTCTTTTTGCTGCTGTTAGTTGCATCCAGTGCTTCCTGGCGTTTGCGCATTTCTTCTTCGTACAACCTGCTCTTTAGCATGGCCATTGCCTTCTCCCTGTTTTCGCCTTGTGTACGGGCCTGCTGGCATTCCACAATAAAGCCACTAGGCTTGTGCGTTAGCCGCACCGCTGTTTCTACTTTATTTACGTTTTGCCCGCCGCTGCCACCACTTCTAAAAAAGGCCCATTCTACATCTGCAGGGTTAACGTTTATTTCAATACTATCATCAATAAGCGGATAAACATAAACACTGGCAAAACTGGTATGCCTGCGTGCATTACTATCAAAGGGGCTGATCCGTACCAGCCTGTGCACACCACTTTCCGCTTTTAAAAACCCATATGCAAAAGGGCCGTCAAATTGAAATGTGCAGGTTTTAATACCGGCGCCATCACCCCATTGCCAATCCAGTTCACTAACTGACCAGCCCTGTTTTTCACCATACATACGGTACATGCGGGCAAGCATTTCAGCCCAGTCCTGGCTCTCTGTACCACCGGCGCCGCTATTTATTTGCAGTACAGCGGGCAATGCATCTGCCGGGTCATTCAGCGTACTTTTAAATTCTGCTTCTTCAATGGCTGTATTGGCTTTGGTATAGGCTTCCTTTACTTCTTCTTCGGTAGCTTCTCCTTCTTTCCAAAATTCAAACAGCACGGCAAAATCCTCTACCAGCTGCACAACCTCGTTGTACATGTTCACCCAATGCTCGTTAACTTTTGTTTCTTTTAAAATGGAAGTGGCCCGGGCATTATCATCCCAAAAACCCGGCGAAAGCGTAAGTTGTTTGTCGTTGTCTATTATAGATTCCCTGTTAGCGACGTCAAAGAAACCTCCTCAAGACCAGCACACGGTCTCTCATATCCTTCAAATTTTCTGTTGTCATGCGGCAAAATTAAGGGATATTTTGTAACGGGCAAATTGAATACTCATTTTGATTTAATGAATGTAACAACCCCTCCGATTAGTCGGAGGCGGTTATTACAGAGATGTTCAAAAATTTACACAACCGCTACACATATTGTATCAAAAAAATTGCGGCAGTTTTTAAAATTAGTAATGTATATTTATTAATAACAATTGCTTCACCAGCAAATTTGAAATACACTCACTTCAATATTGCTGCAGGTTTAAAAGATTTTTTTTACGATAGTACAAAAAGAAAAAATACCATAGCCATTAAAAATAAGTAACGATGCTTAATCTATCCACCATTCTTCAAGACAGCGCCCGCAGCTTTCCTGGTAAAGCTGCTTTCACTTTTATGGATACCAGTTTTTCTTATGCAGAAATAAATGATGCTGCCAATAAGGTAGCAAACGGCTTAAAGGCAACTGGCATTAAAGCAGGTGATAAAGTAGCTTTAAGCTGCCTGAATATCCCTGCCTTTCCGATTGTATATTATGGCATTATTAAAACAGGCGCCGTTGTTGTACCGCTTAGTGTTTTACTAAAAAAAGATGAAATTGAATACCACCTAAAAGACAGTGAAGCCAAAGCCTATTGCTGTTTTATAGGCACTGCCGAATTACCGATGGGTGAAACAGGATATGCAGCTTTTAAGACGGTTGAAACATGCGAACATTTTTTTATGATTATGCCCAATGCCACAATGTCTTCCTCCATTGAGGGCACAGCAACTCTTGGTAATTTGATGGAAGGACAATCACCCCTATTTGAAACATACCAAAGCAAAGCAGAAGATAGCTGTGTAATTATTTATACGTCAGGTACTACCGGCCGCCCAAAAGGTGCCGAGTTAACCCATGCCAATTTATTATTCAATGCAATTATTTCCTGCAATTTAATGGATAGTAAAATAGAAGATGTTGGATTAATTGTTTTACCCCTGTTTCATATTTTTGGAATGACTGTACTGATGAATGCATCTGTTTACAAAGGAGGCTCCTGCATGTTACTAACCCGTTTTGATGCAGCAACAGTATTTGCTGCAATGCAAAAACATCATGTTACTATTTTTGCTGGTGTACCTACCATGTATTGGGGACTGCTGCATTATACCGATCCAAAATTTGATTACCAAACCATCGCTGCCAATTTAAAAATATGTTTATCTGGTGGCGCATCCTTACCGGTAAAAGTATTGGAAGATTTTGAAACACGTTTTAATGTGCCCATCATTGAAGGATACGGCATGTCGGAGGGCTCTCCCATAGTAACTTTCAATGATTTACAAACTGGTAGAAAGCCAGGTTCAGTGGGCATACCGGTTTGGGGTGTAGATGTAAAATTGGTTGATATGGAAGGAATGGAAGTACCTGTAGGTGAAAAAGGTGAATTGCTGTACAGGGGCCATAATGTGATGAAGGGTTATTACAAAAAACCGGAAGAAACGGCAAAAGCTTTACAAGATGGATGGCTTTACTCTGGTGATATCGCAGTAAAGGATAAAGACGGTTTTTACTACATTGTAGACAGAACAAAGGACATGATTATAAGAGGTGGGCTAAATGTTTATCCACGGGAGATAGAAGAAGTAATGATACAACATGAAGCAGTCTCGTTGGTTGCCGTTATTGGAATACCACATGAAGAAATGGGTGAAGAAATAAAAGCCTTTGTGGTATTAAAAGAAAGTTTTACTATTTCGGAAAATGATTTAATTACCTGGACGAAAGAAAGAATAGCCTTGTATAAATATCCCCGTCATATTGATTTTTTATTAGCCTTACCTATGAGTGCAACCGGTAAAATTTTAAAAAAAGAATTAAGAAAATAAGGGTAAAAAATATTAATGATCTATACAAAAATAAAATTCTTTAAAGGTGCCAAAGTAATATAAACGCTATGCATAATACTTATCTCCACAATTATTTTTCATTTCAATAATTGTATATTGTGTTTTAAAGCAGTCATATAATCATTTAAATTTTGCCATGAAAAAAATCATCCTCCTTGCCCTTTTGCAGTTACTTATTTATTCGTATAGTTTTTGCCAAACCAAAAAAACTACTTCATCAAAAAATAACAATATTGATGGGCATCCTGCCTGGATTATGCAGGGAAATATTTATGAAGTAAATGTTCGTCAATACACCCCTGAAGGAACTTTTGCAGCTTTTGCAAAACATATTGACAGGCTTAAGAAAATGGGTGTGCAAACTATCTGGTTTATGCCGATTAATCCAATCAGCAAGGTTGACAGGAAAGGGAGCCTGGGAAGTTATTATGCTGTGTCGGATTATACTGCCATTAATCCCGAATTTGGCACATTATCAGACTTTAAAAAAGTAGTAAAACAAATTCAGGAAAAGGGCATGAAAGTAATCATTGACTGGGTGCCGAACCACACTGGTGGCGACAACCGCTGGCTAACTGAACAACCTGATTTTTTTGTAAAAGACAGCACAGGAAAAGCCGCAATAGCAGCTGACTGGTCAGATACAAGACAATTGGATTACAAAAACCTTGTAATGCAGGACAGCATGATTGCTGCAATGAAATATTGGCTCACTACTACACACATAGACGGTTTTAGATGCGATGTTGCATGGAATGTGCCAGCTTCGTTCTGGCTAAAATGTATCCCCCAATTAAAGAAAATTAGAAATGTTTTTATGTTGGCTGAAGGTGATAATGCTTACCTGCCCGAAAATGGCTTTGATGCAGTTTATCCATGGACAATGTTTCACATGATGATACAGATTGCAAAGGGCGACAGGCCGGCGTTTGCTTTAGATAGTATTAACGATAAAAACACCAGTATGTATTCCCGCAATACTATACAGATGTATTTTACCAGCAACCACGATGAAAACAGTTGGAACAAGGCCGACTTCGGCGTTTTTCCAGGTGCGGCTCATGCCCCTTTTGCAGTGTTTACGCAAACAATGGCAAGTTCGGTTCCTTTAATATACAGCGGCCAGGAAGAACCAATTTTAAGGCCCATAGAATTTTTTGAGAAAGACCCTATGACATTTAACCAATTAAAAAGGCAACGTTTTTACACCACCCTGCTTGATCTTCGTAAAAGAAATATTGCGCTTTCTGCTGATGCATCCTTTAAAAAAATTATTGTTGGAAATGAAAAAGCAGTATATGCTTATGTAAGAGAAAAACAAGGTAAAAAAGTATTGGTTATTTTAAATCTTTCCGCCACTGAACAGGCAATAACCATAAACGATAAAACGTTAGCGGGCAAACCATATAATGTATTTGTGGGTACCAAAGAATCGGTAAACAGTAAAAAATGGAATATGGAGCCATGGGGTTATGTGGTGTATGAATATCCTTCTAAATAAAAAAAATAACTCCTTTGCAATAAAAAAAGGTCTTAATGTAATTCATTGAGACCTTTTTTTGCATCACAAAACTAATACCGCTTATTGCCCATAAATTTATTGCGGGCTGTAAAATAATTTACATATTATCATCTGCTGTTGGGCCATACAATCCCGGTACTTTATTACCTGTTGACCGTAAATGAATAATCATTTCGCCACGGTGATGATACAAATGGTTGAATAAAAAACCACGTACCACCTGTATCCGGGGCATTTCCGGAAAAATTGGTTCTGTGCCACCCATTACCATTTTCCAGTTTTCGAACATACTTTCATCTGTTGCCGTTTCTAAAGCAACCTGTGCATTTTTTAAGTTCTCTTCAAACTTGGCAACAATATTTGCTGCAGCACTAATATCGCCTTTATCATATTTATAAGTAGCCATATCAAATACATTTTGATGCAGCGTTGGTTGGTACCAGTTATATACTTCGGCAATATGCGATGCCAGTTGCCCTGTACTCCAGGATTTTTCTGAGGGTTTAAAACTTAAGGCACTGTCGGGAATTGCCTGTAATAATTTACGGGTGTTTTCTGCTTCGTGCTTAAATTCTGCCAATAAAGATTGTACTAACATAATTTTTGTTTTAATGATGAATAAATCAGGAGGATAAAATTACTGTTTTATTTAATAGCCCTTTATTAATTAATTCTTATCCGAGAGCTATCAGATTTGAGGTGTTATGATATTTTAAAATTGCTTTTGCCATATTATTTGTTCCATAGAAACATTTGGTCGGTTGCCAAAAAACACAACAATAAACGTTTTCGTTTCGTAGGAACGATTGGTGTTTAAACCTTACATCTTTAAAGAACCCGAATATCGTAGCACGAAAAAAGAATACTGCTAATCATCACTGATATTACAAAGATTAAATAGTAATATTGTCAACCTAAATAACGATAAAGCTTTTTTTAACGAATAACAATTGCTGCACATGCTTTTTAAACTTTCTTTCCTCTGCTTGTTTACACTACTATTTATTCAGCCGGCCATAAGTCAGCAAACAAAAACCATTTATGTACAAATGAATAAAGTACAGCTTGGTTTTTCAATAAACGAAAAAGGAACACCGCAATATTCAGTAGCATACGCCAGTCTGCCCGTCATTAAATTATCGGCGCTTGGGTTAAAATTTACTGATGGTGGTTTTAATGATAATTTTGAAATAACCGGCATTGACAGCAGTAATTATGATAATTCCTGGAAACCAGTTTTGGGAGAAGTAAGTATAATACGCGATCATCATAAAGAACTGACCGTTCACTTAAAACAAAAAACTGAAGCAGGGAGATTACTGAATATTATCTTCAGGGTATTTGAAGATGGTGTTGGTTTCCGGTACTATTTTCAAAAACAACCCGGCCTGAAATATTTTGTGGTTACAGATGAGTTTACCCAATTTAATCTGGCGGCCGATGATAAGGCCTTCTGGATACCGGGCGACTACGACTCTAACGAGTACCTGTACACGCACTCAAGGGTTTCCGAAATTGATAATAAAAAATTAGTGGAAACATCAACGGATATTGCTGTTCGTGTTGTGCCTGACCAATATAGTGTGCAGACTCCTTTAATGTTGATAAGCGATAATGGTTTATACATTAATATTCATGAAGCGGGGTTGGTAAATTATTCTGCTATGCAATTGCATGTAGATAAAAATAATTTGTCATTAACCTCCAGCCTGGTGCCGGATGCTTTTGGGAATAAAGCCTATTTACATGCCCCTTGCGCTACTCCATGGCGAACAATTATTATAAGCAATAAAGCCACCGATATACTGGCCAGTAAAATGATCCTTAATTTAAATGAACCGTCCAAAATTGAAAATACGGCCTGGATAAAACCCATGAAATTTGTGGGCGTATGGTGGGAAATGCAGACGGGTAAAGGCGGCTGGAACTATTCCAATGCATCTGATAATACAGATGCACGTGGAAATTTAATTCCTAACGGAAAGCATTCTGCAAATACCGCCAATGTAAAACGTTATATAGATTTTGCTGCTGCTAATAACATCCAGGGTGTGTTGGTTGAAGGCTGGAACTATGGATGGGAAGACTGGTTTGGAAACTGGAAAGAAAAAACATTCGATTTTGTAAAACCTTACCCCGATTTTAATGTGGTAGAATTACAACAATACGCCGCTTCTAAAAATGTAACCATTATCATGCACAATGAAACATCCGGCGCAGCCGTTGATTACGAAAGGCAAATGGATACAGCTTTTAGGTTTATGAACAAATATGGTTACACTGCCGTAAAAACAGGCTATGTAGGAAAAATAATTCCACGCGGAGAGCACCACGATGGGCAATGGATGATTGACCATTATGTGAGGGTGGCACAAAAGGCGGCCGGTTACAAAGTAATGGTGGATATGCATGAGTCTGTAAGGCCAACCGGCTTACAGCGCACTTATCCAAACTGGGTAGCCAATGAGGCAGGCCGTGGAAATGAATACAATGCCTTTAGCATCGGCAGCCCACCAGATCATGAAACCATTATGCCTTTTACCCGTTACATGGGTGGCCCGATGGATTATACCCCTGGTATTTTTAAATTAAGAGGATATGTTGATTATGCAAAAGACAGGCAGATGCATTCAACATTGGCGAAACAACTGGCCTTATATGTAACTTTATACAGCCCGGTTCAAATGGCGGCTGACCTTCCAGAAAATTATGCAGCTCACATGGATGCTTTTCAATTTATAAAAGATGTTGCCGTAGATTGGGATGATACCAAAATTATAGAAGCAGAACCCGGAGATTATATAACTACTGCAAGAAAAGAAAAAGGAGGTTCCAGCTGGTTTATTGGTGCCATTACAGATGAGAACAGCCGTAAGGCATCCATATTACTGGATTTTTTAGACAATGGTGCTAAATATGTGGCCACCATTTATAAAGATGGGCCAAATGCTGACTGGAAAACTAACCCCGAAGTATACACGATTGAAAAATTTATTGTAGATAATAAAACTATAGTATCCATATTGCTTGCAAATGGAGGAGGTGCTGCAGTTAGTTTAAAAATTGCATCTGCAGATAATATTAAAACATTAAAAAAGTATAGGGCGGCTAAATAAACTTCGAGCTATGGATTTGCAATCTGAAAATTATAAAACTGGTAAATGAATTTTAAGATCAATCATATCCAGCATATAGGAATCCCTGTTACCGATTTAACAGTTTCCGCTGCATTTTATGAAAAATTAGGATTTCAAAATGTAATGGAATCTACATTTAATTTTAATGGCGGTAAAGGAATGGTTGCAATGATGCAGCAAGAAGAAATGATTATAGAAATTTACCAGATGCCTGAAAGAGAACTTGGCGAAATTCGCAACCGTATAAACGGGCATATTGATCATATTGCTTTTGATGTAGGTAATATTGATGAAGCTTTTAACGAGCTTAAAAATGCAAATTTTAATATCATTGAAGCTGCGCCTGTTTTTCTACCTTTCTGGAAAAATGGGTGCAGGTATTTTAATATTACCGGCCCTGATGGAGAAAGAATTGAGTTTAACCAGATTTTATAAAAGCATAACTTATAAATTTAAAAAAATGAAATTTCAAAAATTATTTATTGCAGTTTTAGCGATTTGCCTGCTGTTGAACATGATTGTAACAGCTCAAAAAAATGTGCTTCCAATAAGTGTTCCTGAAAAAGAAGGTGTTTCTTCTGCAGGCATCATTCAATTTTTAGATTCGGCTAATAAAAGCAAAACCGAGTTTCATAGTATTATGATGCTGCGCCATGGCAAAGTAATAGCTCAGGGCTGGTGGAGCCCTTATGCCGCAGACCTGAAACATACCATGTACTCCTGCAGCAAAAGTTTTACTGCTACAGCTATAGGTTTTGCCATAAGCGAAAAACTGCTTACTGTAAATGATAAAGTAATTTCCTTTTTTCCGGATAACCTGCCGGATAGTATCACCCCCTATTTAGCCGACCTTACCGTGAAAGATGTATTAATGATGTCGGATGGGATGGAGCCTGACCCAACTTTTACTGTTTCCAGCAGGGACAGCAATTGGGTTAAAGGATTTTTGGCGCTGCCCATAAAATACGATCCCGGTACAAAATTTTTATACAATTCACTCGGCACCTATATGCTTTCGGCCATTGTGCAAAAAGTAACCGGCCAAAAAGTAATTGATTATTTAAAACCAAGATTATTTGATCCATTAGGAATAGAAGGAATGGATTGGGAAGTAGATCCTAAAGGAATTAATACAGGCGGCTGGGGGTTAAGAATAAAAACAGAAGACATGGCTAAATTTGGCCAGCTATTTTTGCAAAAAGGAAAATGGAACGGTAAACAAATTCTGCCTGCATCGTGGGTAGAAGATGCATCAACCGCAAAAATTATACAGCACCCTGAATATTCGCAGGCAAAAAGGGATTCAAGCGATTGGGAACAGGGATATTGTTACCAGATGTGGCGCTGCCGCCACAATGCTTTTAGAGGAGATGGGGCATTTGGCCAGTATATAATTGTACTGCCTGATGAAGATGCAGTAATAGCCATTACCGCAGAAACACCCAATATGCAGGATGAAATAAACCTGGTATGGAAATACCTGTTACCAGCCATGCATAAAGGAGAGCTGCCCGAAAATAAACCGGCTGCAAAAGCGCTTAGCAAAAAATTATCATCACTGGCGCTTACTGTACCTGCAAAAAACATTTCCCCTTTAGCTACTAATAAAACCTATATACTGGATCATAACAGTTCGGGTATAAAAGATTTATCTTTTAACTTTCAGCAAGAAAAAATTGAATTAAAGCTTGGTACCGATAAATACCTTTATTTTCTGGCTTTTGGAAGGGGTTTTTGGCTACCTGGCGAAACAACCAAACACGGGCCCTCATTGGTTGCCGGTGCAAAAGCAAGTTTTGTTGGACTGCCGCCATTTAAAATTGATGGCGCCTATACATGGATAGATGACAAAACGCTACAGCTAAACCTGCGCTATATTGAAAGCCCGCATACTGAAAAAATGACATCCATTTTTGATGGAAAAAACATTGCTGTAACCATTGAAAACAGTTTTGATTACGGAACAAAGACAACAGAATTGAAAGGTGTTGTGCAGGAATAAAATTAGATTGGATGAATCGAATTATTTTTAATGGCAGCAGTGTCTGGAGCTTCGAAAATGCAGGTGGCTGCTTTATGAGAAACATCGGGCAAAAAAGGCAGCACTTCAAATCCTTCAGGAAATTTTACACCAAATGGAACAACAGTCAGAAACTCTACTGGTTTATTGATCTGGTGTTGAACCAAAGCGTGCATAAAACAAGATTTAAGTTAAAAAAAATTGTTAGCTGAAAGCTGTTTTTCAAACATTAAGAAGAATATTTTAAAAACGGGGGATTAAAATTATAAAAGGAACTCAGTAAACGCAAACGTTTTTTTGCACATTTTTATTTGCGTCATGCAAACTGTGTGGCAATACTTATTAACTTTTTATAGGGTGTTTTCTTCGGTTACACGAACACTTTTTTAGAGTTCATTTAATGCTTCATCTAAATATTTTAACAACTCATCAGCATTTTGTTTGTTGAAAGGCATAGGTGGCTTTATTTTTAAAACATTGTGCAGTGGTCCATCTGTACTAAGCAAATAACCTTTCTCTTTTATCATCTCTACCAATAAATCAATTTCAGCAACGGCTGGTTCCAGCGTTACTCTGTCTTTTACCATTTCTGCCCCAATAAATAAACCATGTCCCCTGACATCACTAATAATAGGATACTTTTCCATTAACTGTTTTAATCCGGTCATTAAATAATTTCCCACTTCCAAAGCATGTTGTTGCATTGCTTCCTGTTGTATTACATCCAGCACTGCTAATCCTGTTGCCATTGAAACGGGGTTGCCTCCAAAAGTGTTGAAGTATTCCATACCATTATTAAAAGCATCTGCAATTTCATTGGTAACTACAACTGCCGCCAGTGGATGCCCATTTCCAATCGGCTTTCCCATTACAACAATATCCGGCACTACATCCTGTAATTCAAAACCCCAAAAGCTGTCTCCTACCCTTCCAAAACCTACCTGTACTTCATCAGCAATACAAACGCCACCTGCCGCTTTTACATACTGATACACTTCTTTTAAATAATTTGGTGGCAAAGGAATTTGTCCGCCCACACCCAGCAATGTTTCGCAAATAAAAACTGCCGGGGCCTTTCCTTCAGCTTTTAAATCCTGTATGATGTGTTGCACATCGGCTGCATATTTTTTACCAGCATCTGCATCGCCATATTTATAGGGGCCTCGATACATATCGGGGTTAATAGCTTTATGTATCCAGGGCATTTTACCAAAACCACCTTTGCCGTCAAATTTATAAGGGCTCATTTCCATAGCCATGGTAGAAGTGCCATGGTATGCATAATCGAGTACAATGATATCCTTTTGTTTAGTAAAATGACGGCTCATTCTGATTGCCAAATCATTGGCTTCGCTTCCAGAATTAGTGAAATAACAAACATTTAAAGATGCAGGTAATGTAGCTGTAAGCCTTTTTGCATATTCATTGATATTTTCATTCAAATATCTTGTATTGGTATTGAGTGTTGCAATTTGCTTTTGCATACGCTTTACTACCACCGGATGGCAATGCCCTACGTGGCTGGGGTTGTTAACGCAGTCAACAAATGTTTTGCCTTTATCATCATACAAATACTGCAATGCTCCTTTTACAATTTTTAATTTTTTATTATAACTGATACTAAGGTTACGCCCTATGTGTTCTTTTCTTTGCTGCAATAAATCGGTATAATCTGTTTCATTAATTAATCCTTTAAAACCACAGGCTATTCTAAAACTGTGCTGTGCTTTAATGGGATTAATGCGTATGAGTTTGTATAATAAATCCCAGGCTGGCTTTTCTGAAATAAAATGATGTTCATTATTGGTTTCAATAGATGCATTGTGGGCAGACTGTGTTACACTGATGCAAAGCCTTGCTGCAACCAGGTAATACAACAAATCAAGCTCCTGCTCGGTTAATGGATATGCCTGGTGATAACCTTTCACCACAAGCGTTGCCGCAAGCAGTGGATCATCATGATTCATCATGGCATAAGTACATGCCACGGCAAGATTGTTGATAAGTGCTGTGTAAATCATGTCGCTGAAATCAATCAATCCGGATACTTTATCACCCTGTACTAAAATGTTGGTGTCATTTGCATCGTGATGTGCATACGCATGTCGAAGCGAAGAAATTTGAGGTAATACTTCTGCCTCAAACTGCAGTAAAAAATACCCGGCTATCCTTCTGCGCTCATGATTTTTTATACATGCTAACTTTTTATTGGCATAGGCTGCATTGCTGATATCCCATAAATAATAGCGGTGCATGGCTGGGTGAGAAAAGCCCTCCAGCACTTTATCCATCCTGCCTAAAAGATTTCCCAAATCAATATGCAGTGCATCTGAACGTTCTTTTACATTCATCCAAAATTCGCCTTCCAGGTAAGTGAGAAGGCGCAGGAAATAATTTCTATTCCCCAGTTGCAGCACGGTCATTGCTTCTCCTTCTATATTGGGAATATACCTGAAAAATTTATCGGCGATTTCCGTTTTCAAAAGATGGCCCACTATTTTCACCTGGGCATCAAAAAAATCATAACTGTTTTCATCACTGGCTACTTTAAAAATATATTTCACTCCATCTGCAGCAGTAAGTAAATAATTGAACTCATATTCACCTGTCAATGGTTTTACCGAGGCATCCAACTGGTAATACTTTTTTGCAAAAGCTTCAATGTCCTTTTCACTAAAATTCATGCTATTTTTTTTACTAAAATTAATTCAACTTATTTCGGTCAGACGGAGACAGCCAGACCTCAATAACCAGTCTGATGAACTCCGCCTGACTGGCTATTTTATCGTGTAAGACAGTACAAAGGAAGAGTTATTCTTTTGCAATGCCTGCTGCTAATTGGGATAGGGAATAAAATAGGCATGTTGCGGCAAAGCATTTTTTGAAAACAGTTGTGGGTTTTCCCAATCTTTTAATGTTTGTGCTTTTAATGCAAGCTGTAAAAACAGAAAAAAGCAAAGCCGATAATGGCATTTAATATTTTTTTAAATGGCGGCATCTCTCTAAAACAAATAAACAAGGGATTATTAAATCAAAATATTACCCTTCCGGCGAATGCTGCGGATAGATATATCCCTACACCCTGTCGTAATCCCCCTTCCAATTTTGAATAGATGTTTTTATATCTTTTGCATTCATGCTTTCATTGGCTGCTTTTTTTACTAAGGCAACAAATTCATTATCACCGGCAAAACGCAAAGCAATTATTTGCGGCATGGTTAAGCGGCTATCCAGTTGCTGGCCGGTTGCAATATAATGCCTGAAATTTTCTTCTGCTCTGATGGCCCTGTCCTGCGCTTTTAATGCAAAGGACCTTGCAAAAAAAGTCACTAAAATTGTAGCAAAAGTTAACACTACCAGCAAAGAAGCAGAGTAAAGATTTTCCTTTGCTGAATTACATAAATTTACAATGGAGCCAATTAATACCAGTAACAACAAGGCGAACGTTACATAATGATATAGCGGAACAAACCGGCTATGATTTTTTAAATTTTGATTTTGCATATTATTTATTTTTATACGAAATACAGTTATTACCGCCAATAAAAAAAATAAACATCGCAATTGCAGACTCTATCCTGTTTTTGCCACTATGGCTGCTACTTTCACAGGAATCGCTATTTCAATAAATCCAGTAATTTCCATATTTTTTCTCTTGCCAAAGAAGGGCTACCATCAAAATTATTTATAATAAAACAAAAAGTATAGCTGACGCCGCTTTTACTTTGCACATAACCGGCGTAACTTCTTACACCATTAATATAGCCATCCTTCATTGTAATATTGTTTATAACAGGCAGGGCATTGTAAAATGCAGGGTACCAGCTTTGTTTTTGTGCATATTGTAACACAGTTACCAATGCACTGGCCGTAACCCTGTTGGCGGGTGATAAACCACTGCCATCAATAATATTGAGTGCCTGCTTATTGATACCTCTTTTACTCCAAAAATCTTTTATAATGTTGATACCACTATCCGTTGACCCGCTTGTATATTTTTTATACGCAATTGCTTTTATAAATGCTTCTCCAAAAAGATTCACACTTTTTTTAAGGAACCAATAGTTAATCGAATCAAAAGAAGGTGATACCAATGAGTCTATTATTTTTATGTTGGGAATCAGTGTCTTTTCATGGTTTAACAATTTTTCCGTGTAACTCCACCCATTTGGTGAAACCATTACTCCATTATTTTTTAAATAATCATAAACAGTTTGTAAAAATAATTTGGGAGGATCGGGTGTTGAACCAGAAATAGTAAACCCTTCTGAGGATATAGGAACAGTTCCCTTAGCAATAATATTTTTTGTAAAAGGAGCAGCATAAAGAAAGCCGTTATCCCCTGACCCTTTGGCTCCGGTTGTTACAAAATTTACAAATGAATATTCCTTTAAAATTCCGCCGGGTTTTGTGGCAACGATGGTGGTGCTGTCATTTTCTGCATTTCCGGTTTTAAATGTTACATCGTATTGGTTTTCCCGCCAGTTTAAACCCCAAACACCGGCACCATAATAATTACCAATATCCTCCCAAATCCACCCTTTGGGTAAAGGGTCAAATGCAAAACAACGGTCATCAGCAACCAGTTGGCCGGTAATAGAATGTATATTATTTTTTTGCAGGCTGCTGTTTACTTTGTTAAGAACGGCTTCTTCTGAAGTTGAAGTCCAGCGCCAGCTTCCCAGGGTTGGGTCACCATCGCCAATAAAATAAAGGCTGCCTTGTAAAGCACTGTTTTTTATATCCCTGTCATAGGCTATATATGTTTTAAACCTATAGGATTGTCCTAGCAATTCAAATGCACTTACACTGGTGACTATTTTTTGGCAACTGGCTGGTGCCAGCCCTGTGTTTCCATTTTCGTCGAACACTAATTTTCCTGTTTTGCTTTCTACCACATAAAAGCTGATGATGGAATTTTTAAACTGTTCATCTTTTTCTAATTTTTTTATATTCAAGGTTAAACTTGTGGCTATATCCTGGCCAAAAGCAAAAAAGGTTATTATCAAATTAATAAATAAGCAAACTGTTTTCATACATCAATTATCTTGCAGTAAAATTAATCTATTCAGCAATAGCATGACACAAGCAAGCATTATTACAATAGGTGATGAATTATTAATAGGACAAGTAGTGGATACCAACAGTACCTGGATGGCCCAGCAATTAAACAAAGCAGGCATACTGGTTGTAAGACGCATAGCCGTAGGTGATGTATGGGAAGAGATATGGAAAAGCCTTGATGAAGAAAGTAAACATGCGGATATTATTTTAATTACCGGCGGCCTGGGCCCTACTGCTGATGATATCACCAAACCTTTATTGAACAAATATTTTAATGGAAAATTAGTGGTGGATGAAGGCGCTTTACAAAATGTAAAATACATTTTTGAAAAAGTACTAAACCGGCCAATGATTGAAAGAAATCTACAACAGGCCGAAGTACCGGATACCTGTAAAGTAATCCAGAACAAGAGAGGCACCGCCCCTGGTATGTGGTTTGAAAAAGATGGAAAAGTATTTGTGAGTATGCCCGGTGTACCGTTTGAAATGAAGGGCATGATGGACGATTATGTAATTCCGGAATTAAGTACTCATTTTATATTTCCGCATATTATACATCGTACCCTGCTTACAGCCGGTGTTGGCGAGTCTTTTCTGGCAGAACAAATAAAAGATTTTGAAAATGCTTTACCTGCTCATATAAAACTGGCTTATTTACCTAACTATGGCATGGTTCGTTTGCGTTTATCATCTGTTGGGTTCGATAGGATTGCCATTGAAAAAGAAGTAGACAATTTATTTGAAAAGCTGCAGCAACTGGTAAAGGAAAATATGGTGACCAACGAGGATGAACCAATGGAAAAAGTAATGGGTAAATTATTAATTGCCCGTAACAAAACCATGTGTACTGCCGAAAGTTGCACCGGTGGTTATATTGCACATTTATTAACTGCTATCCCCGGCTCTTCGGCATTTTATGATGGCAGTGTGGTAAGTTATTCTTACAAGGCAAAAGAAGATTTGTTGAATGTTTCTAAAGAACTATTGCAAACAAAGGGGGCCGTAAGCGAAGAAGTAGTTATTGAAATGGCCAAAGGGGCATTGGCGGCTATACATTCCAACTATGTAATTGCAGTATCTGGCATCATGGGGCCTGATGGCGGCGTGCCTGATAAACCCGTCGGGACGGTTTGGATAGCTGTAGGCAATAGCAATAAAATAGAAGCCCAGAAATTATATTTTCGTTTTGACAGGGAACGAAATACACAACTAACGGCTACAAACGCCCTTAATATACTTAGAAAATTCATATTGGCAGATACCCCCAATCCCTAAACCTGAGATGGCAGGATCTTCTTGGGCAACAGCTTAATTACAGGGAAATAATTATCTTTGTTCATTAAAAGAATGATTGCTGTATTTTTATAGTGTTTCCGGTAATAAGTATTGTTCAGGCTGTTGTTTTTCAATGTATCATTGCTGTGTTATGTTAATCTCTAATAGCAGGACTAACTTTTACAGCATACCAATTGCATCACTCATTTAACCAAAATCTTTAATACAAATAGCATGGCACTTGTAGATTTAATAATGCCCAAATTAGGCGAAAGCATCATGGAAGCAACTATTTTAAAATGGCACAAAAAACCAGGTGATATTATTAAAGAAGATGAAACGGTGTTGGATATTGCCACAGATAAAGTAGATAGCGAAGTACCTGCAATTACAGCCGGCGTACTGGAAGAAATTTTTTTCAACGAAAATGATGTAGTACCCATTGGTACCGTTATTGCAAAAATAAGGGCAGGTGCCAGTTCGGCAATTACTCAAAATCAACCTGTAGCACCAGCTCCACAACCACAGTATGAAGAAGCAAAAGTAATGGAGGAGGTTCCTTATCAGCCGTTCCAGTTTGTTGCACCACCTTCCTCAACCGCAAACAAAAATGTTATAAAATTTTACTCCCCGCTTGTTTTAAATATTGCCCAACAGGAAGGTATCGGAATGGCAGAACTGGAAAATATTGAAGGTACAGGGCAGGATAGAAGGGTTAGCAAAAAAGATATTTTAGCGTATGTGTCTACAAGGGCAACTGGTAATCATCAACCACAGGTTACAACCAAAACTTTTACAGTACCTGCTACTGAAAATGAAAACAACAATCAGCTTGCTATAACCGGCAGCAATACTGCAATGGCCGGAGGTTATACCGGAAATGTAGAAATAATTGAAATGGACCGCATGCGTAAACTGATTGGCAAACACATGGTATACAGCAAAAATACCAGTGCGCATGTAACCAGTTTTGCAGAATGCGATGTTACCAATGTTGTTTTGTGGAGAGAAAAAATAAAGAAAGATTTTGAAAAAAGAGAAGGGGAAAAAATAACTTATACACCATTATTTATTGAAGCTATTGTAAAAAGCATAAAAAAATACCCTTTGCTAAGCAGCTCTATTGATGGTGATAAAATAATTATAAAAAAAGATTTAAACATTGGTATGGCAACGGCTTTACCCAATGGTAACCTGATTGTGCCTGTTATTAAAAATGCAGATCAGTTAAACCTTGTTGGGTTAACCAAACAGGTTAATGGACTCGCAAATGCTGCAAGAACCGGTAAACTAAAACCAGATGATACAACCGGCGGCACCTTTACCCTCACCAATGTGGGTACATTTGGAAGTATTATGGGTACGCCCATCATCAACCAGCCCCAGGTGGCCATCTTGGCTGTTGGGGCTATTAAAAAAAGACCCATGGTAATTGAAACACCACAGGGCGACAGCATCGCCATACGTCACATGATGTACATTTCATTGAGTTACGATCATCGCATTATTGATGGTGCATTAGGGTCTACTTTTTTAAATGCTGTTTCAAAAGAATTGGAAAATTTTGATGGTAACAGGAGTATTTAATCCCCTTATTCAAAATAAACCGGAGAAGATAATAGCATCAAATTCATTGAATTGGTCTTAATTAAAATTGGCTAACCCATACGCTAGTCTATTATTACAACTTTTATGGAATTTAACTAAGTTTACATCTTATGTGTATACCTAACTACATTGAAGCCAGACAAATACAACCATATAGACGATAACGAATTGCTGAGGCAGTTTTATGAAGATAAAGACAATAAATGGCTGGGCATTTTATTACAGCGCTACACATTGTTGTTATTGGGTGTTTGCATGAAATACTTAAAAAATGAGGAAGAAGCAAAAGACAGCGTACAGCAGGTTTTTTTGAAATCGATTACAGAATTACATAAATACAAAGTTGATTATTTTAAAAGCTGGCTATACATGGTTGCAAAAAACCATTGCCTGATGAAATTAAGGAATAAGGGAAAACAACCGGTAGAAATAAATGAATATATAAAGACAAGCGCAGATGAAAAGGAAGAAAAAATAAATTATGCAGAAAAAGATATTGCCTTAACACAAATGGAAACCGCTTTACAGCAATTAAATGCACAACAGCAACAATGTGTAACTTTGTTTTACCTGCATAAAAAAAGCTATCAGCAAATTACAGAACACACAGGTTATACTTTATTACAGGTAAAAAGTAATATTCAAAATGGAAAACGAAATTTAAAAATAATGCTGCAGCGTTTGCAACAACATGAACAATAATTTAAAAGACATATTATCCGAAAGCAATAAAGATATTGATAACCAGCAATTGATGGATTATCTTAGTAACCATCTATCCCAGGCCGATACCCATGATATTGAGGAAACTATGGCAAACGATGTTTTTATTAATGATGCAGTTGAGGGGTTGCAACAGTTTAAATTATCCAGCAACCTACAGCTGTATGCAGAACAATTGAACAACGACTTGCAAAAACAAATTGAAAAAAATAAAAAAAGAAAAGATAAGCGAAGGTTTAAAGATGGCCCTTATACCTATTTTGCCGTCATCTTTATTTTGCTTTTGCTGGTTATTTGTTTTTTGGTATTGAAAAGAAACAGCCATGTTACTCCACCTGTAAATAAGTCAATAACTTTTTTACAACTAAAACAAAACGTTACAAAAAATACTTAATTGCTATACATCATAACAAAAATCCCCCGAAAATTTCAGGGGATTTTTGTAAAATATTTAAGCGGGATTATTTCTTAACTTCTTTTTTCATTTTATCAGCAGCTTTATCTACCATTTTATCAGCAGATTTCATTTTATCAGCAGCTTTATCTACCATTTTAGTAGCACTATCAGCAACTTTATCAACCATTTTGTTTGCACTATCAGTAGCAGCATTTACCATTTTGCTTGCGCTATCAGTAGCAGCACTTACCATTTTGCTGGCAGTATCCGCAGTAGCAGCAGCAGTAGAAGCAGCAGAATCAATAGTAGTACCTTTTTCAGAAGAACCATTGTTACAAGCTGTCATAGACACTGTAACAGCAAGAATAGCGATTAATTTTTTCATTGTATTGTTTTTTGTTTTTTAAAATTTAATTGCAAATATAGGCTCTTTTTTTAGTTAGCCAAATATTTCTTAATATTTGTTAAAGAGTACAATAGCTTGTTATTTTTAATTAAGTATTTAACGAGATTAAATAAATTTTACTTTTTCCTAAAAAATATCCTTACCGGAACGCCAGTAAATTTAAAATTCAACCGTAGCTGGTTCTCCAAATAATTTTTATACGGTGTTTTAACATCATCAGGATAATTACAGAAAAAAGCAAACGATGGAACCACAACGGGAAGCTGTGTTACGTATTTAATTTTTACCTGGTTACCTCTTACAACCGGTGGATGATATGCTTCCACCGCTTTAAGCATTTTATCATTTAATTTTGATGTAGCTATTTTTTGCTTACGGTTATCATACACTTCAAGCGCCAGTTCCATGGCTTTAAATATCCTGGTTTTTTCCAATGCAGATATAAAGATGATTGGTAAATCATTGAAGGGGGCAAAACGCTTTTTCAATTCCATTTCATAATCACGGGCCGTATTGGTTTCCTTAGGCATTACATCCCATTTGTTTACCAACACCACTATACCCTTTCCTTTTTTTACAGCCATAGCAAATATTGAAAGATCCTGTGCAGCTATTCCTTTTTCTGCATCTAACAATAATAAACATACATCGGATTCATCAACAGCTTTAATAGCCCTTATTACAGAGTAAAATTCAAGGTCTTCATTTACCTTGGCCTTACGCCTTATGCCGGCAGTATCTATTAAGACAAATTCTTTATTGAATAAATTATAATGGGTATGAATGGTGTCCCTTGTGGTGCCTGCAATTTCACTAACGATGGTACGCTCCTGCCCTGTTAAAGCATTTAATAAAGATGATTTACCTACATTTGGCTGGCCAATAATGGCAAACTTTGGCAAGGTTTTTTCTTCTTCAACGTCTGTATCTTCTATAATCAATGCTGTTACTTCATCTAATAAATCACCTGTACCTGTTCCACTTATAGAAGAAAGAAAATGTATCCTGTCAAAACCAAGACTGTAAAATTCAGATGCTTCCAACAACCTGTCGTGGTTATCAACTTTATTTACCACTAAAAAAACCGGCTTGGAAGTTTTGCGCAACATTTGTGTCATTGATTCATCAAGGTCAGTTATGCCGGTAGCTACATCTACCATGAAAATTATTGCATCTGCCTCTTCAACTGCTATCAATACCTGCTTGCGTATTTCTTTTTCAAAAATATCCTGGCTTTTTGGAACAAAGCCTCCTGTGTCGATTACATTAAATGATTTACCATTCCAGTCGGCTATACCATATTGCCTGTCTCTTGTAACACCGCTAACATCATCTACAATGGCCTTACGCTCTTCTAACATCCTGTTAAAGAAAGTACTTTTTCCTACGTTGGGCCTGCCAACTATTGCTACTGTAAAACTCATATTTTTTAATTGATAATTTTTTTAATTGATAATTGATAATTAATAAGCGAAAAAAAAACCTTTTCAACGGAAAAATTTATCAATTATCCATTATTTAATTATCCATTATTAATACCCATATTCTTTTAACTGCATTTCATTGTCTCTCCATTTTGGCCTTACTTTTACAAACAGTTCTAAAAACACTTTGCTGCCTAAAAATTCTTCGATATCCTTTCTTGCCAATGTACCTAATTGCTTTATCATTTTCCCACCTTCGCCGAGAATAATCCCTTTTTGAGTTTCTCTTTGTACAATAATATCTGCACCTACTTTTATAAGGGTTGTCTTCTCTTTAAACTCCTGAACCAATACCGTGGCGTGATAAGGAATCTCTTCTCCGTATAGTAAAAATATTTTTTCCCTTATTAATTCGCTTACAAAAAATTTAGTGGGTAAATCGCTGATGTCATCTCCTTCATAAAAAGGGGCACCTTCGGGTAACATATTAATGATTACCTCCAATAACTTTTCAATGCCCTTTTTCTTAAGGGCAGATATAACAATTACTTCTTTGCAATAAGGTTGCTCTTTAAAAAAAGCGGTGGTTTTACTAATATCTTCTTCGCTAACAGCATCTGCTTTATTAAGGATCACTATTGCCGGAACTCTTAATTTTAAAGAAGAAAAGATTAGATGGCTCTCTTCTGGATTTTCCCTGGCATCGGTGATTAATAAGGCAATATCGGCATCTTCCAGGCTTCCTTTAACCGCCTGCATCATTTTTTCGTGCAGCTTATATTTGGGTTCGATGATACCAGGGGTATCGCTAAAAATAATTTGATGACCGGGGCCGGTTAATATGGCTTTTATGCGATGTCGAGTAGTTTGCACCTTGTGCGAAACAATAGCCAGCTTTTCGCCAATTAAAGCATTCAGCAATGTACTTTTGCCTGCATTGGGCTTACCAAAAATATTTACAAAACCGGATTTCATGTAAGTAACCTTTAGATAGCAAGTCTCGAAAAGAGGTTGATTACCGCATACAAACAGACAGACTGGAGGAGGTGATCAAATTCATCAGCAACTTGCCAAGAATAAAAAAAGCTCTCACGAGCCTTGTGTTTTAGTTGCGAAGAGAGGGATCGAACCTCTGACCTTCGGGTTATGAGCCCGACGAGCTACCGCTGCTCTACTTCGCGGTGCAAAAGTAATGGTTTACGTTATTGCCGCCAAATAATATACATTCGTAGTTTAAAATAACTCATGAAAAAAATTTTAACATTATCATTATCGTCAATGCTGGCATGTATTTTACTTACAAGCTGCCATAAAAAAATAAAACAGCAGGAAGATGAAATATATAGCCGCCACCTGCAGGAACACATCAAATTAACTATTATCAGCACGCCGATGCCAGATGCTAAAAAAGAAATGAACCTGCTTTTATTAAATGACGGACAGGATGTAGACAAGCTACGGGTAAGACAAATAACAGATAGTTTATATAAAAAGAAATTAATTGAACCACTGTTAATTGTGGCCATACATGCCGGCAACAGGATGCAGGAATATGGTGTTGGAGGTTTTGCAGATTATGCAAACAATGGCAGTCGTGCAGATAAATATGATGCATTTATTGCCGATGAATTATATGATTTTGCAAAGAAAAATGCAGGTGTAAGAAAATTTAAATCAACCGTAATAGCCGGCTGTTCACTGGGTGGTTTATCGGCTTTTGATATTGCCTGGAACAATGCAGATAAGATTGATAAAGTGGGTATTTTTTCTGGCTCTTTCTGGTGGAGGGATAAGGATGCTTCTTCTGCAGATTATTCAGATGATAAAAACCGGATTATGTTGAATAAAATAAAGTCTTCCAGAAAAAGGCCCAAATTAAAATATTGGTTTTATGCAGGTGGTAAAGAAGAAGATGGAGACAGGGATAAAGACGGAATAATAGATGTGATTGATGATACAAAAGACCTTGTAACAATAATAAAAAATAAAAATGTTTGTCCTGAATCTGACATCATTTATGTGGAATCGCCGGACGGCAGGCATGACTATAGCAATTGGAGTAAAGCCTTCCCTGGTTTTTTAACCTGGGCCTTTGGTAAATAAAAAAAGCCTGTGTAACAAAAGATTTCACACAAAGTACGCAACGAAAACCAAGTACACAAGCAATAAGCTACTTGTAAATATTCTTCGTGCCCTTTGCCATTCTTTGTGCACTTTGTGTGAAATGAATTTAATTACCCTTTTTTACTGATACTGCTTGAGCCACTGCTATGTTGATCTTTTATAACACCTGTACCTTTATAAGAAATATCGCTTGCCCCGCTTGCATTGGCACTTAATTCCCTGTTGACAGTAATATTAATATCTGATGCACCGGATGCTTTTGCGTTGCAAACATCTGTTTCAAGATTATATCCTTTTACATCACTGGCGCCTGACGATTCAATGGTAACAGTTTTGGCTGTACCTCTGATGGTTGCATCTGAAGCACCGCTTAGTTCCAGAGAAAGATCATTTACCTGTACAGCTCCTTTAAAATCGCTTGCGCCGCTCATGTCAATAACTAATGAAGAGGAAGTTATTGCTCCGGCAACTTGCACGTCGCTTGCACCCGAGGCCTGAAGTCTTTCTAATGTTTTGAATGAAACATACGCTTTCAATTTTCTATTACCGCTGCTCCACATCTTGTCTCCATCGTAATAAATTTTCAATGTGTTATTTTCAACTACTGTTTTAATATTATTTCTATATTTTTCTTCAGAAGCACTTACAGCGATTGATTCTGTTTCATACTGGGAAAGGTACAAATCGATACCCCCGGATATTTTGATAGCGGTAAAACTTCCATTTAATGTCCGTTGTTGTGCATTAGGATCATTTACAAGCGCCTTTTGTGCCATTGTAAAATAAGAGGAGCCTAACACTAAAATTGATAATAGAATCTTTTTCATACTTATATTTTTTAAAATTAAATTTTATGATTTTTTAACCTGTCCGCCACTGCTAACATCTAAATCTTTTATAACGCCTTCGCCTTTGTAACGAATACCACCACCACTATTTGCTGTTGCATTCAGCTCTTTAATTACATTTATACGTACGCCCCCTCCACTGGTTGCCTTGGCAGTACAATAATCAATAGCAAGTTCATAGCCTTTAAACATGGCACCGCTGCTTACGTCAACATCTAACTTTTGGGTTGCACCAGACATTTCAACAGATGCTCCACTGTTTTGTGACATTTCAAGTTCCTTAACATTTATCTGTCCTTCAAAACGTGCCCCACTCGAAAATTTACACTCTAAATTATCGGCAGTAAGTGTACTTTTCATAATAACACTGGCACCGGAAGAACCGTGTAGTTTTTCAAGTGTTTTAAATGAAACATAGGCTTTCAATTTTCTTTTATCGCCCACCCAGCTTAAACCATAGTGATCAAAATAAATCTTTAATGTGCCGTCTTCCACTTCTGTTTTAAAGCGGTCCATATATTTTTGTTCAGAGGCACTTACAGCAATAGATTCTTCATCGCCTTGTGTAAGAAAAAGTTCTATTCCATCAGAAACTTTTATAGCAGTAAACCCGGCAGATAAGGTTCTTTTTTCTGCATTGTTATCATTTACCACAGTTTTATCCTGGGCAAAAGCATTAAAACTCAGCAATACAATAAGCGAAATAAATATTTGTTTCATGGTTATGTTTCTACTGATACGCATGACAGAAACAATTTGTTACACAATTTTGTAAAATAATTAGAAACTACCATACATTTGCATTTCAAAACTGTTCTTACTCATCGTCTGAATTTCCGGGGTGCTTCATGTTGAGGCTGAGATAATACCCGTTAACCTGCTCAGGATAATGCCTGCGAAGGGAGCAAACACTTACATCGGATACTCGTCCGGATGTTCAGCATAAAATTTTATTGGAATGAAAAAACTACTGTTATGTGGTATGCTTTGTGCTATGGCAATAAAAACATTTGCGCAGGAAACTAAAAAATTTAATGACACTTCTTTTATGCAACCGGTGGAAGTTAATGCCATCCGTGCCAATGACAAGGCCCCATTTGCAAAAACGAATCTTACAAAAAAGGATATTGAAAAAAATAATCTCGGGCAGGATCTTCCTTACCTGCTAAATCAAACACCCTCTGTTATTATTAATTCGGATGCAGGAAACGGTGTTGGTTACACAGGCATCCGCATCCGTGGTACAGATGCCAGCCGCATTAATGTTACGCTCAATGGTATACCTTATAATGATGCAGAAAGCCAGGGAACTTATTTTGTAGACCTGCCAGATATTGCCTCTTCGGCCAACAGTATACAAATACAGCGTGGGGTGGGTACAAGCAGCAATGGCGCAGGCTCGTTTGGTGGCAGCATCAACATATCCACCAATGAAGTTAATGAGAAACAATACACTGAATTTAACAATAGTTACGGCAGTTACAATACTTGGAAAAACACATTAAAGTTTGGCACAGGCATAATAGGAAAA
>JAYTTI010000125.1:0-20742 GCA_043745405.1 Ferruginibacter sp. | reverse complement strand
TTTCTATATCGTACCAGGTATAAATTATCAAACTCATTGGCGGGAATATTCTGTTGCGGAAAATCAGTTAAACCTAGTTTATAAATAATTTTTTGCATGATATTGCTATGAGAAATAATTAGGATATGGTTGTTCCAGTCATTGTTTTTTTCAATGGCATTAAACAAATCGGTGCAAGTTACATCCGCAAGATATTGCACTGTATCAATACCTAATTGTAAAAACATACTATCTGCAGTTTGTTGAGTTCGTTTAAATTGAGATACATATATTCTTTTGATTTTTTTGTTCTTCAACGTACGCATTAAATCGCCGGCTCTTATATTTCCGTCTGTTGTAAGGAATGGATCTTCGCCGGGTTGCTTCTCGGCATGACGTACAATGTAAATATTGGTTTTAGTACCAATAGCAGGTATGGTTTGCGCATTTGAAAAGTTTAAAAAAATTGTAGCTAATAATGGCATAAAAAGGTTTTCATATCTTGTATTTTATCAGGATTTTTTTTGTTAATTTTATTTTCAGGATTAATAATTTTGTTCGCAAAACCTTTACTCTTTTGAGCTAGCATCTATTTACTTTTTTTTCTTGATAAAAAAAAGTAACAAAAAAAATCAAGGCTCCGAATAAAAAGGTTGAAATTTTCCCCATCAGCCTAAAATCAAGGAACTCGCCGCCAGAGTTCAATAATTTATAATTTATGCTGGCTCAAACAGCCTTGATTTCTTAACGGCTTATGTTGAAAATTTCTAGCACTTTTTATTCGAGGCCACCAAGAGCCTACGGTGGCGAACTAAATGATTAATCCTAAAAAAGTAATCGTAAACCAAGGTTCATTCTGTAAGTATCCAACGACGTAATATTACTTGTAAATGATTGAGCTGGTAATTTGCTATTTACCAAATTCATTCTGTACGTAGCAGGCGTGGTAGCAGTTGGAGCTGAAGCTACAGCCAGTATAGCTCCGTTGCCATAAGTGGTTCTTTTTGAAACTCCCCAGTCGTGGTTTAGCATATTGGTGAAATTTTCAATATCCAGACTTATTTGCAAGCCATAATTTCTATGTTTTGTAAGTGGTAAAATATCCTGTAATATCCTAAAATCAAGGTTACTGAACCAGGGCATTTTTGCGCCGTTTCTTGATGCTGTCTGGCCTTGCATTTTATTCAGGTATTTATCTTGTTTTACATACGCAAAAAAAGCATCGCTTTGTTGCTTGGGTGTAAATGCACCATTTTGTACAAAGTTAATTTCACTTGTATTATTTGGAATATAAATCAAATCGCTTGTTATACCATCTTGGTTATAGTCATTAGAATACCTGTAACTAAATCTGGCCTGTTCGTAACCACTATATATTAATGTAAAACTGGTAGCAAAATATTTGGCCCAGTTAAATTTGTAGGTTGTATATGCCACTAAACGGTTAGGCGCACCATAATCACTGTAAGCAAGGGTAAGCGCATTGTTGCCTTGTGCAGTTGGTATGCCGCTCCAGGCACTTGACGCCTGTGAACCGGGGTTACTACTCAAATCAAACGACTGGGTGTTGGTATAAGCAATACTGGCATTCCAGTTATTGGTAAATCTTTTTGAAATCTGCAGGGTTACTATTCCTGCACCACCTGTACTGGTATTTGTTAGTACCATCGCTTCCGAAACACCAGTATTGTATCTTCTTAAAGCGGTTGTATTGCCAAATAATGCACGTGATCCGGAACCCGCCGTTACTCCAATTGGCGCTTTTTGATTGGCATTATATTGTAGTAAAGCATTGATGTCTTTATTAAAAATCCCTTCAATTGATAACGTCCAGTCGTCACCAAGTTTTTGATCAACGGCTGCACTTACCCTAAATACCTGCGGCATTTTAAAATCATTGTCCACAACAGCAATAGAGCCGGGTGGTGTTACACCAGGTTTCGATGGAAAATTACTTAGGTATTTATTAGGGTCTTTATCAAATTTATAGCCTGAAAGGGCCGCTGCAGAAGTAACTTCTACTGTATTTTGTATTACACCACTATTACTTGGTTGATTGGTGAACCACACAAAAGGGAATCTTCCGGTAAACACACCAACACCACCCCGAAGTACTGTAGTTTTATCGCCATTTACATCCCAGTTAAAACCAACTCTTGGGCTATAATAACTTCTTTCTTTAGGCCACTCACCTACATTAATTGTAAGTGGATTGCCTGCAAGATCGGCAAAGGTCAATGCGCTAATTGATGCGTTGGCTGTTAATGCATTTTTAAAATTAGGACGATCAATACGTAAACCTGCGGTTAATATAAACTTATCATTTATTTTTATTTCATCCTGCGCATAAAAACTAATCTGGGCAAAATCAAGTTCTACGTATGGGTTTTGGCCCGCATACGGATAAGTTAATGCATAAGCAGACGGTGCCTGGTTATTTAAAAACTGGTTAAGGGAATCATAACGATAGTAACTTGTTCCATAACGTAAAAACTGGTTCTTTACATATATTTTTTCATAACTGATACCACCAGTGATGGTGTGTTTACCGGCAACATAAGTAACATTATCATTTATAGTGGTTGTATTATTCTGAACATTGTTTCCGTAAGAAAATAATTCATAACCTGCACTGATATACGAATCGCCGCCTTTCTTTATATCTATAAATGGAAAAATGGCAGAGTTGGAACTTCTTTTTGGGTCAGTTGCATTTGTATAAGTAGCAATAAGCTGGTTAGAGAACCTGTTGTTAAAATTACTTTTTAATTCAAATGCATAGGTGCTTAAGATATTGGTATTTGCATAATTTGAATTTTCGTAACTCATGCTATTATTGCTCCACCTGTTACTGGCCGACCTTGGGTTTGGTGCACTTGTGCCATTCAATAACTGGTCATCATCTGTTTTTGAATAATTGTATTTAAAAGAAGCAGAATGTTTTGAACTGATATTCCAGTCTAACCGGCCTAATATCTTTTTATTGGCGGAAATGAAATTTCCTAAATTTTCATAAGGGCCAGTCTCGTAACTATACTTGCTTTTTAATACACTTTGTACAGCATCTAAATCAGCAGCCAGTGTTCTGGATGTATTAGCATCAGCTGTTGTTCCTGGCTTTGTAGGTTTCCAAACAATGCCCGGAGCACTTCTGTCTTCCTTTTCTCCACTTACAAAAAAGAACAGTTTGTTTTTAATAATGGCTCCTCCAATACGGGCACCAATTATTGTTGATTTTGAATCAGGCAATGGTGGAATTTTTTGACCATTGGCATTTGTTCCCGAGAAAGACTGGTCGCGGTAAAAAGTATAAACACTTCCCTGAATTGTGTTGGTACCTCTTTTTGTGGTAGCATTAATACCTGCGCCAGTAAAATTTCCCTGCCTTACATCAAATGGGCTTACACTAACTGAAATTTCTTCTATTGCATCTAAAGAAATTGGTTGGATAGCTCCACCCGGTAATAAACTGCTGGATAAACCAAAATTGTTATTCAGGTTTGCACCATCAATCTGAATATTATTATAACGGCCATCGCGGCCACCAAAACTATTGCCCGGCCCTGCCTGTGGTGATGCTGATGTTATTGTTGAAATGCTTCTGTTGATATTTGGTATCGTAGCTATTGCACGCTGGTTGAAATTATTTGAGGTACCGGTTTTAATGGTACGGGTTGATCTTGGAGTAGTAACTATTATATTTTGGAGTTGGGTAGCAGAACCCTCGCCAACAAAATCAAGATTTTCGGTTGTACCTAACTGAAGGTAAATATCTGTTTTTTTAGGAATGGTTTGGCCAACATAACTAACCTCAACAGTATAAGGCCCACCAGGGTCCAGGTTAGGTACATCAAACCTTCCTTTTTGGGTATAAGAAGTTTTTACGGTACCCGTTGGCACATTTGTTACTTTTACAGTTGCTCCATCTAACCCTATGTTTGTATTATCTTTTACGGTACCTGTAATACGGCTTGTGGTAACCTGAGAATTTGCCAGAAACGACATCGCCAGTAAGGCAATAATCAAGGAGGATATTTTTTTAAAATGCATATTATTTTGGTATCTATTAATTGGCAAAGAAACTGAATAATTGCTGAATAGATGCCAATTATTATCAACAATTTGTTATGTAAAATTTTATAATGTTTCGGGTAAAATAGCTGCTAAACGATTACTTATTAGAATAATATATTGTTTTCCGAAAAGCGAAAACATGTAGAAACTAACAAATAAACCTTGTTAACTTTGCAAAAATAAAATAAGTAAAATGTTAGATAGTATTGAAGCCGCCATAAAGGATATAAAAAATGGCAAATTGGTTATAGTAGTAGATGATGAGGATAGGGAAAATGAAGGCGATTTTATTACAGCTGCAAAAAATGTTACACCCGAAATTATCAATTTTATGAGTACACATGGAAGAGGTTTAATATGTGCCCCTCTTTCAGAAGAACGTTGTGATGCACTTGACCTTCAACCCATGGTGAGCGACAATACCTCTTTACATGCTACACCTTTTACGGTTAGTATAGATTTGTTGGGGCATGGTTGTACAACCGGAATATCGGCTCATGACAGGGCTAAAACTGTGCAGGCCCTGGTTGATGTTTCTACGAAACCTGAAGACCTGGGCCGCCCGGGCCATATTTTTCCTTTAAGGGCAAGAAAAGGAGGTGTTTTAAGAAGATCAGGTCATACAGAAGCTACTGTTGACCTTGCAAAATTGGCGGGCTTTGATGCCGCAGGGGTATTGGTGGAAATTATGAATGAAGATGGCACCATGGCAAGGCTGCCACAGTTAAAAGAGATAGCAAAAAAGTTTGACCTAAAAATAGTTTCTATAAAAGACCTGATAAGCTACAGGCTTTCGAAAGAAACCTTGATAAAGGAAGAAGAGAGGGTTCAAATGCCTACCAAATATGGTATTTTTGAATTAATTGCTTTTAAACAATTAAATACCGGCGACATCCACCTCGCTATAAAAAAAGGTAATTGGCAAAAAAATGAAGCTATTATGGTAAGGGTACATAGCAGTTGCATGACGGGTGATATACTTGGCTCTCTTCGTTGTGATTGCGGCGACCAATTGCACAAAGCATTAAAAATGATTGAAGCAGAAGGCAAGGGAGTTGTACTCTATATGAACCAGGAAGGCAGGGGCATTGGTTTGCTAAATAAGTTAAAGGCTTATAAATTACAGGAACAGGGTTTAGATACTGTTGAAGCAAATTTGCATTTGGGCTTTGGTATGGATGAAAGGGATTATGGTGTTGGCGCACAAATTCTTCGTGAACTTGGTATTAGTAAGATGAAGCTGATGAGTAACAACCCCCGTAAACGTGCAGGTTTATTGGGTTATGGTTTAGAAGTTGTAGAAACTATCCCCATTGAAATACAGGCAAATAAATACAATGAAAAATACCTTATAACAAAAAGAGATAAGCTTGGGCACGACATTATGAGTGGGTCATAAAAATGAGTTAGTGCATAGTCAATAGTCAATGGTGAATAGTCAATAGTTGAATAGTGAATGATTAATGGTCACTTGGCTCTTTACAATTAACATAACGCTGCTATTGATTAGTTGGTATTTTTTACAATAGTACTATTCTTTTTTTTAGGTGCAGGAAACAGTTCTGAAAAATTATCGAAATCTTTACGATAAGACAAATTGACACCTGTTTTATTTAGCTGGCCGGTAAAATCAGCATTGGTTCTGTTAAAGGCAACAACCCTTACACTTCCGTCTTTATTAATGATATATTCTAATGTTACATCTGGGGTTACCAATAAATTGTTATTATTGCTATAGTTTACATAAGGATTATTATAATCAAGATATACCCCCACAGAAATTATCATTCTTCCTCCTAGAAAAGTAAAAACAAAACCACTTTTTGCAGCAGCCTGTAACTTATTTACATTGGATTGCAAATCATTTGGGGAGCCACCAAAACTGGGGGCTACATCAAGATACACAGAAGTATTCTTTACATATTTTTGTAAAAATTTATTAAAATAACCAGAGATAGCACTTGATACCACACTGCCGATTGTACTGTATAGTACGTTATATCCGCTGTTGGGCGCTATTTGCCCCTTGCTGCTGGTAAAGGAGTTAAAAAGTAATAAGGAAGTTACCTGTTTATTTAAATCATTTTTATCTTCTTTAAATTGTTGTAACCTTTTTACAATAAAAAAATCGCTTCTTAGTGTACTGTATTCCGGTAACTGAAATTCAAAATCAATGACAGGCTTTGTCAAAGTTTCTTTTAAATGAGCCAGTATCCTTACATCGCTTTTTTGGTTAAAGGAAGAAGTATTACTGCTGACATTGCCGATTTCAGAGGATATACTACTGAAGTCAACATTTTTCGCAAGGTACTCTGCTATAATATTTATCTCTGCATTATACGGATCTCCGCTCCAGATAATACTTCCACTGTTTACAGTAAAGTATTTCTTTAAAAAGGTTTGAAAATTAAAAGTGTATTCTCCCTTCGTTATATCATACCTGCCTTCAATGTTTATGGGCTCTTTATTACCTACCCTTATTTTTAATATACCGTTACCTTCTCCTTTAATAATATCGCCTGTAGATTCATCTAAGATCACATCAATTTTGCAGGAAGGGTTTGCAGTTAAAAGCATATTCACCACAATATTGTTTGATGATTTTTCTTTGTATTGTTTTTCCATCTCGCTGCCAAATTGTACAAAATCTATATAATCAATCAGGCCGCTCTCCACACTGGAACCGCTTCTTAAATAGATATGGCTGCTGTCTGTTTTGGATGGTTCACCGCTAATGTCCATAGTCATATCTTCTGTACTGCCATTTAGCAATAAGGTTGCTTTACCGATCACTTTACCGTAAAAAGTACTGTTATCTTTTTTTTGTGTATTTAATACAAGTAATTTATTGGTTTCAAGCTTAATATTTTCAAATCCAATATTGTCAAAAAAATGATGATACATTTTACCTGTTAATGTAGCTGTATTATTTAATGTATCCCTTAAAGTTATTGATCCAAAATCTATTTCACCGGGATTAAAAATTATAGATTCATTTTTAAATGCATACCTGCACTGTGTATAAATAACATTCATTGATGCGTCAATTATATTGGCGGTACCCGAAATTGATAAATGTTTTGAATTGCCGAAAACCCTTAGATCGCTGGTGTTTGCCACTCCTTTTATATCACTGAAAATGCTACCGAGGTATTTGTTCAATAGTTTCAGGTCAAGCCTTTTAGACACCAGTGCAATATCTACCTGCGAATCAGTTGAGTCTTTTGTGTTGATACCGCCTACAATATTAAAATTGTTGTCTTTATTATCTGCAGCTATTTTAAATTTTGCCATTCCGGTTGCTGCGGAGTAAGTGGCTTTAGCAGTAACGCCACCGATAGAGTCTTCGTCGAAACTAAATTTTTCAAACCTTGTATCGGCATCGACAGAAAGATTTTTAAAAGGGTCAGCTATTGTAACAGTGCCACTTAGAAGGCCTTCTAATTTTGGGCTTTTAAATATCAAAGGTGCAAGGTCATCAACACTAACTTTATTGAGTCTTACAATAATGTCGTTGGTGTTTCCAATGCCGGATGGTTGGGTAGATATATCAATTTCCTGATTTCCCTGTACAAATTTTATTTCGCTGGCGCTAACTTTTGAACTGCTTAAAACCAGTTCTCCATTTTTCTCCAACTCCCATTTTTTGTCATTAATAAAAAACGAAGAAGGGGAGAATAGTATTTTAACACCATCACTCATTGTTTGCACCTGGGCATTTATTGATGCGCCGCTTAAGGTTTTACTGGCGGTGGTTTTAATGCTGATATCTGTTAAATCGTTATGAGAACTTAATGACAAATGAGTGGCAGGAAAATGAAAACTGTCACTAAGCTGCACATCATCAACATCTATTGTAGCCACAAGTGTATCTAAATTTCCTTTGCTTTCTAAACGGATATTATTGAATATTTTTCCATCATAACTAAATTGAGGAACAGCCGCATTTACATTAAATTTATTTTCTTTCAATTTCAGATTACCTTCAATAACAGCATTGTCAAAACCTTTTAATTTCGAATCAAATATTTGAACATAGCTATCCACTTCTTTTGTTTTTATCGAAAAAGAAAAATCCTCTTCACTTACTGTATAGGACGGCTTGCTAATGTAGGCTGGTGTATACCGGCTTAAAAAAGACTTAAAAGCATCAGGTAATTGGTTGATGGTAAATTTGCCTGTTACTTCCGCCTCTATATTATTACTTTGAAGTGTTAATTTTTTTTGATCATCTATAACAGAAGATTGCAGTATCAGTGAATCAAAAGATATTGGTACAGCATTATGTAATAAAAGAGCATTATTAATTTTTGCGGTGCCTAAAAAATTATCAATATTTCTGCCGCTAAAATTCAAATTAAACAGACCGCTGAGCACAAGATTTTCCTTAGTTAGGTCTAAATTTTTCAAATCTGCCTTTGCCAGGTCCGCATCAAAATTAAACTGGGGTTGTGCGCCGCTGAAATCGATAGAGCCTTTAAGATAATTCAATATTAAATTAGGATCATTAATGCTTGCCGAGCCATTAAATAAATTTTTACCAAAATCTCCTTTAACCGTAATGTTTTGGTAATTATAACCCCCAAATTCAATACTTTTTATATTGCCGTCAAAGTTTGCCGCTAAGTCTTTTGCTGTATACCCAACTCCATTTAGTTTACCGTTAAAAACAATTGATCCTATTTCTGCTGAATTTATAAATTCACCGAGTTTAAAACCCTGCGTAGAAATTTTACCCAAATAAACCGGAGGCCTGTTGGCCGGTAACTTCATATTAATATCGCCGGTTACTACGCCAAGATTAGTAGATATAGTACCAAAGGCCACAAAGTCTTTTATAAAACCTGTAAAGTTGCCCTTATATTTTATGTTGCCGAGGCTGGAAAGACGTGGCTGTTGCACCGTTTTTAAAGAAGGGACAATGGCAGAAAGATCGGTAATATTGGTTTGAAGTTCATTGGCGCTAAAATCAATAAATGTGTTATTTATGTCCGGCAATCCTTTTAAAGTTATATCTCCGTCTACAAAACTATTGCCCGATTTAATCAGCATTTTTTTTGCACTGATATTATCAACGGTGCCTTTGACCAAACCTTTAAGATAAAAAATTCTTTTCCATTGCTTTGTATCAGGTGCAAAAAAAGCGAGGTCATCACTGTTCAACTCACTGTTTACAAAATCAGCGTCCAGTTGTACGCTGTGTAAAAAATCGCCCATATCATTACTAAAATGCCTGTAATGCATGGCATAATAATTACCCAGCCTACTTTTATTTGTAATAAGCTCCAATTGTTTAAACTCCATTAGTTCTGGTGTAAACTTTAGTGCAGCGTGTAATTTCTTTACTTCAAAACCACTGCGTTCTTTTGTGGAAAGTGTCAGGTCAGTAGTGATGGTATCTTTTTCATAATGTACATTTTTTAAGTCTCCGGTGATATTTGCAAAATGCAGGTATGCACCATCAAACTCACCTGCATACGGCTGTCTTGCTAAATCCTTTTCACTGTTAAAACTGCCATTAGTTACATGAATATTCCTAACATTTAAAACCCAGCCTGCATTGTTCCACCGGTAAGCTGAAGTTCTTGCCTCAGGATAGGTTGTATCTTTGCGGATATTTAATTTTTCCCTGTTACCTGTATAATCGTATTGAGAAAATACTGGTTCAACCAGCGCAAGTGTATTTAAATTAATTTGCTTTTTTGCTATATTGACATCATCTGTAAAAAGATCTAATTTTTTTATAGACACATTCATATTGTTACCTTCCCATTTATCAATTTTATTAAAATGAATGTTTTCTAACTGAAGAATTTTAAGATCAAATTCAACTCCACCTTTTTTAGCAGTTGTTTTTTTGGTAGAGGAAAAATAGTCAATCAAAAACTGGTAGTTCCATACCGAATCTGTACGATGCATGTTTACCACAGCATTGGTAAGTGATACATATTTTAAAGTTGCCTTATTTTTTAAGAAGAACCAGTCAGTGATATTTACCTTGGCGCTACCCGCATACAGAAGGGTATCTTTATGCTGATCTTGCACCAGCAATCCCTTCAGGTTCATTTTGTCAAAAAAACTATAGTCTATATGCTGAATGCTTACTTTGGCTTTTAAGTTTTCAGATAACCTGGTTGATACGGATGAAACGATCCAGTTTTGCACCACCGTTAGCTGTAAAGTAAACCAACAAAATAATACCAGGCCTATAAAGGAAAGTACGAACAGTATTTTATGTTTCGATCTTTTATAAACATAGTGCCACACAGTAATCCAGCCAATTAGTGCAACAAAAAATATCCACAAGGGATAGGAAGGCTTAATATACAATAGCAATATAGCAAGCACCAACCAAAATATCAGTGTAAGAAAAAACCATTTTAATATGATAAGGCTGTTGCGCAGTGTATTAATCAATGTATTACAAAAATAGCGTTTAGCCTCATAAGGGCAAATTCAATACCAATATATTATCTTAATTAAAATTTAATATTTTAAAAAACGCATAGCGCCCATACATCATTATTTTTTTGAAAACAATTGCTGATTGTATTGCTGCGAGTTTCCTTTTGCAATAGAAAGGCTTTGCCAGTGCTGATCTTTAATAATTTTAGCAATGTAAATAATTTGTCCTACATGATAAGGATAATGAGCCAACTGCCGATTAATGGCATCTGTTACCAGTATTGCCTCTTGGCGTATATAAATTGTTTTTAACAGATCAGCTGCGGTAAGGGTGTGCAGCGAATTTAAAAAACAGGTCCATCCCTTCTCCCAAAAATCAATTAACTGTTGTTTGGATAACTGATGTTCTTCAAATTCCGTGTCCCTGTTTCGCCAGTCTTTTTCACCATCAGTGGTTAAAAAATCAGTCCACCGGCTAAGCATATTACCTGCCATGTGTTGTATAATTATGGCGATGCTGTTATTTTCTTTATTGGGTAAAAAATGAAAGTCTGTTTCGCTAAGCTGGGCAAATGTTTTATCACCCAGTTCTTTGTAATAGGCCACTCTTTTAATGGCTGATTGAAGGAAAACTTTTTCTATACTGTCCATAAATTTAAAGTTTAAATATCAAAAATTACAGATGCAAAACTCAATACCCTTCCGCATCATCATCACCCCTTTTATCACCCAAGGCAGTAATTGATTTTTTTTGGTCATAGTCAATTAAAATTAATTCTGTGCGTCCAATGGCTCCACGTTTTTTTACGTGGTAACCCATGGCTGTTAATGCTGTTGCGGTTGTTGCATCAAAATCATCTTCAACAGCAATTTCATCGGGCAGCCATTGATGATGAAATTTAGGGTTGTACACGGCATCTTCTGCGTTCATGCCAAAGTCAATAACATTTACAATTGTTTGAAAAATGCTGGTAGGTATTGTAGTACCGCCCGGCGTACCTACTACCATATAAGGCAGGTTATTTTTTAATACAATGGTTGGTGTCATACTGCTTAGCATTCTTTTGCCAGGCGCAATTGCATTGGCTTCAGCACCTACGGCTCCGTACATATTTGGTACCCCGGGTTTTACGCTAAAATCATCCATTTCGTTGTTTAAAAGAAAGCCTGCACCTGCTACCACTGTTCTGCTTCCATATCCGCCATTCAATGTGGTGGTAATAGATACGGCATTTCCATCTTTATCAATCACGCTTAAGTGCGTAGTTTCTTCACTTTCTTTTATAGTTCCCGCTTTTATGGTTTCACTATTTCCGGCCTTGCCGGGAGTATAATCCTGCATTCTTGCTGTAAGGTATTTATCACTTACCAAAGTGGCAACTGGTACTTTTACAAAATCAATATCACCTAAATATTTAGCCCTGTCTGCAAATGACCTGCGCTCGGCTTCTGTCATCAGCTGTACACTTGCTGCTGTTTGAAATTTCATTGCAGCTATATCCCTATGCTCAATTATTTTTAAGGTCTGTTCTAAAATAATACCACCGCTGCTGGGTAAAGGCATGGTAACAATATGGTAACCTTTATAATTAAATTCCATTGCGGCCCTTTCTTTGGCGGTATATTTTTTAAGGTCATCAAAACTGATGATGCCTTTGCCTTTTTCCATTTCTTCAACAATCAATTTTGCGGTAACACCTTCATAAAAACCCTTTGCTCCGTCATCTCTTATTCGTTTTAAAGTATTGGCAAGGTCTTCTTGTACCAGGGTATCACCGCCTTTCCATGGGGTTTCTTTTACAAAAGCCGGGGTGGAAGTATTTAATTGTACAAACTCTTTTTTTAAATCATTTAAACCTTCTGCCATGCCGCCTGTAATTACAAAACCATATTCAGCAAGGTCAATAGCTGGTTGTATTAATTTTTTAAAAGGTAGTGAAGCATATTTCATAGAAGCAAATATGCCTGCAACAGTACCCGGTACACCGCAGGCCAAATGCCCATCCTGCGATAAATTCATTTGTGGGTTACCGTTAGCATCAAGGTACATGTCCCTGCTGGCTTTGGATGGAGCCTTTTCCCGGTAATCAATAGCAATATTTTTACCATTTTTTAAGTGAGCCACCATAAACCCACCACCGCCAATATTACCTGCACCGGGGTAAACTACAGCCAATGCCAGTTGTGTAGCAATGGCAGCATCTACTGCGTTACCACCACTTTTTAATATTTGTAAACCAACTTTACTTGCCAATGGATGAGCCGATACCACAGCGCCATTTGCAACAGTTAGTTTTTTTTGAGCCTGGTATTGATAAGCATCTACCTGTGCTGTACATTGAAGGCTTAAACAAAAAAACAATACCATTTGTACTATTTTAAGATTTTTCATATGTAATAAAATTTATCTAAAGTTTGTTATTTAAAATGGTACCTAATTAAACCAGTAAATAATTGTGTTAACTTTTTTTTCACAAATTATTATAAAATTTATTGATTCTATTTGTGTTTGGCAAATATACGCAGCATCGCAAAATTGCTGTTTATTTATCTGGTGGCCTTAATTTTATTGTTTAAAAGAGCCTGCAAAACTTTATTGACAATTTTTTTCAATATTTGCAACTGCTTTTTTACAAGTGGCATCACTTTAAAAATCCATTAACTTACATTCTTAATCAATAATAATTTATGCGCAAATTCTTTGTTGTACTTATTTCTCTGTTTAACAGCCTGCTTTTAACAGCACAAACACCAAAAACATTTACTTCGTCTGAAATTCTTTTGCAGTTAAAAAAACTGAATATACTTGGTTCTGTGTTGTATATAGCCGCCCATCCTGATGATGAAAATACCAGGTTGCTTGCTTACCTAGCCAATGAAAAATTATACCGTACTGCCTATTTAAGTTTAACGAGAGGTGATGGCGGGCAAAATTTAATTGGTGATGATCAGGGCATTGACCTTGGATTGATACGGACACAGGAGTTACTGGCGGCAAGACGGATAGATGGCGCTGAGCAATATTTTACAAGAGCTTACGATTTTGGTTTTTGTAAAACACCCGAAGAAGCTTTAAAAACATGGGACCATGAAAAAATATTAAGCGATGTGGTTTGGGTGATCCGTAAGTTTAAGCCAGATGTTATTATTACCCGTTTTCCGGAAGACAGCAGGGCCGGCCATGGGCATCATGCAGCTTCGGGTATACTTGCCCGTGAGGCTTTTGATGCGGCAGCAGATTCCAAAAGATTTCCTGAGCAATTGTCGCAGGGGGTTACGGTATGGCAGGCTAAACGCCTGCTATGGAATACTTTTAATTTTGGCAGCACCAATACTACCAGCGAAGATCAGTTTAAACTGGATGCTGGTATGTATAATGCATTGCTCGGAAAAAGTTATGGCGAGATTGCTTCAATGGGACGAAGCCAGCATAAAAGCCAGGGATTTGGCGTACCGGCTCAAAGGGGGGAGTCGATAGAATATCTTACAATAGTAAAAGGCGAAAAACCTGTTACAGATATTATGGATGGGGTGGACCTTCATTGGAAAAGAGTTACAAAAGACAACAGTATACAAAATACTGTAGACTCGATTATTAATAATTACTCAACAGAACATCCTGAAAATAGCGTGGCACAGTTGGTACGCTTATATAAAAAAGTTGAAACAGTTAATGACATTTACTGGAAACAGCAAAAACAAAATGACATACAGAAAATATTAGAATACAGCAGCGGTTTGTTTATGGAGGCTACAGCCAACAGTCAATATGCAGTGCAGGGTGATAGTTTAAGAATTACTACCACTATCAATAACCGGCTGGGCATATCAATAAAAAATGCTGATGTAAATATGTACGATATTTTTCATGGCTTTGACCAGTTAAAAAAGAATAGCAATAACACTTACAATTTATCTGTTTTTATCAGGCCGGATCAAAAAGCATCGCAACCTTATTGGTTAGAAAATAAAATGGATAAAGGAAGTTTTAATATTAAAGACCAGGCGCAGATTGGTAAAGCAGAAAACGATCCCTTGAGTATTTTATTTGGTGTTAGCATTGAGGGGGTGGATTTTAAATTTAAAAAACCCGTCAGGTATAAATATACCGATCCGGTGAAAGGCGAAATTTATCAGCCGGTGCAATTGGTATACCCGGTATACATAAGCAGTTCCCCTTCCATGCTGATTTTTAAAGATGATGACGTAAATGTAAAACGGGATATCCATTTTTCAATGCAGGCAAATATGCTTATCAACGATACGGTAAAGTTTACCTATAATAATAGTAAATCTGTAGTAGTTTTTGACTCATTGGTACATCTTGCAAAAGGTGAAAAAAGGCTGGTGGATGTAAGCATCAACAGTGATGCTTTGGCAAAAGATTCAAAGGAACTTTATGGAGGTAAATTATCTTCCAAACTATTTAACCAAGACCAGTTTTTTTCATTACATAAAATTAATTACGACCATATACCGGACGTAAACTATAATTTTTACGACCAGGTACCGGTGCTAAAAATTGATTTAAAAATTGCGGGTAGCCTTGTAGGTTATATACCAGGGGCAGGCGATAAAGTGCCACAGGCTTTGGAACAGATGGGATACAAAGTGGTATTGTTAAAGCAATCCGATTTAACGGTTGCTAATTTAAAACAGTTTGATGCTGTTATAACCGGTGTACGGGCATATAATATCAATGAATGGCTAAGTAACAGTTACGATATTTTGATGCAGTATGTAAAAGACGGCGGAGTGTTGCTTACACAATATAATACCAGTAGCCAGTTAGGGCCAGTAAAAGCAAAAATATCACCTTATCCATTTGTCATTAGCCGAAGCCGTGTTACTGATGAAGAGGCCAATGTGAATTTTTTACTGCCCGATCATCCAGCATTAAATTACCCAAATAAAATAACTCAAAAAGATTTTGAAGGCTGGGTGCAGGAAAGAAGCATTTACAACGCAGAAAATATAGATAACAATTATCAGCGCATTTTAAGTATGAAGGACCCTGGTGAAAACGACCAGGACGGAAGTTTAATTATTGGCAATTATGGCAAGGGAAGATTTGTTTACACGGGGCTTGTATTTTTTAGGGAGCTGCCGGCTGGCGTGCCCGGTGCATACCGTTTATTTGCAAATTTAATAGCAAAGAGTAATTAATTGGTGATACCACAAATAATATAGAAATGAATTAAGCAACTGAATACTCATAAGTAAAACTAATATTGTAAAATGGATCAAAAAAAATCATACTGGAACAATTGGTACATTGCCGTATTGATGTTTTTGTTGTTCCAGATAGTCATTTATTATTTTATCACCTGGTATTTTAAGTAAAATTAACTTTTGGCATACACAAAATATGCTATACTTGTTGCTGCAATAAACCCACTACTGCCACCTGATGAGTAACCTCGATTGGATCATACTAATTACAACACTGTTTGGCATTATCATTTATGGTATTTACAGGAGCACACATACGAAAAATCTTGATGGGTATTTTCTCGGCAATAATAGTATGCCCTGGTATTTGGTGTTGCTGAGCATCATGGGTACGCAGGCAAGCGCCATTACTTTTTTAAGCGCCCCCGGGCAGGCCTATACCGATGGGATGCGTTTTGTACAATACTATTTTGGCCTGCCATTGGCCATGATTGTTATTTGCATTTTTTTTGTACCCGTTTTTAGAAAACTAAAAGTGTACACTGCTTACGAATTTTTAGAGAACCGTTTTGATGTAAAGACAAGGACTTTTACTTCTGCTCTTTTCCTAATTTCAAGAGGGCTTTCAACTGGTATCAGCATCTATGCACCTTCTATTATTTTAAGTTCTTTGCTGGGGTGGAATATTTATTACACTAATTTGGTAATGGGCGGCCTGCTGATTATTTACACCATGACTGGTGGTGCCAAAGCAGTTGCTTATACACAACAATTACAGTTGATCATCATTATTGCAGGTATGTTTTTAGCGGGCTATATGGTGGTGCATTTGTTGCCGGAAGGCATGGGTTTTACAGAGGCATTGAAATCTGCAGGACAAAAGGGAAAGATGAATATCATCACCAACGGAATGAAGGACAATCATTTTGACTGGAAGGACAAATACAATATATGGAGCGGTGTAATTGGTGGGTTTTTTTTGGCCCTCAGTTATTTTGGAACCGATCAAAGCCAGGTGGGGCGTTATCTTACAGCGAAGGATGATAAGGGAAGTAAGATTGGTTTATTAATGAATGGACTGATTAAAGTGCCCATGCAATTTTTGATTTTATTGGTAGGTGTATTGGTATTTTCATTTTATCAATATCATAAGGCCCCTGTTTATTTTGATAATGCCAATGTGATTGCTGCAAAAAAAACTACCTACAAAGATTCGCTCATTACACTGGAGCAGCAATATAATACTGCAACAGTCAATCAAAATACAGTAGGGCAAAATGAAATACGTGCCCAGTACAAATCAGTAATAAAAAAAGCATTGCCAGGCCAGGATGCGAATGATACCAACTATATTTTTCTTCGCTTTGTTGTAGATAATCTGCCAAAGGGCCTGGTTGGTCTGTTGATAGCTATGATCTTTTTGGCGTCCTGGGGAAGTATTGCTGCTGCACTGAATGCATTGGCATCCTGCACGGTAGTTGACTTTCATAAAAAATTTATAAATAAAACTTGTACCGAAGAAAAAGATTACAGCATCTCCCGCTGGTACACATTTGGCTGGGGTATATTTTGTATCATCATTGCAATGTTTGCACAAAATATCGGCAACAGCTTAATAGAAGCAGTTAATATTTTAGGTTCTCTTTTTTACGGTATCATCTTAGGGATTTTCCTTGTTGCGTTCTGGATAAAACAGGTGAGGGGTGATGCGGTATTTACAGGTGCAGTTATTGCTCAAGTACTGATCTTTATTATTTATAAACTGGATATAATTTCGTTTTTATGGCTTAATGTTATTGGGGCAGTATTAGTTATTGTGCTAAGTTTATTGTTACAACTCCTGATGCCGGGCAGCAAAAAAACAGTTTCTGCTTAACTGTTATTTCATTGCTTTTTTTATTTCCTTTTGTAATTGAGTATTCATTTTTATATAATCATCATTATTTGCTTCTTTAGATAATGCTAAAGATGTTTTGGAGCTTTCCATGGCTGCAGCGTTTTTGCCCATTTCTTTTTCAATTCTTGCTTTATATAAAAACATATAAAATGCCTTAGGGTTTTCCTCCGTTGCCTTTGTTATATTTTCAAGGGTCTTGTTTAAATTTTTATCGTACTCAAAATAAAATTGCGCTGCCTGCCAGTAAGGTTTTTTGTCTGTAAGCATTGCTGCTTCTATTTGTGCTTTTAGTTTATTGATGATGTTTGTAGTAATGGGTATGGCAATTGCCGTCTTTTCCCATATTAACTGAAGCTCGCAGCTTTCGGGTTTAATTGCTGCAAACTGCATGGTGAAATTTTCTGTTTTTGCCGGCATTTTAATAACGGGTACTGAAAAACTAACAATATTTTCTGCTTCATTATATCCATCGATGCCCCAGTTATTTATCCCTTTATTTATAATTACCTGCCATGATTCTACATCGGGGATTGTGTATAAAACATAGGTGCCCGTATCTATTTTTCTGCCACCTATTTCAACCGGGCTTGTAAATGCCAACCTTGTTGCAGCATTGGCCCCTGTACGCCACAATTTTCCATAAGGAACAAGGTCGCCAAATACCATTCTCCCTTTGGTGCCGGGCCTTGAATAAGTCAATTCAATATTGCCCATTCCAAAATCCTGTTTTATTGTTTGCGTAGATGAGGGTGCTGGCAGGTTTATCTGTGCATTTACTACTGTAAAAAAAAGGAAATTTATAAATGTAAGTACTGCTAATAATTTTTTCATTGCACAAGTTTTTTAATTAGTATGAAATATTCTATTGACTATTTTAGCTGGAAGTGCATTTGCAGACTGTCATTTAATCTTTGCAAATTATTCAAAATAAACCTTTACAGTCTGGTAAAACAAACGGTTGTTTAGATACTGTAGCTGGGCCTGTTGTTGTTTTTCCGAAAAGCCTTGTAACCCAAAAAGCCCGGCAGCATTTCCTTTATTGATGGCAATTTCAAGATAGCCGGCAGAATTAAACATGGCTAATTTTTCACCTTCGGTAACATCGGCATAGGTATCGCTTATTTTATCAATCACTTCATCCCTTTTAAAAACAATTTTAAAGCTGCGCCCTTTTCTTTGTTCCTCAAATTCATCCTTGGTAATATTTACGATTACGTTTTCAAAATTATCAATAAAAATTATCTGGCCTTCTATCCAGTTATTGCCGAGCAATGCCCGTAACGGATTTTTTACACGTATAGAAACTGTTGCATCGCCCACTTCTTCTAATGTTTTACCATTGTGCAGTTCACTGAAAGCTTTGGCAAAAATAGCCGTGCAATAAAGGGTGTTTTTCTGTTCGGTTTTATCCAGCTTTATGGCCACCACTTTTTGTGGTACTTCTTCCAGTATCATAGTAAGTAAGCCATTATCTGCACAGCCAATATAATAGCCATTGTGTTGTGCAAGCAAAAGGTGTTCGGGCTTCTCATCAAATAGATTTACCATTATCAAATGAAAGGTACCTGCCGGAAAATTCTTAATGGCATTTCTGCATACATACGCAGCCTGCGGGTAATTGAAGGGCGAGAGCTGGTGGGTGATATCAACCAATGTAAAAAAACCAGCATGTTGTAGCAACTGTCCTTTTACTGCACCGGCAAGAAAATCTTGCTGGCCAATATCAGATGTAAGGGTGAGTAAAGGCATGCAGGCTTAATTGTTCCGTTGGTATTTATGTAAATTAATCATGTACAAACCTTGTTGTTTCTAGTGATAAGGTCTTGTTTATTTCACCAATATGCCGCCTTTCATAAAAAATTTTTTCAATACCCTGTCTGCAAAGGACGGAAAAAATTTATTCATCCAAACAGTTTGTTTGCCCCTAAAGGTAAGTACAACGGTTCTTTTATGTTTAGTAATTGCCTGTAAAATATGGCGGGCACATTCGTCTGATTGCATCAGGCCACGGTCAATCATTGGGTTTTGGCTATGAACTTCACCTTTGCCATTCAATGCCATATTGCGCATATTGCTTTTTGTAAAGCCCGGGCATACCCACATTATATTAACACCACTGTCAACCATTTCTGTACGCAATGCTTCCAGCCAGCCAATTACAGCAAATTTAGAAGCAGAATAAGCGCTTCTGCCCGGCAAGCCCCTGTAACCTGCAACAGAAGATATGCCAACGATGGTTCCTTTTCTTTCAATGATGGAATTTAGTGCCAATTTGGTGCAATAGGCTGTTCCGTAAAAATTAGTGTCTATTACTTTTTTTATCACGTCAAGGTCTACGTCTTTCAGCAGGGCTCTCATTGAAATACCTGCATTGTTAATTAAAATGTCAATTCCGCCAAAAGTTTCAATAGTTGAATTGATAAAGTTTTCACACTCTCCATACTGGCTTACATCTGCCACCATTGCGTGTAATAAGTGATTTGAATATTGCACCTGTAAATTGTACAATTTATCCTGGTTACGGCCACAGGTAGCAACTTTGGCACCCAATGGTATTAATTTATCAATCAATGCCTTGCCAATACCTTCGCTGCCCCCTGTAATCACCACTACCTTATCTCTAAAGAAATCATTCATAAAAAAAGTTATATGCAAAAATAAGTTAGTTAGCTTGTTGTTGAAAAACAAAGTTTCTGCAAATTGAAAAAAATAAGTGGAACAGGGGTAAAGAGCCATACTTATTGATTTAAGTTGAACATGGTTTACGCAATATATTTCCTTTATTGCCAATTCTCTTTGTTTAGCCAGTGATAATGTTTCAAATTTCTGGGAATATTTTAACTCCCATGGAATACCTAAAGAAGTGAATTTAGAAGGGCCAATATTATGTTCATAGAGTCGTCTTTGTAAATCTATGGAAGCTCCAGCATAATATTTACCAAGTTTTGCAAAATATAGAATGTACATGTAAGGCATACCATAAAAATAGGAAAAGCCAAATCATATAACAATAGTTTCAATTGTTAAAAACAAAAAAGCCGCTTTAATAACGAAGCAGCTTTGTGATCTGGCTGGGACTCGAACCCAGGACCCTCCCGATAAAAATCGGGATGCTCTACCAACTGAGCTACCTTATCAATGTTTCGATATATATTCTTGATTTCATTTTCTTTATCGCTAATTCTCTTTGTTTAGCTAATTGCAGTGTTTCAAAT
>JAYTTI010000124.1:0-1501 GCA_043745405.1 Ferruginibacter sp. | reverse complement strand
ATTTCTGATAGCTCTTTCTGAGCCATTGTTATCGGGTGATACATTGGATTGCAGTAAAAAATAAAGGATGCACTCTTTTTTTGCCAACATTTTTTTCTGTAGCGTTTTGGATTTTTTATGGCATTCCTTTACACGATACAGCAGCCCTTGGTTTAGTCTTTCAAAAAGAGCTTGCCGTTTTATGTTTGGGTAGTAGTAGTCTGCAGTATTTAGTTCTTTTTTTAACTGTATTGCATCTTGCAGCAGTCGCTTAAATTCTTTTGCCCACACACATTTATCTTTATAAAGTTCATTGATGTAATTAAGTTCTCTTAATAAATGTGCTGTGCATATTTGATGAGCTTTTACATCCATTTGAAAATGGCAAGGCCATCTGTCATGTACCAATGCTGCATTCGGTAATCCATTTTCAAAAGCTGCTTCAATTGTTTTAAACCCTCTGCTTGCGGCACATACAATATAAGTAAGGCTATCGTTTTGCCATGTCCATGCCCAATGGTTTTTACCGTTGATATTTACGCCTGTTTCGTCTGTGCCTACGCAAGTAGCCTGTGTTATTTTTTCTTTTATTACGTTGTAGATGGGCAATGCTTTTTGTGCTATGCGTTGCAGTATATTATTAATGCCGCCTGTACTTATGGGCAGACCCATTACATCATTTAAAAACTCTTTGGTTCTTGCATAAGGTAAGTATTGCCTTGCATGTAAGTAGCCTATTAATGATTCTACATTAGGGCCATACTGCACAGGGTTTGCTACATGTTTGGGGAAACTTCCTGTTGTTGTACAGCCACAACTGCATAGCTTTTTATATACTTGGTGTTCGATACATTGCAGTGAAATTATGGGTATATCTATTATCTGCCTTTTGCTTACTGGCTCTTCGCTATGGCTACTAAGGTTGTTGCCGCAACTGCTGCATTCAACAGGGCTATATTTTATTGTTTCATCCACTTTGCTACGAAATTCTAACGTCTTGCCTTCATGCCCAAGCTGCCCTCCGGCTTTTCTATCGGTTGGTTCTCGAAGGCTTTGGTTTTTCTTAGGGCGGTTTTGGTCTTGTGATGGAGGTACGTGGCTATTGTTACTATTTTTTTTATTTTCTAAAGCACTAATACGCTCTTTTAGCTTTACAATTATTGCAGCTTGTTCATGTATTGTTTGTTGTAAGGATTGTACTAATAATTGAATATCCAATGTAAATAATTGAATAGCAAAAATCAATTACAAATACGCTGCAACCTAATATTTAAAGCACTTTTAATACACAAAGCAAAATAATAAAGTGCATAAAAAACAGATTTTTTAAAACAAGCCTTTATAAGGATGATACAGCAAAAAAATAAACTCTAAAATCAAAATAACTAAAGGAGAAGGGCTACTTTTAAAACTGAATAGTTACAGAAATTCTACAAAAAGAACTCTTTAAATTTATTATTACTAGAAATATTTTATTACCTATTATTCTTCTTAAAATTCTCCGCCTACTCAGAAATCTCAA
>JAYTTI010000123.1:0-20917 GCA_043745405.1 Ferruginibacter sp. | reverse complement strand
CGGTTGCGGTAGTAAAATCAACCAGCGGAGCAGTAGAAGTTGCTTCACTTAATGCTATCAAATTTGTGGCTGGGTTTGTACTTATGCCTAAATGATTACGATGACGTATAGCAATGGTGTAATTTCCGTCAATTACATTATTAAAAGTTACAAGGCTTTTACCATCGACATCCACAACATTGCCATTTCTTTGCAGTAAAGCACTTCTTGTTTGTAAAACGGTATTGCCTGGAGATATGGTGCTGCTTCTTAACTCAATAAAAACCCAGTCAACAACATCACTATCCGAGGATAGGTGATTCGCAAAAACACTGGCATTTGCAGTGGCTACAACCGGATCGGCTACGGAAATAAAATTAATATTGTATGGGGCAGTTTTGTAAGGGTCAGATAAAGGGATAAGGTTTGTAGGCTTTCTTAAATTATCTGCCATCACACCAGTAGTGGTATTGTATACTGCCTGTAAAAAAACCTTGGTTTTTGACAATATAAATTTATCCATGCCATAAATATCACCAGAAGCGCTGCCAATAGTTGCTGTTACGGAATGTAAAGCAGCATCATGTGCCTCACCTGCCGAACTCCAGTCAGCTCCGTTAAAAAAATATCCTCTTATTTTAGCCTCAGTACCACTAACATTAGCCGTTGCAGAATATTGTCCTTTAACTTGTACAGTTCCTGTTACCCCGGTTTTGGTTACAGGCCAATGTGTAAGCAGGTAATCTGCAATCATTACAGGTTTATTAGGATCAGCAGTTGCCAGCACTTTCACACCAACATTAGCATTTAAATAAGTGCCGGTTGATGTAACAAATGCGGGTAAATAATCTGTGCCAAGGCCCACTGGTATTACAGCATTTGTTATGTCGGCAGTTAAGGTTTTAAACACAACACCGGTAGAATTTGTTTCAATAAACTTACTTGCCCCCGGGCCTATAATTTTTATTGTGTCTGATATTGTAAGGTTTTTAGTACCTAAAATAATTTTACCTGTTTTAAATAATAATAACGTACTAATTTTTGCATTACTTAATAATACAGCATTGGCTGCATTATCTAATTCCATGTTAGGTATATTAAAACCTCCCATATCTATATTTTGAGTGGCAGTTCCTTTTAGTAATAGCTTACCTGTACCTTCAATATCAACATTACTTGTAACATCACCTTGTACAACTACACTGCCGCCTGACTGAATATAAAATACAGCATTATCTATGTGTATTTGCGCAAATGCAGCATTACAAATAATTATTCCTGCAATAAATAAAGCGCCAGGTATTTTTAACTTCATGATACTAGAGTTTATAACAAATAATAATTTATTATGCATATTACGTTAAAATTACAGAATTATTTATTAATGCTTCATAAGTTTTTTACTAATAGGTTATAGTATTTAACCATGTGACAACTCTCAGGGAAATATAGTATATCTATTAGTTGAAATATCCAAAAAAGAATAATTTAATTAAATCGATTTTATTAATGTTATAAATTATACGAAATTCGCAAAACTTTAAACATATACAATGACAATAGATATAAAGGTACCATCCGTAGGAGAAAGTATAACGGAAATTACCCTGGTAAAATGGTTGAAAAAAGATGGAGAATGGGTGGACAGGGATGAGGTAATAGCAGAACTGGAAAGTGAAAAAGCCACTTTTGAGATTAATGCAGAGCAGGCAGGAGCATTAAAAATAATTGCTGCAGAAGGCGACACCTTAAAAATAGGAGATATAGCCTGTAGTATTGATACGAGTGCTGCCAAACCTGAAGGAAAAACTGCACAAGTTCCCGTTGCTTCTGAAACAAGAAAAGAAGCTCCACAAACTGTTGTTAAAAAAACTTCTGCAAACACAGATATAAAAGCAACTCCCGTTGCAGCTGCTATTATCGCTGATAAAAAGGTAGATGTCAAAACCGTTTTCGGCAGTGGCAGCAATGGTAAAATAATCAAGCAGGATGTACTGGAAGCCATTAATAATCCGGGAAGAAAACCCGGCGTAGAATTATTTGAAAGAAACGAACGAAAAGAAAAAATGAGCAACCTGCGCAAAACAATCAGCCGCAGGTTGGTAGAAGCAAAAAATACTACGGCAATGCTCACCACATTTAATGAAGTGGATATGAGTGCCATAATGGATATAAGGGCAAAAAATAAAGATAAGTTTAAAGAAATTCATGGAGTTAACCTTGGCTTTATGAGTTTTTTTACTAAGGCCTGCTGTTTTGCCTTGCAGGAGTGGCCGGCAGTTAATGCAATGTTAGACGGAGAAAATATACAATACCACGATTATTGTGATATATCTATCGCAGTGTCTGCTCCCAAAGGGCTGGTAGTGCCGGTTATAAGAAATGCTGAAAGTTTAAGCATGGCGGAAATTGAAAAGAAAGTAGTAGAGTTGGCTACAAAAGCAAAGGAAAATAAATTAACGATTGAAGAAATGAGTGGTGGTACTTTTACTATCACTAATGGAGGTGTTTTTGGCTCTTTAATGAGCACCCCGATTATTAATATTCCGCAGAGCGCTATTTTAGGTATGCATAAAATTCAGGACAGGCCAATGGCTATTAACGGACAGGTAATGGTAAAACCGATGATGTACCTGGCATTAAGTTACGATCACCGCATTATTGATGGCAGGGAATCTGTAAGTTTTTTAGTAAGGGTAAAAGATTTGCTGGAAAATCCTTCGTTACTTTTATTTGGTAAAGACCCTGTAAAAAGTTTATTAGAATTATAGGGGATTTTTTGAAATAGATTTTACGGCTGGTATTATTCCAGCCGTTTATATTTGTACTCTATGAGCCGTTTTCATTCCTATATAAATACATCTGCAAAACTGATAGCAAAGTATAAAGTCGAAGAGCCTTTTGCTGTTTTTATCAAAGGCTTCTTTGCCAAAGAAAAAAAGTATGGTTCAAAAGACAGGAGACAAATATCTTCTCTTTGTTATAATTATTTTCGACTTGGTTTTGCATTGAAAAATAGTTCAGTAGAACAAAAAATAATTATTGCAACTTTTTTGTGCGAACACGCAGCAAGCGATTTTTTGGAAAAGATAAACCCGGAATTGAATGAGAAAATAAATTGGTCCTTAAATAAAAAACTCCTTTTACTAAAAGATCAGTTTTTTATTACAGATATTTTCCCTTTTCAAAATTTATTCAGTGAAAAAGTAAATATTGAAACCTATTGTCTCTCCTTACTTGAACAGCCCTTTCTTTTTTTACGTATTCGTCCGCAATGCAGGATAACTACTTTAAAAAAATTAGAAAAATCAAAATTAGATTATCAGCTAATAAATGAAGATTGTATCCAATTATTATCTGGCATTAATGCAGAAGATTTTTTTAGTATTGATAAGGAAGTTGTGGTACAGGATTATAATTCGCAACAGGTATTAAATTACCTGCAGTTAAACGAAAACACCATTTTTGATAAGGATATATCAGCACAAGGATTATCAGCTTGGGATTGTTGTGCAGCCAGCGGAGGCAAATCAATTTTACTGGTAGATACTATAAAACAAAAAATTGACCTTACTGTTTCTGATATACGTATAAGTATTGTATTGAATCTTCATCAACGATTTAAAAAAGCCAATATAAAACAATACAAATATTTTATTGCTGATATTGGTAATATTCAATTTACACCACCTGCTAGTAATTATCAACTTATTATTTGTGATGCACCCTGTTCAGGAAGCGGCACATGGGGCAGAACACCAGAGCAGTTGTGTTTTTTTAATAAATCAACTATTAAAGAGTTTCACGATAAGCAAAAAAAAATTGTGAGCAACACAGTACCTCATCTTAAAGAAGGGGGCATATTTGTTTATATTACCTGCTCTGTTTTTAAAGAGGAAAATGAGGTGATAGCATATTTTGTGGCAGATGAGTTTAATTTAAAATTATTGCACCAGGAAATATTGATGGGTGCAGATAAAAATGCAGACACTATGTTTGTAGCAGTATTTAAAAAGTAATCAGTTTATTAATATCTTTTTTGTAATTGCTTTTTTATTATCAATAAATACCGTTACAAAGTATATTCCGGAACTAAAATGTTTTACTGGTATAATAAAAGTCTGAGTGCCATTTACTGTTTGATTCTGCAGGCTATACACTTTTTGTCCCTTTACATTATAGATTTCTATTGCTCCATTGATTGTACTATTTCTTGTTATTGATACAGAAAGATTATCTGAAACCGGGTTAGGGCTGATGATAATTGTTTCACTGGCAGGTATACCACATGACTGAGTATAATTTACTACTGCAGAATCTACATAAAAACTTGTATCCGCAGCAATCGACATTTTTATCCGGTACTTAATTGCAATACCGGGATTAAAACTATTCAAATCATCGGTATATGTAAAGTTTACAGATTCAAACGAACCATTGTGATTTTGTGTAGAAATTGTTTTATACGCTGCTTCCGTTGGCAATTTTCTTTCTATCATAATGCTCATATCTGCTGCTGCTTTTATAGTACAGTTAATATAAGTTTTACAATTGCTATTGATAGAAATTTGCTGAGCATATAATTTTTTTATTAGTAAAACAAAGGCCTTTTTTACGTCGGGAATGCCATAGCCAGTTCTGTTATCTGGTATGGTAAACCTATCAGCAGATCGTCGCAATGCTTCAATAATCTGCATATTATTTACTTCCGGAAAAGCCTGCCACAAACAGGTGGCAGTACCAGCCATTATAGGGCAGGCAAATGAGGTACCGTTTCCAAAAGTCGGATTACCGGTATTTGGGTTTGCCACTATAGCGCTAACACCAATTGCAGCAACATCAGGTTTTATTTGCCCATCGCTCGTTGGCCCATAACTGCTAAAACCTGCCGGCTGCCTGTTTGCATTAACGGCACCAATAGTTATTACACTGTCGGCATCCGCTGGTGTTGCAATATAATGCCAGGTGCTGTTGCCTTCATTGCCAGCGGCAACAACGACCATCATGGCTTTTTTAGCTGCAAAGTCTGCAGCTCTTGCTGCAATGGTAGTGTTGCCATCCATATTGGCGTAGGTGTAATTAAAACTGCTATTGTCAAAAGTTGTATAACCCAACGAAACAGACAATACATCTACCCCCAAGCTATCTGCACGTTCCGCTGCGGCTGCAAAGTTTTGTTCTTCTACCGGGTATTCGCTGTTGGCATCTTCGCTACGAAATAAATAAAAAGAAGTTTTTGGTGCGGTACCCACAAACAAGCCCGGCATATTTGCTGCAATTGTGCTGAAGCAATTCATACCATGTGCATTGTCTTCGTTAACACTTGCCTCATTAGCCACAAAATCCCAGGTGCCTAAAATTTGGTTATTATTTCGCACACTATCAAATGTTGGTAAAGATTGATAATGATAAAATCCTGCATCTGTTATTGCAAGCTCCATCCCCTCTCCCCTAAATCCATGATTGTGCAAAAAATCAGTATTCTGTAAATGCACTTGTGTATACGATTGACCATAGTTATAATAATCTGTTGGGCTTTGTGGCCTATCTGCAGCAGTAAATTGTATAGAAGAATAAGTTGAATCCAGCTCTTTATTTTGCGGTTTTATTTCATTAATTGCCCTTGCTGCAATGGGCGATGTTTTTTTTACAAAAGATAATGAATTGATCTTGTTTAAAGCAGCGGCATCTGTTGTTTGAATACAAACCTGGTTAAGCCATTTACTTACATTCAGTATGGTAACGTTGCCAGATAAACGAATACTATCTATATAGGCTGGGGGTATTGGTAAATCAGTTTGATCAATAGTGATATTGTATTTTATTCTCCTGTCAATTGAACGTTGCGAAAGAAATTGCTGAGGATTACTGGTAGAAAAAGGAGTACCTGTCTTATCTTTTAATTGTATAATATACCGGGAAAACTGAGCGTAGCCAGTAAAACCTATCAGAAAAAATATAAAAAAAATAACCGCCGGTTTCTTCATAGCATACAATATTATATCTTTCGATAAAGTACCAAAATTAAAGAGAAACCTTTACATAAAAAGCCAAATTAATTATGGTCAATCATAGTAAGTGCTATACCATATCCAACTTTATATGCCTTTGTACCTGGTGTAGAAGGTTGATATTCCTGGTGAAGAAACCTATGGTAAATCAGACCAATGCCTTTGCCATAGTTAGATACACTGAAATTGATTTCGCTATACGAATTCGGATCATCTGGGTTACCTAATACATCATCCCTTTCAAATACTTTTACCGTACTATCGATGGTTATTGTTCCCAGAGTTAGTGGTGTATTTAAACTATCAAACGCATAGGTCCAGTCATCAAAATATTTTACTTCAGAATTGGCAGAATAAGTATCAATATATGAATTTCCTTTCCAGGAATATTCGTTTCTGATTGGCTCTTTTAATTTTATAAAACGAAAATTGTTTTCAACATATTCATAGGAGCTGCCTGTATTGATTGCCATAAATGCATTATCAGGCACCCAGCTATCAGTGGATTTTTTACGTATATATCTTCTGATTGTAAAACCTGTTCTACCCTGGTTATCTTTAATAGTATCTTCAACTACCTGTTTTACCTGGTAAGTTGCAACTCTATCTTCCGGAATAATATTATCAGCAAAAAGCAGGGAGTCTAACTGGTAAGTAATGTATTTTCCCACTATCAAAGGTGCGTAGTCACTAATGGAGTCTGTTTTAAATTCTTCGGTTTTACTACATGCACTAAAAATGAGTGTTACGATTATACCTGTGAATAAAAATTTTTTTTTCATAAAACAAAAGCTATTGAATCAGACACTGTTTTTATAGGAAAGGCTGCTCAATACGCTGAATGATGCCACCACCAATTACATCATCACCTTCATAAAAAACGGCACTTTGTCCGGGGGTAATACCCTTAACGTTTTCGTAGAAACGAACTTTTACCCCATTTTGGTATGTGTACAGGTTGCTAATTGCACCTTTATCTTTATAACGTATTTTAGTAATAGTTTCCATTCCTTCGCTAGGGCCATCATATTTTATCCAATTTAATTTAGCAACATTCATTTCACTGCCTTTTAAATCTTCTTCATCTCCTAAAACAATCGTGTTGGTACCCGGATTGATTGACGTTACAAAAGCAGGCTTGCCCAAAGCTATATCCAGCCCTTTTCTTTGCCCGATTGTGTAAAACGGATAACCTTTATGCTGGCCTAAAATGTTGCCGGATTTATCTACAAAATTTCCCCCGTTTACTTTTTCTTCCAAGCCGGCTACATTGCGTTTTAAAAAGCCGCGGTAATCATTATCAGGCACGAAACAAATTTCGTAGCTTTCTGCTTTTTTTGCCAGTTCAGGATACCCAAAATCATGTGCCATTCGGCGGATAGCTGTTTTGTGATAAGTGCCTAAGGGTAAAATGGTTCTGCTAAGCAAATCCTGCTGAAGGCCCCATAACACATAACTCTGGTCTTTGGTATCGTCAATACCTTTGCGTATAAAATATCTTCCGTTCGTATGCTGATGAATTTGTGCGTAATGGCCGGTAGCAATAAAATCGCAACCTAAGGCATCGGCTCTTTTTAGCAATGCCCTCCACTTAATATGCGTATTGCACATTACACAAGGGTTAGGTGTGCGGCCAGCTATGTACTCTTCTACAAAATTATCAATCACAAAATCGCCGAACTCTTCTCGTATATCTAGAATAAAGTGTGGAAATCCATGCTGAACTGCGGCCTGTCTTGCATCGTTAAAACTATCCAGGTTACAGCAACCGGTTTCTTTTTTGCCTGTTGTGCCAACACTGGTAGCATAATCCCAGGTTTTCATAGTGATGCCTATCACATCATAACCTTCTTTATGTAACATAAGGGCCGCTACGGTACTGTCAATACCGCCGCTCATCGCCATCAAAACCTTGCCTTTCCCTTTCATGCTGCAAAGATACGGTAAGGTTCAGGAAGATAGGGGAGCTGCTTTTTTTGAAATCGGGAAAATATGCCTGTGCATTTTAGTAATCAACCTATATGTAAGGAGCCACCATTGGTAAACAAATCCCCTACATTTACAATATGGATTCTATAGACAGTATTACCGAATTTCAATCATCTCCCGAACTAAGGGAAAAATTATACGAAAACAGTATTATTCAAAATTATCATGAAGGCGATGTGATACTAAATGAAAATGCCAATATCCGGGCTATTCCAATTGTAACAAAAGGAAGTGTCAGGGTTATAAGAACAGATGAAGACGGGCGGGAAATTTTGTTGTATTACATCAAGGCAGGCGAAAGTTGTATAATGTCTTTCCTGGGAGGGCTGCACCATGAAACAAGCAAAGTTAGAGCCGAAGTAGAGGAGGATGCCGAAATATTGTTTCTGCCTGTAGAAAAAGTATCGCTGTTTATAAAAGAATACCCTGAATGGCTGGACTATATTTTCCGTTTGTATCATAAACGCTTTGAGGAATTACTTGAAGTTATTAATGCGGTTGCATTTAAAAAGGTAGATGAAAGAATGTTGCTATTGCTTAGCAAAAAAGCTGAGCTCACTGGCAGCAAAACCATTACAGTTACCCATGAGCAACTGGCCAACGAACTGGGAACGGCCAGGGCCGTAGTTTCACGGCTACTGAAACAATTAGAAGAAACAAAAATGGTTCAGATGGGCAGAAATAAGATTACACTTATGTAACAAAAGTAGCCGTACTTTTTATTTATTTGATTGAATCTTGCACTACAACAAAATAAGATGGATTATTTTGGTTATTTTTCTTCAATTCTTATTGGTGTTTCACTTGGCCTAATTGGCGGTGGAGGTAGTATCCTTACTGTGCCGGTATTGGTGTACATATTTAAGATGGATGTTGCAGCTGCAACCGTGTATTCGCTTTTTATTGTTGGAGTTACCAGCGCAGTAGGGTCTGTTAATTATTTTAAAAGAAGTTTGATAAATATCAATACTGCATTGTTGTTTGGTATTCCTTCCATTGTGGGTGTTTTTCTCTCAAGGTTATATATTGTTCCTGCCATACCCGAACATGTTTTTAGTATTGAAACATTTATTGTTACCAAGCACGTATTATTGATGCTTTTGTTTGCATTATTAATGATTGGGGCTTCTTACAGTATGATTAAAAAAACAGCTCCGGACAATAGCAATATATCGCCAGTCAGTTTTAATTATCCTTTAATAATGTTACAGGGATTTGCAGTTGGCATTATTACAGGCCTGGTTGGTGCAGGTGGAGGGTTTATGATTATTCCTGCATTGATAATTATGCTTAAACTGCCAATGAAGCAAGCTATGGGAACATCATTGCTTATCATTGCTGCCAATTCTTTACTCGGTTTTGCAAGTTCAACCAATCATATCAGTATTCACTGGTCCTTTTTATTAACCATCGCGGCATTTGCAATAATTGGAATTTTTATTGGCACTCAATTATCAAAGAAGATTGACGGAGCCAAACTAAAGCCTGCTTTTGGATGGTTTGTACTGGCAATGGGTATTTATATCATGCTTAAAGAAACAGTAATAAAATGACGATAAACAGTTACCTGTGTAACAAAAGTCACTGTATAATAAAAATTTCATCCTCAATTTTACAAAGTCAACTTCAAATAATGAATATATGAAAATTGAACAAATTTATACTGGCTGCCTTGCACAGGGAGCTTATTATATCACCAGTGATGGCGAAGCCGCAATTGTTGACCCACTAAGGGAAATACGGCCTTATATGGACAGGCTTGCTAAAGACAAAGTAAAACTGAAATATATTTTTGAAACACATTTTCATGCAGACTTCGTAAGTGGGCATGTTGACCTAAGTAGAGAAACCGGCGCCCAAATTGTATATGGGCCTGATGCAGCCTGTGAGTTTAAATGTAAATCTGCAAAAGACGGTGAGTTATTTAAAATTGGTAAGTTGAAAATTAAAGTACTGCACACACCCGGCCATACAATGGAGAGCAGCACCTTTTTATTGATTGATGAAGATGGGAAAGACTATGCAATTTTTTCCGGCGATACTTTATTTATTGGCGATGTGGGCAGGCCCGACCTTGCTCAGAAAGCCGCTAACATGACAAAAGAACAATTGGCTGCACTACTCTATCATTCTTTAAGGGATAAGATTATGGTATTGGCAGATGATGTAATTGTTTATCCTGCGCATGGTGCCGGGAGTGCCTGTGGAAAGAATATGAGTACTGAAACAGTTTCTACAATTGGTAATCAAAAAAAATTCAATTATGCATTAAGGGCAGATATGACTGAAGCCGAATTTGTAAAAGAAGTGACAGATGGATTATTACCTCCACCCGGTTATTTTGGAATGAATGTGGCTATGAATAAAAAAGGTTATGAAAGTTTTGATGAAGTGTTGCATCATGGTATGAGGGCTTTATCCGCTGATGAATTTGAAATAGCTGCAGAAGAAACCGGTGCTTTAATTTTAGATACAAGGAACGATACAACATTTTACAAAAGCTTTATTCCTCAGTCAATCAATATCGGGCTGGGTGGTGATTTTGCTCCCTGGGTTGGCGCATTGGTAGTGGATGTAAAACACCCGTTATTGTTAGTGACAGATGCAGGTGATGAAGAAGAAGCTGTAACAAGACTTAGCCGTGTTGGGTTTGACAATATCCTAGGGCATTTAAAAGGCGGCTACCCGTCATGGTTAGCAGCAGGTAAAGAAACAGATACTGTAAACAGGATAAGTCCACAACAGTTTTCAGCAACAGTCAGGATAGGGGAAGATGAAGTAATAGATGTACGCAAAGAAACTGAATACGAAGCCGAACATGTGGAAGAAGCTTATAGCAAACCATTGACTTATATTAATAATTGGATAAAGGAAATTAATCCAGCAAAACACTTTTACCTGCATTGTGCAGGCGGCTACCGCAGTATGATGGCTGCTTCTATTTTACAGGCAAGAGGTTTTAGGAATTTTACCGAAGTGGAGGGAGGCTTTAATGAAATTGCGAAAACAGATGTTCCTAAAACAAATTTTGTTTGTCAAACTAAAGTGTTCAAATAACCAAAAAAATATAATAATGTTAAACATTCTTAAAAACCTATTCTCAAAAACTGATAACAGCCAGTTAGCGGTTCTGGTAAACGATGGTGCCTCACTTGTTGATGTGCGTACACCTGTAGAATTTGCCAGTGGCCATGTAAAAGGGTCAGTAAATATTCCTTTGGACAGGATTCCCGGCCAGTTAAATAATTTAAAAGGGAAAAAGCACATCATAGTTTTTTGCAGAAGCGGTAACCGCAGCAGCCAGGCAAAATCATTTTTGGAACAAAAAGGATTTACCAATGTAACCAATGGAGGTACATGGCAAGACGTAAATAAATTAGTAACCAATAAATAAAAGAATATGAAAAAGAACATGGGATCAATGGACAGGGTTGTCCTCTTAGTTATTGCTGCCATTCTTATTGCGCTGTATCTAACCAATGTTGTTACCGGTACATTGGGTATTATCCTTTTAGTAGTAGCAATAGCATTTATGCTTACCAGCGTAATCAGCTTTTGCCCCCTCTATACTTTAATTGGAGTGAATACCTGCAAGACAAAATAGCAGCATTTTTTTGTAAAAACATTTTTAAAAAATGAAAACACAACTTTTCAGTCAGTGGAATTTATTCCGCATGATGAGATTAATTGCCGGCATACTGATAGCCGTGCAGGGAATTTATTTGCATGATTGGTTATTAAGTATTGCAGGTATTGCATTTACTTTACTGGATTTGTTTAATATAAGTTGTTGTGCAAATGATTCATGCGGCATTACTGTAAATACATCAAAAAATAAGCAAAAGGAAATTGAATATGAAGAAGTGGTTTAGCAATAATAAATTTAAGTGTGGCAGGTATAATAATTGGCACGATAGCTGGGTTTATGTATTGGAAATTTATTGGCTGCAATTCCGGTTCATGCCTCATTACTTCCAAGCCCATTAAAAGTTCTATATACGGGGCATTGATAGGAGGCTTACTGGCTTCTTCATTTCAATCAAAAAATAAAAAAGTTAATAATGACATTTAATGAAATTATAAAATTTGACAAGCCTGTACTGGTAGATTTTTTGCAGAATGGTGCGGTCCCTGCAAAATGATGGCGCCTATTTTAAAACAGGTAAAAGATGAGGTGCAGGATAGTGCCAGCATCATTAAAATTGACGTTGATAAAAATCCACAAGCAGCAGGTGCCTACAAGGTAAGCGGTGTGCCTACTTTGATTTTATTTAAGCGGGGTCGTATTTTGTGGAGACAAAGCGGTGTTGTGCAAAAAAATGAATTGGTAAAAAGAATAAAAGAAAACGGATAAAGAAATTGGTTTGAATATTGAAATAATCTGCCATAGTTAATTGCAAGCCTATGTTATGTCAAATAGGTATCTGCTGCTATGATTGCTTTAACTTTATTATCTGTTATCGCAGGTAAACTCCCAATGGAAGTGAATAGAAAAAATACTTCATTGATTTTTATTGCTGTAATTTTCTGACGGCTGTAATTTTCTATATAGTTACACAACACTGCTTACCAAATTCCCCAATTTGAGCAATAATAACCACTTTATTGTTCAATCCTCCTTTGATAGGCTTACAAAAATACTCATTTTTAAAGGGCATGTTATTTGAATTTATTGAATCGCACACTAAAATTTTCTTTTATGAAAAGAAAGTGATTTACGGTGAATAACTTTTAAATTGCATTAATCTTTAGGTGCTATAACTTTTTTAACGACAAAAACTACAAAAAATGACAATCAAAAAATTTTTCAGAATTGCCCCTTTTTTACTTTGTATTGCTTTTGCAGTACCCGTAAAATCTACCGCAGCGACGCATGCAACACCAATTTCAGACAGCACAGAAAAGGCGGCATTGGTAAGTAGCATTATAAGCAGGGTAACAGAAATTCAGAATATGGATAAGACCAATCTGAGTGACGGTGAAAAAAGAGAATTAAAAAAAGAGTTAAAAGGGCTGAAACAAAAGGCAGATGGTCTTGGTAAAGGTGTTTATCTTTCCTTAGGGGCTATTATTATTATTATTTTATTGCTGATTCTTATTTTATAAGTTTACTTTACAGGAGAATTTATGGAGTTATTTTGTAAAAGGAAATTAAACCTTGTGTAAATTATTTTGAGGCAAAAAATCAATATGAATTGATCACAAAAATGAGCAACACGTACTGTTGCTCATTTTTAAAATTTTATTTGTCGAAATAGTGAGACTATCCAGCAAAATTATAATTCCACCTTCTTTTTTAGATTTTCATCAATGGCATCTAAAAATTCTTCTGTATATAAATAATGTTCGCTATGGTTTACTTTATTGCCATGGATACAAACGGCAAGATCTTTTGTCATTTTTCCGCTTTCAACTGTATCGATACAAACTTTTTCCAGTGCTAAACAAAAATCAATCAATGGTTGGTTATTATCTATTTTACCCCTGAATGCCAAACCTCTTGTCCAGGCGAAAATAGACGCAATAGGATTTGTGGAAGTAGGTTTACCTGCCTGGTGGTCCCTATAGTGGCGGGTTACAGTACCATGGGCAGCTTCAGCTTCCATAGTGCCTCCATCCGGAGTTATTAAAACGGATGTCATCAAACCCAGGCTGCCAAAGCCTTGTGCAACGGTGTCACTTTGTACATCACCATCATAATTTTTACAGGCCCATACAAAATTGCCATTCCATTTTAAAGCACTTGCCACCATATCATCAATTAAACGATGCTCGTAAGTAATACCTGCTGCATCATAAGCTGCCTTAAATTCATTTTGGTAAATATCTTCAAAAATATCTTTAAAGCGGCCATCGTATTTTTTAAGGATCGTATTTTTTGTAGAAAGGTAAAGTGGCCATTTTTTTGTGAGCGCCATATTAAAACAGCTTCTTGCAAAACCCATGATACTTTCATCGGTATTGTACATACTTAATGCAACACCATCGCCTTTAAAATTATACACTTCAAATACCTGAGCAGCGCTATCGTCATCAGGTGTAAAGGTCATGGTTAATTTACCGTTGCCTTTAATAACAACATCGGTTGCACGGTACTGATCACCAAAAGCATGACGGCCAACAATAATCGGGGCCGTCCAGTTGGTAACCAGGCGGGGAACGTTTTGCATAACAATGGGTTCACGAAAAACAGTGCCGTCCAAAATATTGCGGATAGTACCATTTGGTGACTTCCACATTTGTTTTAATTTAAATTCCTTCACCCTTGCTTCATCAGGCGTAATGGTAGCACATTTGATGCCTACTCCAAATTCCTTTATAGCATTGGCTGCATCAATGGTAACCTGGTCGTTGGTTTCATCACGATACTCCATTCCAAGATCGTAGTATTTAATATCCAGTTCCAGGTAAGGAACAATTAATTTGTCTTTAATAAATTTCCAGATGATCCTTGTCATCTCGTCACCATCCAGTTCAACAACCGGGTTTGCTACTTTAATTTTTGCCATTGTTTATTTTTTTGCAAATGTACATTAATCGGAAGATTCTTCATTCAGTGTCAAGCATCACAAATTCTTGATTATCTCGTCTGCAAATTCACTGGTTTTTAATAAGGTTCCCTTCTTCATTAAATTGTAAAAATCAATTGTTACTGTTTTATTGCGAATAGTTTTGCCCACAGCATTGGTGATTGATTCGGCTGCATCCCTCCAGCCCATATATTCCAGCATCATAACACCACTCAGTATTACACTTGACGGGTTCATGGTGTTGGTATTGGCAAAACGTGGAGCTGTGCCGTGTGTGGCCTCAAACACCGCATGGCCGGTTAAGTAATTAATGTTGGCTCCCGGTGCAATACCAATACCGCCAACCTGTGCAGCCAGGGCATCACTTATATAATCGCCATTTAAATTAAGCGTTGCAATTACAGAATAATCCTGTGGTGCCAGCAAGGCCTGTTGCAAAAAATTGTCAGCAATAGCATCTTTAATAATTACTTTGCCACCAACGGCGGAAATTTTCATTTCTTCATTGGCTACAGCTTCTCCACTTTCTTTTTTAGTGCGTTCCCACTGGTTCCAGGTATATACATTGCCACCAAATTCCCGTTCTGCCAATTCGTATCCCCAATTTTTAAAGGCGCCTTCTGTAAATTTCATAATATTACCTTTATGAACAATGGTTACTGACGGTAGTCTGTGTTCAATAGCATGTTTTATGGCAGCACGTATAAGGCGTTCGCTACCTTCTTTACTAACAGGCTTAATACCCAGCGAAGTAGTTTCGGGGAAACGGATATTTTTTACACCCATTTCATTTATTAAGAAATCAAGTAATTTTTTTGCCTGCGGTGTGCCGGTCATATATTCAATACCCGCATAAATATCTTCTGTGTTCTCCCTGAAAATAGTCATGCTGACTTTTTCTGGCTGCCACATAGGAGAAGGCACGCCTTCAAAATATTTTACGGGGCGAAGGCAAACATACAGGTCCAGATCCTGTCTTAGTGCTACATTCAAACTGCGCATACCGCCACCAACCGGTGTGGTAAGCGGCCCCTTGATACTCAGTAAATATTCTTTGAAAGCATCCATTGTTGCTTCAGGCATCCAGCTACCAGTTTCGTTAAAAGCTTTTTCACCCGCCAGCACTTCTTTCCATTCAATCTTTTTTTCTCCTTTGTAAGCTTTATTAATTGCGGCATCAAAAACCCTTACTGAAGCCGCCCAAATATCCCGCCCAATACCATCTCCTTCAATATAAGGAATGGTAGGATTGTTTGGTACTACCAGTTTGCCATTGCCGCCCATTGTGATTTTTTCTGCCATATGTCTTGATTTTTGTTAATAAAGAGTTGTAAAGATAAGCACTGGCGTTAAAAATTAATAGCGCAATTAACCCAGCCATTATCAAAAGTTACATTGCCCAGTTTTTTATAAAAATTAATGGCCGGTTCGTTCCAGTCCAATACCTGCCAGGCTATTCCACTGTATTTTTTTTCTTTTGCTTCTTCAGTAAGTTTGTCAAATAAAAGTTTGCCAATTCCTGCTCCACGCAATTTTTCTGTTACCAGCAAATCTTCCAAATACATCCTTTGGCCTTTCCATGTGCTATAGCGAATGTAATAAAGTGCAAAACCTTCAACGGTGCCATCAATTTCAGTAACAAATGCCCACCATACCGGGTTTTTACCAAAGCCACTTTCTGTAAAATGATCAAATGATACCGTAACAGCATCAGGCTCTTTTTCATAAACTGCCAGTTCTGTTATCAGTTCCAGCATTCTTTGGCAATCTTCTTTTACAGCTTTCCTTATGATTATATTCACATGTATATTTTCTAGAAATCCAATATTCTATTTTTTCAAAATTCGTATATTCAATTCACATATTGTGGCAATTTTTGTGATTAAAAAGAATGATTGTTTTTTCTGTGGTTAACTATACAGGCTTAACTTGCACTTATGCAGCAATATCTTCATCTTGTAAAACATATTATAGAAAACGGCAATAATAAAATGGACCGTACCGGCACGGGTACACGAAGTATTTTTGGCTACCAGATGCGGTTTAATTTGAGTGAAGGATTTCCTTTGGTTACTACTAAAAAATGTCACCTTAAAAGTATCATTTACGAGTTGCTTTGGTTTTTACAGGGCAATACCAATATCGCTTATTTAAAAGAACATAATGTAAAAATATGGGATGAATGGGCCGATGAAAATGGCGACCTTGGCCCGGTTTACGGAAAACAGTGGCGCAGTTGGCAAGGTGCAGATGGAGTAGAAGTTGACCAGGTAAAAGACCTGATTCACCAGGTAAAGACAAATCCAGATAGCAGACGAATGATTATCAGTGCATGGAATGTGGCCGATTTGCCAAAGATGAAATTAATGCCCTGTCATTGCCTGTTTCAATTTTATGTTACTAATGGAAAACTAAGTTGCCAGTTATACCAACGTTCGGCGGATGTGTTTTTGGGAGTGCCTTTCAACATAGCATCGTATGCATTATTAACAATGATGATTGCACAGGTTTGCGACCTTGAAGTTGGAGAGTTTGTCCATTCTTTCGGTGATGTGCATTTGTACAACAATCATTTTGAACAGGCAGAATTACAGTTGAGCAGAACTCCATTTCCCTTGCCTCAAATGAAAATAAATACTGCTGTGAAAAACATTTTTGATTTTACATTTGAAGATTTTGAATTGGTAAATTATCAATCTCATCCTGCAATTAAAGCTCCTGTAGCAGTATAATAAAAATAATTATGACGATTAGTTTAGTAGTTGCTGCATCAGAAAATAATGTCATTGGAAAAAATGGACAACTGCTTTGGCATTTGCCCAACGACTTAAAATTTTTTAAAAATACTACCTGGGGTTTTCCGGTTATTATGGGGCGCAAAACATTCGAATCGGTAAATAAACCATTACCCGGAAGAACTAATATTGTAATTACCAGCAAAACCGATTGGAAAGCAACAGGTGTAATTACTGTGCGTAGTTTAGAAGAAAGTATACAAAAAGCAATTGAAACAAATAGCAAACAGGCTTTCATTATTGGTGGTGGCGAAATCTATAAACAATCAATGGATATTGCGGCTAAAATTTACTTAACTAGGGTGCATGCAAATCTTGAAGGCGACACCTTTTTTCCTGTGATTGATAAAAGCAAATGGCAATTAAATGCAAATGAGTTTTTTGAGACAGATGAAAAACATGCCTATAGCTATAGTTTTCAAGTATGGGAAAAAATATAAATCTCACTTATCATTCATAACTCATAACTTTTAACTTGTATTCCCGTTTTCAATTAGCTAAAAAATACCTTCACTATATTTTTACTGCTTCCAACGGAAAGGGCCATGGTATTCATTCTCCTTTTGTATTTGATTTTGTTACCAATGTATTAAATGATAAAAAAAAGTATAACTGTTATGATACAATTGAAGAGTTAAGGGAACAGTTGAAAAAAAATGATACTGTTATTGAGGTAGAAGATTTTGGTGCAGGTTCTTCAGTAATAAAATCTAATAAACGTATTGTAAAAGATATTGCGAACTCATCTTTAAAACCTAAAAAATTTGCGCAGTTATTGTTTAGAATGGTGCAGTATTACCAGCCCAAAAATGTACTGGAACTGGGTACTTCTTTTGGTATTACAACCGCTTATTTGGCCAATGGTAATGATGATGTACAAGTATATACATTAGAGGGGGCGGCCCAAATAGCTGCCATAGCACAAAATAATTTTATACAGTTAGGTATAAATAATATAACCCTTACACAAGGCGATTTTGCAAAAACCTTACCCTGTCTTTTTTCTACTCTTGATAAAATTGATTTCGTTTTTATAGACGGCAATCATCGAAAAGAACCGACGCTTGAATACTTTGAGCAATTGTTAGCTCATTCACACAATAATACTATATTAGTTTTTGATGATATACATTGGAGCAAAGAAATGGAAGAGGCCTGGTTAACCATCCGGCAGTATCCCGCTGTTACACTTACAATTGACCTTTTTTTTATCGGCATAGTCATTGTGCAAAATGATATAAAAGTAAAGCAACACTTCACAATTGCGTATTGAATTTTACTTTCTTTAAAATAATTATTTTTTCCACTTATGATTATCGGTGTTTTAAAAGAAAATTTCAGTATTTTACATATCCAACCACTATGTATTTAGAACCTTAAAATCGATTGCCATGCTTAAAGTAAACGACATCCTCAAAACAAAGGGTAGTAACGTTTTTTCTGTATTACCCAACACCTCTGTATACGACGCCCTTAAAATAATGGGCGAAAAAAATATCGGGGCATTAATGGTAATAGAAAATGACGAGTTAAGGGGTATTTTTTCCGAAAGAGACTATGCCCGTAAAGTTGTACTGGTTAACAGAACTTCCCGTGATACACTAATCAGCGAAATAATGACCGCCAATGTTATTACCATTTCTCCTTCAGATACTATTGATCATTGCATGGAGCAGATGAGTGAGAAACGGATAAGACATTTACCAGTTGCAGTTAATGGAAAAGTAACTGGACTTATTTCCATCAGCGATGTAGTTACTGCTATCATCCAAAATCAAAAAGAAACCATTTCGCATTTGCAAAATTATATTTCTCAATAAGATAAAAATTTTGTTACCGGCATAATAATTTATAGCAGCTTCGCTGCTACTATTTATCCCATATTTTTATCGGGATTTGGTTCAAAAACATACCAATGGGTGTCATTGAGTTTATGTGCAAAAAACATGAATATGATTCGGCAAATTGATAATTATTTTTTGCAGAAAGACGAACCTGTAAAAAGTTGCCTGCAATTTTTGAGGGAGTTTATCCTTAAACAAAATGATAATATTACAGAAGGCTGGAAATACAGTATGCCATTTTATTTTTATAGAGGAAAACGGTTTTGCTATCTGTGGACACATAAAAAATATAATCAGCTCTATATAGGAATTGTAGACGGAAAAAGCATTAGCCACCCAGACCTGGTTATTGAAAAACGTGCAAGGATGAAAATATTATTGATTGATCCTGCAAAGGATATCCGGGTAAAAAAACTGGATAGTATTTTTAAAGAAGTACTGGCGCTTTACAAATGAATTTTTTTTACAGTCACCTTTGTTGATTTTGCTCAAGAATGAAAACAAGATTTGAGTCATTAGCAAAACGGGTTTAGGAAAATAGTAATTGACTATAGAAACCAGCATCAATGCCATTGTTTTGTCACACTTGTCCATAGATTAAATGCCTGTTCCCGAAAAAGTAATTTATATATTTACTTCTTAACAAAATACATTATGCCAGGAGATTCTTTAAGTGCTCATATCAATACTAAAGGTATTGCTGCCAATACATTCGATGCTATTGTAATTGGCTCTGGTATCAGTGGCGGCTGGGCAGCTAAAGAACTTTGTGAAAAAGGGATAAAAACATTGTTGCTGGAGCGTGGGCGCAATGTGGTGCATAATAAAGATTATCCTACAGCAATGAAAAGCCCTTGGGAATTTACACACCGGGGAAGACTTCCACTTGCAATGGAGAAAGATAACCCCGTAATCAGCAAGTGCTATGCATTTGATGAAAGCGCACAGCATTTTTTTGTAAAAGATAAAGACCATCCTTACGTTCAGGAAAAACCTTTTGACTGGATAAGGGGTTACCAGGTTGGAGGAAAATCATTGATGTGGGCAAGAGAAACACAGCGATGGAGTAATTATGAATTTGAAGCTCCTGCACGTGATGGCTTTGCGGTTGACTGGCCCATACGGTATGATGACCTTGCACCTTGGTATAGCCATGTTGAAAAATTTGCAGGTATCAGTGGCAACAAAGATGGCATTGAACATTTACCCGATGGAGAATTTTTACCTCCATGGGAATTGAATGTCGTGGAGAAAAAAATGCAGGAAAGAGTAAATGCATTTTATACTGATCGTAAAATGCTAATGGGACGTTGTGCAAATCTTACAGAACCAACAGAAGTGCAACTAAAACAGGGCCGGGGTAAATGCCAGGCTCGTAACCTATGCCAGCGGGGCTGCCCTTATGGTGGGTATTTCAGTTCAAATTCGTCTACATTGCCATGGGCCGAAAAAACGGGTAACCTTACCCTGCGGCCAGACTCGGTTGTGCATTCAATTATTTATGATGAGCAGAAAGGCAAAGCAATTGGAGTTCGTGTTATTGATGCCCATACAAAGCAGCAAACAGAATATTTTGCAAAGATCATTTTTGTAAATGCAGCCTGTTTAAACAGTAATCTTGTTTTATTGAATTCAACATCCAGCCGTTTTCCAAACGGGTTGGGAAATGATCATGATATTTTAGGACGATACATGGCTTTTCAAAATTACCGAGGTTCACTCACTGCAACGATAGATGGTTTTGAAGAAGATTATTATTATGGCCGCAG
>JAYTTI010000122.1:0-5483 GCA_043745405.1 Ferruginibacter sp. | reverse complement strand
AGGATTTAATATTTTTGCAGTTTCTGCCATAAAATGAACTCCTGCAAAAATAATTATATCAGCTTTTGTTTGCTCTGCTTTTTGTGCAAGTGCTAAACTATCACCAATAAAATCAGCTACATCCTGTATATCAGGCTCCTGGTAATAATGAGCTAAAATAACTGCATTTTTTTCTTTTTTTAATCTCTCAATTTCAGCAAATAAATCAATGCTGATATCAATATTAATATCTAAAAAACCAACCGTTTTTAAATTTGCTTTTGCGGTGTTAATATCTGGCATAATATGTATTAATACTTATTATTTATTTAATCACTTACTACTACTATGACTGTTAATTTGTGGATAGAATTAAATTTAATTGTTTGCAAATTTAAAACCTTTAGTTTATTAACCTTCATCCACACATAATTAACATAAAAAAGGTATAAAAAAAACAACCATATATCCACTGGTAGGTATTATTAAAGGATCAATAGATTTAATAAAAAATAAGTTAACAACTTTTAAGGGGATAAAATTATGATGTATTATTATAAATTATGTGTTAATAGTACTTGTATAAACCCGGTATTAATAACAACCTAACCGATAATAAAATAAAAACCAAAAGCTTTACTCATTTTATAAACAAATATATTTTATTATTTATACGGTTATTAACAACAAAAAAGGGTTATTAACAACAGGATGTTAAGATCAGTAAAAACCGTATTTTAATAAATTGAGCTTAAATATATAAGGATAAACAAATTTAAAAAAAACAACATAATCATTATCCTTCTCTATTTTTAAGTGTTTTTACCCCTATTTTTAATAAATTCATATCCTTTTTTACCCTATTTTTGCCGTCCATTTTAATTTAAACAAATATGCAGATTATTCAGGGTATTCGTGATAAGGGTGCGGCAATAGTAATTGCGGTTATTGCACTAAGTTTAATTGGTTTTATATTAATGGATGCCAAGCAGGGTAACAATAAAATGTTTGGCTCCAGCTCATCTGATATCGGCAAAGTAGATGGAAAAACAATTGAGCTTGCTGAATTTAATAAAAGAGTTAATCAGCTCGAAGCACAGGAAGAACAAAGATCGGGTTCTAAAACAACCGCTTCAAGGTCTGCAGAAATACGGGAACAGACCTGGAACCAGATCACTGCAGAAAAAGTGTTTTATAGTGAAGCAACAAAACTGGGAATAAATTTTACAGCCAAAGAGTTGTCTTCAATACTATCCAGTAATGATAAGGATAATCCTTTAATGCAGGATCCGCAAATGATAGATTCTTCAACCGGTAAACTAGATCAGGCGAAACTTAAAGATGCGCTGAATAATATACGTAAAGCAAAAGGCGAACAAAGGGATATGATAGATGCCCAGATAATTGAACCCCAAAAACTAACCAGCATCTCAACTAAATACTTTTCACTTTTAAGCGCCAGTGCTTATTATCCATCCTGGATGGAAGAGAGTGATAAAAAAGATAAATTAAGCTTTGCTAATATTTCTTATACCGGAGTTGCATTTAGTGAAATAAACGACAGCACAGTAAAAATAAGTGATGCGGAAATTGAAAAATATGTGAAAAATCACAAGGGGTTATTTAAGCAGGAAAAAGGGCGTAAAATATCTTATGTTGTTTTTAGCCAGCTACCCAATGCAGAAGATAGCAGCAGAACAAAAAATGTTGTTGCCGCATTAAAAAATGATTTTGAAACCGAAACCAATATAAAATCATTTATAGCCAGAAATACATCTGTTATAGAGTTCGATAGTAATTATTTACCAAAATCTAAAATACAAAGCATTGCAATTGATTCTATTTCAAAATTGCAGGTGGGCACCGTATTTGGTCCTTATGTAGATAAAGGAAATTATGTTCTGGCAAAAATTTTAGGAACAAAATCAATAGCAGATAGCGTTAAGGCAAGGCATATACTTATTGCTACCGTAAATCCACAAACGGGTAAGCCAATACTTGAAGACAGTATTGCTAAAAAAAGAGCAGATAGTATTTTTGTAGCAATTAAAGCGGGTGGTGATTTTATAGCACTTGCAAAACAGTTTTCTTCAGACGGAAGCAAAGACAAAGGCGGCGACCTGGGAACATTTGGATACGGAACAATGGTGCCCGAGTTTAATAATTTTTGTTTTAATAAACCTGTTGGATCCAGGGATGTGGTAAAAACACAATTTGGATATCATATTATTGAGGTGATGAGTCAAAAGGGCAACGGCGTGGCATATAAAATTGCATTTATGGCAAAAGAAATATTAGCCAGCGAAACAACAATTAATAATGCGAGCCTTGAAGCAACAAAAATTTCTGCAGAAAAAGACGCTAAAAAATTAGATGCCCTATTACAAAAAAAGGGAATTCAAAAAATAACGCCTAATGATCTGATAAAAGAAAACGATACTAAAATAGGACAACTGCCTGAAGCAAGGCAATTGGTACGCTGGGCATTTGAAGCAAAAACCGGTGATGTGAGCGAAACATTTAGTATTGGAGATCAGTTTGTAGTGGCCATTCTTGATAAAATAGAGAGCGAAGGCGTACAAGATGTACAAACAGCCAGGCTAATGGCAGAAGGCGCTGTTAGAAACGAGAAAAAAACAGCTGAGATATTAAAAAAATTCGGAACAACCCCAACATTAGAAAGCGTAGCCGCAGCATATAACAAACAAGTGCTTACGGCCGGAGCCGACTCGTCAATTACTTTTAATAGTTTATTAATTAATAATATCGGACAGGAATCAAAAATTATCGGCGCTTCTTTTAATAAAGAGTATCAAACCAAAGTTTCTTCACCGATCATAGGAAAAACAGGCGTATACCTAATTAAAGTAAACAATATAGGAACTAAAAGCCCCGACAAACCTGAAGTAATAGCGCAGATGAGAACAGAACAACTTACCCAGTTACGTAATTCTGCTACAGCAAATTGGTTCGAAGGGTTAAAGAAAAATGCTTCAATAACAGATAACCGGAGTAAGTTTTTTTAGTATAAACATATCATATTTTTAAAACAGCCATCACCCCGGTGATGGCTGTTTTGTTTTATAATAATTTCTTAAAACGTAAAACCCAAATATCCAATAAGCAAACAACTACGCTTGAATTTGTATAATTTTGAATTATGGATGGTATGATCACAAATAAAGTTTCTGAAAGCGGCCTTATTACCCTGGACCTGGAAAAATTTTATCCAAAAGGAGAAACAATGGTGTTTGACATGAAAAACCATTTGTTTATGGGGTTGATATTAAAGGAAAAAGAGTTTAGAGAAGAATTAAAAAATTTAGATTTTCAACCCTACCTGGGAAAAAATGTTGCGCTAACCTGCACAGCAGATGCAATCATTCCGGTTTGGGCATATATGCTTGTGGCTGGTTATCTTGAACCGATTGCCAAAGAGGTGATTTTTGGAGACGAAGACTTTTTACACAAAACCCTTTTTTTAAAAAATATTGCTGCAATAAATGTTGAAGAATTTAAGGATAAAAGAGTGGTGATAAAAGGCTGCGGGGAATTACCGATTTCTGAAACCGCTTATGTTGCTATTACCAGGTTATTACGCCCTGTTGTAAAAAGTATCATGTACGGAGAACCTTGTAGTACGGTACCGGTTTATAAAAAAACCCTGGGGGGTAAAAAAGATTAGAACCAACCTCTTTTTTTAAACATCCCGATCATGGACAGCGGGATAAATAACATTAGCCCTACAGAAATAAAGAACCCCCATTTATTATGTAACAAGGGAATGGTTTCAAAATTCATCCCAAAAATTCCGCCGATAACCGTTGCTGGTGCCAACAAACAGGTTACCACCGCCATCACCTTCATCACCTCGTTCATTTTTAAATTCACATTGCTTAAATACAGGTCGTGCAGGTTCATCATCATGTCGCGATAGTTTTCAGCAAGGTCGTTAGCCTGTACAATATGATCATAAACATCTTTAAAATATTTTACTGTTCGCCCTTCGATTAATTCGCTATCACTGCGTAAAATACCGTTTACCAACTCCCTTACCGGGGCAACACTTCTTTTAAGAACGATCATTTCCTTGCGGAGCATATTTATTTTAGCCAGACTACGGGTATTGGCATTACGAACGATATCTTCTTCAAGGGCTTCTATTTTCTCACCTAATTTTTCCATGACCACATAATAATTATCCACGATCATATCAATGAGAGAGTAAAACAAAAAATCAGCACCGTTCTGTCTAACCCTTGTGCCATTTACTTTTAGCCGCTCCCTCAGGGGATTAAAAACATCTCTTGCCGCATCTTCCTGAAAGCTGATAACAAAATTTTTGCCCAGGATAATGCTAATCTGTTCAATTTCAACAGCCGAATCTTTTTCATTAAAGTATAACATATTTAACAGGCAAAAAAGTAACCCGTCGATCTCGTCCATTTTTGGACGCTGGCCCAAACTTAAAATATCTTCTGTGATCAGGTAGTGGATACCGTAGTGAACGCAAATATCTTCTATGTCTTTTTTTCTTAAACCATCTACATTTACCCATGAAATATTAGGAGTACCCAGGTAGGGGTAACACTCAGGAACTTCTTTAAGTTCTTTTATATCAATATGTGCTGCATCATAATCATACACAAATATTTTTATTTCCTCAGGTTCTTTCCGTTGTGAAACAATAGTTGGATTAACCTGTAACACCTTTTTTGTACGCAACAATTCCAAAGGATTTAAAATATAGGAAAAATATTTTCGCCCTGCCATAATTAAAAATTTAGGTTCCCCAAAGGTTTTGTGTATCCGAAAATTAAGAATAAAAGATCAACCCGGCGTTGTTATTATTTGATGGCATCCAAAAAAGAACCGAAGCAACAGCTTCGGCCGATTTGTATAAATTATTATTTTCCCGCGCCATCCATAATCTCCATTCCGGGTAATGCTTAATTACCTGTTACCCTGGCGCCTGCTGCTAAAATTCCTGTTTCCACCTCTTTGTGAATTTCCAAAACTTCCTGGTCTCCTTCCGGGAACCTGCTTTTGACTTTCTGCGGGCCTTGTTGATGCTGAAATAATCAACGGGTAAGGATGCTCGCGAACAACAGGAATTTGTTTATTGATTAGTTTTTGAATATCTCTTAATTCGTCTCTTTCTTCTGCATCACAAAAAGAAATGGCAATACCTGTATTACCGGCCCTGCCAGTACGACCGATACGGTGTACATAAGTTTCTGGAATATTGGGCAGTTCAAAATTTATAACGTGCGAAAGTTCGTCAATATCAATTCCCCTTGCCGCAATATCTGTTGCCACCAATACCCGTATGTTTCCGGATTTAAAACTGGACAATGCATTCTGCCTGGCATTCTGGGATTTATTACCGTGAATAGCCGCTGCCGTTATGTTGGCATGGTGTAAAAATTTTACCACTTTATCTGCACCGTGTTTGGTACGTGTAAATATTAGAGAGTTAACAATATCCTTGTCTTTTAATAAAT
>JAYTTI010000121.1:0-1510 GCA_043745405.1 Ferruginibacter sp. | reverse complement strand
ATTTTGCAAAGCAATGGTTTTGGCGCTACCAAAATTCTGGAAGAAGCAGACCTTGTTTTGGTCAATACCTGCTCCATCAGAGAAAAGGCGGAAACTACTGTCCGCAAAAGATTAACGGAGTTTCGTAAATTAAAAAAATCTAATCCGGGCATGCTGGTAGGTGTTTTAGGCTGCATGGCTGAACGGCTAAAAGAAAAATTTTTACAGGAAGAAAAACTGGTTGATCTGGTGGTTGGGCCGGATGCATACCGAACTTTACCCGCCCTGATACAGGAAGCAGCAACAGGACAAAAAGCAGTAAACGTATTGCTTAGCAGGGAAGAAACCTATGCAGATATTGCACCTGTAAGGCTCAACAGCAACGGCGTAAATGCTTTTGTAAGTATCATGAGGGGGTGTAATAATATGTGCTCATTTTGTGTTGTTCCTTTTACTAGGGGCAGAGAGCGCAGCAGAGATGCCGACAGCATAATTGAGGAGTGTAGCGATTTATTTAAAAAAGGCTATAAGGAGGTTACCTTACTTGGGCAAAACGTAGATAGTTACTATTGGACGGCTTCTCCTAACCCCTTCAAAGGAGAGGATTACAAAGCGCCTGTCACCTTTGCAAAGTTGTTGGAGAAAGTGGCATTGATTGATCCACAATTAAGGGTGCGTTTTTCTACTTCTCATCCCAAAGATATTACAGATGAGGTCATTTTTACCATTGCCAAATATGATAATATCTGTAATTATATTCACCTGCCGGTGCAAAGCGGCAGCAGCCGGGTATTGCAAATGATGAACCGCACTTATACCAGAGAATGGTATATAGCCAGGGTAAACAGGATTAGAGAAATAATACCCAACTGTGGTTTGTCTACTGATATGATTACTGGTTTTTGTACTGAAAATGAAGAAGATCATCAGCAATCACTGAGCCTGATGGAGTATTGTAAATACGATCTGGCCTATATGTACTTTTACAGCGAAAGACCCGGAACCCTTGCCGCCAGGCGATTTAAAGATGATGTGCCGGAAGACGTGAAAAAGAGAAGATTACAGGAAATGATTGACTTGTACAGGGGGCATTCGTTGGCCAGTATGCAAAAAGATGTAGGTAAAACTTTCAACGTATTAATAGAAGGTCCTTCCAAAAAAAATGAAGTTCAATTATATGGAAGAACCGACCAGAATAAAGTGGTCGTTTTTGCCAAAGGCACACATAAAAAAGGAGACTATGTGCATATTAAAGTGATTGCATGTACCGCTGGAACTTTATTGGGAGAGGTTGAATAAATACTTCAACAAAAAAAAGACAAGCAAAATATCAGTTTTTAAAGAAAAATTGATGTCAGGTTTTTTCGATTTATTTAACCTGGGGCTTTCAATATCTATATAAAAAAATATCCCTGTTTAAGCAGGAAATTATTATACTTTTTAGCGCATTAATAATGGATTTACAATCAATCAAAAACAGATTCGCCATCATTGGTAATTCAACAGCCCTTAACCATGCACTAAATGTGGC
>JAYTTI010000120.1:0-1545 GCA_043745405.1 Ferruginibacter sp. | reverse complement strand
AAATAGAAGAGCCTGAAATTGCTCTTGCTGATTACGCTTTGCTCATGCGTAAAAGATACTGAGCAGTCTACACTTTAACAAGCTGATAAAGATAAGTTCCTATCTTTGCAATGTGAAACGTTTGTTACTTATACTTTTAATCTGTGTTTATACCACCGCAATTTTCGGTATTGGGGTAAAATCATTTTATTGCTGTAACCAACTAAAATCTACAACACTCTCTTTTGCCCTTTCCTCAGAAAATACCTGTAAGAAAAAAAACAGTTTACAGAACTGTTGCAAAACAAAGTACCAATTCTACAAGGTAAAAGATTCACACCAGGCATCCCTAATTGTTTCAGCGCCGGAAAATGGTTTTGGGCAACTGCTTTTTACCCCTTCTTTTTATTCAATAAGTCCCATTTTGCAACAAACCATTTTTGTTACGAAATATAGTCATGCACCACCATTGCATAATGGTATTCCTATTTATATTTTTGATTGCGTTTACCGAATTTGATCATGCCATCCCGGGCATGTATCTGGCAAAATAAATGGGTAGTCCCCCAGTTTTATTTACATACCTTTTAGTTCAGTTCACTTGGATATTTTCTTTGCGAATTGTAGTATTATAGTGTTTATTCTCTCAACAAAAATAAAAAAAATTAAAATGAAAAAGTTAATCCTGTTCGTAGTGGGCATAGCAGCCTCTACACTAATTTTTGCACAAACAGCGCAAAGTAAAACAACAACTACAAAAGCAGACACAACCCAATATGCAGCCTATGCCTGCCCCATGCACCCCGATATTACCGGAACCAAAACTGATAAGTGCAGTAAATGTGGCATGGCTTTAACGCCTTCTAAATATTATGCTTGCCCCATGCATCCTGAAGTAAATGGTAATAAAAAAGCCAAATGCAGCAAATGTGGGATGGACTTGATAGAGGTGAAAGGAGGTAAGCCTAAGAAAAGCTAATGAATAGGTACCATAAAAACAACTGTTTTTATGGTACCTATTTTACAATTAATTATTTAATGATGAAAACGATAAAATATTTTTTACTGTTGTGTTTACTTTTATGGGGCACTGTGGCTTTTTCAAAAAAAAATACAATAGACTATAACGATACAACCCTTTCTTTTAAAGTATTTGGCATTTGTGAACAATGCAAAGAACGAATTGAAAAAGCGACAAAAATAAAAGGAGTTAGCAATACTAATTGGGATGTGGATAGCAAAATGTTAACCATTCAATTTGATCCCAGTAAGACTTCATTAAATAAAATTGAAAACCGAATTGTGGATGTTGGTCATGATATAGAAAATAAAAAAGCAAAAGACTATATCTATAAATCTTTAGATGCCTGTTGTTTGTATCGTGACATAAATAAAACGGAAAATGTAAGTTATCCCGAAAATACGCAAAAAGAAATAGCTAATAATGAAGTAATTCAAAATAAAGGAATCACTTTAACTACATCATTACAGAAAGAAGCTTCCGGAGTTCATTATGTGAAAGGGTTGGTGGTTGCTGAGGATAATAAAGGCAAATTTACTCCTTTA
>JAYTTI010000119.1:0-21492 GCA_043745405.1 Ferruginibacter sp. | reverse complement strand
GCCTTGTTGTTATTGCGAAATAACAAACCAGTAGCTGATAGTATTTTAAATGCGTTAGCTGCAGATGATCGTACAAGAGGAAATCTGTTTACAAAGTTGGAGAAAATAAAAAAGCTTGATAAATTTCCTGCTAAATACAGTGCACAACTGGATCTTGCCAGGAGTTATTTATTAGCCGATAGAAATTATGCAACAATCGATTCCATAGTTTTCATTTCAAAACAGCCGGCACAATACAATAAAAAAAAGGGCACTGTTTATTTTTTTAAATACCGCGTAAAAAAAGAGGATGACTGGAAAATGGGCATTGGCGGGTTACAGCCGGAAAATATAAATGAGGTTAGTAGTGATAATAAGCTTTCTTTTATGACGGATAAAAAAATTAAAACCGATAAACCACAAAATGAGCAGTTTCAAGAGCAATTAAAAAGGATATTATTCAGCTTTCATAAAAGTGCCAAAGAGTTTTTTGAATTAGACGGAAATGGATATCGCTTTAAAAAAGTTGGTGAGTATGAAGAATAATTAAATACTGCAAACACCATCAAAATAATAATGATTTCCCAGGTATAGCGTCAATTAATTTTTTAGTGTATTTGTTTTTGGGAGAAAAATAAACCTCTTCTGAAGTACCTTCTTCTACAATTTTTCCTTTATTCATAACAAGAATACGGTCGCTGATATAACGGACTACAGCCAAGTCGTGTGATATAAAAATTGAAGTAAAGCGCAATTCTTTTTTCAGGTCATTCAATAAATTCAACACCTGGGCCTGTACGCTAACATCCAATGCACTCACACTTTCATCAAAAATTAAAAAAGAGGGATTTAATACCAATGCCCTTGCAATACAAATCCGCTGCCGCTGGCCCCCACTAAACTGGTGTGGGTAACGGGTAAAATGATCGGCGCTTAAATTTACTTTTTCTAAAAATTCCACCACTTTTTCTTTTCGCTGTTTTGTATTATTTAAAATACCATGAACTTTCATAGGTTCCATAATTGCATTACCAATCATCAGCCTTGGGTTAAGCGATCCGTAAGGGTCCTGGAAAACAATTTGCAGCTGTTTTCTAAGCGGGCGTATTTGTTTCTTAGGTAAGGCGGCTAAATTTATTCCATCTAAAATAATATCGCCTGATGTTGATGGTATCAACTGCAAAATGGCTCTGCCTAAAGTAGTTTTTCCACAACCGCTTTCTCCAACTAACCCAACTGTTTCGCCTCTGTTAACAGTAAAGCTTACATCGTCCACTGCTTTAAAAGGTTCGGGTCTATTTCTAAAAAGAGATTTTCTGCCGGGATAATACACTTTAAGATGGTTAACTTTTAATGCCGGTTGCTGTTGGTTGTTTTCGGGCAATTTTTCCTCGGACATTTGTAAAGAATCATCTTTTTTAAAAGAAAAATTACTCAAATTTGAACCCTCCGTTGTTGGAGTGGTACTAAAAAAATCACTAACTACCGGTAGCCTTTCTCCGTGTTTACGCATAGTGGGCCTGCAAGCCAGCAATGCTTTGGTATACGGTTGCTGCGGATTTTGTAAAATATCTTTTGCATTTCCCTGTTCAATAATTTCTCCTTTATGCATTACCAATACTCTATCGGCAATATCTGCCACCAGGCCAAGATCGTGTGTAATAAAAATTACACCCATGCCTGTTTGTTGCTGTAGTTCTTTTATTAGTTGCAATATTGTTTTTTGTACTGTTACGTCCAAAGCGGTTGTTGGTTCATCTGCAATTAATAAAGATGGGGTACAGCTCATAGCCATCGCAATCATTACACGTTGTTTTTGCCCGCCGCTTAACTGGTGAGGGTAACGGTTTATAATTTCTGCAGGTTTCGGTAATTTTACTTTTTCAAAAAGAGCGATTGCTTTTTTTTCAGCAGCTTTGGATGAAATATGCTGATGCAATTGAATAGCTTCTAAAACCTGGTAGCCACAGGTAAATACGGGGTTTAACGATGTCATTGGTTCCTGAAATATCATGGCCATATCTTTTCCACGAATGGCATTTATTTCTTTAGCAGAAATGCTAAGCAAATTAATTGGGGCATTTTCTTTATTTGCAAAAATTATCTCCCCTTTAATTTTTGCCTGGGGAGTTAGTAATTGCATTAAGGATAATGCAGTAACAGATTTGCCAGAGCCAGATTCGCCTACAATTGCTAATATTTCCCCTGCTGTAATGCTGAAGGAAATATTTTTTACTGCATTGGTTGATTTATCTTCTGCAATAAAATCAATAGACAAATTTTGTACCTGTAAAAGTGGCTGAATCATTCAGGTTAAAATTAAGCAATTAAAGATGATGGATTGTAAATGCCCAATTTTTTAGAAAATTGCAGAAGGCTGAATGCACACAAGAGTCTATAGAGATTAAATGTTAAGTTTATTAATTCTGATAATTTTTTGAAAATTAAAGTTTAGTAAAACATCATAATTATATGGAAAAAATGATTTTCCCTAAATTTGCAATCCGGTTAATAAATAACTATAACAAACAGTTGTAAGTTAAATACAGTTAGCCTTAAATTTAAATCCATGGGAAGAATATTTGAAGTAAGAAAAAGTTCCATGTTTGCCCGTTGGGATAAAATGGCAAAGAACTTTACCCGTATTGGAAAGGAAATAGTAATTGCAGTAAAAGCCGGGGGCCCTGACCCAAATGGAAATGCTGCTTTGAGGAGATGCTACCAAAATGCCCGTAGTGTAGGGATGCCAAAAGACAGGGTGGAAGCTGCTATTAAAAGGGCAATGGGCAAAGAGATGGTGCACTACGACGAGATTTTATATGAAGGTTATGCGCCACACGGTATAGCTATATTGGTAGAAACTGCGACAGATAACCCCACAAGGACGGTGGCAAATGTAAGAATGTACTTTACAAAGAGCGGCGGAAGTTTAGGAACAAGTGGCAGTGTGGCTTTTACATTTAACCGTTTAGGTGAGTTTAAAATAAAAAATACCGGTTTAGATATTGATGAACTGGAGCTGGAATTGATTGATTATGGCCTGGAAGAAATTGGAGAAGATAGCGAAGGGAATATTGTTATCCGGACAACTTTCACAGAGTTTGGCCATATGGCCAAAGCTTTGGAAGAAAAAAAAATAGAAGTACTTACGGCTGAACTGACAAGGATACCAATGAATGCAACTGAACTAAGCGAAGAAGCTGCACAGGATGTATTTAAATTAATAGATAGGTTAGAACAAGATGAAGATGTGCAGAAAGTGTATCATAATTTAAAGTAATTGATACTACTTTATTTTTATTGATTGCTTCATTTATTGTTGAAAGATTAGGGTTGACAAAATCTGACATCAGACATCAAAAAATCAGACATAACTACACATTGATTTCTCCCTTCATATAAAATACACAAATGCCGGTGATGGTAACACGGTGCTGGTTAATTTGCTCACACCATATTTCGCCACCACGTTGAGATAATTGTAATGCATGTAATTTATTTTTGCCCAGTTTCTCATTCCAGAACGGGATTAATTGCGAATGAGCAGAACCGGTAACCGGGTCTTCATCAATACCGGAAGCGGGTGCAAAAAATCTTGATACAAAATCTACCTTTTTGCCCGGAGCTGTTATAATCATTTTATCAAAATGCTTTTTCATTAAGGTAAAATCAGGTACGCATTTTTTTACTTCATCTTCGTTTGCAAGCTCTACTAAAATATCCCGGTATTTATAAACGCCCACTATTTCTGTATTGCCGAGTATTTCTTTTAACGAATCATGATAAACATCCAGCCTTTCAGGTTTCCAGCTGGGGAAATCCAGGGTTATCAGCTCATCCTTTTTTGTTATGGAAAGAATGCCGCTTTTAGAATTAAACTTCAATTCTTTTTTAGTAAAACCAAGGATAGAAAATAATACATAAGCACTTGCCAGTGTTGCATGGCCACAAAGGTTTACTTCTACAGCTGGTGTAAACCAACGAATATCAAAATCTGCATCTGCATTGGTTGAAGGAACAAAAAATACTGTTTCAGATAAATTATTTTCCAGGGCAATTGATTGCATCAAACCATCATCAAGCCATTGTTGTAACGGAATTACCGCTGCCGGGTTACCACTAAAAAGTTTATTGGCAAAAGCATCTATTTGGTATAAGGTTAACTTCATTATCATAAATTGAAAAGGGGATTAATTATTCAGCCATCATTTCTTTAATCACTTTTAAAATATCTTCTACATTTGGCTTGCTGAAATAATCTCCATCACTTGCATAGGATGGGCGATGGGCCTGTGCTGTAATTGTGCGTGGGGCAACATCGAGGTGTTTATAACCCTTCTGTTCCTCCATAACTTTATTAAACATATAAGCCGCTGCGCCACCGGGGACATCTTCATCTACAAAAACAATACGGTTTGTCTTTTTTAGTGAATCCACAATATGATGATTGATATCAAAAGGCAACAATGTCTGTACATCTATTACTTCGCAACTGATACCTGATTTATCTAGTAATATAGTTGCATCTAATACAATACGTAAGGTTGAACCATAGGTAACAATTGTAATATCTGTACCGGTTTTTATAGTTTCTGGAATACCCAGTGGAACAGTAAAGGCCATTAAATTATCAGGTAATTTTTCTTTTAACCGATAGCCGTTTAAACATTCAATCATCAATGCCGGATCGTTACTTTGTAAAAGGGTATTGTACATACCGGCAGCCTGCACCATATTACGCGGCACACATACATACATGCCACGCAAAGAATTAATAATCATACCCATGGGTGAACCGCTATGCCATATACCTTCCAAACGGTGTCCTCTTGTACGGACAATCAGCGGGCAACTTTGCTGGCCTGCCGTACGAAAATGTGTAGTAGCCAAATCATCGCTTAATGTTTGCAAACCATACAGTAAATAATCTATATACTGTATTTCTGCAATGGGCCGCAAACCTCTTAAAGCCAAACCAATTCCCTGTCCCATTATGGAAAGTTCCCTTATACCGGTATCGAATATACGCTGATCGCCATACTTGGCCTGTAAGCCGCTGAAACCCTGATTTACATCGCCTATTAAGCCTACATCTTCACCAAAAGCGGTCACTTTATCATTACTGGCAAATAATGCATCAAAGTAACTGTTCAGTACTTCGTAGCCATTTACCAGTACTGTATCAGCAGAATAATAAGGCTTGATTTCATTTACCTTTAAAGCCGATTTGGGCCCTTCATTATATAATAAAGAATTGTACAGTTTTGCATTTAAAGCTTTTAGTTGTTGATAGTAACCGCTCAATTCTTTTGTTGCAATATCATCATCGGCAATATTCAATGATGTTGCTATTGCTTTTAAAACTTCCCTGCGTAAAGGCTCTTTATTGATGGTTAGTTCAACAACAATATTTTTAATGGCTGCAGCCTTTTCCGCATCTAATTTTTCTGCAATATTATTTAATAACGAGGTACAAATATTTACCTGTTCCTTTAAAGGGGCAATATATTTATCCCATGCTTTTTGTTTACTTTCTTTTATAAATAATTTTGCATTCATTTCAATTTCACTCAACTCGTATTCTTCTGCCAGTGCGTTTTCCAGTATCCATTGCCGCATTTGTTTTATACAATCCCATTCCTTTTCCCAGGCAAGCCTTTCTGGTTTTTTGTAACGCTCATGGCTGCCCGAAGTTGAATGGCCCTGTGGTTGTGTAATTTCTTCTACATGAAAAATAGCGGGGGTATGTGTATCCCTTATTTTTTGAATAGCCGGCTCAAATACTTCACACATGCCTGCATAATCCCATCCTTTTAATTTATAAATATCAAGCCCGTTGGTTCCCTCTGTTTTTTGCATACCTCTTAAAGCAGTGGAAATGGACCCCTTGGTGGTTTGAAATTTTTTAGGCACAGAAATACCATAACCATCATCCCAAACAAAAATAGCTAATGGTACCTGTTGTACACCGGCAGCGTTCACTACCTCCCAAAAATGCCCTTCGCTGGTAGAAGCATCCCCAATGGTGCAAAAGCAAACTTCGTTACCATTATCGCTTAAATCACTGTGTTGTTTGAATGTATCTACGTTCCTGAACAATTTTGAGGCAAGCGCCAAACCCAATGCACGGGGCATTTGCCCTGCAGTGGGTGCCATATCGCTGCTGCTGTTTTTTGTTTTGGCAAGCTCCACCCAATCGCCATTTTCATCTACATTTTTAGTGGCAAAATGCGCATTCATTTGCCTGCCTGCACTAAATGGATCATTATCTATATTGGGATCTGAAAATAATTGTGCAAAATATTGTTCAACAGTTGCCATTCCTGCAGCAAACATCCATGTCTGGTCGCGGTAATAGCCCGCCCTAAAATCGCCTGGTTTAAAAAATTTAGCCATTGCTACCTGCGCTACCTCTTTACCATCACCAAAAATCCCAAACTTAGCTTTACCAGTCAAAACCTCTTTTCTACCCAGCAGGCTTGTTTCCCTGCTTTCGCAGCTAATACGATAGTCTTTAAGCACTTCGTTTCGGAAATGATCAAAACTTAATTTTTCCTGCAATGCAGTATCAGTGATATTTGCTGTATCCATTTAACAAATGTAAAATAATAGTTGTGATGATTGTTAAAAAAATGATAACGACTTAACAATTTGCACCAGTTTTGTGCGTTTTTGTATCTTTGGAACAGTATTTGAAAATAATAGATCAATGAAAACAATATTAACCCTTTCTTATATATTTTTTCTTGCATTTTCTTTGCATGCGCAAACGGCAACATTGGCTAAAAGCGGTGGTACTCAATCAACAAATATTTCAGCATCAGCAGTTCAACCAAATTCGCCGGTTGATGAAGTTTTGGTTTTGAAAGAAACAGAATATGATTTTGGCAAAATACCACAAGGAAAGCCTGTGACACATGTATTTGATGTGGTAAATAACGGTAAAGATTCATTAAAAATAATAAATGTTCAGGCAAGTTGTGGTTGTACCACGCCCAATTGGGAAAAAGATAAAGTGCAGGAGCCTGGCGAAAAAACAAAAATTACAGTTGGATATAATGCAGCCAGTGAAGGGGTTTTTACCAAGGTAATTACCATTACCTATAATAATAATCTAACAAAGCAAATTGTTATTAAGGGAGAAGTATGGAAAACACCGGCAACTTCTGCACCAGAAAATAAAGAATTAGGGAGTTTACAAAATCAATAATATTAATAAACAATTTAAAAAAATAACATGAAAAAATTATTATTATCTGTAGTAGTATTGGCCATTACATCATCTTTATTTGCCCAACCGCAGTCAAAAAAAACAAGTGATGTAGTAAAATTTAATAAGGAAACCATTGATTTTGGTAAAATAAAACAAGGAATACCGGCTAAAGGTACTTTTGTAGTAACAAATATAAGCGACGCACCTTTAATAATTGAAGCGGCAAACCCAACCTGCGGCTGTACCATTTCTGATTATACCAAATCACCCATTGCACCGGGAAAAACAGGCGAAATTAATGCCACGTATAATGCAGCAAATGTGGGGCATTTTGAAAAGCACCTGACTGTAAAATTTGCTGGTGTTGACGAAATGAAAACAATAACTTTTACAGGCGATGTTTTAAGCCCTGAAGTGCCAGTACCTGCTGCTAAATAGTACCAATAAATTTTTTAAAAAGAAAGTCCCCGGAAATATTTCGGGGACTTTCTTTTTGTATTTTACTAATTCATTTTACATTTTTATTAGTATAATACACTCCAACTAAGATTACAATGAGGCAAAATACCTGCAGCCATCCAAAACTTTCCTTATAAAAAATGCCCCAGGCAATTGCTACAAATGGAATACCATACGTAACCGAGCTGGCAAATATACCGCCGGCCCTTTTTACCAGCATGTAAAAAATTATAGTAGCTATAGCAGTGCCAATTATACCTAAAATAATTGCAGCGCCAGTTGCCATTATAAATTCTTTGTTACCCAGCGGCATGCTAAAATAACCTGAAAATATAAGCACCAATAATGCAGGTATTGCATTCAGCGAAAGCGCAACGGCAGCAATATGTAAAGATGGAATATGGAGCAAGTTTTTAGAAACCATATTAACATTGAAGCCATAAAAAATTGTTGCTAGTATTATTAAAAAAAGGGATAAGAAATCTTGATTTGTCTGCACCTGGCTTTTGCTAAACAATAAAAAAATGCAACCTGTACATGCTATAATAATTCCGGTTATTTTGTTGGCAGCCACTTTATTTTTAAAGAAAACAGCTCCTGTAATAATTACAAAAACAGGGGTCAGCGAATTAAGGGTGCCTACCAAAGCACTATCTATTTTTTCTTCAGCAATGCAAAATAAAAATGCCGGTATTAAACTACCCAGACTTCCCGATAAAAAAATAATAAAAAGTTTTTTAGTTGAGATACTGCGTATGTATTTTACTGTAACGGGTAATAATATAAGCCCGGCAGATAATATGCGCAATGCTGCAACCTGGTAAGCGGAAAGCTGTTTTAGCCCAAGTTTCATTAAAATAAAACTACTGCCCCAAATTAAGGAGAGCATAATAAACAGCATCCAATTAACTAAATTTCTATTCATTGATTTACACGTGCGAATTAATTCTACAAAAGATTAATTTAACATTCGATAATTTTAATAACAAGTTTAATTTTTTTTACCCTGTTAACGACAACATAGTAATAAAAAATTACTTTTGTGCCATTATATTCGAAAGCCTTTTAACAATCTAAAAATATACTATTATGGGATTTATTAAAGAATTCAAGGAATTTGCAATGAAAGGCAACATAGTTGACCTTGCAGTTGCTGTAATTATTGGCGGTGCATTTGGAAAAATTGTTACCGCACTTACTAGCGCTATCATTATGCCAATAGTAAGCCTTATATTGGGTAAAGGTGGTGTAGCAGATGTAAAATTTTCAATTGGAAACACCATATTTCCTATAGGCGGTTTTCTACAGGCAATCATTGACTTCTTTTTAATCGCCTTAGTATTATTCACTATAATTAAAGCCATGAATAATTCCATAAAGAAGAAAGAAGAAGTTCCTGCAGAACCTTCAAGCACTGATAAATTATTGACCGAAATAAGGGATGCATTAAGAAAATAAAAATCAAAAATTACTATCTTTACAACAGCTGCCTGAAATGGCAGTTTTTCTTTTTTAAAAAACTAACAACAAATGAAACAAGCTTTATTTTTAATAGCATTAACAATCACAATAAATGCAACTGCGCAGGATGCCACTGTAAAAGATATGAAGGCACAAATTGAAAAAGCTATTGTTAAAGACGAAAAAGACACCATACCATGTATTTGGAAAACCGGAGGCATCATTTCAATAAATATTGCCCAGGGTTCCTTAAGTAACTGGAGTGCCGGTGGGGAAAAATTTTCCTTTTCATTAAATAGTACTGCAAACCTGTTTGCATTTTATAAAAAAAATAAACATTCCTGGGATAATAGCCTGGATCTTGCGTACGGAGTTGTAAATACTACAAGCCTTGGCAACCGTAAATCAAGCGATCTTTTTTACTTATCCAGTAAGTATGGTTATGAGCTTAAAAAAAATCTCAATCTTTCAGTATTAACAAATATCCGCAGTCAATTTGCAAATGGGTATGTATATAATAAAACAGCTGCTGGGGTTGACTCAGCAAATCAAACATCTAAACCTTTTCAACCAACTTATCTGATACTTTCGCTTGGACTTGATTTTAAATTCACTGATTATTTATCTTTTTTCATTTCACCAATAACTGGCAGATGGGTAATTGTACCTGACGATTTATTAGCCCCTTACTATGGCGTACCAATCGGGAAAAATTCCCTAAATGAATTTGGTGCATTTGCTTCTCTCAATCTTCAGAAAAAAATTGCAGAAAATATGGCTATAAAATCTAAGCTTGAGCTTTTTTCTAATTATTTAGATAAACCGCAGAATATAGATATATATTGGAGTACAGTATTTGTAGCAAAGATTTCTAAAATAATAAACTTTAATATCAATCTGGATATTGTATATGATGATAATACCAAAAATGTAGATCCAACTAAAGGACCTGCACCACAAATTCTTCAAACAATGGGTATTGGATTTTCATATAACTTTAATAACAAAAAGAAATAATTCTCTACCCTTCTTTCAGCAAATTATTTGTTGAAAGAAGGGACATGATTTTTTGAGCATTTATAAAATTTTATTTTGACATCAGCTTCCTACCAGATAAAACTTGATCAGTTTGAAGGTCCTTTTGACCTGTTACTTTTTTTTATTGAAAGAGACGAACTGGATATTTACAATATACCCATTACTAAAATAACCAACGACTTTCTGGACTTTATTCACCATACAGAAAAGCTAAATATTGAATTGAGCAGTGAATTTATTTTATTCATCAGTACATTAATGCGTATTAAAGCTAAAATGCTTATTCCGCGTAAAGAGATTGATGAACAGGGAAATGAAATTGACCCCCGCCAGGAACTGATTAATAAAATACTGGAGTATAAACGCTTTAAAGAAGCTTCTGTAAAAATGGCGGAAATGGAAGAAGTAAGGATGCTGATGATAAAAAGAGGGAACCTTCAGCGGGAGTTGTCGCAAATTGGAGAACAAGCGGGAGAAGGTACAGAGATACAGGCAGTGACTTTATTTAAATTGATGAAGGCCTTTGAAAAAGTAGTACAAAGGCTGCATGATAAAAATAACAGGCCGGTTCATACTGTGGTTCAATATAATTACACCATGGAAGAGTGCCGTGATTATATGCTAACTACCTGTCGTGTTTCTAAAAATTCTTCCTTTGAAAAAATTTTTGAAGTATGCCAGGAAAGGATTCATGCACTTTTTTTATTCCTAAGCTTACTTGAACTTTCTCAACAAAAATATTTAATAATAGTAACCGGGGAAGGAAGAAATAATTTTATTGTTGAATACAATGAGAACCGGGAAGAAGATGGCTCCACAACATTGGATTACAATGAGATGACAAGCTTCAACTAAATAACCTGCTGCTTTTTCTTGCTATTATGACAGAGAATAATTTTGGTACCTTATTTGATGTTTAAACATCAAATAATTAAAAACATCAATCATGACAACAAAATTATATAAAGCAGTAGACAGGGGAAAGGGAGATTATGGATGGTTAAAGCCTAATTACTATTTTAGTTTTGGCCAATATAAGAACCCCAAAAATATACATTTCGGGGCTCTGAGGGTTTTAAATGACGATTATATTGCTGGCGGCGGAGCGTTTCCAACACATCCGCACGATAATATGGAAATTGTAACCATTCCTTTTACCGGGGCACTAAAGCATAAAGACAGTACTGGTGGCCAGGGAGTTATTAAAGCAGGCGATATACAGATAATGAGTGCAGGCACGGGGGTACAGCATTCTGAAGCAAATGAATTTTCTACAGAACCTGTTACACTTTTCCAGATATGGCTTTTTCCCAAAGAGAATAATATACAACCACGGTATGATCAGCGTAGTTTCGATATTGCCGAAAGAATCAATAAATGGCAATACGTAGTTAGCCCCAATAAAGCAGATAATGGTCTTTGGATAAACCAGGATGCACGTTTTGCTTTAACCAATTTGCAGGCAGGAAAAGAAGTAGTGTATACCAATAGTTTTAGTGGTAATGGAGTTTTTTTGGTAGTAATTAATGGTGATGTAAAAGTTGGGGATACTGTATTAGGTAAAAGAGATGCCCTAGGCATTTCTGAAACTGATAGCTTTACAATTACTGCAAGTGAGGATGCAGAGTTGCTGGCAATAGAAGTTCCAATGAATTAACGGCCTTTTCAATAGCGGCCTGAAAATAAAAAGGAGCTTTGTGTACATAAAACTCCTTTTTCAGTATTATACCATTTAAAATAACAGGTGATTATTTTACTGCCCCCATCTTAGCTTCAATGCTAAGTGTAGCATGCGGTACTGCACGCAAACGGGCTTTATCAATTAATTTACCGGTTACGCGGCAAATACCATAAGTTTTATTTTCAATACGCATGATGGCTTTTTCAAGATGATCAATAAAAGTAATCTGGCGGCTTGCCATTTGACTTAATTGTTCTCTTTCCATACTAAGGCTGCCATCTTCCATTGTCATATAACGGTTATCTCCTTCATCGCCACCCATTTCATCTTTGCGGGTAATTAACCCATGTAAATAAGACAGCTCTTTTTTTGCAGCTTCCAGTTTACGTTGAATCAACTCTTTAAACTCAAGTAATTCAGGGTCGCTATAGCGTTGAGTAGGTGCACCGGGGTCTCTTTCGGCCTTATCCAAAACAGATTTTGTAAAATCGGGCTGATATTTTCTAACTGTTTTAGTAGAAATTTTTGGTATAACTACAGGCTTTGCTGCGGGTACCTTAATATCTTTAGCTTTTATATTTACTGTCGGTTTTGGCGCAGCAGATATTTTTAAAGCAATAGGTTTTTTAATTTCTTCTTTTTTTGTCATAGGTTTTAATGCTTGTTGTACAGCTTTTACAGGAGCTTTTTTTATTACTACTGCCTTTTTTATAGCTGGTTTTATAACCGGTTTTACTTTTTTTGCAACTGGTTTGGCTGCTTTTGCTACCGGTTTAACCTGTTTTGTAACGGATTTAATTGCTTTGGCTATGGGCTTAACTACTTTTTTAGTGGCAGGTGCTTTTTTTACAGGCACTGTTTTTTTAATAGCAACTTTAGTTAAAGGTTTTTGGGCTTTAGGTGCAGGCTTAGCCAGCTTTTTTGGAGCTGCTTTTTTTGCAGGTAAAGCTTTTTTAACGGGTTTTGCTGATTTCCCGCCAGAATTTCGGGCAGGTTTTGCAACAGGCTTAGCTGCTGCTTTCTTTTTTGTTGCCATACTACTCTTCTTTTTTAACTACGTTTACTTTTAATACGGCTCCATTCACTTCAATTGCTGTTCCATTGTTTAAAACAGGTAAAAAGGCAAGCGAATCAGCCAAAATTTCGGCGCAAATATAATCTTTATATTGATTTAATGAAGAATACAGTATTTCATTTTCTAATACCGACACAATTATTCTGTCCGTAAGTTCAAAGTTACTGTCTTTACGTATATTTTGAATTTTATTGACAAACTCCCTGGCATCGCCTTCTTTTTTTAATTCATCCGTTATTGTTATATCTAAAGCTACCGTTAAACTGGCTTTACTGGCCACTTCATACCCCGGTATTTCGTCTGTGGATACTTCCAGGTCTTCGGCAGTTATAAAAACAGGGTGCTCGTTTTTATGTGCATGGTCATGATTTAATAGATACTCGCCTCCTTCCTGTATCTTATCAATGGTAGCATTATCAAATTTTGCGATAGCTTCTGCGGCCCATTTCATTTTGGCGCCTAGTTTTTTTCCGAGTGTTTTAAAATTTGCTTTCGCTTTTTTTTGGATAAAATCATTTTCAGCACCTAAAACATCTATTTCTTTAATATTAGTTTCTGCTTTGATGATATCTTCTACCTGTTTTATCCTTGTTGCCATTTCTGGGTCCGTTGCAGGGATAAAAACTTTTTGTAAAGGCTGGCGTACTTTAATATTTACTTTTTTTCGAAGAGATAAAATTAAAGAAGAGGCATCCTGTGCCAGTTGCATTCTTTTTTCCAGGTTGGTATCAATTACACTATCATTTGCAATTGGAAAATTGGCATGGTGTACAGACTCATTATCAAATCGATTAGAAACTGAATTTAGATTATTAAACAGCCAGTCTGCAAAAAAAGGAGCAATGGGCGCCATCAGTTTGCTAAGGGTTTCCAGGCATTCATACAATGTTTGGTAGGCGCATATCTTATCATGTTCATATTCGCCTTTCCAAAAACGCCTTCGGCAAAGGCGAACATACCAGTTGCTTAAATGTGCATCAACAAAATCTTCAATAGAACGGCCAGCCTGCGTTGGTTCATAATCATCCATGTTGGTTTGTACATTTTTTATTAAAGTATTCAGGGAAGATAAAATCCACTGGTCAATTTCCGGCCTGTCTTCTAATGCAATGCTGGTTTCTTTAAAAGCGAACGCATCTACATTGGCATACAAAGCAAAAAACTGATAGGTATTATACAAGGTGCCAAAAAATTTTCTTTGTACTTCCTTGATACCCTCTATATCAAATTTTAAACTATCCCATGGTGCGGCGTTGGTAATAAGGTACCAACGGGTAGCGTCGGGCCCAAAAATATTGATGGTTTCAAAAGGATCTACAACGTTGCCAAGGCGCTTGCTCATTTTGTTGCCATTTTTATCCAACACAAAACCATTACTTACAACGGTTTTATAAGCAACACTATCAAATAATAAAACACCTAAAGCATGTAATGTATAAAACCATCCTCTTGTCTGGTCAACCCCTTCAGCAATAAAATCTGCAGGAAAAGCACCCTTTACAGGATTGGTTTTTGAGGCAGCATGGTACTGCCAGAAATTTTCTGTAGTTAATGGCCCAAATTGATTGGAACTTGCATCAGGTAATCCCCATTGGGCATAAGGCATTGCACCGCTGTCGAACCATACATCCACCAAGTCTGACAGCCTTTTCATCGGTTTGCCACTATTGCTTACCAATACAATATCATCTACATAAGGTTTGTGCAGATCCAATAAATTTTCGTGCAGGTAATGTTTATTTGTTTCTCCGCCCAAAACTTCGCTGGCCTTTTTTATTTCACTGTTTAGTTCTTCAATAGAGCCAATACATTTTTCTTCTTCTCCATCTTCGGTGCGCCAGATAGGTAAGGGAGTACCCCAGTATCGGCTGCGGCTAAGGTTCCAGTCAACCATGTTTTCCAACCAGTTACCAAAACGGCCGGTGCCGGTAGCGGCTGGTTTCCAGTTGATGGTTTTATTTAGCTCTACAATCCTGTCTTTTGCCGCGGTTGTTTTTATAAACCAGGCATCCAAAGGATAATAAATAATTGGTTTATCTGTGCGCCAGCAATGCGGATAACTATGTTCGTATTTTTCTACTTTAAAGGCATGGTTTTCTTTTTTTAGTTTTACACTGATGTCAACATCTGCATCGGTATAATCTTTTTCATTTTTGTAGTCTTTTACATAGCGCCCGCTAAACTCGCCCACGCCTTCTACAAATTTCCCTTGCTTATCCACCAGGGTTAAAATACCAAGATTATTTTTCTTTCCGATTTTATAATCGTCTGCACCAAAAGCAGGGGCAGTGTGTACAATGCCGGTACCATCTTCGGTTGTTACAAAATCGCCAAGGATAACTCGGAATGGTTGTGCACCGGGAGTTATTTCTTCTATTTTTTTAAGCGTGTTTGCATCGGACGGAAGTAATTGTTCGTAATGAATCCCTTCCAGATCTTTTCCTTTAAATTCGGCCAAAACCTTCCAGGGTAAAAACTTTACTGTAACATTATAATTTTCAAAATCTCCATTCTCACCTTCTGGTTTAAAATATTTACTAAGTAAGGCTTTGGCAAGAATAACATTGTTAGGCAGGTGTGTGTAGGGATTAAATGTCTTTACCAATACATAATCAATATTTGGTCCAACTGTTAATCCAAGATTGGAAGGTAGTGTCCATGGAGTGGTAGTCCAAGCCATTAGAAAAACATCAGCTTCTCTATCCGCCAAAGGAGGGTTGTTAGTGTCTGCAATTGCAGAAAATATTTTAGTTATTGCTGGTTGTACCTTAGCCCCTCCCCTAGAGGGGTTGGGGAGGCGGAACATCGCAACCACACTCGTATCCTTCACATCTTTATAAGTACCAGGCTGGTTTAATTCATGAGAACTAAGACCAGTGCCGGCGGCAGGAGAATAAGGCTGAATACTCACGCTTTCATATAAATAATCCTTTTTATAAAGCTCCTTCAGGCACCACCATAATGTTTCTACATAATTATTTTCAAATGTTACATAAGGGTTATTCAAATCTACCCAATAGCCCATTTTTTTGGTTATTTCATCCCACTTATCTTTAAACCTTAATACTTCCCTGCGGCAGGTAGCATTGTATTCTTCAACGGATATTTTTTTACCAATATCTTCCTTAGTAATGCCTAATAGTTTTTCAACACCCAATTCTACCGGTAAACCATGTGTATCCCACCCGCCCTTACGTTTTACCTGAAAACCTTGCATAGTTTTATAACGGCAAACAAGGTCTTTCAAAGTTCTTGAAATTACATGGTGAATACCTGGCATACCATTGGCACTTGGGGGCCCTTCATAAAAAACAAAAGTTGGCCTACCTTCCCTTAAGGCAACGCTTTTTTCAAAAGCATTGTTTTCTTTCCATTTTTCCAGTATTTCCTCTCCTATAACAGGTAAATTCAGTTGCTGGTATTCTTTGTATTTGGCTGACATATAATTTCCTTCAATCTAACTTTAAAATGGGTGCAAAGGTAGTAAAATAGGGTTATTGGTGGCAATCAAAAAACTAATGTAAAACAACGGGACAAACTATTTTTTGAAGTTTTGCACATTATTTCCGTTTGGCATAGTATTGGCGCATTTTTACCTGATTGCGATACGCTAAAAATTATTTGCTAAAAATATTGAACGATTTGCCAATATAAGTTCAAAAAAATTTGCTGGTTTAGGGTTTTATTAGGGTAAAAACGGGAGTAATCCTACTCCCGTTTATCTTATTATTACAACCTTATTATAGTTCCGCTTTTATCCAATTAATTTAAATATCCTTTTTATATTGAGCTTTTTAAAACATTTTTGCAACTTTTTAAAAATGTTTTATTAAATACTTTAAAGGTTTGAAAGCCAAAAGGGCGTTCTAATTATAGAATGCCCTTTTTTATTAAAATTCTTACGCTAATTATCTAAGTAAAAGTTCACAGGGTTTAATACCCGTATGTTTTTTAAAAGCGGTGCTAAAGTGTGAGATAGAAGAATAACCAAGTAGTGCCGATACTTCTGTAACGCTGAGGCCTTTATCGTATAATAAATATTTAGCGTGTTCCATGCGCTGGCTCTGATAAAAATCAAATATGGTGGTGCCGAACATCTCTTTAAAGCCCTTCTTTAAGTAACATTCATTTATGGCCACTTTACGGCTCAATTCTTTAATAGTAAGTGGTTCGCCAATATGTTGAATTAAAACTTCCCTTGCTTTGGTAATTTTATCCCTATCGGCAGCATTGGCTAAAAATTTGCAAACAAATACTTCTTCTTTATCGCCTAACATGCAATCCATGCTATACAATAACAAAATTTGTGTTTGGGCATTTATAAAAATATTTTCTAAAGTATCAGTATAGGTATGGTTTAATAAACCCTCAATGGCCATTCTTGTTTTGCCGCAAAGGGGTAATATTTTTGAAAAAGAGGCGGTGTGTGTAAAGGACAATACCTCATCGGATATATTGCGTTGCTTTTTGCCCCTTACAAACTGTGTTAGGTATGAAGGTTTAAAACTAAAACTTAAAATATCAATGCTGTCTACTTTTTCTACACAGGTTTTAGAAGCATTCAATTTACAAAAATTACATTCCGCCTGCTTTTCACGGCAATATACATTTCCGGTTACACAAAATTTTAATTCAAGGTAATGTGCATCGGGGTTATTGTTTTCATAATGATAAATCAACATGCCGGTATCTTCCATGTTCCATTGAGTTTCCCTTCTATACCGTTTAATGGAATAATGAACAGACCCTGGTACAGCACGGTCAATATCCTGTAATACATCCAGTTCATTGTGTATGAATGGCTGGTTGTAGGTAATATTTGATATAGCTGTTTGTTGATTCATTGATAAATTTCGATACAAATATACGCTATTAAAGGTGATGTAAGCATTGCTATTTGAGAGACTAGCATCTCTTTGAAGAAAATGACTAATAATTACATTTTGATGACAATAATTGTGTGTTGTTTGTGGGGATGTAAACTTATTAAAAAAGTCAATTTTTTACATAAATGCACTTATTTTTATTTGTGGAAATCTTTGTATAAAACTATTATAAAGCGATTGCTTTAAATAGCCTTAAACACTTGATTTTCCTTATATTTGCACGGATTCGGATTTTAATAATTATAAAGAGAATTTGCCCTTAATTATGAGTACAGAAATTGAAGAAATAATACCGGTAAAAACAGTCTCTGTTACTGGTGGATACGAAGCAGACAGCATACAGGTTTTAGAAGGTTTGGAAGCAGTGCGCAAACGCCCTGCCATGTATATTGGCGATATCGGCGTAAAAGGCCTGCACCACCTTGTTTATGAAGTAGTAGACAATTCTATTGATGAAGCCCTGGCTGGTTATTGCAAAAACATTACCGTAAATATCAACGAAGACAATTCTATAACGGTAGAAGATGATGGCCGTGGTATACCTACCGGTATGCATACCAAAGAAAACCGAAGTGCATTAGAAGTAGTTATGACGGTTTTGCATGCAGGAGGTAAATTTGATAAGGGGTCGTATAAGGTATCAGGTGGTTTACATGGAGTAGGGGTTAGTTGCGTAAATGCATTAAGTATTAAGCTGCTTGTTACTGTTAAAAGAGAAGGCAAAACATTTGAACAGGAATATTCCAAAGGGGTGCCGCAGTATGCTGTGAGAGAAACCGGCACAGCTGATACTACAGGAACAAAGGTTCATTTTTGGCCCGATATGAGCATTTTTACGGAAAGTGTTTATAAAAGAGAAATACTGGAAGGCCGTTTAAGGGAATTGGCTTTCTTAAATAGAAAGATCACCATCATCTTAAACGATTTTAGGGAAAAAGAGGATGACGGCAGTACCTACACCAAAACTTTTTATAGTGAAGGTGGTATTGTAGAATTTGTAGAAATGCTGGATAAAAATGCCAACCGTAATGCCCTGCTGCCAACCGTTATTTATTGTGATGGGCATGATGCTAACAGCAATGTAATGGTAGAGGTTGCCATGATGTATAATACCGGCTACCAGGAGCATTTATTTAGTTATGTAAATAATATCAACACCATTGAAGGGGGTACACATGTGGCTGGTTTTCGCCGTTCCATTACCAGGGTGTTTAAAAGCTATGGCGAAAAGGAAGGCATGTTTGAAAAAGCAAAAGTGGAGATTGAGGGAGATGATTTCAGGGAAGGCTTAAGTGCCATTATTTCGGTAAAAGTTCCCGAGCCACAGTTTGAAGGTCAGACTAAAACCAAATTAGGTAATAGCGAGGTGATGGGTGTGGTAGATAGTACCTTAAGTCGTGTATTGGTGGCTTACCTGGAAGAAAACCCTAAAGATGCAAAAACCATTATTCAAAAAGTAATACTGGCTGCACAGGCAAGGGCGGCAGCCAAAAAAGCCCGTGAGATGGTACAGCGCAAAAGCGTACTTACGGGTGGTGGTTTGCCGGGCAAATTAGCAGATTGCAGCGATAAAGATCCTCACCGTTGCGAATTGTATTTAGTAGAAGGTGATTCTGCTGGTGGTACTGCCAAACAGGGCAGGGACAGAAGTTACCAGGCCATACTTCCATTAAGAGGTAAAATACTGAATGTGGAAAAAGCGATGGAGCATAAAATTTACGACAATGAGGAAATAAGAAATATGTTTACAGCCCTGGGTGTAAAAATTGGTACGCCAGAAGACCCTAAAGCATTAGACATTTCCAAACTGCGTTACCATAAGCTGATTATTATGACCGATGCTGATGTGGATGGAAGCCATATCGCTACATTGATACTTACTTTTATTTTTAGGTATATGATGGCTTTGGTTGAGCAGGGGTATGTTTATATTGCACAACCCCCATTGTATTTGGTTAAAAAAGGAAAGGACCAGGATTATGCCTGGACGGATGAAGAAAGAAAAGCCTTGATTACTTTATTTGGACAGGGAAAGGATGATAGTGTAACCACCCAGCGATATAAAGGTTTGGGTGAAATGAATGCGGAACAATTATGGGAAACCACTATGAACCCAGTTACCAGAACATTAAAACAGGTAACTATTGAAAGCGCAGCAGAAGCCGACAGGGTATTTAGTATGTTGATGGGAGATGAAGTACCACCAAGAAGGGAGTTCATTGAAACACATGCCAGGTACGCCAAAATAGATGTATAAAAAAGTGCTGCTTACAAGCAATTAGTACTAATTTTTGCTAAAACCAATAATTTATGTAGCTTGTAGCTTGAAGCTTACTACTTCAATCTATATTTACTAACCATAAATTCTACAAAATGTCAAAAATGTTAACAGCTTATTGCATGAAAACGAAAGAAAAAAACGTTCCATTGCAGGATGCAGTAATAACCAAAACATCCCGTGGCGGATACATGGCCCAGGGTAACGACGGCAAAGGCAACAAAATGACCACCATGCTAAGCGAAGCAACAGCTTTAGAAGCTGTAAAAAATGGTGTAGCTAAAAAGGCCTGGTAATTTAATTTGGTAAAAAAATTAAAGGCTATCCAATGGATAGCCTTTTTTCTTTTATTAGCAATTATAAAATTATTCCGGAGTTTAACTAACCTACTTTAATCCTTCAAATAATTTCTTGAACTAGTGAGAATTGCTGTCAAAAAAAGCTTAAGAACGCCCTTCTTCATTTAGCCTGCCGGTTCTTTTAAAGTGCGAAGTATCAAAACCAACACTATCGTACTACCCAATAAATACCCCTGCCATGCAAAAAATTTAAACGGCCCACAATCATTTTGTGGGGAGTAATGTTACCTTAGGCTAAAATTAAGCATTTGAAAATAGTCTATTGAATCATTTTTTACCAGCAGAGTTATTATCACATTTTGCAATAGTAGAAATTAAAGAGTTATGCGATGTAGTCAGCAAGGAGTTGTTTTATGAGATTAGTTTAGAACAGAACAATGTTATACCCACAAAGTATAATACCATCGATTATGAGTCCAAAGGATTTTACACAGAAGTAACTATACAGGATTTTCCGATACGGGGCAAGGCTGTTTATCTGCTGATAAAACGAAGACGCTGGCGGCATAAGAATAACCCAAAAGATATTATCCGTAACGATTATTCATTCATAGCTGAAGGCTCTAAATTAACGAAAGAGCTTGCAGATTTTTTAAAAGAAACAGGTAGATACACGGGTAGATACGATTAGCAACATCAGTAGTTATTATGGTGTAAAGGCTCAAACACTTCGCCGTTCCTATAAAAAATACAGTAGTGGATTTAAAGATTGGGAACAACTGCCCCATGCAGAAAATTATTTACTTTTTCCCAAAAACATAGGCCCCTGTTTAAGCATAGATGAAGTAAGCTTATCGCAAGGGGAATTATATACATTTGTAACCAATAAGGCAGGAAAGGGAAAGCAAGGCTCACTGGTAGCATCTATAAAAGGGACACGTGCCAATGAGATTGTATCTGTACTGGAAAAACTCAGTGAGGCAAAGCGTTTGCAGGTAAAGGAAGTAACGCTGGATATGGCAAGGAATATGGAATCTGCAGTAAAAACATCTTTTACAAAATGCACCTTGGTAACCGACCGTTTTCATGTAGTAAAGCTGGCAATGGAAGCCCTGCAGCATAT
>JAYTTI010000118.1:0-5640 GCA_043745405.1 Ferruginibacter sp. | reverse complement strand
AAGCTCTTTGGTTTAGAACATCCCGATTTATAATCGGGAGGGTCGGCGGTTCGACCCCGTCAACTCCCACAGAGGCCTCACAGAAATGTGAGGTTTTCTATTATATGACATACTATGTTTACATATTATTCTCTACATCCAAGAATTCTTATTATGTAGGCTCTACCGGTGACCAACTACAGGAAAGAATTCGTAAACACAATTCTAACCACAAAGGGTTTACGGGGCATACTGGGGATTGGAAATTAGTTTATCAGGAAGAATATAAATCTAAAGCTGATGCTATGGCTAGAGAAAAGCAAATTAAAGGTTGGAAAAGCAGAAAGCTTATCGAAAAGCTCTTTGGTTTAGAACATCCCGATTTATAATCGGGAGGGTCGGCGGTTCGACCCCGTCAACTCCCACAGAGACCTCACAGAAATGTGAGGTTTTCTATTTTATGACATACTACGTTTACATATTATTCTCTACATCAAAACCGGTTAGTTGACCAAACAATTTGCTTACCCGGAGTTTTAACAGTTGCATTATCTTCTGTAGTTATAAATACCTTAGTTGGTTTAAATTCAGATACCCCTTCAAAAGATGCTTTTGATTTGTCAGTAAGCCAGCCTGTATTACTGTTTATCTGGCCAAGGTTTATCGGCTTTTTATTATCAGTATCCATCCATACAATGTATGATTTGCTTGAAGCAGGATCCAGCTGTTTGGAAGCTTCCAGTTCCCGCAAATTTATCTGTACAACATAATTACTGTTAACATCTCTTTTTATCTGTACCATCCCTGTTGTTGCCGGAAGTGTTGTTGTTGCTTCAGTAGGGGCAGGAGTTTCTGATTTACTTATGGAAGTTGTTTTTTTTGCGCAGGAAAATAAAAATGAAAGCATCAGTGTTGCTGAAATACTTAGTATTATTTTTTTCGAATGACTGCTGATTGTTCTTGTTGTCATTTTTTATTGTTTTAATATTTATTAAATGAAGTTGATGCAAAGTTGGGTTTATCTGCGTAAATAATTATTACATAATTGCAGAAAAGGTTTATAATATTCATACTTTTTTCTGTAGTTACAGTAATGATGTTAAATTGAGGCAACGGTGGTAAAATATTAATCAGTTCAGATACCGTCTCAATGTCCAGGCAATTGTTTCATGCTGTTCCATTGTACCTGTTAGAAAATCTGCTGTGCCTGCATCTTTATTTTTTTCAGTACAATCATCAATGCCTTTTCTCAGCATTATTATAATGGTTTCATGATCTTTTAATAATTCAACAAGTAAATTTTTTGACGCCACATATTTCCCCGGATTTTCCTTTATAGAAGAAGCTTTTGAAAATTCCTGCATGGTGCCAATTGTTTTGTGGCCCAGCTTTCCAATGCGCTCAGCAACTTCATCAATTGAAGCTTCCAGTTGTTTGTACTGATTTTCGAATAATTTATGGAGTTCCATAAAACTTTCGCCTGTTACATTCCAATGCGCTTTCCGGGTTTTGACATACAAAGTCATTTCTGTTGCCAACACTTTTGATAGCAGGTCTGCACTGCTTTTCAAATTCTTTTCAGAGATGCCAATATTCAGTTTCATAATTTATATTTTAAGTTGATGAGAAATCATTTTTTTGTTTGATGAAAGGTAATTCAACATTACAAAGTTATTAAGTAAAATGGCAAATAGCAATAACTAAATAATAATGCCCTGGCTGATATGTATCATTTATACAAAAGCAAAAACGCTGATTAAGATCAGCGCCCACTTCCATAAAAATGCATCATAAAACAGGGTTTCATTAATTTTTTTCAGGGACTTCATTTTTATGAAATATTTTATTCAAAATCATACTTCCCACAGATTTAATTTCAGCAGCATTCCGGGTAACCTTATTGGTAACAAATACTTCCAGCATAACTCCTAATAATTTCGATAAAGGATTCAGCGTTTTTCCAATGATTATTTTTTTGGCAACAATACCTGTAGTTAATCCTATTGCAGCATTTATAATATCTGTTTTTAAATCAGGAGCGGTAACAGCTTCTTTAAAAGCATCCTTAATAAGATTGATGGGTTTTAAACGATCCATCGAATTTGTAAATTCTTCTTTCAATAAAATCAGTTCATTGGCCTGCTGCATTTTTGTTTGCTGTATGGCCAGTTTTAAATCTGCTGAAGTTTTAATTGATTTCATTTTTTAGTTAAACATTTGCCTGATGAGTGTATTTTGTACCCGTGTTTTAATAAACGGATGAATAAGTAACAGTATAATACCTGCAAGTGCATAGCAGGCAGCAACAACCAGAAATCCATAATAAACCTTACCTAACATATCCCCCAGCCAGAATGCAATGGCTATATTCAGCGTAAATACCAGAATCAAAACAACGAGTGATAATAAAAACCGTGAAATCAGCGTAGCAGTTATATCAGCTGTTTTATCAAGTGCTTTTAGTTTTAATAACTCCATGCTTGTTTCACCGTATGCTTCAGCTTTTTCTAAAAGCGGTTCAAGTAATTTTACTTTTGTTTCCATGTTTAGTATATTTAAAAATAGCCGGATACACTGCTCCGGCTATTTCAATTTCAATTTCCGGCTGATATTACTTTGCTAAACACTTAGCTTGATTTCAACTTTTCAATAACCGATTTTCCATTGTCAGCATAGTCATTGGCCTTATCTTTTACTTCTTCAACTTCTCTTTTAAATTTGTCAACAATTTCCCCGAATTTTTCTTTCATTGAATCGGTAAGATCACTGCCTTTTTTTGAAATCTTCTTTCTTGTTTCGCTGCCTTTATCAGGTGCAAATAGTATTCCAAGTGCGCCGCCGATTGCTGCGCCTAAAAATATTGCCCCGATTACTTTCACGGTGTTGTTTGAGTTTCCCATTTTGTTTAATTTTTATAGTTTACAATGTTGATTAATGTGGTTTATGATTTTTGGGTTACAGTATCTTGCGGCCCTGGATGATCCTTATCAAAACCGCAAGCACAGCTATTACCAGAAGAATATGTATAATAGGACCGGCTGCGAATCCTAATAATCCGATTGCCCATATAATTACCAATATTACGGCTATGGTGTATAGTAAGTTGCCCATGATTTTTTATTTAATTAAATTGTGAAGAAAATAGTGTTGTTCTTTTTTATTTTTTTAATGTTGTCTTAAATAAACTTTTCAAATTGTGTGCCAATTATGGTTTCTGCATTTTTAAACAGCAGTACACTTTTATTAAAGCAATATCATTTTAATCTGGATTATCATACTTCTTTTTTCTATTGTAATAATTTCCTGAACTGTACAACTCACTCACAGTATCACTTTAAACTAGAGCCATACTTAGAATTAATTTTATTATTCCGATAGTATGCCTGTATTATAATTCAGAAATAATCTTTTTTACCTCTGCTTTTGTTCTGCCCAATTTTGTTTGCAGCCTGCCTAAAAGTTCTTCCTGCTTACCTTCGGCAAACAACAAATCACTATCCGTTAACATACTAAATTTTTGTTTCAGTTTTCCTTTAATTTCATTCCAGTTTCCTTTTATTTCAGTTAAATTAGTCATGCTTTTTAATTTGTAATGGTTATCATCTGATAGCAGAACAAAGATGAGTTTTCCTGCATTTTAAATTGTTACAAAATCTGTGAAATATGTTATATCATTCACACATTAAAGATAAATATTAAATTAAAAAAAGCCTGTTAAAATTTGTCTGTATTATTTATTGTATACTGTCTTTTGTATTATTTAAGTCAGTAATTATTTTTAAATTCTGCTTTTTTTTGAGGTCGGATTGTTTTTTAAGATCAGCCTGTTTTTTTGCATCCGCCTTTTTTTGTTTTTTAAAATATCCACGCAATAAAAAACTGTTCTTTACTGCATCCATATTATCGCTCAGGCCCTTTGTTCCTGCCTGCAGATTACTCATCGTTGAATCAAGCTTCACTGCCAGTTTGCCATCATTGAGGTTGGTTGTAAATTGTGCAAATTCATTGGTACTGGTTTGCAGGTTTGTCATGGTGGTTTTAAGGCTGTTTGAAAACCCTTCATCCGAAATTAATTTGTTTAATGCCCCGTTACCATTGTTCACTTTGTAACTGAACTGTGCAAGCTGTGCAGTTATTACACCGGCATTATCTACGCTGGTCTTTAAGCTGCTCATAACGTCAGCCATTTCTATCGGGCTTTTGGAAGCAATCATGTCGTTATTTTTTACGGTAGTTGTAATACCGTTGCCCGGAGAAATTGTTAGTACTTTATCGCCCATTAATCCATCAGAACCAATACTGGCAGATGCATCTGTTTTTATAAATTGCTGTACATTTTTTTTGATGACTAAAACAACAATTACAGAAGAATCAGTTACCAATTCTATGTCTTTTACCGTACCAATATTAATACCCGAGAAACGAACATTATTACCTGCCTGTAAGCCGCTCACAGTTTTAAAAGTTGCTTTTAATTTAAATGTGGAGCCAAATAAATTTTTCTGTTTTCCTACTAAATAGATGGTTATAGTAAATACAAACAATCCAATTAAAACAAACATGCCCAATTTCCATTTGTAACCTGATTCGTTTTTCATACTGTTTTTTTTTAATAAATAATTAATTGAAAAAAGAACGAACCCATTCATCGTCACTTTTTTCCAGTTCATCGTAAGTCCCTTCTGCATGCATCACGCCGTCTTTCAAAATAACCAGCCTGTCGCCGGTTAGTTTTGCACAAGCCATATCGTGCGTAATTATTATTGAAGTTGTTTTATTTTTTTTCTGAATACTCAATATCAATTCGCTGATCTCCCTTGATGTGATGGTATCCAATCCGGTAGTTGGCTCATCGTACAAAATAATCTCCGGTTTTAAAATCAGTGTTCGGGCCAGCCCGATCCTTTTACGCATACCACCCGATAATTCAGCAGGCATTTTATCTATGGCTTCGGCCAGTCCTACACTTTCCAGAACTTCTGCAACCGTATTGTCAACTTCAGTTATACTCAAATTTTTTGAATGCCTTTTTAAAGGGAATTCTAAATTCTGTCTAACCGTCATCGAATCGTATAATGCAGAATTCTGAAAAAGAAAACCTATTCTTATCCTTATCACATTTAATGCTTTGTTATCCAGGCCGGTAATATCCTGATCAAAAACTTTTATTTCACCATTATCTGCCGGTATTAAACCAACCAGGCATTTTATTAATATTGATTTTCCCGATCCCGATTTACCAAGTACAATCAGGTTTTCGCTTTTGTTCACAACCAGGTCTACACTTTTTAAAACAATATTTTCCTTAAAAGATTTGCTCAATCCTTTTATCACGATTACCGGTTCTGTTTTGTGTGCGGCAGTTTGCTGTTTTTTATTTATTTGTTCTGTTATCATTTTTTATTTAGAAAAAAGGTCGGTTATCTGAACGGCCAGCATATCAATTATAAAAATCGTAAGCGAAGCTGCAACTACTGCTGAATTGGCGGCCCTTCCTACGCTTTCTGTTCCGTTGGCTGCGGTAAATCCTTTGTAACAACCGATAAGGCCGATAAAAAATCCGAAGAAAAATGTTTTTATAGTTGCAGGTAAAATATCCAGAAAGTCGAGTGAGGCAAGCACTTTGTCGAAATAACGGAACAGGTTTACATCGCTGTGAAT
>JAYTTI010000117.1:0-21598 GCA_043745405.1 Ferruginibacter sp. | reverse complement strand
CTAATTGCAAAGGTCCTATTGGATGGGCCATACCCAGCTTCATTATAGTATCAATTTCAGTAACGCCGGCAACACCTTCATACAAACTATAAATGGCTTCGTTTATCATGCGCATTAAAATACGGTTGGCAATAAAACCCGGGTAATCATTTACTACACAAGGCACTTTGCCAAGCACTTTACTAAGTTCAACAATTGTATCGGTTGCTTCTTTTGTGGTGGCAAAACCATTTATTATTTCCACCAGTTTCATTACCGGAACAGGGTTCATAAAGTGCATGCCAATTACCAGCTGCGGTCGTTTTGTTACGGCAGCAATTTTTGTTATGGAGATGGAAGATGTGTTAGTTGCAAGTATGCATCCTACTGGAGCAGCATCATCTATCTGCTTAAATATTTTTAATTTAAGTTCCGTATTTTCTGTAGCGGCCTCTATAACCAGTTGCGCATTTTGTACTCCTGTGGCTATGTCTGTTGTTGTGGTAATATTTGCTAAAGCAGTTTTCTTTTGTTCTTCAGAAATAATTTCTTTACTTACCTGCCGCTCTAAATTTTTGGATATTGTTGCAATAGCTTTTTCTAATTGTTTTGCATCTAAGTCAATTAATACAACAGAAAAATCGTTCTGTGCAAATACATGCGCAATACCATTACCCATAGTTCCGGCGCCAACTACTGAAACAGTTTTTATAGTCATAATTCATAATTATTTGAAAGCGTTCAACCCTGTAACATCCATCCCCGTAATCAATAAATGAATATCATGTGTGCCTTCATAGGTAATAACACTTTCCAGGTTCATCATGTGACGCATAATGGGATACTCGCCGGTAATGCCCATACCTCCTAACATTTGACGGGCTTCCCTGGCAATATTTGTGGCCACTTCACAGGCATTTCTTTTTGCCATACTTACCTGCTGAGGGGTTACCTTCCCTTCGGTCATCAATACCCCAAGGCGCCAGTTAAGCAATTGTGCTTTGGTAATTTCTGTTACCATTTCGGCCAATTTTTTTTGTTGCAACTGAAAGCCAGCAATCGGTTTGCCAAACTGCACCCTTTCTTTGGCATAGTTTAAAGCAATATCGTAGCAATCCATAGCAGCACCAATAGCGCCCCACGCAATACCGTAGCGGGCCTTGGTTAAGCAACCCAGCGGCCCTTTCAATCCTTTTACATTGGGCAGTATATTTTCCTTTGGAACTTTTACATTATCAAAAACCAATTCACCGGTTGCACTTGCCCTTAAACTCCATTTACCATGTGTTGTTGGGGTACTAAAACCTTCCATTCCCCTTTCAACTATAATGCCTTTAATTTCACCTGTGTCATCTTTTGCCCACACTACTGCAACCTGTGCAAATGGAGCATTGCTGATCCACATTTTGGCGCCATTTAAAATAACATACCCGTCGCCATTATCTTTATAATTGGTGAGCATACCAGCGGGGTCGCTGCCATGGTTGGGTTCCGTTAAACCAAAACAGCCCAGCCATTCTCCACTGGCAAGCTTTGGTAAATATTTATTGCGTTGTGCCTCATTGCCATATTGATAAATAGGAAACATCACCAAACTTCCCTGTACACTTGCGGTACTTCTAACCCCGCTATCACCACGTTCCAATTCCTGCATCATTAAACCGTAGCTGATATAATCAAGTCCGCCGCCGCCATATTGTTCCGGCACTGTTGGGCCAAAGCAACCCAGGTCGCCTAATTGCTGCACAATTTGCTGAGGAAATTCTGCACGTTGCGCATAATCTTCAATAATGGGCGAAATTTCTTTCTTCACATAGCTGCGCACACTCTCTCTTATCAACTTATGTTCTTCAGTTAATAATTCGTCTACATTAAAATAATCGGGACTTTGAAAATTGTCTGTTTTAGCTGCCATCTTAATTCGTTTAATTCGTGTTTATTTTTTTGAACAAGCATTTGTAATTCTATTTAGCTTCATTGGCAGTCCGTCCCGTATTTTAATCGGGATTGCACACCTTGTGCCGAAAACCATTATTAAACTTTTATTGAACCCTATGATGAAACGCGTATGATAGTTATAATCGAAAGTGATTTTAATCCGTTCTAATTCGTGTAATCCGTGTTCCTGTCCCGCAAAGATAATATCTTCAACACCACAAAAATGCTTGTGTTTACCTTTGATGCAACATTGTTTAAAACATCTTGTCTCTAATTAATAAAACCTTCTTTTTTGGAACTGACAGTAATGCCACATCACGATGAACTGATAGAACGCTGCAAAAAAGGCGAAGCAGCGGGCTATAAAGAATTATATCAGCGTTATGCCAAAGCAATGTTCAATACCTGCTTAAGAATTGTAAATGATTTTGCAGGGGCAGAAGATGTGTTGCAGGAGAGTTTTACAGAAGCATTTAAAAATCTTCATGCTTTTGAATACCGGACCAGTTTTGGCGGATGGCTTAAACAGATATGTATTAACCGCAGTATCAACCAGCTTAAAAAAAGAAGGGTTAGCTGGGTAGATATTGATGGAACAAATACACATAATATAGCAGAGGAAGCCTTTGTTGACGAAAATGAAATTTCATTAAAACTAGCATCGATAAAAAAATCAATAATGGCCTTACCCGATGGGTACCGCACCGTGTTGAGTTTGTATTTACTGGAAGGGTACGACCACGAAGAAATAGCAGCAATACTGAATGTAAAGGAATCAACATCAAGAACTCAGTATATGCGTGCCAAACAAAAATTATTACAACTTTTAAAAGAAGTAACATGTTCAGAAAGTTAGAAAAATTTATAGGCGATAACCGCAAAGAATTTGATGATGAAGTTCCATCAGCGGCTGTGTGGCAAAATATTGCTGCCGGCTTAGCAGAAAAACAGCAAAAAAAATTTCTACTTACGCCTCTTTATAAATGGAGTATTGCAGCATCCATTTTACTTACTGCCGGCATTGCCATTTTTTTAATGCTGAATAATAAAAAACCAACCGGCAATTTTACGGCTTCTGTAAAAACTGACTCAGCCGCAAACACCAATAACGCACCTGAAAACACACCAGAGGTAAATGAATTTGCAAAACTGGTAATGCTAAAGCAGGAAGAGCTGAAAGCGCTTGCACCGGAGCAACCGGAATTATACAAAAAATTTACTACCGATATTAACCAATTGGACAGTTTGTACAAATCCCTGAAAGGCAAACTTAGTGTTACACCTAACCGTGAAATATTTATTGAAGCAATGATTCAAAACCTGCAGCTGCAGCTGAATGTACTGAATCAGCAATTAAATATCATCAATCAAATTAAACAATCAAAAAAGAGTAATCATGAAAAAAATAGCCCAACTACTTAGCATAATACTTCCCTTCATTTTATTGCAGCAAAATATTTTTGCACAGAATGATAATAATAAGAAATATGAATTTGTAAAAAACAAAGCTGTCAATAAATCGTATACTGTTTCTTCATCAGACAAATTGACTATTCAAAATTCGTTTGGTGATGTGCAGGTACATACCTGGGCTAAAAACGAAATAAAAATTGACGTAACAGTAGAAGTATCGGCAAATTCAGAAGCCGTGGCGCAAAGAATAATTGATGGTATTAATGTAGACGATTCAAAAAGTGGTAGGGATATTTTATTTAAAACTTCTATAAAAGGTGTTAATACTTCAAAAAATGAAAAAACCACTACGAAGGTGAATTATGAAATTTCAATGCCTTCATCTAATCCATTAAAAATTATAAATGAATTTGGCGCAATAGTGTTGCCTGATTATAAAGGAGAAATTGAATTGACGAGTAAGTTTGGCTCTTTAACCACAGGTGCTTTAAGCAACGTAAAATCAGTAGATGTTGAGTTTGGTAAAGCCAACATTGAAAGTATTGTTGATGGCCCTGTAAGTATAAAATATTCTTCAGCAGAAATTGGCAAACTATCAGGTAAAATAAAATTGGATCTCGAATTTAGCAGTGCAACAAAAATAAAAATCGATAACAGTCTTACCAGCCTTGATGCAAAAGTATCTTACTCAACAGTAAATCTTAGGCCTGTTGGCGACTTGCCTGCTACCTACACTATCTTCACCAGCTTTGGAAGTTTTAAAAACAAGACTAATATAAAATTTGATAGTGATGAAAATAGCGATGAGGATAAAGGGCCAAAATTTGACCATAATTACAATGGAAAATCAGGAAACGGATCGATACCAATTAAATTAAATACCAGCTTTGGAAATATAATTTTAGGAGAAGCCACTGACGATGATATGAAAGATAAAGAAAATTCAAAATCAAAAACCAGGGTTACTTCATAAAAGCTCTATAGCAATTAATGATAAAAGGTTCGTAATTATTTACGGGCCTTTTGTATTTTCGGTAAAAATATATTTATGCACCATACTGTAAAATTTTTATTGATCGCTGTTATGTGTACTGGCTTTTTTGCTGGTGCATCGGCCCAGGCACAGGTTAAACAATATTGGTTTGTAATGCTTACTGCAGGTAATAACCGTACCCAGGATTCAGCCACTGCCGCTAAAATACAGGAAGGCCATATGGCAAACATCAATGGTTTATATAATGAGGGCAAATTAAAAGTGGCAGGCCCATTTGGCGATGATGGCAAATGGATTGGTATTTTTATTTTTGATTGCGCAACAAAAGAAGAAGTAGTAACCTTATTAAAGACCGATCCTGCAATTGCAGCGGGAAGGCTTGCATATGACATCCATCCATGGTGGACTGCAGCAACAGGAAGTTTTATACCTGGTAAGCCACAAAAGTGAAGTCGTAAATTGAAATTGATTACGAAAATCAGCAAAGAGAAAATCAAAGATTATCAAGGTAAGTCGCCATTTCAGTTTGGTATTGTAAGGCGATAGCCCTTGCCTCTGCAGCAAAATCCTCTTTCTCGCTGGCGTAAATAATCGCCCTGCTGGCGTTTACCAGCAGGCCACAATCCTTGTTGAGCCCATATCTGCTTACATCCTGCAAACTGCCGCCCTGGAACCCAACGCCTGGTACCAGTAAAAAATGATGGGGTACTATTTTACGGATATCTTCTAATACACTTGCTTTTGTAGCGCCAATTACAAACATTAGGTTGTTTTCATTTCCCCAGCCACTTACCGTTTTTAAAACTTCTTCGTATAAAAAATGATCAGCTATTTTTTGTTGTTCAAAGTCTTTGCTTCCACTGTTGCTGGTTAGCCCTAAAACAATGGCCCATTTATTATCAAATTCTAAAAATGGACGAACGCTGTCTTCGCCCATATAGGGCGCAACGGTTATTGAATCAAAATTAAGTGTTTCAAAAAATGCCTTGGCATATTGGGTGGAAGTATTGCCTATATCACCACGTTTGGCGTCTGCAATGGTAAAATGTTCTTTCGGAATATAGTTTACGGTTCTTTCCATAATGTCCCATCCTTTTGCTCCCAGCACTTCATAAAAGGCTGTATTGATTTTATACCCGACACAAAGGTCTTTTGTGGCATCAATTATTTGTCTGTTAAATTCAAATATTGCATCAGGATGGTTTTGAAGATGCTTTGGTATTTTAACAAAATCAGTATCCAATCCAACGCACAGGTATGATTTTTTTAATTTTATTTGTTCAATAAGTTGTTGTCTGGTCATAATAATTTAAATAAAAAATAAATCCTACACTTTGTTTACGCTTTTTAGCTTTTCCATCTCATGAGCAATCAATACAGAATTTTCATCACCTCGTTTTTTCAGTTGTTCAATGATGTGTATTTGTTCCTGCTGGGTTTTATTTTGACTTAGTTTAAAAACATTATCAATGCTTTCCACCTCAATACTAAAACCAATAATTGCTTTTAGCATTTGCATCACATATTCCTTTGGCATTTTGTTAAATGCAGCAGCGGTTTCTACGCCTTCATATTTATTGGTAACAGCTTTTATTGCTTCAAATGTTCCTTCTTCATCTGTAAAGGTTATTTTCCCTTTTGCATGAACAGTCATGTAATTCCAGGTAGAAGCTGTTTGCGGATTATTGTACCAGCTTGCGCTTACATAACAATGCGGGCCGTTAAAAATTACTGATACATGCTCATTTTTTACAAATGCTTTGTGATGGTCTGTGTTCTTCATCAGGTGGCCGGCCAATAGTATTTTCCCATCTTCAGTAACAACTATTTCTAAAGGGATATGCGTTGCTACAGGATACAGGTCTGTTAAACCAGTAAGAATTGCAAAAGAATTTTCTTTCATAAAAGCAACTATTTTGTCACCGTCCTTTTCTGTAAAATGAGGCATTTTATACATTGTCAGCTTTTAAAATTTGTTGAAATATCTGTGCAAAAATATATATTTCTTCAAAGCTATTGTATAAAGGAACCGGTGCGACCCTTATCACGTTAGGTTCTCTCCAGTCTGCAAAAATACCCAAGGGTAATAACCCGTCAAAAACAGCTTTTGCATTTTTATGAATCGAAAGAGAAACCTGGCAACCTCTTTCATCAGGATCATCTGGAGTAATGATTGAAAATTTTTCTTCGGGCTGGTTTATATGATTGAGCACAAAAAACAAATATGCACTTAATGCTTTACTCTTTGTTATTAAATTATCGAAGCCTGCAGCTGCAAATATTTCCAGCGAAGCTTTGTGTGTGGCCAATAACATCATGGGCGAAGTGCTCATTGCCCAGCTTTCTGCTGAGGGAGATGGTGTAAAAGTATTGCCCATTTTAAAACGGTTGGCAGCAGTGTTGCCCCACCAGCCTTCCAGCCTTTTTAATTTGTTATTGCCTATATGTTTTTGATGTACAAATGCACCTGCAATGGCACCTGGGCCACTGTTTAAATATTTATAATTGCACCAGCAGGCAAAGTTAACCTGCCAATCGTGTAACTGTAAATGTATATTGCCTGCAGCATGGGCAAGGTCGAAACCTGCATAGGCACCTGCTTTGTGTGCAGCATCGGTAATTGCTTTTATATTAAAAACCTGGCCGGTATAATAATTAACGCCGCTAAATAAAACAAGTGCAACACTATCTTTATGTGCCTCAATAGTTGCCAATATATTTTCGGATGTAATAAGATCTGTGCCTTCTTTGGGATGTACTTCTATTATAGCATCTGATGCGTTAAGACCATGTAATTTTACCTGCGATTGAAATGCATATTGATCAGAAGGAAATGCTTTTGCTTCGCAGATAATTTTATAACGTGTTTTTGTTGGCTGGTAAAAAGAAATCATAAGTAAATGAAGATTCACTGTTAAATGATTCATGGTGACAATCTCTTCATTTTGTGCGCCAATAATATTGCATAAAAGCGGGGTAATTTTTTGTTGGTAATTCAGCCAAGGGTCCTTGCCAAGGAAAAATCCTTCTACACCAAAATTAGCCCAGCCTTCCATGATTTTCATTACTTCATCCTGTGCAGTTTTTGGTTGCAGGCCTAATGAGTTGCCCAAAAAGTAAATGGCTTTTTTATCCTGCAGATAAGGAATATAAAATTGTTCCTTGTAATTACTCAATGGGTCATTACTATCTAAATTTTGCGCATAAGACAATGAAAATTGATGCTGCATAAAGATGAGTTGTAATTTTTTTGCCGTTAAGGCGTTAACGTTTTTAATACTTCATAATAAAAAAAATACTCTTAAAGATGCTATACTAAAGCCATTCTGGTGAAAATAGTTTTAAAACGCCTTAACGGCTATTAATCCTTACGAAACAACATCAAAGCTATTCACTTGAAATAACTCCAAAACGTCTTAACGCCTTGCCGGCTAATTAAATAGATTTGGATAGTCTGTAATGATTCCATCTACACTCATCTCTTTTAATTGATTTATTTTTTTTACATCATTCACAGTCCACGGAATTATTTTGATATTTTGTTGATGGCATTTTTCAATTAACACTTTAGTAACCAATAAATAATCGGGGCTATAAATTGTTGGTATAAAACCAAGCGCTTTAATTTGATCATCCAGCGACCTCTTATCATAAGCTTCAATCAACATAGCTGTTTTAATATTGGGATAATGCTGGTGCAGGTATTGAAGAGTTCTAAAATCGAAGGATTGGATGATAGCATAGTTTTCCATTTTTTTTGCTATGATTACTTTCATCAGTAACTCAATAAATTCGGCCGGTTCCGGATGATAGATATTATCAGTGGCCGACATTGTTTTGGTTTCAATATTAAAAAAAGGGTAAGGCCTCTTTGCTGTCAGCATATAATTTTTAACTGAATCAAACAGGGCAGCCAAAGAAGGTTTATGAACAGCTATTTTTTGCTGTTGTGGAAACCGGGGATGAGGTTTTAAACCAACGTCCATTTTTTGAGTTTCCTCAAAAGTCATTTTATAAATATTATAATTCTTCTCATCTTTTTCATCAATAAACGAATTGCCTGGCAGTATAGTGGTTATTTCATGATTAAAAAATGGTTCATGCGAAAGAATGGCAACATTGTCTTTTGTAAATGAAATATCCATTTCCAATGTAGTAACGCCTAAGTCCAATGCTTTTAATATGGCCGGGATAGTATTTTCAGGCATTAACCCGCGACAGCCACGATGGCCCTGTTTATCAAATGAAACTACTGGTGCAGCAGGTGTTGAATGTATATTATTTTGACTGTTCATTTTTTTATTTGAAGAACAGGCCATCAGCACCAACAAACAACATGTTGTCATTACTTTTATTGATGATGGCATTTTAAATAGCTATTTGATTATAATTAAAACTAGTTTAAGCATAATGAAATTTTTATTCACTATTCCACTAATTCAAGTATTTGTGTCGGCTCAATATTAGCATTTCTCATAGCAATACCACGGATGGCATTTGCTGCAAAATCATGGAATGCTCTTTTTGTAAGCTCATCATTGCTTACCATAATTGGCACGCCCATATCTCCGCCTTCCCGAATGGTTTGCACGATGGGTATTTGTCCAAGAAAAGGGATATCAAATTCTTCTGCCAGGTTTTTGCCTCCATTTTTTCCAAACAGGTAATATTTATTATCAGGAAGTTCGGGCGGAGTAAAGTAACTCATATTTTCTACCAGCCCTATTATTGGAACTTTTAATTGGGCCTGGCCAAACATAGCGATTCCTTTTTTTGCGTCAGCAAGCGCAACAGTTTGAGGCGTAGTAACAACAATAACACCGGTTACGGGTACAGTTTGTACCACGGTTAAATGAATATCTCCTGTGCCGGGTGGCATATCAATTACCAGATAGTCCAGTTCGCCCCAATCAACATCGCTTACAAACTGGCGGATGGCGCTGCTAACCATGGGACCACGCCAAACCACGGCTTGCTTTTCGTCTACGAGCAAACCAATGCTCATCATTTTAATGCCAAATTTTTCAATCGGCACAATTAAACCTTTACCCTCAACTTCTTTCATCATTGGCCTGTCGCCCCTAACCCCAAACATAATATGTTGGCTGGGCCCATAAATATCTGCATCCATTAAACCTACGCTTGCACCGCTTTGTGCCAATGCCAAAGCAAGGTTACTGGAAACGGTACTTTTACCGACGCCACCCTTGCCGCTCACCACTGCAATAATATTTTTTACGCCACTTAAAACTGTTTTGGCATCTTTCCGGTTACTGCTGGTATTACTGGTAAAATTTACTTTTACAATGGCTTCTTTATTTACCAATAATTTTACAGCATTGATGCAGGCATTCATTATAAGGTCCTTTAAAGGGCATGCAGGGGTAGTTAATACAACTGTAAACGATACATCATTTCCATTAATTTCAATGTCTTTTACCATATTCAACGTCACAAGATCCTTACCAAGGTCGGGCTCCTGTACATTGCTGAGTGCCTTTAGTATATCCTCATTTGTCATCGTTCAATTTTTTGTTAAAAATCCTTATTCAACCCCAAAATTAACCATTGATGCCCTTACTTTGTTTATTAATTAAGGAATGTTGTTATTTTTACGGGCATTTATTCTTTAACCAAAAAACACTGCGTCACATCCTTGCAAATTGGGTATGCCTGCATCATTGAATTTTTTTTGAATGAAAATATTTTTTCGATACATTTTACTAGGCGCTTTATTAATTCCCGTTGGTGCAAAAGCACAATTTGAAACACTTAAAGATACTGTGGTGCAATTGTACGGTGTGGTAATGACGGCAGACAGCCTGCAGGCATTACCTGCTGTAAGTGTTGTAGTAAAAGGTCAAAACAGGGGAACCATTACCAATAACCAAGGCGTATTTAGTATAGTTGTTTTAAAGGGGGATGTTATTGAATTTACAAGTGTGGGTTTTAAACCTAAAACCGTAATTGTTCCTAAAGATATAGCAGGTAACCAGTATAGTTTATTGCAATTAATGGTTACAGATACCGTATTCCTGGCGGCAACTATCATAAAATCGAGGCCAACCAGGGAACAGTTTGAAAGAGATTTTTTAAACACCCAGGTACCCGATGATGATCTTGAAACAGCCCGGAAAAACACCGATGAAAACAGCCGTAGGTTATTAATGGAGTCTTTGCCAACGGATGGCCGGGAAGCAGCCAATCTTAGTTTAAAAAATTCAACTGCTAAATATTACTATGCAGGGGGCCTGCCTCCGCAGAACATCTTTAACCCTTTTGCATGGGCAGAATTTATCAAGTCGTGGAAAAGGGGCGATTACAAAAAGAAGAAATAACCACTTCCTGTTTATAATACTGCAAAATTTACAGCACCCTTATTTGGCCTGGCATTTTATAGTGTAGATTTGTATGCACTATAATTTATGCAGTACATCAAGATTTTTTAGCATGACATTTTTTTTAGTTGGTTTTATGGGAAGTGGTAAAACACACTGGGGCAAAATTTGGGCTGAAGCAAATGGCCTTAATTTTTTAGACCTTGATGAAATAATTGAAAGAAAAGAGGGAAAAACTATTGCAGCTATTTTTGAAAATAATGGCGAAGCCTATTTTAGGCAAATAGAAGCTGCCACCCTTAGAAGTTTTGATGGTGCGGCAAACACCATTATTGCATGTGGCGGCGGCACACCTTGTTTTTTGGATAATATGCAATGGATGAATGAGCATGGAACCACTGTTTACCTTTCGTCTGACAGTTCACAAATTTTAAAAAGAGTTTTACCCAAGCAGGAAAAAAGGCCACTTATCAGTAAAATGACCGGGGAAGAGTTGCTTTTGTTTATAGAACAAAAAATACATGAGCGGGCGCCGTTTTATGCTGGTGCAAAATTTAGTTTATCAACCTTAAATTTATCCGATAATTCATTTGGTGAAGTGCTGTCATTAGCACAAACTGCTTCTTAAATATATTTCCATGAAAAAAGACTTTTTAAAATTGAGCGCTTTACTAGGGGCCTTGTCTGTTATTTTGGGAGCTTTTGGTGCGCATTCACTAAAGGCAATCATCAGCGGAAAAGGCCTGGCAACTTTTGAAACAGGGGTTCGCTACCAATTTTATCATGTAATTGCATTATTGATAACAGGCATATTATACAAAGAATTTACAAACAATTCTTTACTATGGGCAGGGCGGTTATTTTGTTTAGGAATGCTGCTTTTTAGCGGGTCATTGTATTTTTTAACTTTCATTGAAATTGTAGAATTCAATAACTTAAAATGGGTAGGGGCCATTACGCCAATAGGTGGGGTAAGTTTTATTTTGGGTTGGATATTTTTGGCTATTGGTATTTCAAAGAAAAGTTAAATCTTCAAGGCTTCTGTGTAAAATCACCAGCGTTCCATTTTTATTTTCTATTGAAAATTCAATGGTAGATTTTGTCATTCTTTCTTTCATATTTTTTAAACCGCTGCCGAACATCCGTAAATTATCAAAATCAATTCCGACCCCATTATCCTGTATAAAAAGAGAGATACCTGCACTGTCTTTCTTTAAGGCAAGCGAAACCTCAGTTGCTTTTGCATGTTTTAAAATATTATTTAATGCTTCCTTTATCACTAAAAAAACATTTCGCCTTATTTCTCCGTTAACAGGAAAATTGGGTAAATCTGTATCAATCTGTACAATGCAGTTAACCCCCGTATTCTCAAAGTATTCAAGCGCATAACTGCGTATATAAGCTACCATATTTCCAAACGAATCGTTGCTGCTATTCATTGTCCAGATAATGGTGTTCATATTATTGAGCAACTCATTGGCAGAAGAAGAAATTTTTTCTATTTCCGGAATAGTGTCTTTTCCTAACCTCCTTTTGGCTAGCTCACTAAACAGTCTTATAGCTGTAACACCTGCTCCAAGGTCATCATGCATATCGGCGCTTATGCGGTTACGTTCTTCCTGCTGGGCATTTAATACTGCTATTTTTGTTTCAAAAATTTGCTTTTCTGCTCCCAGTTTAAGTGCTTCCTGCTCCTTTATTTTTTCAATTAATTCCGTCCTATTTTTATAAGTTAACCCAAGTAAAAAAAATATTAATTCACACACAACGCCAAATTCATAATATAACAATGCGCTTGAAAAAAAACTTGACTTGGTTACAGGTAAAACTATCAATAGAAAAGATATAATAGAAAAGAAAATTAAAATGGCATTACCAATTACCAGGTAATTAAAAAGCTTGTTATTTTGTTTGATACCAATTACTATATACCATACCCCGATTGCTAAAACAATAACTTTTGTACAATTTTCCACAACACTTTGCAGCCAAAAATTATTTGTAAAAAAATAAATGTAACTGTAACAAAGTAAAAGTGCCAGCAGGCCTTTTTCGGTAGAGCTAAAAAGTTTGTTTAATAAAGGGTAATTTATTTTTGTGTCTAAAAACCTACGGGTAAATGCCATATAAAAAATGGTGCCAATCAATAACAAGGCAAAAGCAAGGTATCCCATAAAAAAACTGGCAAAAACACCACTGCGCCTTTCTATGTATGTATTAAAAAAAACAAGCCCGAACATACAAATAGCATAACAACAATTATACAAAAATTCTTTCTTTCTGCTGATGAAAAAATTAGCGGCATTATAAAAAATCATCATTAGCAATAAACCACTTAACAGGTAGCCGGCAACAAGTTCATCGTAGGTAAGGGTATAAAATAATTTCTGAAATTTAGATAGGTAATTTTTTTGAATAATATTTAGATTAAGGGTGTTGAATTTTCTTTTACTAAAATGTAACTCAGCAATAAAAGTTGTTTTTTCTCCCTGGGTAAGTTCTATGGGCTGAAAACCATCCTTTTTACTTTTATCTTTAACCATTTGCAGTCTGCTAACGGACGGAATTTTATAAAGCACAATACTCCTAAAAGAATTTCCGGGGTAAAAGAAAACAGTATCAGCTACGGGGCTACTATTTTGGAGGGTGAACTTAATGTACAGGGTTTTGGTAATCCAATCCCCGGGTATAAAATGCTTTATTTTTAAAGAATTATATTTAATCCATTGATCTTGTAAAATATTATCAGGCCTTATATTGTTATTGCTATCAATAAATAACAGGCATTTATCTGCAATGGGGTTCAATTCTTCAAATAGCGAAACGTCTGTGCTTAGGCTGTCAATATTTGTTTGCCCGGTAGCAAAACAACTGCATAAAATAAAAAAGAAGATGTAGATTATTTTTGTCAAGTATTATTGGTTTTGTCAAACCTACATCATTTCATTCATAAATTTTATGGTAAATCAGTAAATACTGTAATGTTGCAGTAATGGATTTATATATCTTTGTTACTAATGGCCAATAAAGTAAAATCATCAAAATCCAAAGGTTCCGGTAAAGAAGGATTTAAAAACGAAGCAATAGAAAAAGTAGAAGTAAAACATTTACTTAAAGACGAGCGTACGCATAAAATAACGGGTACTATTTTTTTGTTAATAGCTTTTTTATTATTCATTTCATTCACCTCGTATCTTTTTACCTGGCAGGAAGACCAGGATAAAGTTTTTCAGCATGGCTATAAATTATTGTTAGGCACCGATGCTAAAGTAAATAACCTGTTAGGCACTTTTGGCGCATTCATTTCTCATTTTTTTATTTACAAAGGTTTTGGTATTGCGGCATATTTCATCAGCAGTTTCTTTTTTGTGGTGGGGGCAAATTTATTTTTTGCTAAAAAAATATTTTCTATTAGGCGCAATATTAAATATGTAATTACAGGCCTTATAATTGTAAGTGTAAGTGCTGCTGTATTGATGAATGGAAAAGTATTTCCGTGGGGTGGTGCAGTGGGAACTATGGTAAAAGACTGGATGTACAGAACTATTGGGCAAATAGGCACACTGGCGGTAATTGCTGTAGCAATATTGGGCTATATCATTTGGCGTTTTAACCCTGTATTCGCTTTGCCTTCCAGAAAAATAAATAATTCGATGGAAGTAGATAGAATGTTAAGTGAAGATGTATTGCCTGCTGCAGATCTTCCTATAATACAGGAAGATGTTGTTGAGGCAGACAATAAGCGAAATACTTTAAAAGGTGATGGAGGGATGCTGAATATTCCATTGGAAGTTAATCCTTCAGCAAACCATAATTTTCAAATTATTGAGAAAGAAATGCCTGTTGTGGATGTAAAATTGAATAGGGAAGAAGTAATAGAAAAAAATATTTTTACCAAGGAAAACGATTTGACTGAAAATGCAAATAACAAATCCTTAAATAAAAATAATACTCCTGCTATTGAACTGGAAATTAAAACGCCTGAGCCTAAAGCAGAACAGGAGGAGCCTGCGATACAAAGTAAGAAGCCCGGGACAATTGACACTCCATACGACCCCATCCTTGACCTGCGGGATTATAAATACCCAAAGCTGGATTTATTAGAAGCTCATGGGAGTGAAAAAATTATTCAAGACCCTGCTGAATTGGAAACCAATAAAAACCAAATTATCAATACGCTAAAGAATTATGATATAAATATTCAAAAAATTTCTGCTACAGTTGGCCCAACAGTTACTTTGTACGAAATAATTCCTGCAGCCGGTGTGAGAATTTCAAGAATAAAAAACCTGGAAGATGATATTGCTTTAAGCCTTGCAGCATTGGGTATACGTATTATTGCGCCTATACCTGGTAAGGGCACTATCGGTATTGAAGTACCGAATGCTAAAAAGACTATTGTAAGTATGCGCACCTTACTGGATAGTGATAAGTTTAAACAAAATAATTTTTCTTTACCCATTGCCATCGGCAAAAAAATTAATAACGAAAATTTTATTGTCGACCTTGCCAGTATGCCGCACTTATTAATGGCGGGGGCAACGGGCCAGGGCAAATCGGTAGGCTTAAATGCCATACTTGTTTCATTATTGTACAGTAAACATCCTTCGCAATTAAAATTTGTTTTGGTTGACCCCAAGAAAGTAGAATTGAGTATTTATAAAACTATTGAAAAACATTTTTTGGCAAAATTACCTGGCGAAGAAGATGCCATTATAACTGATACAAAAAAAGTAGTGCATACCCTTAATGCGTTGTGTATTGAAATGGATAACCGTTATGATTTGTTGAAAGAAGCCGGTTGCCGTAATATCAGGGAGTACAATGAAAAATTTGTTGCCAGGAAATTAAATCCTGAAAAAGGGCACCAGTTTTTACCCTTTATAGTTTTAGTGGTTGATGAATTTGCTGATTTGATAATGACTGCCGGTAAGGAAGTGGAAATGCCTATTGCCCGTTTGGCGCAGTTGGCAAGGGCAGTTGGGGTACATTTAATTATTGCTACGCAAAGACCAAGTGTGAATATTATTACGGGTACTATTAAGGCTAATTTTCCTGCAAGAATTGCATTTAAGGTTAGTAGTAAAATTGATAGTCGTACAATTTTGGATGCAGGTGGCGCTGAACAATTAATCGGTAAAGGCGATATGCTGATAAGCTATAATGGCGAACTGGTACGTTTACAGTGTGCTTTTGTTGATACACCTGAAGTAGATAAAATTGTGGATTTTATTGGCGACCAGCGTGGTTATGCCCAGGCTTTTTTATTGCCTGAATATGTTGATGAAAAGGAAATGGAAGGAAAAGATTTTGATATTAATGATAAAGATTCTTTGTTTGAAGATGCCGCCCGTTTAATTGTAGTAAGCCAAAGCGGCAGTACCTCACTGCTGCAACGGAGGATGAAACTGGGTTATAATCGTGCCGGCAGGTTAATGGATCAATTGGAAGCTGCGGGTGTTGTAGGGCCTAACCAGGGTAGTAAAGTAAGGGATGTATTGATTAAAACAGAAGCGGATTTACAAATGTATCTTAATAGCAACGAGTAATTTTTATTCCAACACTTTTTCCATCTGCATACTGCGTGAACCTTTAACTAATAATAAAGCATTCTTTACAGGCTGTTGCTGAAGCCATGACTTTGCTTCTGAAGAAGTATTAAAATAAAGATAGGGGTGTACAATTTTATTAAAATCCCCACCAACTAGTACTACATTATTCCATGTATATTTTGATATTAAATCAATAAGCGCCTTGTGTTCTGTAAGGCTTTCATCACCCATTTCCATCATGGCGCCTAGCAATAGTATTTTATTTTGTCCTTCAATGCCAGCAAAATTTTCTATTGCAGCCTTCATGCTGCTTGGGTTGGCATTGTAGGCATCTAAAATTATTTTATAACCATTTTTTTCTATCATTTGAGAACGGCTGTTGGAAGGCACATAATGCTCTAAGGCATTTTTTATTTGTTCATCCTCCACTTTAAAATATTTACCAACCGCTACTGCTGCCAGTACATTGGGCAAATTATAAGATCCAACTAAATGAGTGGTAATATTTTTTAAGTTAGTTCCGCCAGTCATTGAAACTTTTAAAAATTCATTGCTATTATTTGCAACTCCGGTAATTTCAGCGTCGTTTGTTCCATAAGTTTTAATATTGCTAATTCCGTTGCTCATTTCCTTTAGGTAAGGGTAGTCACTCATTATAAATGCGGTGCCTTTTTGCATTCTTAAATAATCAAAGAGTTCACCTTTTCCTTTCCTTACACCTTCAATACCGCCAAAACCTTCTAAATGGGCCTTGCCGCAATTTGTAATAAGGCCGTGTGTGGGTAAGGTATACATACAATAACTTTCAATCTCTTTTTGATGATTGGCACCCATTTCTATCACGGCCATTTCTGCATCTTTTTGTACAGATAATAAAGTAAGTGGTATACCAATATGATTATTTAAATTTCCTTTGGTGGTATAAGTTTGATACCTGGTGGATAATACATTGTGTATTAATTCTTTGGTGGTTGTTTTACCATTGCTGCCTGTAATGGCAATAAAAGGTATAGTAAATTGCTGGCGGTGATATTTTGCCAGTTGTTGTAAAGTAGTTAATACATCTTTTGAGAAAATTAATCTGTCGTCAGTAAATTCCTGTGCTTCATCAATTACGGTGAATGCAGCACCCGCATCAAGCGCCTGCTTGGCAAATTTATTTCCATTATAATTAGCACCCTTTAAAGCGAAAAAAAAATCACCCTCTTTTAGTTTCCTTGTATCGGTTTGTATGGAGGAATGTTGAAGAAAAATAGTATATAAATCATGTATTTCCATTCATCAAAAATAGGGTAGAACAAATTATTATCAATAATTAATGCAGCAAATTAATCAAGTTGCCCTTGTAATTAAAAAACCCTTCTCTTTTGGAGAAGGGTTTAAATATGTTGCTATTTTTTTATTATTTCTTAGAGGTATTTTGTTTGCGTTTGCCAAAAATATTTCCGTCTTTAAAACCTGGTCCTTCAGGAGAACCCATATAAGTTTGTGCACAACGGAAACCTATTGTACTGGATGACTGGCTTTCTTCTAAAAATCTGCGGGCACCTGGCGATAACCAATAAGGCCTGTCGTTCCAGCTACCACCTTTAAATACTCTTGATTTATCGCTTATTAAAGTAGTAACACCATATTCATAAAAAGAACCGCTGGTAGAATCTCCATCCATATAACCCAGTAAATTGTTATGCTGATAATTACGACGGTTTTTTACATCTTCATCACTAGCACTTATTTTTTTCAAATGGCCCAAAGAATCTCTTTCAAATTCACCACTGCCTGATTTAAAATACTTTTCAAATTTATTACCTCTGAAATAGTTAAAATCTTCACCATCCGCATGTGTTGAAGGCCTGTAAATATCTTGTACCCATTCAGATACGTTACCACTCATGTTATATAAGCCAAATGAGTTAGGGTAAAAAGCTTTTATATACCCCGGGATAGCAGCACGGTCATTTAAACCACCAGCTACACCCATATTATCACCACTTCCACGTTTAAAGTTGGCTAAAAATTTCCCCTGCCAGCTCCCTCTGCGATTATCCCGCAAACCATTTGGATTTTTGCTCCAGCTATAAATTTGTTGATTAGATATTAACTCTTCACCACTTTTACCTTCTTTTTTACTAGGGTTTGGATTTTGGTCAATTAAACCATAAGCAGCATATTCCCACTCTGCTTCTGTTGGTAAACGGTAACCCATATTCAATATTCCATCTTCCATTTTTACAATTGAACGGGGCTTGCCGCTAACATCTAATAAATCAGATTTTTTTGGTTTTGTTCTGCCCTGTATCAAATCAGGGTTCATTAAATAGGTCTCTGTATTAAATGATCCTTCAGCACCACCTCCTCTCATTTCTTTTTTAGCATAATCTTTTTTCAGATATTCGCTTTTTATCAGTGTTAATTCATTTACCCTATCCGATCTCCAGATACAAAAATCATGTGCCTGCAACCAGGAAACACCCACAACCGGATAAAAGTTATATGCCGGATACCTGAAATAGTATTCTACGTAAGGCTCATTATAAGCCAATTCCTCACGCCAGCAAAGCGTATCTGGCAAAGCATTTGCCATAATAGTTGTATCGCCGCTGAAGGTATTTTCTAACCAATATATATACTCACGGTAATGAACATTTGCTACTTCAGTTTCGTCAATATAAAAAGAAGGAACAGTTATACGACGTGGAACATTGTTCCAGTCACCCATAACATCATCTTCTTTAGCACCCATAACAAAGGTACCACCCTGTACAAAAACTAACCCAGGGCCGGCTTTCGGGTATTTAAATTTAGTAACATGGTAACTGCCCATGTTTTTATCATCATAGTTCCAGCCAGTAACGGAGGATGAAGTCTTTTTCTTACCACCTGACAAACCATTTTTGCAAGCACTCAAGGAGAGGACTGCAAATGCCAGGATAAATAAATTTTTACTTGAAAATGTTTTTTGCATGTGCGTTCGTTTTGCAAATTATTTAACGAAAGGTTTTCTTTATTATTGTTTATGGGGAATTCAATGCGAATATAAATATTTTACCCCATATAGATTTGCGTTATATTGTATTTTATCACTTTTACCAAAATCTTAGCAACACTATTTATTGATGAATGAACGAAAAATGATCATTTTATTGTATGTCGCTGCTTTTAAAATTTCTTAATTTTTATGGTTTGGATATACAAGCAAAATTCCCGCCATAATATTCTGGTACGTTCTAATGAAGACCATTATTTAACCTACAAAAGAAAATGTATTTACTTAAATTAACAATGGCACAACCCTCCCTCTTTTTTAGGCAATAAACCTGCTTGTAAACCGTTTCTATTTCATATAAATGGTATAGGATAAAAAATGTTTAAATTAATTATTAAAACATAGGTTATGCGGTTGATTGAAAAAAATCTTCTAATTTCACAAATATTTTATTTTAGTATTAGTACTAATACCCGTTAATTTATTATTTTACAATTCCAAAATTCCCCGCTTATCGAAAGTATGTCTACTTAACAAGACAAAAATTAGAATGAAAAAAGCAACTATTAAATTAACTGCCTTGGTTTTATTACTGGGAAGTGTAACCAGTATGGTAACAGCCCAGCAAACTGATCCTATAAATGTAGTAACTTCTGCGGTGCCTTTTTTGCGCATTTCTCCCGATGCACGTGCAGGCGGAATGGGAGATATTGGAGTCGCTACTCCTGCAGATGCCAATTCTGCCTTTTGGAATTTGGCCAAAACGCCGTTTAATACCAATAAAGCGGGAATGTCTTTAACTTATACTCCATGGCTAAAAGGCCTTGATATAAATGATGTTTACCTGGCATCTTTATCCGGGTTTTATAAACTGGATGAGTTGCAGGCCATTTCTGGTTCCCTGAGGTATTTCAGTTTGGGTAATATACAATTCACTGATAATAATGGTTCCGAATTAGGGCAATATCGTCCCCGTGAATTTGCGCTTGATTTAGGTTATTCCCGCAAACTGTCGGATAAATTAGGTGTGGGCATTGCCCTTCGTTATATTAATTCCAGTTTGGCAAGTGGAGACCCGAATAACAGTGGGACTATTTATAAACCAGGTACCGCTGTAGCAGCCGATATCAGTGTGTTTCATACCGGTGTAAAGGAAGACGGCTCAGGATTAAACTACGGTATAACCCTCAGCAACCTGGGTTCAAAAATCAGTTATACAAACGATGCTACCCAAAAAGATTATATTCCTGCCAATTTAGGATTAGGCGTAGCTTATACCAAGGTATTTGACCAAGACAGTAAAATTACTTTTGGGCTTGATCTTCATAAATTGTTAGTGCCTACCCCGCCCGCTCTGGGAGATAGCACCGGACTTCAAAAATATCGCAACCAGGGTGTTGTTGGCAGTTGGTTCAATTCGTTCGGCGATGCACCCGGCGGGTTTTCTGAAGAATTAAAAGAGGTGCAGGCTTCTTTGGGTGCGGAGTTCTGGTACCAAAATCAATTTGCTTTACGGGCAGGATATTTTTATGAAAATCCGGCCAAAGGAAACCGCAAATATTTTACGTTGGGCGCTGGTTTAAAATATGAAATGTTTGGTTTAAACTTCTCCTATCTTTTGCCTTCAGGCAATGGGGTTAACCGCAATCCTTTATCAAATACGTTGCGTTTTAGTTTGGTTTTTGATTTTGCAGATACAGAAGAAAAAAAATAAAATATTAATTTTTTATAAAAGCGTTCTGCCATTGTGCAGAACGCTTTTTGTTTTGGCAGAATCGTACATTTGCGCAGTTTCTACACCGTAAAATAAATTGCAATGAGTTTTAGAATTGGCTTTGGTATTGACTTTCATCAATTGGTTACCGACAGGGAATTTTGGTTGGGGGGTATTAAAATAGCGCATCACAAAGGTGCTTTGGGCCACAGCGATGCAGATGTATTGCTACACGCTATTTGCGACGCCATGCTGGGGGCTGCCTGCCTTGGAGATATTGGGGTACATTTTCCGGATACAGATAATTCCTTTAAAAATATTGACAGCAAGATTTTGTTGCAAAAAAGTTTTGAACTAATTAAGCATGCAGGATACAGCATTGTAAATATTGACAGCAGCCTTTGCCTGCAGGCGCCAAAAATTAAAGATTATATTCCCCAGATGCAGGAGGCAATTGCACAAATACTTTCATTACAGGTAACCGATGTTTCCATAAAAGCTACTACAACAGAAAAAATGGGTTTTGTTGGCAGGGAAGAAGGATTGGTAGCCTATGCTACTATACTATTGCAAAAATAAAACACTCATTCAGATTCATTTTAAATTACCGGATGTAAAAAATCATATTCTCATCATTACCTTTGCGCCCATGCAAAATATACCAGTAAACATCATCAACCAATC
>JAYTTI010000116.1:0-1555 GCA_043745405.1 Ferruginibacter sp. | reverse complement strand
TGTTAATGGATGCAGCTACTCGGGAAGAAATGCAAGCACAATTTAAGAGGTTCAATGACGCTGCAGAAATAAGACGTTCAAAAGAAATTCCTATGGTACTAGAATATATAAAGCATATTCAAACCCCTTTAAAATCGGAAGATAGCAGGCGAATTTATAAATGGCTATTTCATAAGCAAATTACAGCTGAAATGCTTTCTGAAAATGTACAAAATGAATTTAAAGAAACAAGGCAATATAGGTCATTAGTTAACAGATTTAATGCAATAGAATTTAAATAGATGATTACAAAACCTACCGTATTTGTTTTAGAAGCTGGAGCAATTCTAGGGGCGCAGTAGAACACATACTTACGAAAACAAAAACGGAACAATTGTTTTATTGACTTGTAAGAAAAGAAATATTGCCTGATAGGTAACAATCGTTCATTGTGCGTAGGCCCATAGTGACTTGAACTGCCGTCATCATCGGAATAAAAAATAATTATCTCCCCTGCCCTAACTAGTCGTCCCACAAAAAGTCTCGAAAGCCCTTTGGTAAAGGGTTGTTGTATAAAAGGTGCAATAAAAATCTTCCTGTTATTTGCAAAATCATTAAAAAGCTTGCAGATTTAGGTATGTTATCCACCAAAAAAACAAGCCCACAGATGGGATTATTTACTGGTCTTGCCGATCAGCTCGACCAAAAACACCCCTTGTATTTATTAGCCAACCGGGTTGACTGGTCATTTTTTGAAGCCGCTTTTAAAAAGCATTACAGCGAGAAAATGGGAGCACCAGCTAAGCCCATCCGGCTGATGGTTGCGCTGTTAATATTAAAATCAGTCCGCAACCTCAGCGATGAAAACCTGATAGAACAGTGGTCGGAAAATATTTATTTTCAGTACGTTGGCGGAGAACAACATTTTCAACCATCCATCCCCTGTGTACCTACAGAATTGGTAGCCTTTCGGCAACGCATTGGAGAGCCTGGTGTGGAGCTGATTTTAAAAGAAAGCATCCGTATCAACCACCCGCCAAAAGATGGTGATGAAGCAGAGTTGATAAGCATTGATACCACCGTGCAGGAAAAAAATATTACTTATCCAACCGACGATAAACTGTACAAAAAAATTATTACTAAATGCTGGAATATTGCAGATAAAGAAGATATTAACCTTCGTCAATCTTACACACAAACAGTAAAGCGATTAAAAAATATCCAACGTTTTAAAGGAACAAAAAATGGTGCAAAGGCGGCAAGAAAAGCATCCAGAAGTATCAAGACTATTGCGGGTAGATTGGTAAGGGAGCTTGCCCGAAAGCTTCCACTGATGCGGCTTGTGGTTTATTTGCCAGCACTCAAACTGTACCAGCGGGTGCTATCGCAAAAGCGTAACGACAGTGATAAAATTTACAGCCTTCATGAACCCAATGTAAAATGCTATTCAAAAGGAAAAGAGCATAAAAAATTTGAGTTTGGCAGCAAGGTGTCCATCATCGTAAACCAGCAAACAGGTATCATAATGGGAGCCATTAATTTTACCCAAACCCTACATGATTCTAAAACAATACCA
>JAYTTI010000115.1:0-1589 GCA_043745405.1 Ferruginibacter sp. | reverse complement strand
AGCGTTGAAGCCGATTTTTTTTACAGCTATGCAAAGGTCTTCTAATGGAATTGAACCATAACACCATTGGCAAACTGAATGATTGATATTTCCTTTTAATTTCAATTGATTGTCTTTTATATTTTCTGTTGTTGTAAAAGATGATAACACTGATGAAGAACCAAGTGCTGCAGAACCTACCAGGATATTTTTGATGGCATTGCGACGGTTTTGATGTTGGGGCATAATGTGATTTTTAAAACTAATTAATTGTAAGATGATCAAGCATTTGCTTGTTGATTTTTTTTCCTAACTACATAAATAATTATAAATACTACAACTAATATCGCTGGCATAATTGCCACTTTTAAAAAAGTGTCGGAACCAGCAATACCTTCGGCCTTAACTGCATCTATACCATTTGCAACTGCATTTGCTTTAGCTACATCAAACCATTTCCCCATTACAGGGATAATTAATGAAGTAGAAAACATCCCAGCGCCTCCCATAAGTGATAGACCTAAAGCTCCTGTTTTAGGCAGGTACTCTGAAACAAAGCCTAGCATGGTAGGCCAAAAGAAACAAATACCAATAGCAAAAACTAGAGCTGCACCAAAAGCAGCATATCCACTAGATTGACTCAATAAGAACAAACCTATTCCAGAAAATAAAGAAGAAAAAATAAGCATGCCATTGGGGTTAAACCGGTGTACAACAGGACCTGCAAATGAACGTCCCAATGCCATAATTCCATTTATAAATACTAATACCAAAATCCCCGAAACACCAGCGCCTGCCAACAATGCTCCTATCCATGTTCCTGTACCCAATTCAGTAGCCGAAGTCATAAACATACATATAATCATTACTATATATAATGGATTTAAACAACTCAAAAACATTTCTTTTGTACTTATCCCTTTTGAAACCCGTTCAGTTTTTGGCAACTCCAAACGCCAAAAAAGAACCCCATAAATAATTACAGGAATAAAAAGTAAGCTCACCAAAATACGCCAATCCAATTGCATTTTTTCCAATAAAAAATAAGACAATATGCCTCCAACGGCAATACCTCCAGGGAACCATACATGAAAGCGGTTTAACATTGTAGTTTTGTTTTCTGGATACAATGTGACTACTAACGGGTTGCATGCAGCCTCTACCATACCATTCGCAATACCAATGGAAAGGGTTCCAATAAATAGCATTGTTGCGTCCTTAGAAACTAAATAAATAATTACACCTATAAGATGACCAATAAAAGCAATACCAAGTAATCTTTTCATACCAATAACATCGCATAGCGGACCTCCAAATATCATAGCTAAAGTAAATCCCCAAAAGGCCGGGGCAAATACCCATCCTAATTGCTCTTTCGTTAATTGAAACTCGTTTCCCCAAACGCCTTCCAGGGCGGCACGAAAAGCAAAGGTCATGGCAGTAGCAATTAATGCTATACGGGCGGCAAAGAATAGTTTATTCGATTGAATATTGGCAGGCATAATCGTTTTTTGTTGGTTAATAATTAAAATGTAAACTAAGTATTTATTTAGATTTTATAAAATAAATGTAAAATTTACGTTTATAAATATTTATAAATTTCTTTTTTT
>JAYTTI010000114.1:0-1592 GCA_043745405.1 Ferruginibacter sp. | reverse complement strand
AATTTATAACTGTTGCCTTTAGAAAGGTTGCTGAGGATTTCTTTTTCCCGCTGGGTTAGATTATAATTATCAATTGCAGGTTTTGTGTTTTGCTGCATGCTTTGTATCACCATACGTGCAATACCTGGCGACATGGGTGCTTCGCCCTGTAATACCAGTGCAATAGCATCTGTAAGATGATCGGAAATATTTTTTTTCAACAGATAGCCCGATGCGCCGGCACAAATAGCATCCAGCACATGCCGGTTATCATCAAATACCGTAAGCATTATAATTTGCACCTGATGATTAAAGGTGCGTATTTGTTTCACTGCTTCTATACCATTCATACCGGGCATACCAATATCCATCAGTATTACGTCGGGTTGCAATTCTTTTACCTGAGTAATAACATCATCTACTCTTGCATAATTACCCAGTAATAATAAATCTTTAGAGAAGGTGATTAAATTGCAAAGGCTTTCCCTCAGGTTATTATTATCCTCATAAACTATTATTCCAATCTGCATAAAAACAATTTTTAGAAAGCAATGTACAAAATACAACTATTGTAATTTTAAAGCCAATACCCCAATCATGTGATGGCCACATCAAGCACAATATTGGTGCCCTTATCTAAAACCGAGGTGATATTTATTTTTGCCATCATTGCACCTGCACGCTCACGCATGTTCCCTAACCCGTTACCGTTTTTTACTACCGCTTCATTAAATCCAATTCCATCATCCGCTATTTTTAAATGCAATGTTTGTAAATCCTGTTCTATTTCAATATACAGATTTTTACATTGGCTGTATTTCGCAGCATTATTAACAGCTTCTTTAAAAAGCAAATAAAAATCTTTTCTCTTTTTGATGTCCAATTTTATGTTGGAAAAATTACCGGCTTCTTTAAAATTATAATTGATATTTAGCGGCTCTAAAATTTCCGCAGTAAATTCTTTCATTCTAAATATCATTTGTTCAAACGTATCGTTCTGTGGATTGATGGCCCAAACAATATCTCCCATACTTTCCATAACGGCAGAAGAACGGTCTTTTATTTTTTGCATATTAGTGCCCATAATGGTATCATTATTTTTCTGCTGCAATGCTACTTTACTAAGAATATTAATACTGGTTAATGTTGAGCCAATATCATCATGTAAATCACGGGCAATATTGTTGCGTATTCTTTCCATTGCAATTAATTGCTTCGATTTTTGTACTACCCTGTATCTGTTAATTACTAAAAAGCCGATTACCAACAACATGGCTAAAAAAATAATAGCGCCGTATTGAAAAGCTTTTTGCCTTTGCAAACTTGCCTGGTTTAGTTCCTGATCTTTTTTTAATAATGCAATTTCTTTTTCCTTTTTATCAAAGTTGTATTGCTGTTCCATTTTTTTTATCTGTACCTGTACATCGGTGCTTTGTAAACTATCATTGGCCTGATGCAGTTTATTGGTATAATCCAATGCTTTATCAAATTCTTTATTGTTGGTATAATAATCTGCCAGGTATTTATAAGATGCCAACTCTTTGTTTTTATCCTGCATCTCTATGGAGTTTTGCAGATTAACTACCAATTTCTGTTCTGATTTTTTTTGTAAA
>JAYTTI010000113.1:0-22277 GCA_043745405.1 Ferruginibacter sp. | reverse complement strand
TATCTTCTTTATGACCAATTTCTTTTAACAGGTCATCTACTAAACAAAAAATTGATATAATTTTATCTTCATTGAGCATTGGTAAAGATGTTTTAAGTGTTGCAACTCAAAATTATTCTTTATCAATGTTCTTTTTATCTAGCAACTTGGGTTAATTAAATAATTCATCTTTTCTTTTTGGAGAAAATGTATCACTCACCTGGATGAATATAGGGCCGAGATATTCTTCAAATGCAACAATGCCGCGAAAGAATTCATTGGTAATAAATTGTTTTCCATTCAGGCTTCCCCGGTGCGTTACACCCTGGTACATTTTAGGGCAAAATTTAAAATCCTTTCCTGCAGCTTTTTCTGTCCATTTTTTAATTCCGCCTTCACCATACACTTTGTAATGTGTTGCGTTTAATTCTATGCAATTGTAATGTTGCACATAGTGTTGTAAAAAATCTTTTTCCTTTGTGTTTGGCGGATAAATTTTACCCACCCATTCTTCTCTGCCCCATTCATTCTCTGGCACTCTTCCAAATTCCATATTTGTAAAATAATTTAATTATTAGCAGTACAAAGTTAAACACTGCGGCCATTTTTAAGCCTTTCATAAACAACTATATTCATTAGTACAAGCAGCATGCCGTAAAAAACATCTTCAAAAGGAATGGTATAAATTCTTATACCAAGATTTTCTGCATCATTATATACCACCACCGGTATTGCGGTAAGAAAACCATTTACAATTAAAAACGGAATTAAAATAATAGCATAAGCAGCTAAAAATGAAAGCGCATCAAACCCTTTAAAATAATATTTTTTCCAATAAATAACGGCAATAAAAACAGCAGTAAAAATAAATGTATAGCAAGTATATTTTCTTTTATAAAAAATGATACCGGCTATCAGTAGTACTATTGCCAATACTTGTAAAGCTGTGTCGGCTGTTGATTTATTTTTTAAGCTGGGTAAATAATAACGGACACATTCATAAATAAATACACAGCAATAAGGGACAACAAAAAAAAATATTACTTCTTCTATGGGAAGGGTTGAAATTTTTATCCCGGTAATATAATTTTCATTAAAACTCCACACATTTTTTGTAGTAAAAAAAATATCCCAAATAATGTAAAATAATGCCGGCATTACAATTGCCGGTAGCAAGAATTTCCAATTTTTATAAAAACATACTTTCTTATCAAAGCTTAAAGCCAGCGGCCCAATAATGGAGCAGCAGAGAATTAAAAAATAAGTGTAGTGATTATTCAACGGTTAAAATTAAATACGTTTTGCAAATGCATTGCTACGCTAAGGTAAAAGATGAATAATGAAATACGGTAAAAGAGTGCGATCCCGATAAAAAATCGAGACAGGCTGCCAATAAAGTTTCATAGCAATTAAACTGCCCGGCACAAAATATTTAATTACACATTTCTTAATTTATCAGCTTTTACTTTTTGCCAGTATTTTTTTGATACCAGCAGCATTCCAAAACTTTCTCCCTGAAACTTGTCTATATGTTTGTGATGCATTTTGTGAGCCCAGCGTATAGTGCGTATATAGGTATTATTGCTTCGGGTAAACCATTTAAACCGCTGGTGTATAATTACTTCATGTACTACAAAATAGGCAAGCCCATACATGGCAATACCAAAGCCGATGGCGGCTAGGGGGTATACTTTATATTGTAAACCAAGCATGATACAAAGCCAGCTGGGTATGGCAAAAATAAGAAAGAAGGTATCGTTTTTTTCAAAAAAGCCGGGCCCTTTCTGATGATGATCCTGATGCAGGTACCATAAAAACCCATGCATTACATAGCGGTGCGTAAGCCATGTAATGCCTTCCATGATGAAAAAAGTAATTAATATTATTGTTATAAATAAAAGCCAGTGCATGATACAAAATATTATTTCAAAAATGTTCGGAGCAGTAAAAAAAACATTACCTGTATAAGTAGCAAATTTATGGCAAATTTGTTTTGCTTGTTAAATTTTAGAAAATGAAAAGCGATGAGCAGCAATGCACTTATTATTATCCAGCAAACATAATTGTATAGTGGGATATTGCCATTACCCTGCCATTGCCAAAACCCTAATTTTACTGCAACCGGCTCTATCAGCCAATCGAATAAAACAGCCAGTGTTGCACCATCTGTAATTAATGATATTGCTTTTAAAACTTGCGGAGGAGCCTGGGTTTTTTCAGCCACCTTTTTAATAACCCTGTTTAGTAAATTGAACATGCTAATGCCGCAGCAATAGATAACGATGAACCAATTAACGCCAATAACAAGCGGAACCTTTTGCCATTGTAACCCCAATACTTTTCCATAACTGTAATTGCCAAAAAGAAAACCAGTGTTTACGCCAATTACTTCTACAGTAAAACCCACTGCAAAAGTTAACAATACAAAAAAATAAAAATATTTATTTTTTTCTTCCTGCGCCCACACTAATAGTGCACCACTTAGCAAGAGGTTAAAAGGGGTAGATTGTAAAAAAAAATGGATATCAAAAAACAGAATACCAATCAAGCCAACCAGGTGAAATAAAATGGCAAGAAACGTAGCTATTTGATATTTAGATAAATTGTTTAACAAAGTCAGTTGCTTATTTTTGATAATCGTCGGCTATTAATTCACTTACAATTTTTGCACTTTTTAAACAAAGCGGAATGCCGCCACCGGGATGTACACTACCACCGCAAAAATACAAACCCCTGATAGTATCGCTATAATTTGCATGACGGAAAAATGCCGCCAGTTTTGAATTGGAACTGGTGCCATATAAAGAGCCCATGTAGGAATCTGTTTGTTCTTCAATTTGTACAGGATTCAGTGTATGCTCTGTAACTATTAGCGGTGCTATGTTTTCGCCCAACATACGGCTAAGCTTGGCGAGGATATCTTTACGTAAATCAACTTTTAACTGATCCCAGTTTTGATCAGTATTTGCAGGAGCATTTACCATTACAAACCAGTTTTCTTTCCCTTCGGGACACATGCTGCTTTCTATTTTGGATGTTATATTAATATACACCGTAGGGTCGCTGCTTATCTTTTTGTGAGTGAAAATATTATCAAATTCAGTTTTGTAATCTTTACTAAAAAAAATGTTGTGTAGCTGTAATTGCGGGAAAGATTTGTTAATGCCCCAATAGAAAATTATGGCGCTACTGCTACGTTCCTGTCGCAATATTTTTTTTGCTTTATTTTTATTGGACAATAAATTTTTATAAGTAAAATATACGTCCACATTACTTACAACAATATCTGCAATAATATTTTCATTGGTCACTACTACACCTTTCGCCACAGCGTCATGCTGTATGATCTGTTGCACAAGGCTGTTGAAAAAAAACCGTACTCCTTTTTTTATGGCCAGATTATACAAGGCATTAGTGATAGAAATCATTCCTCCCTTTGGATAAAAAGTTCCCAGGTTCTGCTCAAGGTGGGGTATCAGACTAAGGATGGCCGGAGCTTTATATGGGTTACTGCCGTTGTAGGTAGCAAAGCGGTTAAATAATTGTACAGCTTCTGCAGAAGAAAAATGGTTGGTGTTATGGTGGTTAAGGGTGTTAAACAAATAACCAAACCGGGTAGCTTTTAATGCCTTGGCACTACGTTTATTAAACCATGTTTTTCTTTTATGTAAAGAATTATTTAAAAATACTGTACCGATATTATTAAATATTTTTTCAGACTCTTTTAAATAACCAATTACTTTTTCTGGGTCTTCATTCAATTGTTCTTTCAACTCCTGCGCAAACTTACCGACATCGGTATATGCCTGCACTGTCTTGCCATTTTCATAAAAATATTTACAGGCAACTGGTAAAGGCTGATAGCTAAAATATTCGTATATAGGTTCTTGTGCTAAAGAAAATAACTCTTCTATATTTTTCGGCTGCGTAAATAAAGATGGGCCGGCATCAAAATGAAAAGCATCTTTTTCAAAAGCAGCTATTTTACCGCCCGGGCCAGCATTTTTTTCATACACGGTAACTTCAAAGCCCTGCACCGCCATACGTATAGCTGTTGCCATGCCACCTACACCACTTCCAATAATGATTACTTTTTTTGTATGCATGCGCTTTAAAATGCTGTTCCAGTTTAAGTAATACCTGCCAATAGAGGTATTGGTGCTAATTTTTTGTTGCAAGATATGCCAGCAGTTTCGGAAAGGCAATTTTAAACCACTCGGTATATTTTTTTGGATGAGATTGAAGGTAGTCTTTTATTTCAGCTGTTGCCATATAGCAATAATCACTTACTTCTTCTCTGCAGGGGAAAATTTCATTATCATAGGTTCCAACAAATACATGATCCAGTTCATGCTCTGTTAAACCGTTATCAAAAGGGGCCTTATATATAAAATCAAATGCCTTTTCCAGCGAAGTGGTAAAACCCATTTCTTCCTGTAACCTTTTTGTAGCGGCGGCTACAATTTCCTGACCTGGCGCAGGGTGGCTACAGCACGCATTGGTCCATAATCCCGGGCTATGGTATTTATTTTCTGCTCTTTTCTGTAACAGCATTTCTCCTTTAGTATTAAAAATAAAAATGCTGAAAGCCCTGTGCAGCAGGGCTTTTTGATGAACTTCTAATTTTTCCATTGTGCCAATCGGCACATCGTTCTCATTTACTAAAATAACATCCATAAATACCGGTGATTTACAAAATATTAAGCTGTTTTCTTACACCTGCTTTTGCCACTATAATAACTTTTCCATAATTAGGTATCCTTATGCGTTGCTCTAAAATATTATCAGGCTTTGCTTTTTTAATTTTTTTAAAAAGGGATAAATAATATTTGTAAGCTACATAAACGCCAAATCTTGCTTTAATGGGCAGCTGTACAATACCATGGTAGGCATCAGAAAAGTCCTCAGCAATTTCTTTTTCTATTTGAATTTTCATTGCAGGTGTAAAATTATTAAAATCAACCTCGGGAAAATAAGTCCTGTTTAATTGTTCATAATCAGCTTTAGCGTCCCTTAAAAAATTTACTTTTTGAAAAGCTGCACCAAGTGATTTTGCAGAAGGTTTTAATTTTTCAAACATCTTTGCGTCTCCTTCACAAAAAACATACAAGCACATTAAACCAACAACTTCAGCACTTCCATAGATGTAGTCTTTATACCCCTCACAATCATACGATGCTTTACTAAGGTCCATTTCCATGCTTTTGAAAAAAGCACCTATCAAACTGTGCGAAATATTATACTCATTAACTGTTAATTGAAAGCTATGTAAAATAGGGTTCAGGCTAATGCCCCTTTCAATGGCAGTATAAGTTTCTTTTTTAAATTCTGCAAGCAGTAGCGTTTTATTATGTTGATGAAATGTGTCAACAATTTCATCTGCAAAACGTACAAATCCATAAATATTAAAAACAGGTGTACGCAAATTAGGATGCAATAATTTAATAGCACTACTGAAAGAAGTACTGTACTTCTCTGTAGTTGCTTTACTGCACTCTTGGCTCAACTCATGAAAAAGGTTCATCATGGCTCTCTGCTTTTTTGATATCGGTTATAATGTTCGACATTGTTGCCTATCACAAATAACAAGTTTGGGATAGTTTTGTTTTATGCATGTTTTTATTTCTATTATACATTTTCAGCTTAATAACGGGCTGACTTGTTGTTTAAAACTGTTTTAATATTTCTTTAGCTACAACTTCTCCACTAATTAAACTTGGTGGTACACCTGGTCCTGGTACGGTTAGCTGACCTGTGTAATACAGATTTGTAACCTTTTTACTTCTGCATACCGGTTTTAAAACAGCCGTTTGCATCAAAGTGTTCGCTAAACCATACGCATTTCCTTTAAATGCATTATAATCTTCTATAAAGTTACTAACAGAATAGGATTTTTTATATATAATGGCATCTTTTACAGACTGCCCTGTTTTAACTTCATAGCGTTTTATAACAGCATCAAAGTATTTATCCCTAACCTCTTCTGTATCATCTTGTAAGCCGCTTGCTACCGGAATAAGAAAAAATAAATTCTCACATCCTTCAGGGGCCACGCTGCTATCGCTTACTGAGGTTGCGCTTACATAGAATAAAGGGTTTGTTGGCCATTGGGGTGTTGTATAAATTTCTTTACCATGTGCATCAAAACTTACATCAAAAAATAATGTATGGTGCAAAATATTTTGCAGCTTTTTGTTTAAGCCAACATAATATAATAAACAGCTTGGCGCCATTACCCTTTTGTTCCAATATTTATCAGTATAAGTTCTGCTTTCAAGTGGCAGTAGTTTGCTTTCTATAAAATGATAGTCTGCCCCACCAACCACAACATCTGTTTCAAATGTAGTGGTTACGTGTTGTTGCTGGATATTTACAGTTTCTGCATTAACCTTTTTTGCAATACCATATTCAATATCAATCTTTATGACATTGTGGTTAAAATGAAATATAACACCTAATTCAGTTGCTAATTTATACATGCCGGCTACTATTCTATACATTCCACCTTGTGGATACCATGTTCCCAGTTTTATATCGGCATAATTCATCAGGCTGTACAACGCAGGAGTATTTTCAGGCAAAGCCCCTAAAAATAATACCGGAAATTCTAACAGTTGCCGCAGTTGTTTATTTTTAAAATGTTTGCCAATGTGTTTTTTCATTGATGTAAATACATCCAGTTTAAATACCCCTTTTATTAAATCAATATCTGCAAATTCAGTAATTGACTGACCCGGTTTATGTACTAATTTATTGATGCCTACTTCATATTTATATTGAGCTTCCTTCATAAATTTATCCAACATTATGCTACTGCCCATCTCTATATCTTCAAATAATTTTTTTAGTGAAGTGTAATCTGCCGGGATATTCATGCAGTTATCAGGCCAGTAAATTCTGTAGGAAGGGTCTAATCTGTCGAGTTGATAATAGTCTGCAACTTTTTTTCCAAAACAATTAAAAAAACGTTCAAATACATCGGGCATCCAGTACCAGCTTGGGCCCATATCAAACGTAAAACCTTCTGCCTGTAATTGCCTTGCTCTTCCGCCAGGCATGGATTGTTTCTCCAATACGGTAACTTGCCAACCAGCTTTGGCCATAAAGCATGCAGCTGACAACCCTGCAAAACCGCTTCCTATGATAACAACAGTTTTCAATTATCTAAAGTAAAGCTTATTGATTTTAAAGCGGGGATATTTTTTTTATAGCATAAATCAAAACCTTGAAAGTTGTTCTTTAAGCAATTTTCTTGCAAAGTGTATCCTGCTTTTTATTGTTCCCAATGGTTCATTGAGTAAGTCTGCAATTTCGTGGTATTTATATCCTTCAAAATACAATATAAACGGATTGCGGAAAATTGCAGGAAGCTGATGTATACAGGCTTGTATGTCTTTTAATTTTAAAGCACCCTCAGCAGCATTGGTAGTGGTAACCTGATTGTAATTTAACAAAAATTCGTTGGGTGTATTATCAAAAATGGTATTTTGTTTTGCTTTGCGGCGATAGTTGTTTATAAAAATATTACGCATGATGGTGTATAACCATGCTTTAATATTAGTACCCACATTGTATTTTTCTTTATTGGCTAAAGCCCTGTACATTGTTTCCTGAAGCAAGTCTTTAGCAACCTCATTATCTCTGGTTAAAGTAATGGCGAAAGGCTTTAAAAACTCTGTATTATTAATCAATAATTGATTGAAGTCGATAGTTGCCATAACAAAAGTGTTTAATTTATTATGGTGTAAAGTTAAACAAAAAATTTAATTAAAACAAATTTATTTGTTTATTTTTTTTTATTAATTGTTAAACAAAATTTAAAACTAAAAAATGATATGCGGGGTGATGTCCTAATTCTACAATTCAGATACAAACTGCATTACTTCGGGAAATGATTTTTTAAAGTTGATGTGTGCAGGTATTTTCTTTTCGTAAGTATTGGTTAAAAGCCCTGAAATAATGATGGGTGTGCCTTTAAATTTTTTTGTGATATTAATTATAAACTTATCAAAATTAAAGTTGTGGCCTACGGCAGTTAAATGCGAGTACAAATAATCTGGCTTTTTTAAATTAACAACATATTCAACATCTTTTAATGGAATATTGGCACCAAGATAAATGGTAGCTACCCCCCTGCTTTTTAATAAATAATACATAAACAACATCCCCAGTTCATGATATTCGCCTTCGGGCAAAAATAGCAATACGGTTTTATTAACTTTTAATGAAGAAGTAACTCCTTCAATACCTACTATCAGTTTTTGACGGATGATATTAGTTACCAAATGTTCCTGTGCCGGGTTTATATGGTTGGTAAGCCATAAAATACCTATCTTTTCCATATATGGAAAAATAATCTGCGTAATAGTTCTTTCAATACCACGTGCCCTTATATGGTCATCTAAAATGTACTCCAGCTTTTCTATATTTAAATCAATCATACATTGTATCAAATCGTTTACAATGCGTTCCTGTTGAGCCTGTAGCTGGGTAAGCGAGAATATTTTTTCTTTTACTTCTACATCACCCATTTTATCAATGTGTGATATTTTATAACCGTATTTATTGAGCAAGGCAATGTTCAGCACTTTTTTTAATTCATCGTTGCTATAATACCTTATATTAGTATCTGACCGGCTGGGTTTTAAAAAATTATATCGTTGCTCCCATATCCTTATGGTATGTGCTTTAATGCCAGATAAATTTTCAAGGTCTTTTATGGTAAATGAGTTCATATTGTTGATGTATATCCTTCAGTGTAACAATGTTGAATATATTTTGTTTGAAGATAACCTGTAAAATATTAAAAGGTTTATTCTGCAGAGCTTGTTTTAAAATAAAAAGCCCGGTCAAAATGGACCGGGCAAAAATTGTATGTAATTAATTTAAAATTTAATTCGAACAAAAAAATCCCTTTCAATATCAAAAATCTCAACTTTATCAGACCAGCCGGTTTTTGAAAATAATGTTTTTAAATCATTTTTTGAATAATAGTACAGCGGGCAATTCCTCATGTTATACCTTACTTTTCTTTGCCATCCTAAAAAGCCACCAGATTTAGGAAAGCTCATTAATAGTTCTTTTGTGATTTCCGTTTCTAATTTTTTAAAAACCTCCAAGGGTGTTTTTATATAATCAAAAAAACCAACTAATACAGCAGCATCAAACTTTTCTGTAAACTCATGTTCAAGGTATCCGCTATGCACATAATTTACTTTGCCTTCTGCTACAAAATTTTTTGTCTTTATTTCTGCCAATTCAAGCATTCCGTCTGCAATATCCAGCCCTGTAACTACTTTGCCCATATTCAATAAAGCTTCACAATAAACTCCGCCGCCACAGCCTACATCCAATATTGTTTTAATATTAGTGTTGGCCGCATACTTTAAAACCAAATCGTACCGCAAACGCATTGATTTTCTAAAATAGGTGTCTAAAAATTTATCCCACCCGCTTCTTTTTTTGGTATGCCCGTAAATACTATCAAAATCCGCAGCATATCCATGAAAGAAAGCCTCTACATCTTTTGTTTCAGTTACAGCATATTTTTTGTTTTTATCCATTGTATTATTATTAGTTATTTAAGATATCAGATACCGATGTGCATTCAAAATCACGTAATAATCGGCTTACTTTTTTTTCTGTAGAATATAAATTTACATAATGGGTAAATCTGATGCGCCTGTTTATTCCCGGAACCTTGGGTTGTTTAATATCAAGTTCCCAGGGATGTAAATAAAACATAGTATGCCGTTCTTTTAAAATTTTTTCCATCTTTTCTTTAAAAAAAGCATAAGGCAGCAACCTAAAATAGCCACCACCAACACCAAAATCATAGTTAAAAACCTTAACAGTGCTTATCGGAAATTCTACTAATCCATTACTTAACTGTTGAATTTCAGGATTAAAACCAGGGATACCTGTGCGCTTTGCATCTCCCGGAAAAATGCTTGAATCGAATGTAAAGCCTTCTTCCTTCAAAATGTCCAATGCCCAAAGGCTTCTTGCATCTATAGAAAAGTAAGGCGCCCTAAAGCCGGTATAATTAACGCCAAATGAATTTATTAATTGTTTGCATTTTTGTAATTCTTCTCTAAATTCTTCAGGAGATAATTTGTAAATAAATGGATGAGAATAGGTGTGACAGGCAATTTCGTGCCCTTCATTAATTATTTCGCTGATCATTTTTGGATGATCCTCGATGGTTTTGCCTAATATAAAATAGGTGGCTTTTACATTGGCTTTTTGAAATAATTCCAACAGCTTATGATGCCCTATGTGTAACCTTTTCTCAAGGTTTTTCCATCTCTCAAAAGGAAGATCAATGCCTTGGTACCAGTCTTCAAAATCAATTGTAAATGCAATTTTCATTACCCTGTGTTTCTGTTGTAAATTTTGTACAACTTTTCAATCATTATGCCAATATCCCAACGTTGTATTACAAACTTATGAGCTTCATTACCAAAAAATGATCCTAACCCCGGGTTCAAAATTAACTCTTCTGTTTTGGATAGTAACACATTTACATCACCTTGCGGCACTATAAAACCTGTTTTTTCATTTTGCAATACTTCTTCAGCTCCTTCAACCTGGAATGTTATTACCGGTATTTTTAATACTGACGCTTCAACAATAACCCTCGGCAAACCTTCTCGTAATGAAGTAAAGATAAAAAGATCGCTGATGGACAAATACCTGGGAATATCTTTTTGATATCCCAAAAAGTAGATACTGTTATCAGGTATCTCTAAGGTTTTAGCAAAGGCTTTACAGTCAGGTAATAATTCTCCTTCACCGATAAGTAAAAACTTTAGATTGCTATATTTCTTTTGTAAGGTAGCAAAAGCTTCTATTGAATATCGTTGTGCTTTTGAATAAGAAAATCTCCCCACAGTAATTAATACAATATCATCAGCATTAATGCCCAATAATTTTCTGAATTGCAATTTTTCTTTATCAGTTTGTATTGCCTGCCTTAAATAATTATTGATATCAATGCCACTTCTTACAACCTGGAAGGGGATATTTTTTCCGACATTTTCTTGATGGTAGGCTTCAATGGTATTGTGCCCTACAGCAACTATTATATCGGCACAACGGATAGTTAATTTTTCCAGTAGTATATAAAAATTCCGTTTAAAACGGCTCATAGGGTCATTAAAAGTAACACCATGTAAGCCATAAATTACATAGGGACATCCAGCCAGCCATGCCGCTAGTTTTGTAATAAAGCTGGCTTTTGTTTCATGCGTATGCACAATATCATACTTCTCTTTTTTAATTAGCCGGAAATAAAACCAAAGTGCTTTTAAATCTTTTACCGGGTGAATGGCATTAATTAAATGGGGGCAAATAATAATTTTAAGTTCAGGAAGATGACAAAATAAATCATCTTCGAAATGGGCGCCGCAACTTAAATGAAATTCAAATTCATTTGTAAGTTTAGCAATGGTGTAATAAATATTTTTTTCAACACCTCCACCTAAAACAAGCCGGGTGGTTGTATGCAGAATTTTTTTTTTCTTTAAGAGAGGTTGATCCATTTATCGTAAATAAATTTTTTTATACCATATTTCCATACTTAGTAAGGTCCATAAAATTTTTGCTCTTTTTTCAGCAGGTATTTTTACTTTGTTACTTAATAATCCATCCAAAAAATTATTATTAATAAATTGGCGGCTTAAAGCATTTGGCGAACTTAAATAATCAAAAAGAGGTTCTTTTAATTCCTGGCTTACCCAGTTTTTTAAGGGTATTTCAAAACCTCTTTTTGGTTGATTGATTACTTCAGCAGGAAGATATTTTTTAGACAATTGTCTTAGTAAATATTTTGTAACACTTCCTTTTATTTTAAACCCGTCATTCATACCAGGTGCATATTCAAGTAATTCTTTGCATAAAAAAGGGCTTCTCCCTTCTAATGAATTGACCATATTGGCAATATCCATTTTCACCAGTAAATCAGTAAACAAAGTTATATTAAAATCCATGTTCATGATCTTCCTTAAACCGCTAATGTCTGCATCAGCAATCGTATTAAAATCATCTTGGATAGGTCGCAGGTAATCTATATTTTGACTCAAAATATTTTTTTCATAGTCTTCCATAATATCTACTCCGGCAGATAAATAGATTTCCAGTCCTTTTTTGGATGCAAGCGAAAGAAGGCGATAGAAATAATTATGTGTAGATTTTTTGTTATTAGAAGAAGGCAATATATTCTTTGCAATGCCAGCGGCATTTTTAATAAAAGCAGGACTTTTAAAAAAATCGTATTTTGAAAAAGGTACATAGCGTCGGTAGCCGCCAAACAATTCATCGGCCCCATCGCCATTTAGAATAACTGTCAGATGTTTTTTAGCTGCGGCACTAACATAATAACTGGGAATAGCCGAACTGTCAAAGAACGGTTCACCATAATTGCAGCAAATTTTTTCAAGGTCATTTTTAAGATGATCAAAAGAAATCTTTATTTCCGTGTGGTCTGTATGGTATTTATCGGCAACTAATCTGGCCAACGGCGCTTCATCATACTCACCATCAAAAGAAACCGTAAAGGTTTTTATTTTATTATTATAACTACTTGCTATTGCTGTAGTCAGGCCACTGTCAATGCCACCGCTTAAAAAACTTCCTACTTCCAGATCAGATGACTCTACTCTTCTTTTTACTGCTGTATTCAAATAGCCATCTACTTTTTCAAGGCTTTCTTCAAAACTATCATTATTAGTTTGCCCATAAAAATTGTTGATGCTCCACCAGCATTTTTTTTCGATCTGCATATTGCCACAATCGATCATCAAAAAATGGCCCGCATTTAATTCTGCAACATTTTTGTAAGGAGTTAGTGCACCATAAAAAGAACCTAACCTCAGATAATGGTAAAAATGGCTGTTTTCCATTTTCAAAGGCAATAGTGCTTTAAGACAATTTAATTCACTTGCAAAAGCAATTTTTTGTCCATCGGCATAATAATATAAAGGTTTTTTACCAGCACGATCCCTCGCTATAAATAGCTTCTTTTCCTTGTTATCGTAAATGGCGAAAGCAAACATACCGTCCAGATATTGCAAAAAATCAACACCATATTTTTGGTACAATAGCAATAATGTTTCTGTATCAGATTTTGTAGCACCCTGAAGGTTTAGAAGCCTTCTTATTTCGTTGTGATTATAAATTTCGCCATTAAATATAATTGTAAAGCGATCATTCAAATGCATGGGTTGTTTTCCTCCCTCAATATCTAATATGGATAAACGCAGATGATACAAATCAATATTATCAGTCATAAAACCAGTTTGTTCATCTGGCCCACGATGCAGCATATTTTGATCAATATCTCGATATGATAATTTAAAATTTATTGAACCTGCAATACCACACATATAACACTATCTTTAGTATGGGCAAAATAACTCTATATTATTGAATAGCAAATGATAATTTAGGATAAATTTGTCTGTACATATTTGTTCATATTCAATACAAACAGTTTCTGATAAAAAAGGATGAGTTTTACAGACATCATATTATTTCCCTTTTATGTTTTAATTTTTCATTTAATTTTTTCGGTACGTCGAAGACGCATTAATGACCCAATATTAAAAAGATACCATAAACAAGGTTTTTGGATAAAAGTATTTAGCAGCATTGCATTTACTATTTTTTTTGTTTACCTCACCAGTGGCGATAGCACATCTTTATATTTTCCTGAAGGGCAGCATTTATATGAAATAATTCTTAAGAGCCCCGCTAAAAACATTCATTTACTATTTGAACCGGGCTCTAATTACGATGAGAATTTTTTAAAAGATCCCAATAACTCAGGCTACTTCAGACTAGAGAGCAATTTTTTTGTATCCAGGCTAGTAGCGATTTTATCATTTTTTACATTTGGAAAATACTTACTAATTAATTTATGTTTTTCCATGATTTCGTACAGCGGTGTATGGCGCTTGTATAAATTTTTTTATGAGCATTACCCTCACTTACATAAAAAATTAGCCATTGCCATTATTTATTTACCAACTTTTGTTTTTTGGAGTTCAGGGATATTAAAAGACCCAATATGTACAGGCATGTTGGGCTGGATGACCTATTCATTGTATTGTTTCTTTGAAAAAAAGCAATCAATTATTAAAAATATTGTCATTGCTTTTTTAGCAGGATATATCCTTTATATAGTTAAATTGTACATCCTTATTTCTTACTTGCCGTTTTACGCATTGTATTTAATGTTAAGCAATGTAAAGCTTTTAAAAAATACATTTGGAAAAATTGCTGCAGGAGTTATAGTAATTTGCTTTAGTATTTTTGGATTTTTTGCGTTGGCGGATAAATTAACCGAAGAGCTCGGTAATTTTGCATTAGATAAATTAGCCGAATCAGTTAAAACCCAGCAAACTAATTTTATTAATATGTCAGACCAAGCTGAATCGTCTTTTTCACTTGGTGTAGAATATGATGGTTCTGTAACAAGCTTATTAAAAATAGGACCTGCTGCAATAGCAGCTACTTTTTTCAGACCTTATTTGTGGGAGTCAAAAAAAATATCTACACTTTTATCATCCTTAGAAAGTCTCGCCTTGATATTGTTTACCTTATATGTATTTTTTAAAGCAGGCCCGCTTAAATTTTTCACAACACTTTTTACAAACTCAATGGTGTTTTTCTGCTTTTTTTATTCTATTATTTTTGCCATATTTGTGGGAGCTACAACACTCAATTTTGGTACTTTGGTAAGATATAAAGTTCCGTGTTTGCCTTTTTATATTATTGCTTTGTTTTTAATATGGGAAGCTGCAGTTATTGCAAAAAAGAATGCTCAAAAAACAATTCTTTTGTAAAACAGAACTTAATTAAAATTGCGCATTTGCAGTTTTCACTTTTCGGAATATAGAGAAACGATTTGGTGAAATTGATAGTATATTTTGCAAAACTGCTTTTCCTGAACGTTTAATTGAAATAGGGGAGTTTAAATTTAACCTGGTCAAAATTGTGTGTGGAGTAGCCTTGTAATTATTGCTAAATGCATCAGCCGCTGGCCAAAAAATAAAACCAAGTTTTTTAAACTTATCTGTTTTTTGATATACCACTATTGCACCAGCCATTGCTATCAAAAAGCAACAATAATTTGCAAAGGCTATTAAAGTATTATTGTATTTGGCCTTATGTATGTGAAAACGATTACGTACATAGAAATACATTTTCCATGCAGTATAATAATTCCAGTCATTTTTAAAAGTAAACCCTGCAGCCGGATGATAATGTATGCTGTCTGCAATGGTACATACTGGAATATTATTCTTCCTTACTATCCTCCAAAAGTATTCTGTTTCATCGCCCCACAAAAATAATTTTGGTTTAGGTAAACCTACTCTTTCTACAATATTTCTATTTAACATAGTACCATTAAACGGGTGCCCAACACCATTAATTATCTTACAGTCAACAGCATCTATTGTTGCATATTGCCTGGTTTTCCAAACAAATGTTTTCTTGTCTTGTATATTTAAAACAGCACAATTACGCAGGCAAAGTATATCTAATTCCGGTTCTAAAATTTTTTCAAGTGCATCTTCTTTAGGATAGCCATCATCATCCATACACCAAATCCATGTATACCCTTGTTTATAAGCCCAGTTAATGGCGGTGTTGAATCCGCCACTTGATCCAACATTTTTTTGTGTAACGGTAAATAAATCCTGTTGGGAAAGCAACCAGGGTTCAGTGCCATCTGTACTGCCATTATTTACAACCAAAATAGCGTCAGGCTTTTTTGTTTGATTTCGCAATGCAGTAATGCATTCAGATAAAAGTGTCTTGCGGTTGTAAGTAACAACTACTGCAATTACTTTTTCCATAGAGCGGGTAGTTTAGCTTTTTAGATTTTTGGACAAGAGGATAACGAGTTCCTTATGGCAGTTATTGCACCAATTAAGCTATTAGGGCAAGTAAGTTTTTAATTAATGATCTTTTAGAGTTTAATGTTGTCAAAAAAAAGACAAAAGTTTAGAAAACTTCAACATTTGAAAAAATAGGTATGGGAGTATTTTTGGCGGTACTTTCAATAGTTTTTTTTGCGAATTGTATTGCCTCATCAACTACATGATGCATATCCATATATCTATAGGTAGCTAACCTCCCTAAAAAGGAAATATGTTGTTGTTTTTCTGCAGCATCCCGATATTGCTTTAATAATATTTTATCAACATCTAATCTTTTAGGATAAAAAGGAACATCGTTTTCTGAAGTTTCTTTACTGTATTCTTTAAAATAAACTGTTTTTTCATGCTGCTCCCATGGAGTAAAATGTTTGTGTTCTGTAATTCTTGTATAAGGTACTTTTTCTTCGCAATAATTTATTTGTGCTGTACCCTGGTAATCTCCATCGGCATAGTGTTTTTCAAAAGTAACAGTTCTATAGCTCAACCGGCCATACTGAAAATTAAAAAAAGCATCAATTGGGCCAGAATAAAACACATGATCGTACCCACTTAAATCCAAACTTGCATCAAACCTTTTGTTTAGAGTAACAATAATATTAGGATGGGCAATCATTTTTTCCATTACTGCAGTATATCCCTCTACAGGTATACCAGAAAATTGATTGTTATAGTAATTATCATCATAAGTAAATCTAATGGGTATGCGGTTAATTATTGAAGCGGGAAGCTGAGCAGGTTCGCAACCCCATTGTTTTTTTGTGTATCCGTAAAAAAAAGCTTCATACAATTCCTTACCGATAAAATGTAGAGCCTGCTCTTCAAAATTTGTGGGGTTGTGTATGGTTTTATCTGTCAGGTCAGCTAAAAAAGCTCTTGCTTCATCAGGAGTAAATGTTTTATTAAAAAACTGGTTGATGGTATGAAGATTAACTGGCAAAGAATAAACTTTATTTTGCCATACTGCTTTTACCCTGTGAACATAAGGCCTAAACTCTGCAAAACCATTTACATATTCCCAAATTTCTTTTTTATTGGTATTAAAAATATGCGGTCCATACTTGTGTACCATAATATTTGTTTCGGTATCCCTTTCAGTATGGCTATTACCTGCAATATTGGCACGTTCATCCCAAATATCTATTTTACAATCTAATTTGTTTACTAATTGATTGGCCAGTGTACAGCCTGAAAATCCTGAACCAACAATTAGAAAATTTTTTGACATATTTTTTTCATTTAACCAATGGTAACAAAAGTAAAAGAATAAAGGGAAAACGTTAATCCAGTATTTTATTATATACTTTACTGTATCGTTCCACTGCAGTTTCCAATGCATAAAACTCTTTGGCACCGTTGCGGATTTTATCTTTATCAAAGTTATTACCGGAAATTATTTTTTCAATTACTTTGCTGAAGGACTTGTCTGTAAAATCGTTTACAAGGTAGCCCGCATTGTATTTTGTAACTACCTCTTCCACATCACCAACACCACTGTTAGTAATCACAGGGATACCCATTGCCATTATTTCTCCATGCTTGGTGGGCGAAGAGGAAATTTTTGAATAACATGGTTTGATAAAGAAAAGAGCATAATTGCTAAATGATAATAGCACTGGTACTTCATGCCGTTTAGCCTGTTTAACAAATAATTTATCTGCATAAAGACCGTATTTGGCAGCAGCGGCAGTAATCATTTCATGCCCATTAGGAGAAATAAACAAAAATTTTGCAAGAGGAATCCTGTCACTAAGCATTTTACAAAAGCGCATCATCTCATCTGTTAAATACCAGCCGCCAATTGATCCCAGGTAACTTATTATAAAATCCCCATCCTGTATATTCAGTTCAGCCTTATATTTTTCTTTTACCAATTGATCAATATTATCACGGTTAAACAGATACATATCTACACTGCATGGAATTACTTCAATAGCCATTGGCTGGTTGGGGATATTTTTCCAGGTATGTATTTCCTTGCGTGCTGCATAGGTGAGGCAGGTAACATAATCTGCGTTTAACAAACAGTTGTATTCGTGTTTCTTAAAGAAATTATACACCCGCTTAAAAACGGGGTTTTGCAAATTCCACATGCCGCCATCTACCCTTTCATCGGCCCAAAAACCTCTAATGTCGTTTAAAAATTTTATGCCGTATTTCTTTTTCAAATACAAAGCTACCAAAGTAGGCAAACCAGGCCTTGTATGCACCATATCAAAATAGTTGATAGAGTGCAATTTTTTTGCAGCTTTTTTTAATGCATAAAAATCATATATAGAAGAAAGCACAGGAGGGTTTTTATGGTAAGTGATGGATACCCATTTTATAGGAAAGGGCGCAATCAGCTTTTCAACATACTTTTTATTGACTGCATATTTATCTGCTTTATCGCAACTTAGTATGGTAAAATTGTAACCAAATTTTGTAAGGTTTGATAAATAGGGTATTACTTGGCTTTGGCCAAGGGGATCTGTCATACCATCGTAGGATATAAAGAGAATATTTTTAATAAGCATTGCTGTCACGTTTAAGAACCAGGTTCCTCCAGCCACCAATGTAACACAATGATGAGCCAGAGCCTGTTGAACAAATAATCAGTTCCGTTTAAATATTTTTTCCTGATATCATTTACAACAGTAAAATTTACCAGGTTATATTTATTAATTACTTCTGCTGAAGTATACTTATCTAGCAAATATTTTAAATCAGTTTTCAACCATCTCGAAAGCGGAATACTAAATCCCCATTTAGGCCTTTCAAAAATTTCTTTTGGTACATAATCGAAAAGTACCTGCTTTAACAGGTACTTCATTGACCCATTTTTAATTTTAAGTTTTTCATCAAGGTTGTATGCAAATTCCACCAGCCTGTAATCCAGTAAAGGTACCCTGCATTCTAAAGAATACTGCATACTTGCACGGTCTACTTTAACAAGTAAATCATCTTTTAGATAATGATTAAAATCCCAGAAAGATTGGCGTTCTGTTGCACTTAAATTTCTTGCTACAATTGGCGATACATTAATTTCATCAAAATTAAATGTACTGTTAATCAGCATTTTTTCCAATTCCTGTTCCCTGAAATAATACTGTTCCTGTGAAAAAATATGAGTAGTCATATTTTTTTTATTGGAGTAACCAAACATATTTCCAATACGTTGATATTTACTGTTTAATAGTTTTGATGCAACAAATAGCGGGTCTTTTAATAATTTCCAATAAGGAGCAGACAAATGATTTGCCCATTGATACATTCCATACCCAAGAAATAATTCATCTCCACCGTCGCCACTCAATGCAACTGTTACCCGCTGCTTTGCAAACTTGCTGACCATCATTGTTGGAAAAGCAGAAGAATCTGCGAAAGGTTCATCATAAGTTGGAATCAGTTTATTGATCAATTCGATTACTTCTTTTTCTTTTGCTATAAATTCATGGTGATCTGTTTGCAAATGATTTGCTACTTCTCTTGCATAGTTTGATTCATTAAATTTTCCATCATCTATCGCAATACTAAATGTTTTTATTTTATTACTTCCCGCAATTTTTGCAGCAATGGCAGTAACAAGACTACTGTCAACACCCCCACTCAAAAAAGTGCCAATAGGTACATCGCTGATCAATTGTTTTTTTACCGCATCAAAAAGTAAATCATTTAATTGTTTTTTTGCCGATGGCTCATCAGTTATAGTTGATGAACTAATAACATTTTGCAATTTCCAAAAAGGAATAATTTGTTCCTGTATATTATCAAACGAAACAGCTCGAACATTTATCTGCAGGTAATGTGCCGACGGAAACTTATAGGTGTTTGTATAAATGGTTAAAGGCTCGGGTATAAAACCAAGATGAAAATAATAAGGAATAGCCTCTTTATTTATTTGCAGCTTTTGAGGCACTAAATGTTTTATTGCCTTTAATTCTGAAGCAAAGGCAATGGTTGTTCCATCATTGAAATAAAACAATGGCTTAACGCCTGCATGGTCGCGGCAAAGGGTGATAACATTTTCTTTTTTGTCGTAAATAGCCGATGCAAACATGCCATTCATTGTTGCAAAGCAAGATGGGCCAAGCTGTGTAAAAAGCTCAAGAATTACTTCTGTATCTGAACTTGTTTTTAATGAAGCCCCATTATCTTTAAGCTGTTGTTTTAGTTCATGAAAATTATAGACCTCTCCATTAAATACAATACAATACCTTTCATTGGAAGAGAACATTGGTTGATTGGCAGCAGCAGACAAATCTAAAATTGAAAGGCGGCGATGAGCAAGGCCAACTTTTTTATCGGCTGAAAAATAAAATCCCTCGGCATCGGGGCCACGGTGTTGTAATAGTGTAGCAGCCTGCTTAAGCTGTTGCTCTGTTATAGTATTGTTTATCGAAATGTACCCAGCTATGCCACACATGCATTAAAGAATTTAATGTAAAACGAAAATCGCAAATAATTATTGGTGATTTAAACAAATAAGTAAAATTATTTAGCCTTTCTATTATGAACTGCTGCTTTTTTTAAATTAAATTTCAGTGATAATCCGCCCCCCAATAATAAAATTCTTTTTAAAGGATCTTAATATACTCTTTTACTATTTTATCAATTGTATATTGTCGACTTTCATTTATGAGCAATTCTTTATTGATGGGTTTTGAAACCGCTTTTGAAATGGCATCAGCCATCTGCACAGGATCCTGAATAGGGCACAAATACCCAAATTTGCCGCCATTCAATATTTCATCTGGCCCCCAACAATTTGTACTTACCACGGTTTTACCTAGTGCCATTGCCTCAACAATAACGTTGCCGAATGCTTCATTTGTGGATGATAGAATAAATACATCGCAATTGTTCATCCATTTATAAGGGTTGCTATCAAAACCAACCAGATTAACGTCATTTTGTAATTGATGATCGGCAATATACTGTTGTAAGTTTTGCTGAAAAGGGCCGGTACCAAGTATAAACAGTATTGCCTTGTTATTATCTTTTTTGTAAATACAAAATGCTTTTATTAAAGTAAGATGATCTTTTTCTTTATTTAACCTCCCGGCGGTAAGTAACACGGTTTTATTGTTTATATCTATTGGAAAACTGACGGGTTCATTAGCCTGTTTATAGATAGTATTATCAAAAATCGGATTATAAATAAATATACCTTGTGGTAATTTTCTATGGCTGAATTTGCGCAACCATTCAAGGCTGCCTTTGCTTACAGCAATAATTTTATCTGCAGAAGGAGCAGTAAAATAATAGAGCATTTTTAAAAAAAAGTCACCCTTCCAATACTTAAGTTTACGTTTTTCAGGATGAGAATAATGATGTGTTTGATAAATTTTGGCCTTGGCACTAACCATTCTTTTTGAAATAATTGCTGCGGCACTTGCATATTGCCCGGTAGTAAAAATATGGGTGTAATTATTTTTTTTAAAAAAAGCAGGCAATGCCCGAAGATATTTAAGCAGTGAAATGCCCCCAACTTCACTAACAGGAATTGAATGATGTAAAATATCAAAGTAAACCCCTTCTTTATTTCCTACAAGTAACTCTACCGAAATATTATTTTCAACAAAGCCATTCGCAATATTTACGATTACCCTTTCTGCGCCACCGCCAGTAAGATCATCAATAATAAATAAAATTTTTCTCATCGTATAAATGGGCTTTTTCTTTTGGCACCACCAGGAAATTGTAATCGTCGCTTTTTGAAAGACGATCCACTTTTTTTATTCCTGTGCGTTCATCTATATTATAGAAATCAAATAAAGCAGTATCAAAATAGGGGTTCAGTTTTTCTGCAATGTCTTCATTTAATATCTCAATTAAAATAAGCGGTTTAAAGCGTAAAAAATATTCTGCAAAGCCTTCCATCACTTCCGGCTCATGCGTTTCAACATCTATTTTCATAAGATCTATCGCATCTATTTTATTCTTCTCAATGTAATCCTTTAATGTAATGGTGTCTATATCTATCTTAAAAGGCTCTTTATCTTTTACCCATAAATTTTTGTTAACCGTAACAGAATAAGCAAAATCTTCATTGTCGGTATAAATCACGGCTTTACCGGTAAAATTGGAAATCGCCAGGCAATTTGCTTTTACTTGAAATTCATTAATTGTTACATTGTTTACCAACTTATTATATACCGCTCTAAATGGTTCAAAAGCATGTACCGTTACCTGAGGATTTATTGCTTTGGCCAACATTGAATAGACGCCGGTATTAGAACCAATATCAAAAATTACAGTTGATTTTTCCGCAAGGCTTGACCATATGCGCAATGAATATTTTTCCCATCCGTTGTATAAACCTTCCCAAAATAAATCATTTTCAATACTATACCCGTAATGTACCATCTTAAA
>JAYTTI010000112.1:0-1630 GCA_043745405.1 Ferruginibacter sp. | reverse complement strand
TACCATGGGGAGATAAAGTTCATTTCTTTGGCAGAGATATTTCTTTACAAATTGCAGATGTTAACATTGGCATACTGTATGTTTTTGGTGTTGTTAGTTTGGGTGTTTATGGAATAATGATTGGCAGTTGGGCAAGCAATAATAAGTTTTCATTAATGGGCGGTTTAAGGGCCGCTTCACAAATTATAAGTTACGAATTGGCAATGGGAATTGCGTTAATAGCGTTACTAATGGTAACAGGCACACTTAGCCTTAAAACGATGGTGGGCTTTCAAATGGATGGGTACTGGAATATTTTTAAACAACCGTTGGGATTTCTTATATTTTTGATCTGCGTTTTTGCAGAGTGTAACCGTACTCCTTTCGATTTACCCGAAGCAGAAAATGAATTGATTGGGGGTTACCATACAGAATATTCATCCATGAAATTGGGGTTTTATTTATTTGCTGAATACATCAATATGTTCATCAGCAGCTCCGTAATGGTGAGCTTGTTTTTTGGTGGCTATGATATTCCTTTTGTAAATGACGCACATTTAGTTGAGCGTATTGGTGTAAACTGGGTTGCTTTATTACATACCTTTTCATTTTTGTTTAAGGCAGCGTTCTTTCTTTTCCTTTTTATGTGGGTAAGATGGACAATTCCCCGCTTTAGGTACGATCAATTAATGAACCTTGGCTGGAAGGTATTGATACCATTATCCTTGTTCAATATGTTGGTAACCGGAGCTTTGGTTTTATTACAACAAAATAACTGGCATTTTTAAATCATTCAAAATATATTTGCACAACTTTAAACCTTGGGCAGCTATTGAAATAATTAAGTATGCAATCACTCACAAACAGAGCAAAAGCAGTTGACAGAAGGCCAATGAGCCTGCTCGAGAGGGCTTACCTGCCGGCTATTTTTAAAGGGATGGCCATTACATTTGGTCACATGTTTAAGAAAAGACCTACCATTAATTATCCGGAAGAAACCCGACCTTTCAGCCCTGTTTTCCGAGGCTTACATGTTTTAAACCGTGATGAAGAAGGAAGAGAAAATTGTACCGCATGTGGTTTATGTGCAGTAGCTTGTCCGGCCGAAGCCATTACAATGGAAGCTGCGGAAAGACAAACCGGCGAAGAACATTTATACCGGGAGGAAAAATATGCAGCTAAATATGAAATCAACATGTTGCGTTGTATTTTCTGTGGATTGTGCGAAGAAGCTTGTCCAAAAGATGCAATATATTTAAGTGAAACCTTTGCTCCAGCCAATTTTCAGCGCAAAGGTTTTATTTATGGTAAAGATGATTTACTGATTCCTCATCCAATTAATGAAAAGGAAGCATACGATAAGGCAAGGGGAGGAAGAGTGAAAATTAAACAGTCATAATTTTATAAACATTCGTAATTAAACATTCATAATTCGTAATTCAACATGGGGATAGCTGCAATTTTATTTTGGTTTTTAAGTGCACTTGCTATAGGTGGTGCAATAATGGTAGTTGTCAGCAAAAACCCTGTTTACAGTATACTCTATCTCATAATTACTTTCTTTGCTATTTCAGGTCATTATGTGTTGATGAATGCCCAGTTTCTGGCTATTGTAAATATCATTGTTTACGCCGGAGCAATTATGGTGTTG
>JAYTTI010000111.1:0-22624 GCA_043745405.1 Ferruginibacter sp. | reverse complement strand
ATTGAATTCAAATCGAAAAATATTTTATTCCCTCACAATGTACTGTTTATAGTACTTTCAGCAAATCGGAAGGGGCAATAGTTGGACAGTAGTGATATAAAATATATCCCTACTTTGTCTGATAAAAATTTTCCACTGAAGTCATGCTTATTACTTTCAACGGAACTTAGTTTTAAATTAAATTTAGTTAGAGTAGAATTAAAATGTTTTTCAAATAAAGAAATAGCTTCTACTTTTTTCATGTAATCGGCTTAAATTTTTTAATATCGAGATGCTGTTTTAGTATTGTACATAACGGTTTGGGGTTTTATGTTGTGGTGGGAATCAGGGAACGTCAGCCCACGATAACACAAAGCCAGTTTAAAAAAGCTGAAAAAGTAAAAGTGTGCGATCACGATAAAAATCGAAACTTGCTGTCAATGAAGTTGCACATAGCTTCTAAGCCTGGACAAAAAAATTAACTACGTCTTACATAACTAGCCGACAATGCTGCAAAACCTGCTACCAGTGCTCCTATGATGGCGGTGGCTATAATTAGTATAAAAGGGCTGTCTGTTTTTAAAATTACCAGGCTAACCTTATGCGCCAGCAAGTGATTGTTGTTGCTGCTGATATACCACGATAATAAACCCCACAATAAAAACAAAGCGATGAAGCCTGTTAAAAAAGATTTAAACGGTTTTTGCGGAATTAGAGCAGCCACTATAAATGCTACAATGCCAATGCTCCACCATGGTAAATATAAACAGGCGGCTACACTTAATAATGCAATCAATAATATGGACACTATAAATTTCATACAATAATTTTTTAATGATTATCAATTGTCTGATAGGTTAATTGGTAAAACTCATTTTCCATTTAACCCTGCTGTCGTTTTCGTCGCCGGTTTTCATCATCCACAAAGGATAATATTTTCCTGCCACCCACTGGTCAATAAAATTATCATAAAACCTGCTGCCGGGGTTACCGCTTTGTCCGCCCGGGTATACGCCATAGGCTTCGGTTTGGGCCGTAAGGCTAACAATCATGCGCCAGCTTGGACCATGGTATTGTTTGGTAGCATTGATGCAATGGGTGCCGCCGCCTATTGCTATATCATGGCGGCTAAATGGCAGCAACTTTGATAAATGATTAATTTGGGTTGCCTTATATTTCGCCCATGGTAAACGCCCCGCACTTTCCAAAATTTTTAATTGTGTTACAGCAGTTTTAAAAGCAGCAGTAACATCATCCTGTACCGTTTCTTTTTGTGCAGTTTCAATATTATCTACAAATTTATAACTGCTATCCCGCAATATACCGTCGAGCAAACTGCTCTCAAAAGGATGAGCTATTATAGCAGGTGCTTTTTTAAATTCATCGTCAAAAACAACGCTGTCAAAACTGTTCCATAGTACGCTGAAAACTGTTGGGCCTATTGCTTCTACTTCATTATTGAGGTCCCAGTTTTTAAATATATCTAGGTATTTTTTTTCAGTGGCATCAAGTATGCCTTCATTGATATTTTTTAAAAATACAGGCCTGACCATTTCTGCAAATACATCATAATTGCTGGTTTGCATGGCCATCATATCCTGGGGGGTAATGGCAGACATCGCCGTCAATTTCCGGTTAATGATAAAGCCACGATAAGGCGGATAATTGCGGCCCAGGTAATATGGATATGCGGAGTCTGCAGGCTTTTGATTGGCACTGCTTACAAACCTTCTTACGGGATTATATTGAAAGGGATTCTCGTTCTGCGGTATCATAGCCTGCCACATATAACTGCTGTCGGTGCCGGGCATTATAAAATCTCCCTGCCCCTTCCATTTTGCAGGCCATTCACCCTGTGTGCGCATGGCAATATCACCATCCTTTGCAGCAAAAGCAAAGTTTTGTCCGGGCGTATGCATATTGGCTACTGCAGCAATATAATCTGTATAGTTTTTGGCATGATTCAGTAAATTAAAAGCAAGCAATTCATTACTTGGAGAGTGTGCCTTCCATGTTACTGCATAATATTTATCATTGGCCACTCCCTTTATACCACTATAACTTTTATCAAACATCACCGGGCCAAATACCGTGTAGGCAACTGTGTCCACATAATCAGGCTGATCTTTTACCTTAATAGTTTCTATCCTGAACTCTGCTTTTTTCCAGGCACTGTCAAACCAGTACTCATTACGGCTATCGTCTTTAAATGTTATTTCATAATAATCCCTTACATCCCTGCCGCCATTGGTAACACCCCATGCACAACTGTCGGTAAAACCAATGATCACACTCGGCGCACCCGGAAAGGTTGCACCATATACATTGAATGAGGGCGTGCTCAGCTGCATCTCAAACCAAAGCGATGGAAGATTTAAACCAAGGTGTGGGTCATTGCATAAAATAGGCGCCCCGCTTTTTGTTTTTGCACCGCTAACGGCCCAGTTGTTACTGCCATTTTCCCTGTCTGGTTTATCATCCTGCGTTACCGCCATATCTTTATTTTGAAAATAGACAGAATCGGCAGCAGCAGGTTTTTGAACCGATACTTTTGGCGCAGCATATATTGTTCCTTTAGGAATAATCGGGTCTAAAGAATCCTGCTTTGGAGGATACAACAAATCAAAATCGGCAGTACTAAAATAACTTTTTGCATTGGTCATTTCCATATCATCATCATGTGCCGCCAAATCGTACGACATATATTTTAAAAATAATGCAGTTTTTAAATTGGTCCATGGTTCGGGTGTATAGCCTATCAGTTTATATTCTATGGGTAACCTGGCCTCTGTTAAGCTACTGATATATGCATTTACCCCGGCAGTATATGCATCGCTGGAAGCTTTGGTTACAGGATTAGCTTCCATCTCTTTAAGGGAAATTTCTGCCGCATACCCCATACCCAGTCGCCTAAACTCACGGTCGTGGCTAAGTGCTTTATCACCTATAATTTCACTGGCTCTTCCTGCAGCAGCAAAGGTTTGCAATTCCATCTGCCAGAGCCTGAACTTAGCATGGATATATCCCTGTACAAAATAAACATCGTTTTCCTGCTCAGCAAAAACATGCGGCACCAGCCGGTCATCCAAATACACATCCACCTTGCCTTTTAGCAGGGGGAAATTAAGGTCCATATTAAATCCTGCATCAGCATTTTCGGCATTCTGCCATATGCCATGCTGTGGGCTTAATAACTTTCCCAATGGTGCCGGTAACAATAGTTTTGTATTAAGTGTAATAACCAAACCGGTTGTTACAGCAGAAGAAATAATCAATGGCAAGATTTTCATAAAAATTTTTGTGTATGTAAATTAAGAAAATATGTCATCATCAAACTAAATTCAATTATTTATTTTTGTGTGATGGAGACAGAAAATATTGATGTAAAGAACATACTTGGCTTACAATTGCCTACCGACCCACGGTGGATAAACCTTGCCGAAATGCAGCTGGAAGAGATACTGACGGACCATGCTTACTGCGAGCAAAAAGCAGCCACCACCTGCATTACATTGATTCAGAGATATAGTGATAAAGAAAAATTAGTTACTGAATTAAGCCCTATTGTAACAGAAGAATGGGGGCATTTTCGTTTGGTATTGGCAGAACTGCATAAAAGAAAACTGCAACTGGGCAAACAGAGAAAAGATGTGTATGTAAATAAATTAATCGAGTTTCAACATAAGGGAGGGAGCCCCGATGACCGTTTACTGGATCATTTACTAACGATGGCATTAATAGAAGCCCGCAGTTGCGAACGTTTTAAAAGATTAAGCGAAGGACTGAATGATGCGTATATGCGTAAATTTTACCGCCGGTTTATGGAAAGTGAAGCAGGGCACTATACATTATTTATTGAACTGGCCGACACGTATTGCAAAAAAGAAAAAGTGCGCAAGCGTTGGAAAGAATGGCTGGCCTATGAAAAAAATGTGATGGATGAAATGGAAGTTAGGGGGGACAGGATACACTAAAGAAACTCGTCTTTACGGATTATAGAAACACTGATGAAGTTGAATGATACAGATTTTTGCCGATTTTTAAAATCAGATTTATATCTGCTATATCAGTATTACTCCGCTACATCCGCGTTTCAATCAAAAGAAGTAAAATATTTTTTCTCCTCTTCAAAATTGATATATTGGTATTGCTTACCTAGTTCATTAACTCTTGCAAGATTTGTTTGTAAAAATGCTTTATGCTGTTGAGATGTCGGATTGAAAGGCTTATGGCTTTTTGCAGCATTAATGATATTTATTTGTTTCATTAATTTTTGAGAAGGTTCGTCAATACAGGCTGTTACAAATTTTTCCCACACATAATTGGTAGCTGCATAATTGGGATGTACCATATCTTCTGCGTAAAAACGGTAATCTCTAAGGTCGTCAATAACCAATTCGTAGGCAGGAAAATAAAATATATTTTGTTGCCCGTCTGCCAGCAAACTTACTGCCTGTATCAGTGCGGCTTTACTGCGGTTGTTTTCAATAAAACCATCCCGTAAATGACGCACCGGGCTAATGGTAAAAATTATTTTTATTTTCGGATTAAATGCTAACAGCTTATCCAGCATTTGCTGCAAAGCAGTTGTCACTTCATCTACACCCAATAATTTTTTATCAAATTTATCTGTAGGTACTTTGTGGCAGTTGGCTACCACATCCCCTGCAATACATGCTGATATTGCATCTACGGAACCACGGAATGTATAGGCAAAGGCAGAACCAAGGGTTATTACCACCCAATCGGCATCTTTTAAAAAACAATGCGCCTGTTGCTGTGATTGATTGATGGCTTGCAAACATTGCTCTTTACCAGGGTGCGAAAAACGGCTGTGGTGTTGCCAGCTGTTCCAGCATTCATTTTGATAAAACAATTCCTCCGTTGTATATTTTTTATTGGCTATATACCATTCAATTGATTTTGTAATGCTGATGGGGTTAAACAAAATACCATTTGGATTTTCCAGAACAGAAAATTTATGCTGCTTTAATTTGGCGCCCATATTTTCTGTAAAGCAGGAACCTATCAGCAACAATTTTTGCTGGTGATTAATTTTTGTTGTAAATGGTTTGGGCGTAAATTCTAAATGAAAGTCCATGCCACGAAATTAACTAATTACGCAAATAACACGAACGCTTTTATTATTGACCATTGGTGTTATTCATGCTAAATGAATATTTCGGCAGCTAGGCGGCTACTTTCATTTAATGCAGTAAGGTCAAGAGTATTCAATAAATTCAATTCATTAAAATACGGTATCATCAGTTCTGTATCCATATTGCCTACCAGTTCATCATCTGCCATCGGGCAGCCGCCAATACCTTTTAAGGCACCTTCAAAACGCCGGCAACCTTCCTGCAATGCCGCATCCACTTTGTCTTTCCAATTAATAACTGTTGAATGAAGGTGAACTCCTATTTCTGTATCCGGATAAATAGGTATCAACGTTTTTAAAATAGCTTTCACCTGCCCGGGAGTTGCTAAACCAACCGTATCTGCCATAGAAATTATTTCTATCCCAATTTCTACCATTTTATTTACCCAATGCAATACAATCGTTTCGTTATACTCATCCCCATAAATATTGCCAAAGCCCATAGAAATATATACTACTAATTTCTTTTTATTTTTAATGCATAGGTTTTGTATTGCTTCTACCCTTGCTAAAGATTCTTCTATGCTGCTATTGGTATTGCGCTGCTGAAAGGTGGGTGATATTGAAAATGGAAATCCCAGGTAAGTAATTTTATCGTAGGCAACTGCCGCCTCTGCTCCACGCCTATTGGCTACAATAGCAAGTAATTTTGTTGAAGTGTTTTCTATATTTAGCCCTTTTAAAACTTCGCCAGTGTCAGCCATTTGCGGGATTGCTTTTGGCGAAACAAAACTACCAAAGTCGATCGTATCAAACCCAACTTTTAATAAGGCATTTATATAGCTTATTTTTTTCTGAGTAGTTATAAAATGCTTCCAGCCCTGCATAGCATCCCTGGGACATTCTATTATTTTTACAGTGGAGTTTTTATTTACCATACGCCATTTTGCAAGCAAATTATATAAAAAAACAGCATATTTAAATATGCTGTTTTCGAAAAAAATGTCATCTAAACATTATTTTATTTCTTTTATTTTTGCATCATACTCGGCTACCTTGGCGTTGTCCTTCTTTAAATCGTATATATCTTTTAACATCGTTAGTGTTTGCCTGTAATTTGCTTTTTCGGTGCCCTTAGGTTTTTCAATTGACGGATAAAGGCTTACTACTTTTTCTGCATAAGGTATAGACTCATTCATTGCTGCGGTTGAGGCGGCTGTTAAATCTTTTTTTGCTTTTGTATCATCAGGTTTTGTACCCTTAATTTTTCTTGCATCTTCGCCAATATCTATAGAGTTATTGTATAAAAAATTAGCCAGTAAAAAATTAGCCTCGCTGGTTGATTTAATGGCAATTGCTTTCTTTAATACAACAGGTAATTTTTCTTTATAAACTTTGGTATTTGCCGTTTTCATTTCCTCAGAATAAATATACCTGTACAATTCAACTCCATAATTATATGCCAAAACATAATTATCAGGATATTTTGCAAGCAGCATTTCATATTTGTCAAAAACCTGAGGTTTGGCTACGCCATCAGTGGCTTCATCTATTTCCAGCAAAGTCCAGTAATCACTATTTTTGGGATAGAACTTTTTTCCTTTTTCCAGTATTCCTGCAAAATTTGCAGCATCCTTTTTTGTTTTATAGTATTCTCCCAGGTACTGATATGCATCTACATACTGAGGATCAGTTACATTGGCATCCGTTAATTTTTTATAATACATAGCAGCATCCTCTTTTTTCTTGGCATCATTGGCAGTAATAGCAGTGTATATGGTTAAAGTTGTATCTAGTGCTGAAAATTTAAAATTGTTTTCGCCGGCAAGGTTTTTCGAATAAATAAAGTCATGCAATTCCAGTGCTTTTTGAAAGTACCCATAAGCCGCGTCATAATTTTTTGCAGTATATTCTTTTACCCCAAGTTCTGTAGAAAATCCAACATACAAATCAAATAATACAGAGTTCTTTTCTTCTATGGAAAGAGGCGCTTTAGGATCTAATTCAAAATATTTTTTCATGGCATCAAAAGAGGTATTTTTTAAGGCCCCATTTTCTGAAATACTGAGGCCGGAATCTTTAGATGTTAAATCATAAATAAATCCCTTATAATACCAGGCAGGTGGATTTTTAGCGTTTTTTTCCACAGCAAGATATTTGTCAACAGCTTCCTTTGCCGGTTTAAACTGGCGAAGCATCACATACTTCTGAATATCATCTATACTTTGACAAAATGCCATATTGGCTACTAGTGTAATGGCAATAAAAAGGTATAATTTCCTCATTTCAATTTTAATTTTAGAGGTTAAAGATATTTGTTTTTGTTATTAATCATAATAAAAACGTAGAAATAAAATTCATAAACCATGCCATAAATTCATATAAATACAAAAAATAAACACAAAAAATCAAAATAAACAGTTACGATGGCTTCAGTACATTTGCTAAATAAATACCATCAATTTTTGATTTCTCCTAATACCATACAACAGATTTTAAGCCGTATTGATATCATTGAAATAGTAGGCGGTTTTGTAAAGCTTAAAAAACGAGGTACCAATTACCTCGGCCTTTGCCCTTTTCACAATGAAAAATCGCCTTCTTTTACCGTTTCGCCTGCAAAAGAAATATATAAATGTTTTGGTTGTGGGCGCAGTGGCAACAGTATTGGTTTTTTGATGGAGCATGAAAAGTACACCTATGTAGAAGCCCTTAAATGGCTGGCACAGCGGTATAATGTAGAAGTAGAAGAAACAGAAGTATCTCCTGAACAAAAATTACAACAGCAAACTGCCGAGAGCTTATTTATTATCAACAATTTTGCACAACAATTTTTTAGCAACCATTTATTAAATACTGAAGAGGGACAAGATATTGGACTGAGTTACTTAAAACAACGGGGGTTTAGAGAAGAGATCATTAAAAAATTCCAGATTGGATTTAATCCTGAAATGAGGGATAGTTTTGCCAAAGCTGCTATAGAGGCTCAATATAACCTTGATTTATTACAAAAAAGCGGTCTTGTAGCCATACGGGATGAAAGGCCTGTGGATAATTACAGGGGCAGGATTATTTTTCCGATACATAACCAAAGCGGTAAGGTGGTTGGGTTTGGTGCAAGAATTTTAAAATCGAATGATAAAGCCCCCAAATACATCAATACGCCGGAGAATGATATTTATATAAAAAGTAAAAATTTATATGGTAGTTATTTTGCCCGGCTGGCCATTGATAAAGCGGATGAATGTTTACTGGTGGAAGGATATACAGATGTGGTCAGCCTCCACCAGGCTGGTATTGAAAATGTGGTGGCAAGTGGTGGCACATCGCTTACACCGGATCAGTTAAGGCTGGTAAAAAAATATACCAATAACCTTACAATTATTTATGATGGTGATAGTGCGGGTATTAAAGCGGCATTAAGAGGGCTTGACCTTGCACTGGAAGAAGGGCTGAACGTAAAACTGGTATTGATACCCGATAAGGAAGACCCGGATAGCTATGTAAATAAAGTAGGCGCTTCGGAATTTTCAGCATTTATTGCTGCTAATAAAAAAGATTTTATCCTGTTTCAATTAGCCGTTTCTTTAAAAGATGCTGGCACTGATTCGGTAAAAAAATCAGGTGTTGTAAACCAGGTGGCCGAAACCATTTCAAAAATCAATAAGGCAGAAGATTTTACCCGTCAGCAGGATTATATAAAACAAAGTGCTGAGTTATTAAAAATTGAAGAAGGTGGCCTGCATGCACTGGTAAATAAATTTATAAGGGATAAAATTAATAAAGAAGAAAGCAGGGTTAACAGGCAAGAAGCTACTGATAATTTTACAGCAGTTCATCAGCCCTTTGATATTGAAGATGATGCCATTAGTTTATTAAATAAAGATGAACTGCAGGAAAGAGCCATGGTAAGAAGTTTGCTTGAATTTGGTTTAAAGGAATGGGAACAACAGCAACGGGTAGCCGATTATATTTTTACTGAAATTGAAGGCAACCAACTGGAAGAAATGATTGATAACAAAAGCCTGATTGAATTGATAAAAACCTACAAAACATGGTACGACGCCGGGCTGGAACCAAACCCAAAAACATTTTTATACCATGAAAATTTTACCATGAGTGCACTTGCGGTGAGTGTAATGGATTATACATACGAGATAAGCCCCAACTGGAAAAACATTTTTGAAGGAAAAATTGCTACAAGGGAAGATTTGTATAAAGAAGAAGTTTTCAGCACCTTGAATTACCTTAAATTAAGAAAGATAAAACGCATGATGGATGAAAACCAGCGAGATCTTGAAAAAGAAACTACTCCCGAAGACCAGATGGTATTTTTGCAAATACACCAGCATTTAAAAAAAATGGAAATTGAATTAACCAAACAATTGGGGACTGTAATATTTAGGTGAATTTGTGAATGGACAATAGTCAATAGAGAAATGGGGTAATCGTAGATGATAATTAATTCTTCAAATGATTTAAACTAATTTAACGGATACCATTGACTATTGAACATTGACTATTGACTATTCGTCTCATGAAATTTAGAAACTCCGTCTTTGTGGCGAAGCATTTTTATTAATTGTATTAAGGCCGTTAGGGCAAATATGGCCCCTATAATCCAGTTAAGGTATTGCTCGCTGTTGGCAATACGCTGTACCATCCATTTACCGCCAAAAATAAATACACAATTTCCCAACAGTGTTCCTAACCCGATACCAACAATATAACTATTATATTGCGCCGGCTTTGGCTGTAATATATTTTTACTAAACAATACGGAGCTCCACCCAAACCAAAAAGGTATCTGTACTGGGTTAATGGCACACATAAACATGCCCAATAAAAAACGATTGAGGTTATTATTGAGCAGAATATTTTTGGCTCCTGCACTTCCTTTTGCTGCGGCAATAAAACTACCTGCGGCCAGTGCAACAATAATGACTAATGTTATCCATTCCATTATTTTCATCAGTCTAGCTTGCTTGCGCACCCAGTCAATACCCACTAATGATAAACGTACATATACCATCTCTACAAGCAACGAACCCAATGAAAATAAAATGGCATGTTCTATACTTTCCTGAATGCCTATTTGCATAGCAGCTACATTTAAAGTACCCAAAGGCAGTGACCCAAAAAAACTAATGATCATTCCCCAAAAGAAAACTTTAACAATATTCGTCATAAAACAAAGATAATATCTTTAAATACCGCTCCATTGTTATCCGAAGAACATACATTGTTACTACATTTAATTAAAAAGTATTGAATTGATATTAATAATAAAAAGAGGCTGTACAAATAAGTATTTTCCATCGGTTTAGTTCTGCTGGCATAACTATCTTAAATTACAGCATAATTTACCTAGTTGATAAAATCGTCTACAATACAATTATTACGTTTTCATTTTTCCTTTTTTTTAATGCCTGTATATTGGTTTGCATTGAGCCAAACCAGCAGCATCAATAAACCTCATGCAGTACTTATTTTTATCATTCTTCATTTGTTGGTTTACCCGGCAAGCAATGGCTACAATAGCTATATGGATAGGGACACAGATAGTGTAGGAGGCATAAAAAATCCAATGCAGCCAACAATACAATTATTTTATATAACAGTCTTACTGGATGCTGTTGCCATTATGCTGAGTTGTTTTATAAGTTTGTATTTTGTGTTGGGCATTATTGCGTATATACTGGCATCAAGAACTTACAGTTACAGGGGCATACGTTTAAAACAATACCCGGTAATAGGATATATCACTGTAATTATTTTTCAGGGTGCTGTTACTTTTTTTTTAGTGATGCATGGCAGCAGTAATGATAAAACACTCTCTGTACCTGCATTTTCCATGATTGCAGCCTCGTTGCTTATTGGCGGATTTTATCCACTTACGCAAATTTACCAACACCGGCAAGATAAGGCCGATGGTGTAACTACTTTAAGCATGCTGATGGGATATAAAGGAACATTTATATTTACAGCAATCATTTATTTTTTTGCTGTATCAACACTTGCATATCAACTGATCTCAACTTTACAACAAAAAAGTTTTTTTATCATACAAATCTTTTTTATACCTGTACTCGTATATTTTTTCTGGTGGTTCAGGCAGGTAATGCTTAAACATATAGCGGCAAATTTTGTTAACACTATGCGTATGACAGTACTGGCATCTGTTTGTACTAATGCTGCATTTATTACTTTATTTTTAATTGAAAAAACTTGAGCAAAATAATTTCTATAGCAACCGGCGTACCCCAATATAAGCATCAGCAAACCGACATTTTTAAATTTGCTGACACTATTTACAGTACCAATGAAACCGATAGCCGGAAACTAAAATTTTTATACCGGCATAGTGGCATCGATACACGTTATAGTGTAATGCCGGATTATACACTATCAAATGACAGACAGTTTTACTCAAAATCAAAATGCCTTGAACCCTTTCCGGATCTTGAAAAAAGAATACAGTGGTTTGCCGACAACGCTACAACATTATCAGTAAAAACCATCAGGGATTGCATAGACGGAAAAATTGAAAGCAACCAAATAACCCATTTAATAACAGTAAGCTGTACAGGCATGAGCGCCCCTGGTATGGACCTGGAGATAATGGAATCAATGGATTTACCTCCCAATATTTTCAGGACATCTGTAAATTTTATGGGCTGTTATGCAGCCATTCATGCACTAAAAATTGCAGATGCATTTTGTAATAACGACGTTAACGCTAATGTGGTAATTGTTTGTACAGAATTATGTACCCTGCATTTTCAAAAAGAAAATTCTATTGATAACATTACTTCTACCCTCTTATTTGGTGATGGCTGTGCAGCAGTATTGGTTAAAAACAATAAAGCGACGGAAAAAGGACTACAGCTAAAAAACTTTTTTTCGGATGTTGCTTTTAAAGGTAAAAAAGATATGAGCTGGCAATTATCTTCCAAAGGTTTTTTAATGACCTTGACAGGCTACGTACCCGATTTGGTTAAGGAAGACTTTGATATTTTAGTAAACAAGGCGTTGAAGAATGCCAATATAAAAAAAGAAGCCATTAGCCATTGGTGCATTCACCCGGGTGGAAAAAAAATTTTGGAATCTATTGAACAAAGTACCGGCTTAAAAAAAGAAGACCTTCAATATTCCTACGATATATTAAAAGATTATGGAAACATGAGCTCCCCCACTGTTTTGTTTGTGCTGCATAAAATATTTCAAGATCTCCAAAATAATCAACAGTCACAGGCTACTATTTTCGGGGCGGCATTTGGGCCTGGCCTAACCATGGAAACCTTTATTGCTACGTATGATTAACCTTGCTGAAAGATCATATAAAAAAGAATTACTGGATAATGATAATATTCCTTTTGCTGATATAAAGCAAAACATGAAAGAATTGAATGCCGTTAATATATACCTCGGCGGACATAATATTACCATTAGCGGGTTAAAAAAAATATTACAGCAGTATGAATCAAATCAACCAGTCACCATTTGCGAAATCGGTTGTGGTGGCGGTGATAATTTAAATGCCATTGAAAAATGGTGTACGAAAAATAATATACCTGCAACATTTATTGGCATCGATATAAAAGCGGAATGCATCAATTTTGCACAACAGCAATACCCCTCGCAGCAATGCCGCTGGATTATATCCGACTATAAAGATGTTTCTTTTAGAAATGATAAACCCGACATCATTTTTTCTTCTCTTTTCTGTCATCATTTTAATGACGAGGCTTTAATTTTTATGTTACAATGGATGAAGGGAGAAGCTGCAAAAGGTTTTTTTATAAACGACCTTCACCGCCATTGGTTAGCTTATTATTCTATAAAAAATATTACCCGGTTTTTTTCCAATTCATACCTTGTAAAAAATGATGCACCTCTTTCAGTAGCAAGGGGATTTAAAAAATCAGAGTGGGAGGAAATAATAAAACAGGCTGACATAAAAAAATATTCAATTGGCTGGAAATGGGCCTTCAGGCATTTAATAGTTTACACCAATGAATGAACCACAACAATATGAGGTAACTATTATTGGTGGCGGTTTAGCAGGCTTATCGCTTTCAATACAACTTGCTCAAAAGGGATATACAGTGTCCCTTTTTGAAAAAGAGCAATATCCATTTCACAAAGTATGCGGCGAATACATCAGCATGGAAAGTTGGGATTTTATTGAAGGCCTCGGCTTACCCTTATCAAAAATGCAATTACCTATTATTAAAAAATTAATCATCAGTTCGCCTGATGGAAATTATTTACAACATGATTTACCATTGGGTGGTTTTGGCATAAGCCGGTATACAATAGATTATGAATTAAAAAAAATTGCAGAAGCTGCAGGGGTAAATATTTATGAAAACTGCAAAGTAGAAGAAATAATTTTTTCAAATGAAACATTTTATTTAGATACAACAATTGGAAAATTTACCAGCAAAATCTGTTGCGGCAGTTTTGGCAAAAGAAGTAACCTGGATGTAAAATGGAAAAGAAATTTCGTATTGCAAAAAAACAGCAAGCTTAATAATTATATCGGGGTAAAGTATCATATTAAATTTAATTCGCCAACTGATACCATTGCTTTGCACAATTTTAAAGATGGCTATTGTGGTATTTCAAAAGTTGAGAACGATACCTATTGCATTTGTTATCTTACCAATGCTACGAATCTTAAAAACAATAATAATTCTATTACAGAAATGGAAAAAAATGTATTGTATAAAAATCTCCATTTAAAAAACATTTTTGAAACCGCTGAAATATTGTACAAATCACCTGTTACTATTTCTCAAATATCATTTGCAAAAAAATCACAGGTTCAAAATCATATTTTATTGTGTGGCGATGCCACAGGAATGATAACACCCTTATGCGGCAATGGCATGAGCATGGCTTTACATAGCAGTAAACTCGCTGCTGAAGCGATTGACGATTTTTTACAAAATAAAATTAACCGGCAACAGCTAGAAGATGTTTATACAAATAGTTGGCAACAACTTTTTGGTAAACGATTAAGGGTTGGCAGAATAATACAACAACTGTTTGGCAAAGTGTGGGTCACCAATATATTTATCAGTGTAATGAAAAAACTACCGCTTATTACAAATTCAATAATCAGGCAAACGCATGGAAAGCCATTTTAGCAATTAACCCATTGCAGCATCAAGGTGTTTCATATCATCCATAAGTTTACTGGATTTCTTTAAAAAATTTCTTCCTTTTTTGAATGGCCATGCTTCTATACCAAGGCTGGCATTGTGTTTACTTATTTGGTACAGGGCTTTCCAATGTTTTAATATTTCTTTGTAGGCCTCAAATAAAGTATATCCTGTATCATAAAAATGATTGGGCTCTGCACCACAACCGTTGTATTCTAAAATACTAAAAAATTTTCCTTCTTTCAGATCGGCCACATTGGTACACATGATATCATATCTTCCATAATAAAATTCAGTGCCCGATTTACTGATAGCATCAAACATTGCTACAAGTTTGTCGTCAATTTCATTTTTTAAATCTACAAACCTTGCCCCTCTGTTATGGTTAGCTGCATAACTCAGCAAATACTTTTCACCTACAGGTATTACCTGCTTCCATTGTACAGCATGTTTTTTGTATAATGAATTTAGTTGCTTATTTGCCTTTGGGTGCTTCTTAATCAATGCTTCCAGTGTATTTGTACCATTGCCAATAACCTGTAATGGAATTTTATGTAAAAACCCTGTTATGATACCGTTACTGTTTTTTGGGTGCCTGATGTAAAAAACGCTGACTTCCATTGGATATACAACCATTCGCTGCACTATATATTCCCAGGGCATTTGAGCATGGTATTTTTGCAAATCTTTTTCATTGGTTATTTTTCGCAGTAAAATTCCCTGCTCGCTAACTTCTGGCTTTACTATAAATGGATAGCCTATATCATTCAATAATAATTTTTGTTTAATTGTTGCAATATCTTCTGCGGACAAAACATTAAACGTTGCGGGATATAAATTTGTCGACAATAAATTGTACATCTCTTTTTTGGGCTCTCCCGTCATGCCGCCAAATGTAATTTTGGGGTTACTAGGTGTAAAAAACCACACCGCTTTTGATTTAATAATATACCATAACCAAAAAATGGAAAGAGGTGCATATAAAATTTTAAATGGCCACGCTTCCCAGTTTTTTATAAGGCTTAGTATATTTTTCACATTGTTTATTATAATTCAAAAATAGCATCTTCATACCACAAAAAACACCCCGCATAAAACAGCAACTATTAATTACATTTGCTATAGTCAAAACAATAATTATGGATGTACCAACAATGGCAGAAATGATGGCAAATGGTGAAAGCCCTAATGTTTTATTCTGGGTAGGGTGTGCAGGAAGTTTTGATCAGCGGGCTCAGAAAATCACTAAAGCATTTGTAACAATTTTAGATAAGGTAGGTACCAAATATGCAATATTGGGTAAGGAGGAAATGTGTACGGGCGACCCGGCAAGAAGAGCTGGTAATGAGTTTATGTTTCAGATGATGGCTTATCAAAACATACAGGTACTAAATGGCTATGGCATTAAAAAAATTGTAACGGCCTGCCCTCATTGTTTTAATACATTAAAAAATGAATACCCGGAATTAGGGGGCAGTTACGAAGTAATCCATCATGCTGTTTTTTTACAGCAACTGATTGATGAAGGAAAAATAAAATTACGTGAAGGGGGTAGTTTTAAAGGTAAAAAAATTACTTACCATGATAGTTGTTACTTGGGCAGAGCCAATAATATTTATGAGGCCCCCAGGAAAGTATTGGAAGCATTGGATGCTGAGTTGGTAGAGATGAAACGCTGTCGCAGTAATGGTTTATGTTGCGGTGCGGGTGGGGCCCAAATGTTTAAGGAAGAAGAAAAGGGCAATACACGCATTAACCTTGAAAGAACAAATGATGCTTTGGAAACAGGTGCCACAGTAATTGCAGCAGCCTGCCCTTTTTGCAATACCATGATGACGGATGGGGTAAAAAACAGTAATAAAGAAGAAGAAATTCAAGTATTGGATATTGCTGAACTAATTGCCGCATCATTATTATAATTTTGCACTATGAATATGGATTTTAAAGAACAGATACCCGGTGATTTTTCTGATACATCAAGAGTATGGATATATCAAAGCAGCCGCATGTTTTTTTTAAGTGAGGCTTTACAAATAGAAGAAATACTGGAAAAATTTACAGATAGCTGGAAAAGCCATGGTGCAACAGTAAAAGGTTATGCCAATTTATTTTTCGGGCAATTTATTATTTTAATTGCAGATGAAACTACTGCAGGCATTAGTGGTTGCAGCACAGATAGCTCAGTACATGTAATTAAGGAAATAGAAAAACAATTTAAAGTAGATTTATTTGACAGGCAACCGCTTGCTTTTATAATAAAGGACAAGGTTGAGCTGCTTCCTTTATCCCAATTGAATTATGCAGCAGAAAATAACTTTATAAATGCAGACTCTATCTATTTCAATAATACAGTAACTACAAAAAAAGAATTACTGCAAAGCTGGCTCATTGCTGTAAAAGACAGCTGGCTGGCTAAGCGTGTAAAGTTTGCAATAAATGTACAGGGTTGATTTTACTTATCCGATGGATTTTTTCTTCCGCTATTTAATTTTTCAATAGTAGCTTCTAAGCGGGCCAGTTTTGTTTCTTCCTTTTTAGTGCCCGTAATCCACATTACGTATTCTTTCTTATTTGTAAAAGAAAGGGTTTCAAAAAATGCTTTTGCTTTAGCATTACCGGTAAACAATTTTTCAAGTTCTGGTGGTGCTGTAATTATTCTTGTTTCCGTATTAATATATTCTAATTGAGCAAATTCTTTCATTACATGTTTTACCTGCTCTGATTTTTTAAACCTCATGGCACACCATACATGATCCAATGAAATCATCCTTACTCCTTCGTACCCTAATTGTGCAATACACTCCCAGTTACAATCTCTCGAAAGGTCACTAACAATTTTAGAGGTCAGTTTGGGATATGCAATCCAAAGTTTGGCATCTTCATTTAAGGCCGGTAATACGTCTCTTAAAATATCCTTCAACTGGCTTTTATTAATAGCAAAAACAAGGGCAAAATCAATTTTTTTTATCTTTAATAATGGGGTAATGTTCTTAGCAAAATATAACTTAACAAATTGTTTTTCAATAGTGGAGGGTAATCCTTGTATTAAAAGATTTTTTTCATCCTTTAATTGTAATTTTTCTAATATCGATTGTGATGGTGCTAATACTTCCATAATTAAGAGTTTTTTAAAAGCTTGGCAATAATGTTAGTAACCTGAAAACCAGGGAGTTTTAAAAATGGGGCGAGTTAACATTCAGATAAAAGACTAAGGAAAGGTGCAAAGTTAGGTATTTTTTTTTACCCCCAATAAAAAAGACCTATTGATAATATAGGTCTTTTTATTGTAATGCGATAGTGTTATTATTTTACCGGCTTGTAATATTTCAGGGCTTCTTTCATATACCCATTTAATTTGTCAATACGATTAGCATCAGCCGGATGATCACTTAAAAATTCGGGAGGATGTTGTCCATTACTTGCAGCAGTCATTCTTTCCCAAAACGGGATAGCTTCCCTTGGATTATAACCAGCCATAGCAGCAAATATTAAACCATAATGATCAGCCTCATATTCCTCTTTACGTGAATTGGGCAGAGTATAAGCAAGTTGGCTACCAGGGCCATATACAGTATTAAAGATATTGTTTACCTGCTGATTACCGGATGTAGCAACATTTACTAGCTCACCTAAGCCCTGTGCCAATATTTCTTTACTCATTCTTTCGTTGCCATGTTGAGCTACTGCATGGGTTATTTCGTGGCCCAAAACAATGGCAAGGGCAGCTTCATTTTGAGCAATAGGCAATAAGCCGGTATACACAACAACTTTTCCTCCCGGCATGCACCAGGCATTTACCTGTTTATTATCTACAAGGTTAAATTCCCATTTATACCCATTTAAAATTTCTCCCTTGCCTTGTTTTGTATAATAGTCGGTAATAGCTTTAGCAATACGTGTTCCCACTCTCGTAACCATTTCAGCATCTTTGTTTGTTGAATTACTTACTACCTTATTTTCTGTAAGAAAACTTCTATACTGTGTGACGGCCATTTCCTGCAACTGACCTTCGGGTATTAAACTTAGTTGGTTACGGCCAGTTACTGCATTTTTATTACACGCAATAAATAAAGGCAAGGAAACTAAAAGGGTAATAATTTTTTTCATTTTACTTAATTTTAATTACCTCTAATCAATAGGCGTACCAATTTTAGAAATAATAATTTCAGTTAAAATAATACTGCAAGAAATTTAAGGAAATGAAAAAACGGACAGCCTATTTGCGGCGTGCCCTGCGCCTGTCGCGGTGCTTAAAGATTGGTATACGGCTTTCACTGCCCCTTAAAATTTTCACAATATTTTTTTGATGCGTAAGGATAATTAATGCAGCTACCAAAATTGCAAAAATCCTATATAAAACCACATCGTCATTCCATATCCATAAAACACAAATGGGTAATGACAATCCAGCCAAAATAGAACTTAAAGACACATATCTTGTAAGAAATAAAACTAATAAAAAAACACCAACACAACTGGCAGCAATTACGGGCTGTATTGCCAGCATCATTCCAAATAAAGTTGCAACACCTTTACCACCTCTAAACTGAGCAAAAATGGGGAATATATGCCCCACTACTGAAGCTAAACCCAAGCCAACCATCAGGTTAGTGCGGGCCCATTCATCATTTAAATAACCTGGTAAAAAATAGCAAAGGGCAACAGCAGCCATTCCTTTTAAGATATCAAATATCATTACGATGGTTCCATATTTTGAACCCAATACCCTGAATGTATTGGTGGCACCCATATTTCCACTGCCATAATCCCTTATATCTACCCCAAAAAAATTTTTACTTACAATTAAAGCTGTTGGCACAGAGCCAATAATGTAAGCAAGAATTATTAATAGAATTTCTTTCATGGAATATTTTAATGAATTGATTTACAAATATAATGAAAAATTTATTGAAGGCTTCATTGTTAACGAAATTGAATTGTTAATTAGTATGCCAGATATTACTTAAATACTTTAATTGATATCCACCCTCCTCTTTGCAAAGTAGAAACAAATTGAAGTCTAACCTTACTAATTTCTGCTTTTAAGATTGCTTCATCCTCATTTAAAAAGCCACTAAAAAGTAAACTGCATCCTTTATTTGAAACAAATGAAATAAGCGGAAGGCTCTCTCTAATTACGTTTAAATTGATATTAGCAAGTATTATATCATACTTTTCATCAACTGGTATTGTACTATACTGTTCAATAATAATTTTGGTACAGCTATTTTGTAGTATATTTTCTTTTGCATTTGTAATACTCCATTCATCATTATCAATAGCCAATACTTTTGCTGCACCAAGTTTTTCTGCTAAAATCGCCAACACCCCTGTACCTGTGCCAAAGTCCAATACCTTCTTACCTACAAAATCGAGTTGTTGCATTTGCTGTATCATCAAATGAGTGGTAGCATGATGACCTGTGCCAAAACTCATTTTAGGAGTGATGATTATTTCATGCTGAACCTGGGTTTTTGGCTGATGAAAAGCTGCACGTATTGCTACAAAATTGTTAACCATAACAGGCTCAAAACTTTCCTCCCACTGCCTGTTCCAGTTAATATTTTCAACAATTGTTTTTTTGAAAACCAATGATGGAAATAATATTTCAATTTCTTTAAAAGAAGCTTCGTTAAATGAATCTTCTTTTACAAATGCTTTCAAATATTTATCATTTTCTTCAAAACCTTCAAAACCTTGTTCATTTAATAGTGCCACTAGTTGGTCAGATTGATTAGTATCTGTTGTTTCAAAATCAAACGATATATAATTCATGATTTTTTTTGTTTATCCTTTAATCAGCAAAATAGCATATAAAAAAACTCCGGAGAAAATTTCTCCGGAGTTATAGCTTTATAGAAATAAATTAATTATTAGAAGGCGCTTCACCCCTTGGCTGTGTTTCTGGTTTTGGCATCAATGCTTTGCGGCTTAATTTAAATTTACCGGTACGCTGATCGATTTCCAGTAGTTTAACTTTCACTTTATCTCCTTCTTTAAAAATACCTTCCATCGTTTCCAAACGTTTCCAGCTTATTTCACTAATGTGCAGTAAGCCTTCTTTTTTTGGCAAAAATTCTACAAAGGCACCAAACTCTTTAATGCTCTTCACAGTACCTTCGTATGTATCACCAACTACAGGTGTAGCTACCAGGCCTTTAATCCAGTTTACGGCTTTATCAAGGCTTTCTTTAGATGCAGAAAATACGCTTACTTCACCCGCATTGTTTACTTCTTCGATATTGATTGTAGCGCCAGTCTCCCTTTGCATTTCCTGTATTATCTTACCACCTGGCCCTATCACTGCGCCGATGTATTCCTTATCAATAATAAGCTTCACCATACGTGGTGCATGCGGCTTAACTTCTTCCCTGTGCTCTGGCATGCAGGCATACATCGCATCAAGAATATGCAGGCGTCCTTTACGGGCCTGCGCTAATGCCTGGCGCATAATATCCATGCTTAAACCATCTACTTTAATATCCATCTGTACACCACAAATACCATCACGGGTACCGGTAACTTTAAAATCCATATCACCTAAATGATCTTCATCACCAAGGATATCTGTCAGTACTGCAAACTGGTCTTCTTTTTTAATAAGCCCCATTGCAACACCGCTTACATGTTTTTTAACAGGTACGCCTGCATCCATTAAAGCCAGTGAACCTGCACAAACAGTAGCCATTGAAGACGAACCGTTTGATTCTAAAATATCACTCACTACTCTTACAGTGTAAGGATATTCTTTACCCGGCATCATTTTCTTTAAAGAACGCATGGCTAAATTACCATGACCAACTTCCCTGCGGCCAACACCTCTCATCATCTTTACTTCGCCTGTTGAAAATGGAGGGAAATTATAATGCAAAATGAATTTTGTATAATCAGATTTAAAGGCACTTTCCACCAATAATTCATCAAGCGGAGTTCCGAAAGTAACTGTTGTAAGTGACTGGGTTTCGCCCCTTGTAAACAAAGAAGAACCATGCGGGGTTGGTAAAACACTTATTTCCATATCCAACTGGCGAACGTCTTCTGTACCTCTTCCATCCAAACGTTTACTGTCGTTCAAAATCATATCTCTTACCACATAATATTGCAGTTCGCCAAAATAATGTCCTATCAGGGCCTTATCTTCCGGTAACAATTCTTCACCTAAAAATCCTTTTACCTCAGTTTTTAATGCATCATAAGCATCGCTTCTATCATGCTTTGCAGAGGCAGATGCAGAAATAGCATACATTTTATCTTTTGCAAAAGCTGTGATTTTTGCGTTTAATTCTTCATTACGGTAAGGCTTTGTATATTCTCTTTTCGTTGAACTTCCCACCTGGTCTCTCAAATCGGCCTGTGCCTTAATTTGGGCTTTAATCGCTTTGTGACCCAATTCAATTGCTTTAATCAGGTCTTCCTCCTGGCATTCATTTGCCTCGCCTTCCACCATCATGATATTCTTTTCGGTAGCAGCTATTATAAATTCCAAATCACATTCCGCTAATTCGGTACGGCTTGGGTTAACGATGAAAGTGCCATTTTTTCTACCAATGCGTACTTCTGAAATAATTTCCTGGATAGGAATATTAGAAACAGCTAAAGCAGCAGAAGCAGCCAGGCAAGCCAATGCATCAGGTAAAACTTCTGCATCACTGGATAGAAGGCTGATTAATACCTGAACATCACATAAATAATCTTCCGGAAATAAAGGCCTTAAAGCCCTGTCAATAAGACGGCTGGTTAATATTTCATAATCATTTAAACGGGCCTCTCTTTTAAAGAAAGAGCCTGGTACGCGGCCTGCAGATGAAAATTTTTCCTGGTAATCTACAGATAGGGGAAAAAAGTTCTGGCCCTCTTTAGGCTCTTTATTGGCCACCACAGTAGCTAATAATATACAATTTCCCTGGCGCACTGTAACAGCACCATCAGCCTGGCGGGCCATTTTACCGGTTTCAATGGTAACCATACGGCCGCCGCCTATATCAAAAGTTACTGATTTAGTTGATAAACTCATATATACAATTTATTAAATTTCAGAAAAAGGGCGTGCAATAACGCATTTTAAAACGGGTATAAATAACAATAATTCCCAACTGTAATAACTATAGTTGGGAATTAAATTATTTTAACATGATATTAGTTTATTTACGCAGACCTAACTTTTCAATTAAACCTCTGTAGCCAGTCAAATCGTGTTTGCTTAGATAAGTTAATAAACGCTTGCGTTTACCTACCATCATCATCAATCCACGTTGAGAGGAGAAGTCTTTTTTGTTAATTTTAAGATGATCAGAAATATGGTTGATACGCTCTGTTAACAGTGCAACCTGACCTTCAATTGATCCTGTATTGGCAGCTTTACCACCAAAGTCTGTAA
>JAYTTI010000110.1:0-22751 GCA_043745405.1 Ferruginibacter sp. | reverse complement strand
ATAAAATCGACAACTCCATAACCAGCCGGCACCGAAGGTTCCGTTCAACAGTGCTTTCATTTCTTGCCCGTTGGGCAAAACGAAAGCTTAGTTATTGTGTGCAGCTATTTTACGTCAAGCACTTCGTCTGCCCAAATAATAAATTCATCTGCGTCCAACATTGTAAAACCGTGAGGATGTCTTTTTCCTTCTTGAAATCCTTTGCCTAAGCAATTAATAAACATTGCATTTTTGTTTCCTAAAAGTTTTAATTGTACAATAGAAGCTGTAACATCAGCAAGATTTGTCCACTCAACTGGTAAATTCCTTTCAGTAATATGCCAACTAATGTCTGGGTCTGCATACAGCCTAACTGGAATTGATTTTAAAAACTTGATATTTCCTCCGTCTTTTGCATCTCTATAAAATGAAGATGCAATTTCATAAGCTCTTGGCTTTTGTTGAGGTGTCCCACCGAATTGATTTTTGAAAAGATTTGTAATCATTGAGGCTTCGCTATTTCTTCGTTTTGTCGTGTCAATTGTCATTGCCCGAACATATCCATTGTAAAGTCTCTTTAAATCTAATGGTGGGTCAACCCCAAAAACGGCATTAGGTTTTACGATTGATTTGTAGCTTGGATTGTAAGCCTTCTCTGCATATAACATTGCTTGGTGTCCTGCCCAAGATTGTCCACCAATGATAAATTTGTTTTTAGGAATGTTGTACTTTTTAATTATTTCGGGAATTAATAATTCAAGTCGTGTTTCAAAAATATTATTCCTGTCAACCGTGTCAGCCCTGTAAAGGAATGGTAATAAAACTGTGTAACCTGCTGCACAAGCCTTTGTCGGCAAATTTGTTTCAGTAAGAGTTTGTTGTGGGTAGCTAAATCCACCAAGTACAACCAAAAGTCCTTTTGATGGTTGTTCAGGAATTAGTGTAAAATATAAAGTTTCAAGAGCACCATTTTTTTCTGTGTAAACTGTGTCAATTTTTTGGGCAAATAAATTTGCCGAGAAAAAAAGTGTCAGAATTAAAAGTGTTTGTCGCATAAGATTATTTTTTGGAACGTAAGCTGTCCGATATAGTTGCATACAACGTTCAGGGCTTGCCGCAGGGCTGGTATTTGAAAAACGTCAGACCGTAACAAAAGCTGATAAGTTGTTTGAAGATTAAGGTAACATAAAATGCTCAAAAGAATTCCGTCCGCTGGAACTGATGATAACCAAAGCTGAAAATGCACAAGTTTACTTCCGTCCGCCAGCCTTGCGGCAAACCCTTTGTTGGCTGTATGTGCCACCTTCTTAATTTTTCTCCGCTATGGTATCGTTTTAAAGTGTCCTACCTAAAAGGCAATAAAACCCTTACAGTTTTATTAGTTGTCCAATAACATAAAAAATAAAGGTATTAAAAATAAAGGCAAGTTGCCTGATATTGGTGTTTTTATGCCTATCATTTATTTGGAGTGGTGTGATGCTATTGCTGACAGTACAAGATGGATGTCTGTAAACGATGCGAAAGACTGGGGGAAAAATGAGGATTGGGTTATTAAACAAGTATGTTTTCTTTTGGACGAAACAAAAGAGTATTTGCTCTTAGCTAATCGAATCAATCCCCACTTAAAAACAGAAGACGAAATAAGAGTAGATGGTCTTCTAAAACTGCCTAAAACTTGGGTAAGAAATAGAATAGACCTGTCTGGTACTATTTTCCCTTAGTTTTTGGCTTTTCTGTGAAAGTTGTTTTAGGGTGCGTTTCGGCATACTTTTCAGTAACATACTTTCCTGTGATTGCACTTTGTGGTTGTGGGTGTGATTGACCCTTTCCGCCAGAACTTGATTTTGCCATGTTATATGGTTTTAAATTGTGAGATATAAAGTTAATACATTTTAAGTAATGCTAATTTTTTTATTATTTTAATGCTAAAATAATTGGTTTTTAAGTGTCTAAAAAGTAATTTGGCTTGCAATTTTATTTATTTAACTTTATATTGAAAACATTTTGTCGGGATAGCCGTTAATAATGTAAAAATAGAATATGCCAAATAGTCTAAAAAAATCAAAAAGTGAATTAATGCCTGGAACTATAATTGAGTGTAAGGCAGGCAGTTTTATTGCTTTTTATGAGCATAGAACTGATATTATAGCCAACGGCGAAAACGAAAGGGAGGTGAGGAAAATTCTCAAAAAAATGTATGCTACTGTCCTAAAGCATGAGGCAGATGAAGAAGCCGAAAAGAAGGCTTTAAAACTACCTAAATCATATAAAACCAAAACTTTCACAGAGAAACTTACTTACGCCTAAATGCTTTATACCCGTTCATCGTTTATTACATGGCTAACGAAAGTTAAAGACTGTGAAGTAAAACCATTAAAGGATAGAAATACTTTGATGGTAATTAATGGCATTGCTAAAGGTTATATTTATACTAATTCTCGTGATAGAATAACTTGGGAAGAAATTCAGGTCTTGTGCTTAAAAATCTACTTAGAACTTCCCGCCAGCAAAGACTTAAATAAAATAGAGTAGGTTAGCACGCTCTGTCCTAAAAAATAACCACACTACCTTGTCCTGCTAAAAAAACTTGCTGTGTCCGCCCCACAGAAATACCGAAGTCCGGTGTCCAACCAACAACAAACAAAACGTAAACACTATTAGCAATTACAGCCAACGTTTGTATTTATGCTAAAATACGCAACTCTTTTATACTAAACTATTTTCTTTTATCACTGAAAACTAATAACTTATAAATAAAAACGCAAGAAGTTGGTTTAAAAAACTTGCGCAAATACAACTTCCAACAATTTAAAAAACGCAGGTGTTCCGTCATTTTTTTCGCATTATTTTATCTAAAGGGCTTTCAATTTTTGCAAGTGCTTTTATGCTTACATGGGTATAGCGTAAAGTAGTTTTTATGTCACTATGCCCCAATAAATCCTGAATATATTTTATATCGGTCCCGTTTTCTAAAAGGTGCGTTGCGTAACTGTGTCGCAGGCTGTGGAAACTTATGCTTTCCGGCAGGTTTAATCCTGTTATTGCATTATTAAAAATAGTTTGCGCACTTCGGCTGCTGTAGTGCTTTTCCTTGTACTGGCCTTCAAATAAATAGGTTTTCGGTTTATATATTGTTACATATTCTCTTAAAAGTTGCAGCGTATATAAACTTAACGTGGCCATCCGGTCTTTTTTCCCTTTTGCACCCCTTATAGCTATCTGCATCCTGTCGCTGTCAATATCTGAAACCCGCAGGCTTACCACTTCACTTACCCTTAGCCCTGCACTGTAGGCGGTTACCAATATTGTTTTGTGTTTTAAGTTTTCAACACCAAATAATGCTTTTATTATTTTTTCTTCACTGATAACTTTTGGAAGTATGCTTCTCTTTTTTGGTCTTGGTATTTCCCAAAATAATTTTTCTTTTTTAAGCACCTGTTCGTAATAAAATTTTAAGGCATTTATGCGGCTGTGTAAAGTGTTTTCGCTTAGCTTCTGCGTAGCATAACAGTATTGCAGGTAGTCTTTAAGCCGCTGGCTGGTGAACTGGTCGGCAGCATTGGCTTTTATCAGTTGCAAAAATTGCTGTACTTCGTTAAGATAGGTCTTTATGGTTGATGGACTGTAGGCTTTTAATTGCAAATGTTGTTCTAACGCTGGCAGTACATGTTTATTAATGGCGTGTATGCTGTTTACTTTTTTTGTGGTTGTAACAATTGCTTTACCTGGCGCTGGCTGAGTTTTAATTTCCGCAGTTTCTTTTTTAATACTGGTAAATATTGGATGTTGCAATAAAGGTTTGCTGTTAACTATTGCATTGCTAAGTAATGTATCGGTAAGCTTGTAATAATTTTGCCTGTTGAGCGGTAAATGCCAGCACTTAAATGTCTGGCTCCATTTTAACCCTTCAATAGTGAGCAGTAACTTATTCAGTGCTGCATCTTTTGCAAAATGAATGGCTATCAATTGCTGATTTTTATGTTCAAGGTATTGTAAAGTAACTGTTTGCATGGGTAGTAAAATACAAAAAAATAGCAACCTTCAAAAGAGATAGATAAAAATATTTTCTTTGTGAAATTTTTTAAATTTTTGAAACAGGTATTTTTTGGCAATACCAGCAACAGTAGTGCTGATTTATACATAAAAATGGTTTACTTTTCTGAAATTTTAAAAACCTCATGCAGATTTATTTTAAGGATAAGGTAAAAAAAATTTATGCACATCCCTTGTGTAAGCAACGGTTTCAACCCTTTGTGCCGTCAGGTTTTCTCAATATTCACTTCAAGAAAAACATATTGCGGTGACACACAGGTGAAGAAAGCTTCTTAATAAAAAACTATCAGGTGAAAACCTTGCTTGTACAAAAAACACTTTTTAAATTTTAAGGCATATGTGGGTTTAGACAGGCTGTAAACCGAGGGATGATTTTTTTATTTTTCTAAAATTTATTTTTTCTGTTTCGCAGAGCGTGCAGCAATAAGTAGCCGGTAAATTGTCAAATAAAGTGGCTTCCGGTATTCCGTTTTCGGGTTCGCCGGCGACTTCATCATACACCGTAAAACAGCTTTTACACTGGTACACATCAATTTCTGTTGCTGTAATGATGTTTTCTTTTTTTGATTTCTGAACAGTGGTATTTGCTTTGTTGATGCCTTTTCGGTAGTTATAAAATTTGACTATACATCTGCGCAACTGCTCAGGTAATAAAATTTTAAGGTTGCCACTACTGAAAATTTCGCCGGTGCGTTCATTAGGATTAAAATCTTTGGCACATAAAATATCATATACCGGTAATAGTTTAATGCCAAAAAAATCAACCAGGTACCTGCGCCTTATGAGGATGCTGCAAAATACCTCGCTTTTATTTCTTGTTTTAATACCAATACAGATACCAAAAGTGCGGGTATCATCCATGCTTAAATGATTGACGATATAATTTTTTAATGCAAGGCCTTCTTCGCAATTATCTTCTACCTGAAAATTTAATTCATTGGCCGCATGGCGCATATTTATTTGAAATTCTTCAAGCAATAAATTCCATCTTGTCTTATCTTTTTCTTCAATCCCTTTTATCATTATCGATTTCCAGGAAGTGCAACAAAGCTGACCCAGCTTGGTTTGCAGGCAAAGGGTGCAGAGCTGTTTCAAAAAATCAACACTAAATAATTCATCCCTGCGGTAAATGCCCAGCCAGTATTTGTTATTGTACCTGTTTAAACCCTCATAGTAGGGGAGGTTAAATTGCGGCAACAAAACATCAACGCCTTGCTGCTTATTGATTAGGTTGTTTGATTGTATCTGTGCCAGCAGCTCTTTGCCGTTTGCAGTTGGGTTGTCGATATATTTTTGTGCATCAGCATAAATATATTGTTCAATATCTTTTGTAACAGCTGCAATATCATTTGTATAACATAAGCGGTTCCACTCGTAAATAATATTTGTTTTTGGAAAGCGTATAATCAAATGCCAATAGTGTTGTGATGTGGCAGACGCAATCCAGTTGATATTTCCGGTAAGCATTGGCGTAAAGCTCTGGTTGCTGTCGCAGATATTTATTTTTAGTTTTGGCGTATATTCTATTGAATCAAAAATATCTTTATACACCCCTTCGCTTAACCATGTATTGCGGATAAAAACTTCTTCGGCAGGGTAGGAGCTGATGATATTGGGAAATTTGCTGCTGTTTATTTCATAAGCAATTTGAAGTTTATCCAATTGATCTGTAAAAACTGTAAAGTTATCACTCTCCAAATCAATAAGTAATTGTTGCCTTAAGCCAAAGCGGACATAGCGGATATTTGCTTCGGATGCTGCTACAAGTATATTGTATAAATCTCCGGGAGAAATAATACCGCCTCTAAAGTTTATGATAACAGTGTTTGCCATATTGTGTGTTGTTAGTAGTCAATGGTGAATCGTGAAATGTGAATAGTCAATAGTCAATAGTCAATGGTCAATAGTCAATAGTCAATAGCGAACTTTGAAATTAATAGCCTTCACCATTCACTTTACCAATCCAAATTCAACAATTGCCTTTGGAAAATTTTTATTTTCATGCCCCGGTCTGCATAGCTTTGATAAAGCAAACCTTTGCAGGTTTGTAAATGATTGCCATTGTGCAATTGAAATATTTACATTAAACTCCTTTGCTTTTTGTTGTAATATGGCCGGAATGTTTTTGGTATCAGCCCATTCAGGTTTTTCATTTACAGGTATTATCGTAGCTTCATTGCCGGTGTATTCTTTTATCAATGCTGACAGGTATTTGTTATACAATGCCGCCTCCTCATTTGTTTCAGCGGGTTTAAGTGCAAGTGCTATCCTTTCGGCACTTGAAAATTTGCTCCATTGTGACAGCTTTAATTTAATGCCAGTTGCATCCATCTTAAACCTTACTGTCATGGGGATACAACGCACCTTTTTTTCCATAAAATCTTCTTCAAAATCGAAATACTCAATTCCTTCCAGTTGCTTAAATACGGATGTTGTGAATTCTTTTTTCATAATATATTATATTCCCACATCGTCTGTATTTGTATCGCGGCAAATGCTGCCATACAAAAATAAATTAGACAGTTTCAATAACCTTGTCTTTTTTTAGCGCATGCACATATTCATCCAAAATATCTTTTACTTCGGGCCTGCAACTGCCACAGCCCATGCCGGCACCACTTAGCTGGCACAGCTGCACAAGGTCTTTACAGCCTTCTTTTATTTTATTAATAATATTTCCTTCACCCACATTGCTGCAAGTGCAGATTAATTTTCCCAGCACAGGCTCTGCCGCTTTACCACTGCGTAGTAGCTGCAAGCGTTTTTCGCTTAACTCCATTTTATTCTGAATGAGATCCCTGAATTCAAGAAACTCATCTTTATTACCAATCAGTATTGCCCCTACAAGACGGTCGTTGTAAACGATACATTTTTTGTAGTAGCGTTTGGCTTTATCTATAAATATAATTTCTTCATAGCCGGTATCATCATTGGGTATTTCTGCCAGGCCAAGGGAGCACAAATCGGTACCATATAATTTTAGGATATTCATCAGCAGCGAGCCATCATAATATTTTGCAATATCCCCTGTAAGGCTTCGTGCAACTATCTCTGCCTGCTGTTCTGCTGCTGCTGTAATGCCATACAAAAATCCTTTGAACTCTGCTATCTCTCCTATGGCAAAAATATTTTCATCGTTTGTACGCAGGTATTCATCTACTACAACACCACGTTTGCAATCAATGCCTGCTGCCTTTGCTATTTCAATATTCGGCAGTGTGCCAATGGCAATTACTACAGCCTGTGCTTCTATCATCAGGCCGCTTTTTAAACGTACACCGGTAATATTTTTTGTGCCAAGAAACCGGTCAATTTCATCATTGTAAAAAATGTCAATACCCCTGCTGGCAAGTTCTTCATGTAACAGCTGGCTGCCCAATGGGTCAAGCTGCCTATCCATCAAACGGGAAATACGCTGTATGATAACCACTTCAACATTTACTTCTTTTAATGATGCCGCTAATTCAATTCCCAGCAAACCACCGCCCACAATAATTACTTTTCCTTTTGCCGGGTTAACATGATTTTTAAAATTGTCAGCATCTGTTCTGCTACGCATGGTGAAGATTCCTTTTATGGCCGGCACATCACGGAGCATAAACGGGCGGCTGCCTGTAGCCAGTAACAATACATCGTACAAATGTGTATTTCCATTACTGTCGGTTACTGTTTTTGTTTCTCTGTTGATGTGCTCAATACTTACACCACGGTGCAGTTTGATATTGTAATTTTTTTCTTCTGCATCATTCATCTTTACCAGGTTGCTCCAGGGCAATATACCGGTGATATAATCGGGCAATAATACCCGGTTGTAAAAAGGAAAATTTTCTTTGCTGAAAACTTCAATCTCATCCTCAATATTTAAGGCCCGGTAACTTTTTACAAAGCCATATGCACCGGCGCCTGCACCCACCACAATTATTTTTTGTTTTGCTTTTTTATGCAACAGAACCTGCACAGCAGAAAATTTAAAATCAGGTTCTTTACTTTTAGGGTCAACCAGGTTATTGGTAAGATTGTTGGCCCTGTTTAAATCACTTTTTAAAATTTTGCCCCAGTGAATGGGCAAAAAGCAAACCCCCTGTTTAATGTCTTCTGTCAGTTTTGCCTTCACCCTTACATTGCCACGGGGGTTAATTACTTCAACCAAATCGCCTTCTTTAATATTTCGTTCCGCAGCATCAAAAAGATTTATTTCTAAAAAACTTTCTTTGATATGCTGATTGAGTTTATTCACCTTTCCGGTTTTGCTCATGGTATGCCATTGATCACGTATGCGGCCGGTAGTGAGTATCAGTGGGTATTGTGGTGTTAATGCTTCCGAATTATTTTCGTCACTAAAGGAATGGATATTTGCTTTTTGAGAAGGTGTAAAAAAACGATGGTCAGTAAATAACCTTGCTGTACCCAATGCTCCTGTTTGTTTGGTGTACGGCCATTGCACAGAACGCTTCTCTTTTAAAATGGCATAATTTAATCCACTGATATCAATATTAGTACCTTCAGTTAAGGCGGCATGCTCTGTAAATATTTCAGCAAAACTTTTAAAATCAAATCCATGATACCCCATCTTTTTTGCAAAGCGGCAAATAATTTCTGCATCGGCCAATGCTTCGCCGGGGGCATCTGTAATTTTGCTTAAATGGGCAATGTATCTTCCCGCATTCGTCATGGTGCCTTCTTTTTCTGCCCATGATGCAGCGGGTAAAACAACGTCTGCATATTGCAAAGTTTCTATTTTATTGCTTACATCCTGCACCACTACAAATTTTGCTTTCTTCAATCCTTGTTCTGCAATACGTACATCGGGCAAACTGATTAATGGGTTGGTGCATAAAATCCAGATGGCTTTTAATTTACCATCATTCAATGCTTCAAACATTTCAGTGGCTGTTAGCCCTGGTTTTTGCTGAATAGTACCTAAGGGGATTTGCCAGAATTTTTCTACCTCATTCCTGTCCTGCTCCTTTAATAAATCGCGGTGAGCCGGTAACAAATTACTAAGGCCGCCAACTTCCCGGCCACCCATTGCATTGGGCTGGCCAGTTAACGAAAATGGCCCTGACCCCGGCTTTCCGATATGCCCTGTAATTAAATTTAAATTGATAAGCGACAGGTTTTTGTTTACCCCCACAACACTTTGATTAAGCCCCATCGTCCACATAGTAATAAAACCTTTGGCGTTGCCGATATACGAAGCAGCCTCAAGTATAGCTGTTGCTGTAATACCGCAAATGACGGCGGCCTCCTCAATGGTTTTTTCAAAAACAGTTTTTCTATAACCGTCAAAACCATTGGTGTGGTCATTGATAAAATCAAAATCAATATTGCCTTCTTCAATCAGGCAGCGGCCAATGGCATGATGCAATGTTATATCCGTTCCCGGATTTAACTGCAAATGCACATTGGCTATGGAGCAGGTTTGTGTTTTGCGTGGGTCGCTTACAATTATTTTCAGGTTTGGATTTTTCTCTCTTGCAGCCTCCACCCTTCGCCATAAAATTGGATGGCACCATGCAGGGTTGGCACCTGCAACAAAAATGGTATCACACAATTCTAGGTCATCATAACTCACCGGTACACTATCTTCACCCAAACTCATTTTATAACCTACTACTGCACTACTCATGCAAAGGCGGCTATTAGTATCAATATTATTACTGCCAATAAATCCTTTAATCAATTTATTTACTACATAGTATTCTTCTGTTAAACATTGTCCGCTTGCATAAAATGCAACACTATCGGGGCCGTATTTATTAATAAGTGTTTTAAAAACAGCGGCTGTTCTTTCCAGGGCAACATCCCACGAAACCCTTTGCAGCGGTTGATTTTTTGCGTAACGCATTTCAGGATACAACAACCTGTCGCTTTGATCATTTACGGTATAATGCAAATTCATTCCTTTGCTGCAGAGCATACCCTTATTTACAGGATGGTTTTTATCGCCTTCTACTGTTATCTTACCCAATACATCTTTATTAACTACAATGCCACAGCCTACACCGCAATAACAGCAGGTAGTAGTAAGACCCTCTGAAGGAGAACTACTTTTTGAACGGCCGTTTATTTTATCTGCTTTATCCAATGTGTAATTTTTAAAAAATATATCCCGGTTAAGACTTTACAGTTGCAGGTACAAGTGTTAAGTTTTTTATATCTGCACCTTTTCTCGCAGTAATTGTCCTGAAAATTAAAACAGCCACACCTATCCCTAAAATAATATAGCCCAGTAAAGTGAATGCTGCTGTATAATCAATTAAGTCTTTGGTTTTCATTACGCCATTTTCCATTACGTCTTTTGTTGCATGGATTGCTTTTGCCTTAAACATAAATGCAATCAGCATGGCACCAATATTTCCACCTGCACCTACAATGCCTGCCACGCTGCCTACTGCTGCAGGGCTGATAAACGGCACTAAGCTGTAAGTGGCTCCATTAGCCATCTTCAGGCTAAGGCCAAAAAAGAACATCATAAAAATGGCCATGCTTAAATTACCTGATTTTGCAAACCAGATTATACCAATCCCCTCTAATACTAATAATACAGCCAGCAACATCGACTTGCCATCAAAGCCCCATACTTTCCCTATTTTATCTGCAACAATGCCTCCCATCGGGCGGGCAAATAAATTTATCCAGCCGAATATACCAGCCGCCATTCCGGCAACAGCCAGCGTGGCGCCAAATGAATCCATAAAAAAGAGAGGTGCAAAATTATCAACTGTAATTTCAACACCAAAGCAGGCAGCATAAGCAATGGTTAAAATCCAGGTACGGTAATCTTTTATGGCAATCATAAATGTATTTTTCTTTACATCAACTGTGTAACCAATTTCTTTAAAATTGCCTGCTGCTGTATCTTTTGTATACCGGTAATATAAATAAGCACATACCAGCAACAATATTCCAGGTACAATCATAGCATATCTCCAGCTATCTTCTTTGGCACAAAAACCAAGGCCCACAAAACCCGATGCAATCATGGGCATAAAAAAATTAGCCGCGCCACCACCTGCATTACCAAAGCCGCCAGCCGTTGCATTGGCCGTACCTTTTATGTTTGGTGCAAACATAATGGAAGTATGAAACTGTGTAATAACAAATGAAGCGCCTATAACACCAATGGCCAGACGAAATAATAAAAATGAAATATAAGATTGGCTGGTACCGATTAATAAAACAGGGATGGCACAAATAATCAGCAACCAGCAATACACCAGCCGTGGGCCATATTTATCTACCAGCCTGCCGATTAATAAACGAGCCACAATGGTTGCAGATACAGACGCAATCTGTATGTTGCCGATCTGATCTTTGGTTAAATGCAATTGTTCTTTGGCAATCTTCATTAATGGCGCCATACCAAACCATGCAAAAAAACAACAGAAGAATGTGAACCAGGTTATGTGAAAGGTTTTCATCTGCACACCTTTGCCCGAAAAAATGTTTAGTTTGTATAGTGGTAATGATGGAGTATTTGTTGACATATAAAAAGTTTTTAGTGATATAAATTTTTTGCGATAATTGTTGAAATATTATTAATAAGAAAGTAGCTGCCTACTTTGTTGTTGCTACTGGTTTTGTATAAAGAAAATCGGGCGAAAATTTTATCATTGCATAAAACCAGTTACCTGTTTTATTATAGGTATCTGCCACAGCATTTGTAGTAGCCTGCCCTTTTGCAAAAGGGATACTATTGCTGGCTTTCATTAAAGAGTATCCAAATTCTATATTTGAAAATTTATTTAAGCTGTAGTTAAGTACAAAATCAAACTCGTTCCCTAAATTTTTAGATATCAATGAACCATCTGCTTTTTTCATGTCTTTGTTTAAAGAAAAGTTGTGATAATCTAAACCAAGGGTAAGCAAATTGGTAGTGTATTTTAATTTTAAGTAAGGGTTATTAAGGCCACCAGCTGGCGATCCTGTGCCTACATAGAAATAATCCATATAGCCCCAATGCTTGTGTGGCGTGCCATATAACGGGTCAAACTTTTCATCTTCGGAAGTGCCGGCATTGTTGCCGCTTAACACATCGTAACCAGGCGTTACACTAAATTTTCCTTTTTGATAAGTAACGGATGCTGTATAGTGGTAGGCGTTTTTCATTGTTATGCCATCACGGTTTTTACCCGATTGTGCATAGTACGCAGCCTGTATGGCAATTTTACCAAAGCCAGATGTATTGCCCATTGTATGGTTAATCATTAATCCATACGTGTAGCGGCTGTTAGTGCCTGAATAGTGAAATGCATCTGCTGCACCTGCGGTTACAAACCTGCGGCCGTACACATAACCTGCGGCGACACTGCCTACAGAATCTACTTTGTATTTTCCAAAATTATCGTTGAAGAATAATCCTGAAAATTTTGTTTGATTGAATTTTTTGCTGATGTAAACACTGGTAAATGTTTTATAATCCTGGTTGCCGCTGTTTGTAGTGGGGGGGTTAGTCCAAATGGGTGTTCCTGTTTTTGAGCTGTTATTACCTGCATTACCGGCAGCCGCTGTTGGTAACATGCCTGCGGGAGTAGGAACTAAATAACCCAAAGAATTTTTTATATACGGAGCTACATTAGCCGGTACATACGATGTGTTGGTGATACCAAAAGCATCCGAATTTTGATTGAAAGCATATCCTATATCTATCTGCCAGCCATGGTGTACTGTTTTTAATAAAGCCATATCAAAACGGCGGCCTTGCTGCAACCAATCCAGGTTTCCAATAAGCCTTACATCATCGTAACTTAATTCCTGGCGGCCAATTTTAAGGCTCATTAAATCAATCCCGGTAGTTTTAATGGTAGTATCTGCTTTGTTGAATAATATCAAATCGGCCCAGCCTTCATGAAGCATTAATTTATTGCCGTCTGCATTGGAAATACTGGAGGCATCCTGCCCCCATACCCTTACATCCTGGATACTAACGCCAAAGGTTAACCGATCCCATTTGTAGCCAAAGTTTAACCTTGTTCGCTGCGAGGTAAATGCAGCATTACCGGAACCCTTTAAAACAAGGTTGCCTGTTCCGTTCCTTAGTTCTGTTCTTGTACGCAACTGGCCCGTAAAAGTAAACTGTGCATTTACACCATAAGCATGCAGCAAGCATAATAAGGTTCCAAACTTTAATAATTTTGATTTTAGTTTTTTACGCATAATTTTGTTTTGGTTTTAAGTTGTTTGCAATTTGAGATCGAACCACCCCGGCGACGAGCTTCAATTTCGGTTGTCGGGGTTTTTTATTTTGTGAATGGTCAATTGGTGAATTGTCAATAGGCAATGGTCAATTGGAGTTCATATTTTTAAAATGATTTTATTTTTTATAAAGAAAAACTGCAACATAAATTCACAATTCACTATTCACCATTGCCGATTCACCTGTATAAACACTTTTCCATCTTCCACCTTAACAGGATAGGTTTTAATGGCACATTCATCGCCACTGATACATTCGCCGGTAACCATTGAAAATGTTTTTTTGTGAAATGGGCAAGCCAGTTTTGGCTCATCGTTTTGAGAGCCGATCATGCCACGGCTCAATGCCATTTGCATACGGTGTGGGCATTCATTTTGTGTAGCGTACCATTCATTGCGGCGGGAAAAATTGAACAGGGCAATCTGTTCCTCTTCGTACTTTACACATACACCGCCATTGGCCGGAACATCGGCGGTGGTGCAGGCATAAAACCAGGTTAGTATTTTTTTGTCTGTCATAATTAAATAGGTTTTGTTGGTCTATTTTTCTTATGACAAGCAATCGTCAGGTGTCGGCGGCAAGCCCCTCTGCAGGTAATATTTTTTATTTTATTTCCATTCTTTAGCTTTTTTCATTTCCCTCATTTTATCAAATTTTACAGCAGGGTCTTTTTCTGCCGGTGCGTTTACAAAATGATTGAAACGCTTGCGTAGTTCGGGTGTTTCAATGGCTGCTTTCCATTCACATTCGTAAGTGGCCACATGGAGTTGCATTTCTGCTTCCCATTGTGAAGCCATCCCCAGGCTATCGTTCACCACCACTTCTCTTAAATATTCTATACCTCCTTCCATTTTATTTAGCCAGGTAGCAGTACGGGTTAACGGGTCTGCAGTTTTTACATAAAACATCAGGAAGCGGTCAATAAAGCTGATACAGGTTTCGCTATCTATATCCGAAGCTAATAATAAAGCATGTTGAGGTTTGCTGCCACCATTACCGCATACAAATAAGTTCCAGCCTTTTTCTGTGGCGATAATTCCAAAGTCTTTACTCTGTGCTTCGGCACACTCACGTATGCAACCGCTTACACCACCTTTTAATTTATGCGGACTTCTTAAACCACGGTAACGTTCTTCAATCTGTATAGCAAAGCTTACACTATCATGCAGGCCAAACCTGCACCAGGTACTACCTACACAGCTTTTTACTGTTCGAAGGCTTTTACCGTATGCATGGCCACTTTCAAAACCAGCGTCAATTAATTCTTCCCAAATGTTTGGTAAATCAACCAGGTGTGCACCAAATAAATCAATACGCTGACCACCTGTTATTTTTGTGTAGAGGCTGTATTTTTTTGCAACACTTCCAATTGCAATTAATTTATCAGGCGTTATTTCTCCACCAGGTATTCTTGGTACCACAGAGTAGGTACCGCCTTTTTGGATATTTGCAAGAAACCTGTCATTACTGTCCTGAGCAGTGTCGTTTCCTTTTTTTAAAATCATTTCGTTCCATAAACTTGCAAGTATAGATGCAACCGGAGGTTTGCACAATTCGCAACCATCGCCTTTGCCTAATTCATTTAAAACCTCATCGTATGTTTTTAGCTGTTTTAATTTTACTAAATCAAATAATTCCTGGCGGCTGTAATTAAAATGTTCGCACAAAACATTGCGAACATATTTTCCCTGCGCCTTCATAGTATGCACCATCAGGTCTTTTAACATCGGTACACAACCACCACAACCAGTGCCAGCTTTGGTACATTTTTTTATTGCCTCTACCGTTTCGCAACCAGCTTCTGTAACCGATGAACAAACCATTCCTTTGGTAATACCTTCGCAACTGCATATCAATGCATCATCAGGTAAACCTGCAACACCAGCGCCTTCTGAGGCTTCACTGCCACCTCTTGCACCCAAAATAACGTCTTCTGGATTTGGGGGAAGCACTATCTTGTTTTTGCAGGTTTGCAACAGCATATTATAAGCATCCGCATCGCCAATTAATATGCCGCCAAGTAAATATTTACCATCATTGCTGATATTGATCCTTTTGTAAATTCCTTTATGTGTATCCTCTAAAACAATTGCCCTTCCATCTTTTGCAGCAACAAAGGGGTTTCCAAAACTGGCTACATCCACACCAATCAGTTTTAGTTTTGTACTCATGTCGAAGCCGGTAAAAGATGCCTTTGTTTCTGTTGGTGGGAAGGTGATGTTTTTTGTTACTACATCAGCCATATCATAACCGGGCGCTACTAAACCATAAATCATTCCATTATGCAAAGCACATTCACCAATGGCATAAATATTTTCATCCGATGTTTGCAACTGGTCGTTTACAATAATGCCGCCCCGGGAACCAACTTCCAGTCCGCATTGTTTTGCCAGCTCATCCCTTGGCTTTATGCCTGCTGAAATTACCAGCATATCAACATCAATTTTTGTATCGTCGCTAAACTGCATTCCGCTAATACAATTATCACCTAAAATGGCTGAGGTATTTTTATTGGTATGAATAGTTAAGCCGAGCAACTCTACTTTAGTTTGTAAAACTTTAGATCCTGCGTCATCAATTTGTCTTGGCATTAAACGAGGGGCAAATTCAATAACCTGTGTGTTACTTATTCCTAAATCCAGCATAGCCTTAGCAGCTTCGAGGCCTAATAACCCACCACCAATTACAGCTCCTTTTTTTGCTTTTTTTGCATAAGCTGTCATTAACTCCAAATCTTCAATAGTTCTATATATAAATACCCCTTCTTTTTCTAGACCGGGTATTGGGGGAACAAATGCAGATGAACCTGTAGCCATAATAAGTACATCATAGGGAGCAGTAAGCCCATGGTGAGATAAAACAGTTTTGTTATCTCTGTCAATATTTACAATGGGATCTGCAAGGTGGAGGGTAATATTATTTTCTGCATACCAACTACTGGGTGCCATGCTTAAATCTTCGGCAGATTTACCGGCAAAGTATTCACTAAGATGAACCCTGTCGTATGCGGGGCGAACTTCTTCTCCAAAAACAGTAATGGTAAATTTGGCTAATGCAGATTTGGCCAAAAGCTTTTCGCAAAACTTATATCCTACCATTCCGTTGCCAATAACAATAACTTTCATAGCTATCAATTTTAGTTTGTTATTTGGCAGACAATCATTTATATTAATAAATAATAAATATAATAAATTATCAAGTTAAAGTAAAAATTTAATTATTAAAATATTATTTATATCATAAAAATAATAAAAAAATATAAAAAAATATTATTATTTCATTTTATTTATTACATATTTTATATAATAATATGTAATATTGAAATTTATATGATGCTTATTGTATAATTCATTTTTAATGAACATTCGTTGAATTATAATATGGGGCTATTAAAATTTGAAGAAAACACGCTGTTAACAAGTATTTTCTCAATAAGAAATAATTGAATTAATATTTACCAGGTCTACACATACCATTAAATTAAATTTGATAATTATGCAGTATACTTGCAGAATGACCAATCATTTGCTTTCTTATGAAAAACAATAAAAATAATTGCGATCTTAAATCCTGCTTTTTATGTACCCTATGTTTAAAGGAATGGATACCTGCAATTGATGTACACCGGCAAACGATACCTGTAAAAAAAGGAGAAGTGATATTTGAAGAAGGTGATGCAGTAAAAGGCATCTATTTTGTATACCAGGGAAAAGTTAAAGTGCATAAAAAATGGGGCAACGATAAAGAACTGATTCTTCGCATTGCAAATAAAGGCGCTATCCTGGGGCATCGTGGGTTAGGGCATAATAATGTTTACCCGATATCTGCCACCGCCCTGGAACCCTCATCCGTATGTTTTATTAATCTCGATTTTTTTCAATCCACCTTAAAAGTCAATCCGCATCTTACGTATGAATTAATGATGTTTTTTGCAGATGAATTACAGGAATCTGAAAATAATATGCGCAACCTGGCACATATGCCCGTAAAAGGGCGGATAGCACAGGCCTTGCTAACACTGCACCAGAAATTTGGCAGCACAAAAGAAAATGGCATTGATATATTACTCAGCCGGCAAGATCTTGCTTCTTTGGCTGGCACTACTTATGAGACCGTTTTCAGGAGTATGAATGAGTTAACCGAAGAGGGGATAATAGCAGTTACCAATAAAAAGATAGCCATTGTTAATATGGAAAAGCTGGTATTGCTTACAACCGAAAAAGCTTAGCGTTTAAAAGTCAATTTGTATTGTTTATCCCATTCTCAGCGAAGCCGATGAGCTAATATATAAACTGGCAGAAAATTTCAGCGAAAATAAAAAATGGACAAACAGAATTAAATCTCGAATGTCCATTTTTGTGACCTGGATTGGATTCGAACCAATGACCCTCAGCTTAGAAGGCTGATGCTCTATCCAGCTGAGCTACCAAGTCGATAATTTTTGCAAATATAGGGCAATTAAATAATTCAGTTTAAGTGTTTAACACGTAATTTGTTAGTGATTTATTTTTCACATTTAAGGGTGTATTTGATATCAATGTTATATATTTGCCAAATTATAATAAATCAGAAGGGAATTAATATATAAATATTTCCTGTATTGATATTCTCAACCCAAAAATTAATTTATGATTATGAAACAACTTAAAGCAACATTAGTTTTTATTTGTTTAGCCCATATGGCTTTAGCCCAAAATTATGGTGGCGTAAAAAAAGGTTCTGCTATTGGATTTAGTGCAAACCTGACGGATTTTACTGCTTCACTATGGAAATCAGGACCTCTTGAACCAGGTTTTTCTATTATGTACTGGCATGGAATAGGAGCAAAAACAGACTATTCTATTCGCTATAATGGAGTTTTTACTTCATATTCAAAGGATGTAACCAGTAATAGCAGTTATGCACATGAACTGGAAGCTTCTTTGCATTTAAGGATGTTTAATAATAATCATTTGGTAAATCCTTTTCTTTCTGCTGGTCTTGGCGGTGGAGTTTACGGAAGTAAATTTGCCGGATATGCTCCATTAGGTGGAGGTGTACAAATGAATTTATTTAATGATGGTTATATTACATTGCAGATGAACTACAGGGTTAGTTTTAATTCTGATAATTTAGATAACAATTTATTTTATTCATTAGGGTTTAACCAAAGTATCCATAGCACTCAAGCTTATGTGGCTCCACCACCACCACCGATTCCGGTTATTGTAGATACTGATAAAGATGGTATTTTAGATGATGTTGATAAGTGCCCAACTGTACCAGGTGTTGCTAAATACAATGGTTGCCCAATACCAGATACTGATGGTGATGGTATTAATGATGAAGAAGATAAATGCCCTACAGTAGCAGGTGTTGCCAAATATCAAGGTTGCCCAATACCCGATACTGATGGTGATAGCGTCAATGACGAAGAAGATAAGTGTCCGACAGAAGCTGGTCCCGCAACTAATTTTGGTTGCCCTATAATTAAGCCTGAAATTATTCAGAAGGTAAATAAGAGCGCGAAAAATATTTTCTTTGCAACTGGAAGTGCCAAGTTGCTGGCTAAATCCAATGCCTCATTAAACAATGTGGTAACAATTTTAGCTGAAAATCCAGGTTATAAAGTTGATATTTCAGGGCATACTGACAATACTGGTAAGGCAGATAAAAACCAAATATTGTCAGAGGCGAGAGCCAATTCAGTGAAGGCATATTTTGTTGCAAAAGGTGTTAATGAAAGCCGTCTGAATGCTACAGGTTTTGGCCAGGATAAACCTATTGCTAGTAATAAAACAGCAAAAGGCCGTACTCAAAACAGAAGAGTAGAAATGACCGTTAGAAATTTTTAATACAATAGATTTAATAAAAATGCCCTCCGCTTTATCGGAGGGCATTTTTATTTTAAAGGAATGTTTAGGTAACAATTTTGATCCAGCAAAGACAGCAGCCATGTGAAACTTCAGTGGCGTCGTCCTTCAACATTTTATCTTTGTGGTACGCTTCCAATTTGCCACCATTTGCAACAAGCCCAAAACTAAGCATTACATTATCAGGTAAAGCTTTTTACTCTTTCTATCCCATTTTTTCTTCCAGTTCCATTACTTTTTCAAACACGGTTTCGTATTCTTTATTTAAACCAATCAACTCTGCGGTAACTGATTTATATTCTGTTTCGATTTGTTGAAATTTATCTTTGTCTGCATAATTATCAGGCGAAGCCATTAAAGCTTCTACAGAAGTTTTACGCTGGTTAAGCTGTGCCAGTTTTTCTTCTATTTGTTGAAAACGTGTTTTATTTTTTTGATATTCTTTTTTAATATCTTTATCAACAGGGCTACGTTGATGCGTAACTGTCGGTATAACTTCTGCTGTTATTTCTTTCTTAACAGTTTTTTCTTTATTATTTTTTTGCTCTGTATTTTTTTCAACAGGTTCAGCATTTTTTGCAGCAGCTATTCTTCTTTCCTTCCAATCTTCCCACTCTGGATAACTGCCTTTAAATTCAACAATTTTATAGTCTTCAATTTCCCATATTTTATTGGCTATTTTACTTACAAAATGCCTGTCGTGGCTTACAAATACAATACTGCCTTCATAATTATTCAAAGCGCTTATAAGCAAATCAACGGAATGTATGTCAAGGTGATTGGTAGGTTCATCCAGCATTAAAAAATTCGCCTTGCTAACAATTGTTTTTGCAAGGGCAACCCTTGCTTTTTCACCACCACTCAATACTTTTATTTTTTTATCAACATCATCGCCACTGAATAAAAAACAACCCAGTAAGCTTCTTAATTCAAGATCGGTTTTCCCGCTGCTGCTTTCCCGCATTTCGTCCAATACATTATTATTGATGTTTAATGCTTCAAGCTGGTGTTGGGCATAAAAAGATTCCTCAACATTATGCCCCCAGATTCTTTCGCCTGTGATTGCTTCGCTGCCCACAATAACTCTTAGCAAAGTAGATTTGCCTTTACCATTTGCACCAATCAAAGCAATCTTGTCACCACGGTCAATTTCAGCGCCTGTATCTTCCATAATTATCAGGTCGCCAAAACTTTTAGACATATGTTTTAAGGTACATAAAACCCTGCCCGGCTGTTTATCTACTGCAAAATTAATGCGCATATTGGGTCTTTCTATTTCAACATTTTCTATGCGCTCTAACTTTTCAAGGCGCTTAACAATACTCTGTGCAGCAGCGGCTTTGCTGGCTTTGGCTTTAAAGCGTTCCACAAAACGTTCGTTCTGCCTTATATAATCCTGCTGGTTCTCGTAGGCCTTTTGCTGCATATCAACCCTAAGCGCTTTCTCTGTTTCGTAGTAGCTATAATTGCCGGTATAAAAATGTAATTTTTGTTGGTATAATTCTACTACTTTATTTACCATCCTGTCTAAAAAATAACGGTCATGACTTACCATCACTACTGCCCCCTGGTAATGTTGTAAATATTTTTCCAGCCATTCTATACTCGGCAAATCCAGGTGATTGGTAGGTTCATCTAACAATAAAACATCGGGATGCATCAATATCATTTTTGCCAGCAAAACCCGCATACGCCAGCCGCCACTAAATAATTTATAAGGCTTGTGTAAATTTTCGTTTGTAAAACCAAGGCCCTGCAAAATTTCCTCTGTTTTATGATGGATATCATAGCCACCCAATACCTCCAGCTCGTGTAGTTTTTCAGAATAATCATGTGCAAGGTTTTCGTCGCCAGTTTTTTCTAATTCAAGACCGATAGCTTCAATTTCTTTTTCCAATTCTTTCACTCTTTCAAAAGCACCCATGGCCACTTCTAAAATAGAATCTTCTGTATCAAAACTCAGCAGGTCCTGGTGCAAAAAACCAATGGTAGTTTCCTTGCCTTGCTCAACAGTTCCCTTGTTTGGCAAATATTGCCTGGTAAGCACTTTTAATAAAGTAGATTTACCTGTACCATTATAACCAATCAATGCAATACGTTCGTTGGGTTGTATATGCCAGGTAGCATCTTCAACAATAGTTCTGGCGCCAAATTCAAACGTCACATTTTGTAATCCTAAAAGCATAATTGTATATAAAATTTTTATTATTGAATAACTGTCAGGCTGCAAAAGTAATTCAATCGTTAAACTATTTAGCGATTTTGATGTTATACCGTAGCTTTGCAAAAAAAATATACATGAAAAGTATAGCATTGATACTTGTTTTTTTATTGATTGGCTTTGGTATTTATTGGTTTAAATTCAGAACGGTGGATATAGTGGAACACACCAAAGCAAAACCAATAATAAGCCACCTGCATTCAATAGTTTTTAATAGCAGTATTGATACAATGATGAATGCCTATTTTCAATTGAAAGCTGCCTTTGTAGAGGCTGATACTTTGCAGGCAAAAAATGCTGCTAAAAAATTTCTTGTAACAACAGATGGTATTCAGCTGGACGAATTGAAGAAAGATTCCAGCGGTATTGCTGAAAGTGCAGTAATGCAGTTAAATGATATAAAAATAAATGCTGAAAGCCTGTTAAAACAAACGGATATAACCGAAATGAGGCAGGATTTCAGGATGGTGAGTGAAAGTATTTATCCTTTGCTAAAAACAGTTCATTACGAAGGAGAAACTTTGTATTGGCAAAATTGCCCAATGGCATTTGGTGAGGGAAAAGAAGCTAACTGGATAAGTAACACGGAAGAAATTATCAACCCATATTTAGGGAAAAAAAATCCGGAGTATAAAGCTACTATGTTGCATTGCGGCGAAGTAAAGGATAGTATAAAAGCACAGTAAAAGCAACTATTATTACAATAAAAAAATCCGTTAACCCATAAATTGAAAAAAAAATTTTGTCAGAAGTTTTGAAAGTATATGCATGGTTATTTTTCTTCATGCTGATTACTTTTTTTGTAACAGCCCAAAAAAAATATACCATCAGTGGCTATGCCAAGGATGGGCAAAACGGCGAAACATTAATTGGGGCAACTATTACGGTTAAGGGAAATGCAAAAGGCATCACAAGCAATCAATATGGTTTTTATTCGATAACATTATTGGAGGGAGATTACGAACTGGTTTGCACTTACATAGGTTACCAGCCCAAATTAAAAGAAATAAAACTGGATGCAGATCAGCAAACTGATTTTGACCTGTCAACAAGCGGCGTAATGCAGGAAGTGATAATAGCTTCCAAAAAAACAGATGGTAATATAAAAAATGCGCAAATGGGCCGCTTTGTATTGCCTATCGATCAAATAAAAGCCCTGCCAGCATTTTTAGGTGAAGCTGATCTTTTAAAAACTATTCAGTTGTTGCCGGGGGTTCGTAATGCCGGTGAAGGAAGTGCTGGGTTATATGTTCGTGGCGGTGGCCCAGATCAAAACCTTATTTTGCTGGATGATGCCATCGTATATAACACAGGTCATTTATTTGGGTTCTTTTCAATATTTAATTCAGATCACTACTGTCCAACTATGAATCGAACAAAATCAACTGTTTCAGAGGGTCTGTTATTTTATTAGATGATTCAATCCTTGTGAAGGCTTGATTTAACT
>JAYTTI010000109.1:0-1649 GCA_043745405.1 Ferruginibacter sp. | reverse complement strand
CAAATACACTGTCGTAAGGTTTATCTAAATCTGGATTTATTGGGTGGTATTTGAAATCGAAAACGGGATTTAATTGTTTGTAGCTTAACGATGCCTTTACGGTAAAGTTGGGGGAAAGATATTGTTCATGTTTTAGCAATGCTTGTTTGGTAAAGGTTCTGGTGAATGGGATTGATTTTCTAAATAATGAATTAATGAAATTGTCTTTATCGAGTTCATCATCATTATCAATGATGAAATCATAATCGGCACCATAGGAGAAAGATGTTTTTGTCCACCGGGCCTGATTCCAAATATATTTAGCTCCTATTAATCCTTTTAATTTTTGGTCTTTGGTGCCATAGGCAGCGTAGCCATAAATATTTATTTTTTTGCTGATGCCGGGCATTGTCCAAAAGCCCAAACGAAAACGTAGCCCTTCAATTTGGTTTTTGCTAACGAATGAAGTGTATGAGCCAAACCGGAGTTTATTATCAATATCCCAAAAGCCTGTGCCTGCAAAGGCAACGATTTTAATATCTCTTTGAAAACGTTTATTTTCTTTCAACGAATCTACCATTGTGTAAATATTCTTTTCCTGTTTGGTTAAAGAATCGGGACGGTTTTGCTGCCAGTATAAGTCTGTTTTGTTCCAATTGGTATTTTGTTCTTTGCGTATGAGATTACTTAGAATGGAAGCAGGTTCGCTGCTGTTTAAATTAATTTTATTTATTACCGTTGTATTTTTTATGATAAATTTTACGGCATTTTTTTCTGCCGGAATGGGTATGCCGAGCAATGCAAGCCCGCTTTCAAACTTTACTTCGGAGCTGTATTTAAAAGGCATATACTCCATTTTACCAGTAGTGGAATCGGTTACCTGCTTGTATTCCTGGTTGTAATTTATATCGCTTACAAAATTTAGGTTGGCAGTTTTGTTGAGGTGCATATTTATATTTTCTACTGCAAGCGTAGTTTTATTAATCCACATACTACCACTAAAAGCCCTTTCATACGAACGCATCGGTACAAAGCGTATTTGCTGCAAGCTGTCTGTATTATTATCTGAGAGCATTTTGTCTCCTTCAAAAAAATTATAATAGCTAAATGCGTTTGAATTAAGTGGGCTTACATAAGTTTGGTCGAAAATTGGTACCCAGTCTTCATACACATTGAATTGAAAATAAAATCTATCGAGCTTGCTTAACAGGTCGTCTGTTTTAAGCCCCAGTTTCTTTTTGGCAATAATATTTTCTCTTTCGATGTTGGGTGAAACGGAATGATAATTATTTGCAATGCTTTCTGCAAAATAGATGGGCAGTTCTTTATCATTTTTTGCTGTGCTGTCAATAGCATCGTAGGTTTTTATCATTAAACTTTTTAAGCCACTGCCTTTTGCTTTTTGAAAATCAATATTGTCCACGTCTAATTCATTCCGTGTATAACGTTGGTAACTGTAACTTCTAAATCGGGATGGATTGTTGCTTTCTTTATGGTCAATAACTTTTTGCATGAATGTTTTGCCGGGCTTTTTAGAAGTGTTTACTATTACTTCCTGCAAGGCATTGGGCTTGCTTTTTATTTCTATTACTAAATTGTTTGTATGCCCTTGTTGCAATGCAATGGTGAAATTTTCAAAACCAACACTGGTGATTTGTAAACTGTCGTGC
>JAYTTI010000108.1:0-22868 GCA_043745405.1 Ferruginibacter sp. | reverse complement strand
AACTACAGAGCATTGAGGAAAAGTGGATCAACAATCGCATAGCGTACGAAACCTATCAAAAATGGTTCGCAGACCTGACGCAGCAACGTATGATCATTAAGGCGCAGACAGAGGATCTTAAGCGGGATGACAGCGAGCGTTACCTGGTAATGAAACACAATATTGACAGGTTCACTGACCTTCAATTTCTATATAATAATTTTGAAACTGTGGATAAGCAAGAGTTCTTAAGATTAGTGTTCGATAGAAAGTTGTACTACCAAGGGGGCATCTATCGAACCCCGTATATTATTCCACAGTTCACCCATAATGCTTTGATTTTAAAAGAAAAACAGTTACTTGTACTAGATGAAAAAAGGGTAGTTTCATTAAAACTACCCTCAGGTGGAGCTGCAGGGAGTCGAACCCCGTCCCTCAAATAAATTAAGATTATGCAATGAATTATTAAAGCTTGCACAAAAGATCACAACAACTTTCCCAACTCATCAGAATCGGGCAATACCTTTTTTATTTCATTTGGCATTTGCTTGGTGGTTTTAAATGTAGCCACCCCCATTGCCTTATCAATACTCTTTACAGAATATTCAACCACGGTATTATTTTTTTCTTTACACAGAATGATTCCAATGCTAGAGTTTTCATGCGATAGTTTTATTTTTTCGTCCAGTACATTCAGATAAAAATTAAGTTGTCCTGAATATTCCGGTTTAAACTTCCCTTTTTTTAATTCAAAAGCACAAAGAGATTGTAAGTGCCGGTTAAAAAACAGCAGATCAATAAAAAATTCTTCGCCATCAAGTTCGACCCGATACTGGTTGCCAATAAATGAAAAGCCTTTTCCCATTCGTAAAATAAAATCTTTTATTTCTGCCACCACTTTATTTTCAATATCCCTTTCATCATCGCCATCTTCAATAGAAATAAAATCCAACAGGTATTCGTCTTTAAAAACCTGTAGGGCTGAAGGTTTTAATGTATCGGGCAAGGTTTTAGAAAAATTATTAGGCAGCTTCCCTTGCTTTTGAAAAAGCCTTGCATTTATTTGGTGTTCCAGCACTGTTACCGACCAGTATTGAGAAGCAGCCTGAGCCATGTAAAAGAGCCGTTCTTCAAGGCTTTTGCACTTGCTTAAAAGAACAATGTGATGGCTGAAACTTACCAGCCAAAAGGCGTCCATCGCCTCTGTTTGTAATTCTGCCGTTACTGACGGCATAAATGCTTCCACGTTCATATTTTTCAATTCTGCCGTTGCCAACGGCATAATTGAAAGGGGCTGGTAATCGGCATAAAATTGTTTCATTTTCATCAAATTACGATAAGAGAAACCCTTTAAGCCTGGAAGCTGGTTTTGCAAGTCAGTTGAGATTTGTTCAATTACTTTAGCTCCCCATTTTTCAGCATCAATCTTTTGCGTGAGCATTTGGCCGATTCTTAGGTAGAGGAATAATTGCTCCCTGTTAGCAAGCCTTGCAGCCTGATAACGGCTTTGGATGATGCTTTGCTTTATCTCTTTTATAAATTGCAGGTATTGTTTTGTTGTTTTCATTTTCTGATAATTTTCAATTATTAATTAAATTGTTTTTCATTTAGTGGACTAACTAATAAATTCCACATCCACCTTTACATCATCTTTAAAAGAAGTAAGCCTGCGAGCATGTTCTTTTTTTATTTCCTTGCCAAAACTGTCAAGATAATTTTCTGTTGTTTTTATATTACAATGACCCAAGGCTTCCTGAATGTATTCTGTACTCACACCACTTCGTTTAAGCTGGGTAGAAAAACTATGGCGGGTTACAATAGTGGTGATTTTCTTTTCTATTTTTAATTCAAATGCAATCTGAGCCATTGCCTCATTAATCAATCGCCTTACGTTATTTAGTAAATTAAATTGTTCTAAAGAATTTAATCCCGTCTGCATTAATGGAAAGATGAAGTCTTGTGGCAAACGGTTTATGTTGCCATGTGTTTTTATAATTTCCATCAAATCTTCCGTAATAAAGACAGTGATTGGCTTGGGATTATTCCTTGTCGAATTATCAGTTTTTGAACGTTCAAAAATTAAATATTCTCCCTGTATGTTCTTCCACTTTAGAAAAATCATATCCTTCACATTCATACCGTTGGCTAAATAGCAGAATATCCAATAAGCCTTTCCAATAGTCAATTTCTCATTACTTGATTTGTAAAAAAACACCAGCTTCAGTTCGTCCTGAGTAAGTGCTTTCTTCAGGTTTCGGGATGTTGGTATTTGATATTTCTTTCTGCTGAAAGGGTAGCAATTTTCTCTTTTAATAATTCCATCTTCAATGGCCTCATTAAATATGGAACGTAATGGCCTTAATACAATGCCAACGGTTGTTTTAGTTGCACCACGGCTCAGCATCCAGTTTTCATATTGGTATAAAAAACTTACGCTTATCTCCGAAAACAAAACATTACCCTTAAATGTTTTTATGGAGCGATAGGTACGCTGATAATTTATGGCACTACCTACACGGCCTTGCTCTAACAGCTTTTTAATGTACGACAGAAATGTTATTGAAATTGTCTTAGGCTTGCTATGGTCTTCATTAAAAATATTAAACCGCCGTAAAAATGGAGTATAATCAAAATTATCTGCTATTTTATTTTGCTCATCAACAAAGGGCTTTCGTTGATTAACTTTAAAAAACCGTGTATTTAAGTTAATATATTCCTGCTTAAATTTCAAAAAGTCAAAAACTTCCATTTGCTTTATCAAGCTGTTGGAACCAAAGACAATTTCATTTAGGGTTCGCCTTACCTTCTGCAACTCGGCACTTACCTTATGTCCCGATAATTTTTTGTAATCTGGTTGACTAAGCTCAAACAAGGTGAGATAGTCCCTTGTGATGCGTTGGTTTGTTACTCTGAGTTTTAGTGGGAATTTTCCATTTCCTTTTATCCTTCTTGTATCAAGGATAATTGATGTTGTTGTTGCCATAATGTTTGATTTTCATTTTCACTTTTCCATCTCCTCTAAATTTTGCAAACAGATTTGCAAACAAATCATTGTAAAATGCCGTAAAGCGGCATTAAGGCAAAACATCAATAATCATGCAAACAAATGAAAATCAATTTGGTAAGTTAATTTACGTTAAACCGAATTAAAATAGATTAAGAAATAAAACATACTCAAAATCTGCCATTCGCAAGGGTGTGAAGGTTCGATTCCTTTCGTGGGCACCAAAAGCAAAACAAAGGTTTTGCTTTTTTTATTCTTTTGATAAATTTAAATTGACTCCTTAGCTCAGCTGGTTAGAGCTATTGACTCTTAATCAATAGGTCCAGGGTTCGAGTCCCTGAGGGGTCACCAGAAAGTATTTTCTGTTTTCTGCTTGAGTTAGATACAGATAATGCTCAGTGCACATTATAGCGGGATCATATACTAATATGTTCGAGCTATTTGCAAGGTTTGAAATGAAAATAACAAATAAAAAATATACACAATATTTGTTGGCACGCTAATAGTAGTAATAAAATTGAAACAAAATTTTAAATTTAAAAATACCGAAATGAAAAAAATAGCTTTTATTTTATTAGGTTTTGCTCTTACCTCTGGCGCGATGGCACAAACTGCCGAAAAAAAAGCAGAAATGGACAAGAAAAAAACAGAAAAGCAACTTGAAAACGCTGTTGCAGCAAAAAAAGACGAAAAACATGAAGTTGGCTCTGATTTAAAACATTTAAAAATTGGTGCCGCTGTGAAAGATCAAAAAGAAGTACGATCTGATCGTCGCAGAATTCATCGCAAAGCTCATCATCTTAAAAAAGCCTATGGAGTAAAACATCCTATTATTAAGGCACAAAAAGAAGTGAAGGAAGACGAAAAAGAGAAGAAAGGTAAGAACTAAATACAAAGACGAAATCTTTTAAAAATCTGCCGGCTCTCTGGGTCGGCAGTATTTTTATATCATTATCTAACAATTTTCAAAAGCACTACCTATTCCAAATGATCTGCTGCCACTGTATATTACCAATCAAAGTGTAGCAGTTGTTGATAATATTCCTAACAGACAGCATAAAAATAAATACCACTGAATTAAATGGACAACTGAATTTTGGTCAAAAAATTAGTGTTCGCCAACAAATAGCTTTTTACATAAACCTCGAAGAAAGTGCTATGCTTAACCTAAAAAAATAATATCAATAATTACATCAAAAATTGGCTCCTATCTAATTACTAAATATATTAGTATTTTAGTGCTGTGAGCATCCCAATCAAGTTTACATTCAAGGGGAAACATTATAGTGGCTATTTAAATTCTGTTTCTGGTGCTGGACAAGTTTTTCATCTGATGATAAATAACTAATACATAGGTAAGTTACGTTACACCAACACCTGGGTTTTCTAATGAATGGCTCAAGAGGGTCAGTATTGCGGGTATTTCCACAATGGTGCTACGGCTTTTTATGATCAAGGTGTAACAGTATAAAAAGGCGTAAGGACTGTGACGATCTTAATTATTTCTTTCATTTCAATTCATTTATTTAAGGGTAAGTAAATGTTAAATGAAGAGTAATAAAAAAACAGTTTAAGCGTTTACTTGCATATTTATCAACTAATCAAAATCCGTATTTATGAAAAATGTGATGGGCCTTGCCCATACCCCTTTATTGTTTTCATGTAAAAAACACATATTATATAGCCTGGCTTTTTTGTTTATTACCAATAACTCTCATGCGCAGGACAGTACAAAAAACTGGCAGCCATCAATAGAAGTAAACTTTACTGCCGTTCCCACGTTTGCAATTGCCGGTATGGATACCAGTTTCAAAAATTCTTTATCAGTAGCTCCTTCTTTTGTGATTAGAAATAAAAATGGTTTTGGCGTATCGTATTCTCCAAAATTTATAACAGGAGGTTCCAAGCCCGGAATATATATGCATGAAGTAATGGCTGGATTTGAACAATACGGTAAAAAACGTTTTGATTTTTTTGCAGAATACAACCACTTTTTTTTTGTAAACAATAGCAGCACGCCTGTCACACCCATTACCAATGAATTATTTTCGGGCATAACTTATAAAAAATCATGGATTAGACCAATGTTCAGCATAGGATTAGGTTTTGGAACGAATACACAAACTATAGGTGCCAATGCTGTTTATGATCTTGCACTATCAGCAGGGATAAGCCATCCTTTTACACAGGAAATAAAAGGGGCCGACATTTCTATTATACCCTCTATAAAACTTAATGCAGGCACTAATCAGTATTTCAGTTTTATGCATAGCACCAAGTATATTTCAAGCAACAAGGACTTTAATAAATATATACATAAAAAGATTGGCAAAAATACTGCTGGCACTTCATCACAGGCTCAAACACTTTCTATTAGTAATATGGAATTAGCACTAGAGGCTTCTTATCAGAAAGGTGCACTTAGTATTTTACCAGCTTCCAGTTTTATATTTCCCCTTTCGTCTAACGACGGTTCTGGTGTGAATGCATATTGGGAATTAGCTGTACGGTATGATTTTTAACAATTTTAATATTTTATAACAGCATTTTTTATAACTATTGGATAAATTATTGTAACCCGACATTAAGTGGAAAATCCACGAGTGTTGACCCCCTTACTTACTATATTACCTATTTTTTTAAATTAAAATGAAAATCATGAAACTACTCTTACCCGCCTTTATTTCCCTTGTAATTTTTATGGGATGTAAAAGTAACAACAACGAACCTTTAAATACGAATAAAAACATCGTGCTTGTTGATACAACCGGACTTTCGAAAGGAAGCATTTTAAGTGATACAGCGGCTAATAGAAATCAATTAAAGAAGGGTATTACCTCCACTATCAGTTCCACCACAACAACGACCACCACAACAACAACCAATGGGGGTGCCTTGTCTCACAATCCGGGTAGTAACGATCATAAAATAAGCACTGGTAGCACAAATAACTCTTCTGCCAACTCTACACCTGCAACTGCAAGTGACCCACGTGACAAGGGATGGAGTGATGCTGCAAAAGGTACAGTAATTGGAGCCGGGTCGGGGGCTGTGATTGGAGCCGTTGTTAGTAAAAATAAAGTAGAGGGTGCCATTATTGGCGGCGTACTTGGTGGAGGCGCAGGGTATGCCATCGGCCGTTCAAGAGACAGGAAGAGCGGGAGAGTGGCCCGTAAAAAAAGAAAAAGAAGGTATTAAAATTTTACTGCCGTAGCAAAATATATCCATAAATTTAACCAACTTTTTTCATTGATATGGCCTTTGATAATCTTTTGATACCAGGTTCCCTGGGTTAAATACTCGGTAATATATTGTTGTTTGATGGCGGCTATTGCCTTGTATAAATTGAATGTACAATCAATAACAAAAACCATAAGCAATTTTACCTATTCGCATTCGGTGTACATTTGTTTTAACTGCAGGGTTTTTTCACAAACTGCCGTGTATACGCCACTTCACTTGGCGGCAATTTTATTGTACAAACAAAAATGTAAAAGCTATGAATATACTTCGCATCGAACATCCAATCCCCAATTTTGACGGATGGAAAAAAGCTTTCGATTCTGATCCCATTGACAGAAAGAAATCTGGGGTAAAGCGATATCGAATTTATAGACCAACAAATGATCAACATTTCATCATTATTGACCTTGAGTTTAATAATCTCAATGATGCTGAGAACGCCCTTGCTTCGTTACGCAAATTATGGGAAAAAGTAGATGGTAAAGTAATGACCAACCCGCAAGTAAGAATTCTAGAAATTGTGGAAGCGGTCGACATCTAAAAAATGTATGAGGTTACATTTACACAGCTTACAGTCGAGTAAGCAAGGGGATTTTCACCCCCTGCTCCTCATACAACCGGACGTGAACCCCTCCATTCATTGTAAAATCCAACAATATTGACCGCTCGACCATGCTGATTTAAATGTAAAAAAAGAATAGCGAAAGAAGGTTTGCGATGCCGGTATTTCCAAAAATCTTGACTAAATCATTTTTGTGTAAAATAAAGTACTAATTTACCAATTTTTATAGCCAAAAGTGATGTGAATTATGGAGTGTACTCAATTTTTTGAGACACATTAATCGCCCTATAGGTAATTTATTTGACATGAATTATTTAATAATAATAACAGTTTTTGTAATCTTACAAGGGTTTATTTTAGGAAATTGTGAGTTGAATTGTGCATTTTAATTTTATTTTTGTTGATTTATTTACGCAATGTTTCAGTAAAAACATAGATTCATCCTGATATTATCATCAGCGTTGGATGTGTATAAGTGGATAATTTTCTATTTACGGTACCGATGCTGGCTTGATTGTTGTTTTTAATAATTTTGTTTTTCCCCAATTGACGATAAAATTAAAACAATCAATACATGATAAAATTTTTTTATAAAATTCTTTTGTTGTTTTTATTTATTATTTTTTATGTAATAGTTAATATTTATTATTTAATCATTAAGATTGGGCATTTTTTTGTACCAAAAAAAATCGATAGCCTTTCAAATAATAATAGCCTTCTAAATAATTTTAATAGTTAGTCGCTATTAAAGGGCTTTGTAAATTAAGACCCCCGAAGTTTTAAAAACTTCCGAGTCTGTAGGAGACAATAATTTATTCAGCTTTGTGGGTTTTTTCATTTTTATGTCCGCCAAATGATTTTGAAATACCAATACCCAGCACCCAGGTGTCATAGGCATTCCATTTTAAATCGTATCCAAGAGTTCCCTAATTTTCCCAGCGATTGCGTATTTCTGCACCATATTCCAAACCCAAACGGTTTAAAAAATAATTGCCTTCTTTGGCAAATTGTTCTCCTGCTCCTAATAAAAAACTCCAGTGTTTACAGGGTTTGTAAATGCCCAAAATAGCTGGTGCAACTGGTACACTTCTTTCAAGCTCCTCGCCATGTTCGCCACCAACAACAAAGGTTTCTGTAATAATATCTACATGCAGGCGTATAGCGCCAAAAGATTATATAGCAACTGGTTGGTTTCCACCTTCAATATTTTGTGTGCCTATTTTTAATAAATTGTTGGTGAGGAATGTTTTAAACTTCCTAAACCAACCTTTTAAATTTTTGTACTATTTCCAATATTACTTTAGTGTTTCCGGGTGCTGCAGCAGGCACCAGTCTTTTACATTGGGTTTCAACAATTCTTTTGCAGCAGCTGGCCCCCAGCTACCTGCTTTATACAAATGCAATTGTTTAGCCGGGTATTTTCTCCAGGTATTGATTATGGGCATTACCACTTTCCATGCCGCTTCTACCTGGTCGGCACGCATGAACAATGTTGCATCGCCAATCAGTACATCTAATAACAATGCTTCGTATGCTTCGGGTATTGATTCATTGTAAGATTCTTTGTAAGTAAAATCCATTTCAACCGGTTTTAGTTTCATTTGCAGACCGGGTACTTTACTTTCAAATAACAAACTTATTTCCAGATCGGGCTGTATGCTGATGATTAACCGGTTGGGCATAATATCATCTTTAAAAATTTTATTGGGTGAATCTTTAAACTGTATCACAATAACCGATGATTGTTTTGGCAGGCATTTGCCTGTACGTAAAAAAAAGGGTACTCCCTGCCAGCGTTTGTTATCTATAAAAAGTTTTGCTGCTACAAATGTTTCTGTGGTAGATGATGAAGCCACATGCTCTTCTTTACGATAAGCCGGTTGAGGTGCATTATTCAACATGCCTGCCTTGTACTGGCCACGGATAACATTTTTAAATACCTGCGCAGTAGTATAATGCCGAATGGTTTTAAGCAGGTTAGCCTTGGCATCACGGATGGTTTCTGCTTCGTACCTTGCCGGACATTCCATGGCGGTAACACAAAGCAATTGCAGCAGGTGATTTTGAATCATATCTCTTAAAGCACCGCTTGCATCATAATAGCCACCGCGTTTACCTACACTTACTTCTTCTGCAACACTTATCTGCACGTGGTCGATGTATTGATTGTTCCATAAAGGTTCAAATACATAATTGGCAAAACGGAAGGCCATAATATTTTGCACAGTCTCTTTACCAAGGTAATGATCAATACGATAAATCTGTTTTTCAGTAAACCGTTTACGGAGAAAACGGTTTAGCCTTTGGGCACTCACCAAATCAATACCAAAGGGCTTTTCTATAACAATCCGGTCCAGCCTATCCTGGTTGCAAAGCCCATGTTTGTATAAGCCGTCAGAGATGGTTTCAATAAAACGCGGCGCCACTGCATAATAAAACATACGGCTGCCACGCTGTTTATTTACCGTATCAAATTGCCCCAGTTTTTCTTTAAGTGAAAGATAAGTTTCCGCTTTTAAAAAATCGCCGGAAATATAATGAAGATGGCCTGCAAATGACTCCCATACTGCATCGTCTGCTTTACCGTTGCGGCTAAATTCATTTACACCTGCCAGCAAATCATTTTTAAATTCCAATTCATTGGCAGCAATAAAATCCACACAAAAAATGCTAAAGGTTTCGGGAAGGTGGTTACCCAAAAAAAGATTAAAAATAGCGGGTATTAATTTGCGGCGGGTAAGGTCGCCCTTGGCGCCAAAAATAGTAATGGCCGCAGGGTATTTTTTTTTGATGCTCATTTTTTTTGCGTGCTGTTTTAATGTTGTAAAAATAAAATTAAGGTAAATAAAACTGACAGCTGAAATGAATTAAAAAAATTAAATATTTAGTTGGAAGTTAAAGAAAGTTTATAAAGTCTTTTTGATTTCATATAGAGATGAAGCAAGAAAAGATTGCCACATAAAATGTCTTAATTACAACCCTGCGGCAAATATTATTCAATTAGCTATATTTACACAATGACCCATCCTTCTGCATGATTAATAAAGACGCTGCTTATAAAACCATTGAAGAACTGGCAATAAGATTTGAAGAACAAATTCTTTCTTACAAAAAAAGCGAGTACAACGAAGCCCAGACCCGTAAAGATTTTATTGACCCATTTTTTAAAGCACTGGGTTGGGATATGGACAATAGCCAGGGGCATGCAGAAGCCTATCGGGAAGTAATTAATGAAGATAGGGTAAAAGTTGGCGGAGCCACCAAAGCACCTGATTATTCTTTTAAATTGCCCGGCGGAAAACGGTTGTTTTTTGTTGAAGCCAAAAAGCCCAGCGTAGTTGTAAAAGATGAAGTATTGCCTGCCTACCAGGTGCGCCGCTATGCATGGAGCGCCAAAATGCCCATTAGTATTTTAACCGACTTTGAAGAACTGGCTATTTACGATTGCAATAAAAAACCAAACGCCACTGATAAGGCATCTGCTGGCAGAATAAAATATTTGACTTATAAAAGTTACCTCAGTGAGTTTGATTTTATATGGAACACGTTTAGCAAAAACAGCGTGCTAAAAGGCAGCTTTGATAAATTTGTTGCAGCCGATAAAAATAAAAAAGGAACTGCTACAGTGGATGCTGCTTTTTTGGCTTCGCTGGATGAATCGAGAAAGGAACTGGCCATGAATATTGCTTTGCGCAATGAGGCACTTACAGAAGATGAACTGAATTTTGTGGTGCAGCAAACACTTGACCGTATTATTTTTTTACGCATTGCAGAAGACCGTGGTGTAGAAGAATATGGCCGGTTAAAAAACCTGGTTAAAGGCGAGAACTACTACGAAAATCTTTTCAGTTATTTTAAAGAAGCCGACAGTAAATACAACAGCGGCCTGTTTGATTTTAAAAAAGACAGCATCAGTCGTAACTGCTTTGTTGATAACAAAACTATCAAGGCCATAATCAATGAACTGTATTACCCTATCAGCCCTTATGAATTTAGTGTATTGAGTGTAGAGATACTGGGCAGTGCATACGAACAGTTTTTAGGCAAACAAATAAAATTAACCTCAGGCCACAGGGCAGTAATAGAAGAAAAACCCGAAGTACGTAAAGCCGGTGGTGTTTATTATACACCACAATATATTGTTGAATACATTGTAGAAAATACGTTGGGTAAATTAACCGCAGATAAAACGCCTGATCAGGTTGCTAAACTAAAAGTAGTGGACCCCGCTTGCGGCAGCGGCAGTTTTTTATTGGGTGCCTACCAGCATTTACTAAAGTGGCATTTAGAATATTATCAACCCGAATTTGAAAAGCAAACTGGCATTGCACAAAATGGTGCAGACTATAATGAGAAGCAACGCAACGCTGCCATTAAAGAACGAAACAAATTGCCGCTTACACCAGATGGTAATTTAACCACTACCATCAAAAAACAAATACTGCTAAATAATTTGTATGGTGTGGATATAGATACACAAGCCGTGGAAGTAACCAAACTAAGTTTGCTCTTGAAATGTATGGAAGGCGAAACCGGCAGCAGCATTACCACCGAAATGCGTTTTGGCGAAAGGGTATTGCCCACGCTCGATAGCAATATAAAAAGCGGCAACAGTTTAATTGATATGGATTTTTATGATGGGCAATTAGACTTTGAACCTGCACTGGAAAAGAAAGTAAAACCATTTAGCTGGCAACAGGCTTTTCCGGAAATATTTAAACGGGGTGGTTTTGATGCAGTAATTGGAAACCCCCCGTACATAAGAATTCAAAGCATTATAGAAAATTCGCCAGCACAGGCAGAATATTTTGGAAGAAAATATCAATCAGCATCAAAAGGCAACTATGATATTTATTTTGTGTTTATAGAAAAGGCATTATATCTATTAAATGAAGCAGGGAAAGTTGGTTTTATACTTCCTCATAAATTTTTTAATGCTCAATATGGAGAATCAATAAGAAAACTTTTAAGTGATAAAAAAGCAATAGAGCAGATAGTACATTTTGGGCATCAGCAAATTTTTGAAAACGCAACTACTTATACTTGTATAATTACACTTGATAAAAATGATAAAAAGAAAAAATTTAGCTACTTAAAGGTAGATAAGCTTGAAGCCTGGAGACACAATAATAAAAATTCATTTGACGAAATTTATTTCAAAGATTTAAAAAATGGGGAATGGAATTTCATTACAGGGAAATCACAAATTATTTTCAATAACCTTTCATCCATAAAAGATAAACTGGAAAGTGTCACAGACAGAATTTTTCAAGGATTAAAAACTGGCGCAGACAAGATTTTTATTGTAAAAAAAATAAGTGAAACAAAAACACATTATTTAGTTCACTCTCCTCAGTTAGGCATTCAAATTAAAATGGAAAAAGATTTGGTGCATCCCTTAATTAAAGGCGGAGACAGCAGAGGCTATATTTTTAGCGAAACAAATATGTTAATTATTTTTCCATATTTAAAAGATAAAACTGGAAAAGCTATTTTAATTGATGAAGCTATTTTAAAAGAAAAATATTTTTTGATCTACGATTATCTCAAACAAAACAAAGCAAATCTTTTATCTCGTGATAATGGTAAAATAAATGTCATTAATTGGTTTGGCTTTAGCCGAAATCAAGCCTTAGATGTAATATCTACTATAAAAATTTTTACTCCAGATATTTCGCCACAAGCATCTTATGCAATTGATAAAGTTGGAGATACTTTTTTTACTGGCGGAGTTTCTGGCGGCTATGGAATAAAAGTTAAAGATGGCATTTCTGAGCTGTACATTTTAGGTTTATTAAATAGCCATTTACTTGATTGGTACCTCAAACAAATCTCTACTCAAATGCGTGGTGGCTGGTATAGTTATGAATCAAAATTCATAAAAAACCTTCCAATTGTTTTAGCAGAGAAAAGTCAAAAATCCCTTCACGATGAAATTGTACAATTGGTAGAAACCATGCTGCAACTGCAACAACAAAAGCAGGCAGCCACACTACCCGAACAACAACAGCAATTACAACAGCGCATAGCCTATACCGATACTAAAATAAATGAAAAGGTGTACACACTCTATGGCTTAACGTCAGAAGAGATACAACTGGTGGAGGGCATCGGCTGACCAGACTTCCGAAGTTTTTAAAACTTCGGAAGTCTAAGATACATTTATTCCCATTCCCAGGCATCATCATTAATGAGTTCTGCCACCAGCGCCGTCCACCCAGTTTGATGCGTGGCGCCTACGCCCCTGGAAGTATCGCCATGAAAATATTCATAAAATAATACCAGGTCTTTATTTTCGGGCCGGTTATAAAACTCAGCATGGTCATGATGTACCGGCCGGTTATCCATGTTGTCTTTTCTAAAAATACTGATAACACGTTTTGCAAGCTCGTTTGATATTTCGCCCAAATTCATCCAATTACCTGAACCTGTAGGAAATTCCATTTTAAAAGTATCGCCGTAAAACTGGTAGTATTTTCTTAGCGACTTAATCAGCAAATAATTGATGGGTAACCAAATGGGGCCACGCCAGTTGCTGTTACCACCAAACATATCGGTGGTAGATTCTGCAGGATCGTAGCTTATATAAAAAGTTTTATCTCCATAGGTATAATGCCTTGGATTCTCTAAATGGTATTTTGATAAACCACGGATGCCACCCGGAGCAAGAAATTCTTTTTCATCAAGCAATACCCTCAGCAGCATTTCCAGTTTGTCTTTACTAATCAGTGAAAGCAGCAGGGCCTTGTCTTCTTTTCTTTCTTCGTTGGGTAAGTAGCGGTTTTTAGTTTTACGGTTTTCTTTAAACCACTCGGTGCGTCTTTCAAAATCTTTCAATGTAGCAAGGGTTTTGCCGGGTATAACTGTTACCGCAAACAACACACTTAATCCAACAACAGACCTTACCTGGATGGGAAACAATTGCCCTTCAGGATTGATCAATACATCATAAAAAAATTCATCCTGCTGGTGCCATAAATGTGTTTCATTCATGGATGCAGAAATAAGTACGAAATGTTCGTAAAATTTAGTAGCTACGTCTTCGAAAGTATGGTCGGTTTTGGCTATTTCCAATGCTATTTCCAGCATGTTCAATGCATACATGGCCATCCAGCTTGTACCATCTACCTGCTCTAATGTATAGCCGGCTGGTATTTCATTACGGTTGATAACACCGATATTATCCAACCCAAGAAAGCCGCCTTCAAAAAGATTATTTCCGTCTGCATCTTTTCGGTTGACCCACCAGGTGAAATTGATCAGTAATTTCTGAAATATCCTTTTCAGAAAATCAACATCGGCCCTGCCATGCACCGTTTTTTCTATCCTGTAAATATTCAAACTGGCCCATGCATGTACCGGTGGATTTACATCAGAAAAATTCCATTCGTATGCAGGTAACTGACCCATGGGGCTCATGTACCATTCCCTTAGCAGTAATATCATTTGGTGTTTGGCAAAGTTTGGATCTACAAATGCTGCGGGGATGCAATGAAAAGCAAGATCCCAGGAAGCATACCATGGATATTCCCAACTATCGGGCATCAGAATAATATCCCGGTTATTCAAAAAATCCCAATCTTTGTTGCGCCCCTGCAGCCTTTCAGGCGGCGGTGGAGGGCCTGCTTTATCGCCGGTAAGCCATTCATCCACATCATAATAATAAAACTGTTTACTCCATAAAAGCCCGGCAATAGCCTGGTTCATAATATTTGATAAGTCCGGGTCCGCGTTCAATGGTGCCAGGCATTTATTAAATTCATTTTTTTCCCGTATACGGTCTTCAAAAACTTTCCCCGGATTTTCCAGTGGTGAACCTGTAACCGGTTTACCGGATAATCTAAGGTATATCTCTTCTTTATCAAGGCCCCTCACTTTTAAACGATACACCGGGCATCCCTTGGTTCCTTCAGTTTTGCCTTCTAATAAACCGATATTGTCATTTACAATCACTTCATGAAAAGCATCTTTTACAAAAGGATGCTGATTGGGTATGCCAAACAATTTTTCCTGGTTGGTTTCATTTTCGGTAAACAGCACATCATCTGCCGGCTGGTTAAAATATAAATGGTATTTGCCCAGTTGGGGATGATCAGTAATAATGGATTGACCGGATGCATTTTGCTGTAACTGCATCAATGGTTTTACCGCATCAGGATTAAACGACCAGTTGTTGCGGAACCACAGGGTAGGCATCACCGTTAGTTCAGCTGTATCGGCACCCCGGTTTATGACGGTTATCCGGATCATGATATCTGTGCTGTCTATTTTGGCGTATTCAATATATACATCAAAATACCGGTTATGGTCAAAAATGCCGGTGTCTAATAACTCATATTCGGGCTCTGCTTTGCTACGTTGGCGGTTTATCTGCACCAGTTGTTCGTAAGGGAAGGCCGCCTGGGGATATTTATACAGCATCCGCATATAACTATGCGTAGGCTGGTTATCTAAAAAATAATACAATTCCTTACAGTCTTCACCATGATTTCCTTCTGAATTGGTAAGGCCAAACATTCTTTCTTTCAATATGGGGTCTTTGTGGTTCCACAACGAAAGTGCAAAACAGAGATATTGATTGTAATCGGATATTCCTCCAATACCATCCTCGCCCCAGCGGTATGCCCTTGAGCGGGATTGTTCATGGGTAAGATAATTCCAGGCATCGCCGTTGGCGCTGTAATCTTCCCTAACTGTTCCCCATTGCCGTTCGCTCAGGTAGGGGCCCCATTGTTCGAGCGGCGTTACTTTTTTTGCATTTTCGTCGACTCTTTTCTGTTCGGCGGTTTCAAAAAGATCTTCTTTCATATTATTTTTTAGGGAGATTCAATCAATACAAATTGACCTTACAGGACAAGGCATAACTACATCACAATTCTTTCCTATATTGAAAAAGTAAAGGCATTATCCGCCTTCTGCGAAACCTTCAAACACCGTCATTCCCCCATCAATAAACATGCTGGCGCCGGTAATATAATCCGAGGCATCCGAAGCAAGGAATACGGCCAGGTTAGCAATATCCTGCGGTTGCCCGATACGGTTGTACGGAATCAATGTCATCAGGCTCGCCAGTGCCTGCGGAGTGCTCCAGGCCGCTTTATTGATGGGCGTTTGTATCGCACCGGGACAAATACTGTTTACCCTTATTCCCCTGCCACCATATTCCTGTGCAAGGCTTTGCATAAACATCCGGATGGCCCCTTTGGAGGAAGCATAATTTACATGCCCTGCCCATGGAATAATTTCATGAACAGAACTCATGCAGATAATTTTACCACAGGCAACAGACCGTTCCGGTACCGGGCCGCGGCGCAGCATTTCAATAATGGCTTCACGGGCACAAAGAAACTGCCCGGTAAGGTTAACACTAATTACTTTGTTCCACTGCTCAATCGTCATTTCATGAAAGTGAGCATCTCTTTGCAGCCCTGCATTATTCACCAAAATATCGATGGTGCCAAATTCGCTGAACATTTTTTGGAACATTGTTTTTACTTCGCTTTCATTACTTACATCGGCCTGTGCAATTATTGCTTTGCTGCCAAAGGCCCTTATTTTTTCTGCTATTTTTTCGGCTGCTTCCGGATCTACTACATAATTTACTACTACATTGGCGCCAGCTTCGCCAAGGCCAATTGCAATGGCTTCGCCAATTCCTGAATTAGCGCCAGTTACAAGAGCAGCCTGGTCCTTTAAAGAATAAGATACCATGGGTTTACATTTAAAGTAATTTATAAAAATGGGTGGTCTATGTAGGATTATTGGGAAGGGTTAAGAGACTGCAAATTAATTGTAAACTATTGTTTTTCCTTATTTAATTGTAAACACTAATTTGATGTAGTTAATGTTTACCGCATCAACTTTGATTGGAAGAATAAACTTCGGAAGTTTTTGTTGGCAAAAGAGGTGACACCTTTCCAGGAAGCCCTTTTGGATTCGATTACTTTTCAAAAAAGGGGTCACCTCTCTGGAAGGCTTTGCAGATAACCTCAATAATTTATTTTATATAAAGTACACAGGTCAATGAGCGCTTTAAAATTGGCAGAATCTGTTTTCTGGAAAATACGTTTTTAAGTGTAGAAACAGAATTAATTTTAGGAAGGAAATATAATTCGGGGTATTCATCTACACAAACAAACTTCTCAATTCAACTATTTTTTGATTGGGAGCATCCGTATTTATTAAACCCGTACGTGGGCGGTCTAAATCAATGATGGTAAAAACAGTAGCGGAAAGCATGATGGCAAGACCGCCTACAACAATCCAGTCAATTTTATTTTTATTGTCGTACCCAAGCAAAAACGCAGCGCAAATACAGAGGATAAAAAGAAAGTACATAATAGAATCAGGAATGGTAGCCTCCAGCGCTGCTGTACGGGTAGTGGTAATATCAATCATGGCATTTAAAGCAGGTATCAGTTGGGATGTGCGAGTGGTAATATCATTACTCTTTGCATAATTAGCAGCAATTAACCATATTTTATGGCTGAGACTATCCGTTTTATGAGCGTTTTCTGCAATTTTTTGGGGGTCCATTCCTACCTTGTAATAGGCAATTCTTGCCCCAACATATTCTTTTAAATCAGCCCTTAACAAATGCCTGATGCTGTCTGGATAAATATCGGTTCTTAAAATAACAGTGCTTATACCGTTGGCTTCTTCAATTACTACCTGCCTCCTGTTATCAAATCTTGAACTGGCCATGCCAAATGTAAAAGCCAACAATAAGCCCAATAAGCCTAAAAGGGTTCCATTAATAGCACCTAACTCTATTGTTAATTCAAGGGGATCTTTTTCAATCACCTTACGGCGTAAGCTATGCCCAAAAATATAAAAGACAATAATGAGTATACAAATAATTACGGCTATAAATAAAGATGATGATGATTGAAGCAAACTAAGTTTTACCATAAAAAAAGTTAAACGTTTTTGACCAATATATTTTATAGCTGGTTACATATTTGAACAAACGTACAAAAAAATATTTTTACCGTAGCACAAATAAACAGCGGATATTTTAATCAGGATGTCAAAAAGGTTTCACACAACAAAACAGAGTTGACAAAGAAAAAAGTCCACTTTGTGTGAAACAAATTTATTTATAAGGGAAGATTTTTTAGAATGATAATGTAAAGCTCAGCCTGGCAAAAAAAGGTGTACCGAGTGTAAAATGAATTTCGGAAATCGGGAACGGTTCATTTTGTAATTTACTTTCTGTATCAAATTTTTAGAAACCTCTGCCCATTGTACCAGCACAATTGCAACTATTAAACTGGAAATCAATGACTCATTAAAGCTTAGTAAAAATCAAATAAATAGTCTTGAACATGTTTCACTTTGTAACTCTTCAGATGCCATTAGCCACACCAGATTTAATCATGTTACCGTAACCATCGTCTGGCAAAAAACCTGTAAATGTAAGGGCCAATTCATAATTTTTTTGGCATTGTCAAAGTTGTTCATGTCTTCGTAACATTTGGCAATATTGATGTATAGAGAAGGATAGGTTCCTTTCATGTTTTGGTCATCTATTTTTACTGCCAGTTGCAAAGCTGTTTCATCCCATTTTAATTTATCTTCTACAGTCGGCTGATGGCGAGCCACATAGTGAGCTGCAGTAAATTTTTCAACATCATTTGCCGCTTCGTTCCAAGCTTGTTGAAATAACATTTTAGCTTCTTTTTTTCCTTCTCCCTCAAGGTCCATTCCTTCAGCACATAACTTAACTATATTGTTATTTGGGTCAAAATGCATTTTTAGTTTCTTTATTGGTAAAGCGCGAATGAAAATATTTATGTCCCACTTTGATGAAAGTTCGTTGTTATGCTTTACATTTATTGCCAGACATTATTGTCATTTATGCAAAGAAGAATATTCCTGAAACTTTCAGCCTTTAGTGCTGCAGCCATCTGCCTTTCATTACAAGGCTGTGCCGAGGACGGACTAACTGCCGCATTATCAAAACCAACTTACTTTTCACGTTTTGCCGATCAGCAAACTATCAATTCTGCAGGCACTGATTACCTCAAATCGGCTTCAACTGAAAACAGTAAAAGCAAATTACTTGACCTGATAAAGGAAGGTATTGATGCCGGAACAAAAGACAAAACTGCCATACAAGCCGCCATTGATAAAAAAGTACAGCATGATTTTGACAATGGCAATACAGTTGTTGCAAACGGCTGGGTATTATCCCTGACGGAAGCAAGACAATGCGCCCTTTTCTCTCTACTTTAAAAACTTACAATTAACTGCCATGCATATTGACGCAAGAAAACTGGATAACCACGCTGTAATTGAAGGTGATATTTGCATTGTGGGCGCTGGTGCCGCAGGTATCAGCATGGCGCTTGAATGGATGAATACAAAATATAAAGTGATACTGCTTGAAGGTGGCGGCTTTGAGTACGATGATAAAATGCAAGACCTCTATGCCGGCAAAAGTACAGGGCAACATTATTTTCCGCTGAAGTCGATAAGGCTGCATTATTTCGGAGGCACAACCGGTCATTGGGCGGGGTGGTGCTCCCCATTCGATCAGGTAGATTTTAAAGAAAGGGATTGGGTGCCGCATAGCGGTTGGCCAATTAAAAGAGAAGACCTTGATCCATTTTATGCACGCACACAAAGCATACTCGATCTTGGCCCTTATGAGTATGGCCTTGATTACTGGCAGCAACAGGATGCTGAAATGAAACCCCTGCCTTTAAATAATGATATTGTGTGGCATAAAATGTGGCAGTTTAGTCCGCCTACAAGGTTTAACAAAAAGTATAAAGACACGATCGTTAATGCCCACAATATACACCTGTATACTTATGCCAATGTTACCAATATAAAAGCCAATGAAAATGTTTCATCCATAAAAGAAGTAACAGTAAAAAATTTCGAGGGTAAAGAGCATACAGTAAAAGCAAAATATTTTATTATTGCATGTTGCGCAGTACAGAATGCAAGATTATTGCTCGCAGCAAATGAACAGGCGCCAAAAGGTTTGGGTAACCACAATGATAATGTGGGCCGTTACTTTATGGAGCATCTTGAAATAAAAGGTTCGGAGTTATGGCTCGCCAATCCGGAGACTGTAAAATTATACCTGTGGAATCCCGAGACCAAGGCAAGGGCAGAATTGGCCATCAGCGAAAAAATGCAGCAACAGCACAAAATATTGAATGGAACGGCTTCCTTTCTTCCGCTGGAAATTGCAAGAAACCAACAGTCGTTTGTTGAAACATGGACGGAGGATGAAGCAGAAAATAAAAAAACAATGAGTGGATATGGGTCTAAAAAAACTGATCTGAAAATTCCAAAAGGCTTCCAGGCATTTGAGTTGTTCACCCGCATAGAACAGGCACCAAACCCAAACAGCCGCGTAACAATCGATACAGAAAAAGATGCACTCGGTATGCCACGGGCTTCGTTGCATTGGGAGCTTACTTCATTTGAAAAGAGAAGCATCCGCAAGATTCATGAACTGATAGGCCAGGAAGTTGGCCGGGCAGCCAATGGCCGTGTGCAGTTGCTCAATTACCTGCACGATGAAAAAGATGAAAAATGGCCAAAATTTACAGGAGGCGGGTGGCATCATATGGGCACAACAAGAATGAGCGTAGATCCCAAAAACGGTGTGGTTGATGCCAACTGTAAAGTACATGGCATCGATAATCTTTTTATGGCGGGGTCTTCCTGCTACGTTACAGCCGCAGCGCCCAATCCAACCCTTACGCTTATTGCATTAACCCTGCGCCTTTCAGATCATATTAAAGAGGAAGTGAAAAAAGGGTAGTAATAATGGATTTTGATAACTGCATTTACCGCATTAGAAGCAGTAATAAAGCTTGCCATTATACCATCTACCAATTCTTTTATCCATCTGTCATTAAATTATTCAATGCTTGGTTTTTGTAATTGCCCCTTTGTAGTAAGAATTGAAAGTGCTTTTGGCTCATCATTTCAGATAAGAGCAGTGTAACCGACAATATCGGTGAACATTATGGCTGCGAGTTGGCGGGATTGAGACATCAAAAGAGTTTGCATGAAAGTTACGGAAGAAAAAATACAATTAATATATGTACCCCACATTTGAACAGGAATGATGCACCGGTTATATCATTTACTTGTGCTGATTGGATTTATTGAGCTTTTACCGAATTGCAGTTTGCCGGGATAATCATGCAATTACAAAATTTTTAACCATCATTCAATTTTATAAATTTCTATTTGACATTCACAAGATCAAATCTTTTTTTAATCAATTCATATCGTTGCCTTTTTTTCTCCATTAAATTTAAAAAACGGGGATCATCCCTTATAATGTCAAAATCCTTATGGTTTATATAAGTTTTAATATACAGGTAATCACTTGAATTTTGATTTGATTTTGCTTCATCTTCCATTAAATCCTTTAATGCCTCTTCCTTCATTCCCAGGGCGAGGTATACCCTGGAAGTCCTGGATATTTCAAGCGCCTTTTTTTTATTTCCCAGTTTTGCATAACAATAAGCGGCATACTGTCCATAACCATCATAAAATGTTGCCGCCCTTTCGGATGGTACCATGTTTAGAAATTTATTCAGCCAAATCTCTGCTTCTTTAAAATTATTTTGCAAAGCATAAATGTATGCTATTCGATCTACCACATAAAACATGTCCGGTTCAAGACGCAGCGCTTTTTGCAAATCAATTAATCCCTCATCCAGCCTGTTAATATGTACTTCCGCACCGCCCAGGAATCCAAAGAAACTGGCATTTAAAGGATCCAGCTTCACTGCTTTTTTTAATAGTGTGATTCGATTTTCAACAAGGCCAAGGTCACTGAATAACATTCCAAATTCGAATAAAGTGGAAGTATTATTTGGGTTGATCTCAAATGCTTTCCCTAAGCTTTTATATGATTCTTCCAAGTTGCCTGCTATTCTAAAAATTGCTCCTCGTGTGGAATTGACAACATCCAGATCCGGTGAAATCGAATAGGCTCTTTCAATCTCTTTGAACTTAAGAACTGTAAGCAGTGAATCGGTATTAACAAAATCGGTATAGGTGTTATATAACGATGCTAATCCTGCATGGGCAAGTGCATAATTGGAATCTAACTGAATCGCTTTTTCAAACATCAGCTTGCTATTATCAAAATATTCTGTTTTAAGAGTTTGCCGAAACTTATCATGCAACTGGTTCCCTTCTAAATAATATTCATACGCCTGGGGATTATCTGTTGGTTTTAATTCAAGTTGCTTTTTTTCTTCCTTTGTAAGAGTAGCATTCAATTCAAGTGCAATCTGCTGCGCCAATTCACTTTGCAGCGTAAAAATATCGCCCCATTCCCTGTTGTATTCTTCCCCCCAGATTCTTTTATTGTTTGTAATATCTGTTAGCTCTACCTGAATGCGTATTTTATTATCGGCTTTTTGAATAGAGCCACTGAGAATTACAACAGCATTTAAAGCTTCTGCCTTTTCTTTAAGGCTTTTATCTGATTTTTTTAACTGAGCGGATGAGCTCCACGCTCTTACATCCAGTGAACTTATTTTAGATAGTTGATTGGTGATTTCTGAAGTAATGCCGTCGCTGAAATATTCATTGTCCTTATCACTACTCATATTGATAAAAGGTAATACGGCAATTGACTTTTCTTCAGCCGTATTTTCCTTAAAATGATAGACCCTTTTATAAATGAAAAACCCTGCAACAATAATCATAAAAAAAATAAATACTGCTATTATGGTTTTCTTATAATCATTTCCCTTTTCAAGCTTTCCTTCAATTTTATTTTTATGAGGAACGGGAAAGCCAGGGTTCGATAAAGCAAAAACCTCCATGGGTTCATGAACATTTTTGAAAGTAAAACTTCCCAATGAAGCAGACTGAAAGGCGGATTTGTTTTTTAGTTCATCATTTACTTTTTTTGAAAAAAGAATAGAACCCGGAATTCCAATTGTTTGTATTCTCGAAGCAATGTTTACCCCATCACCAAACACATCGTCATTTTCAAAGACCACTTCGCCCAAATGAATGCCGATCCGCAATTGAAAATCTTTTGCAGCGTTACATGCTTCCTGTATTTTTATAGCTGCAGTTACA
>JAYTTI010000107.1:0-1666 GCA_043745405.1 Ferruginibacter sp. | reverse complement strand
TGCGACAATTATATATAACCCCTGATTGCCTCCCTGGTATTCAGCTAGTTGCAAAAAGCAATTCACCCTCTCTTACATTAAGTTGTCTTATTTTTCTTTGGATATTTTTGAGCTGATTTTGTCTGATTTTATCAAGATTTTCTTTTAGTGGAACCGGATTGTACATTGTTTTTTTTACCAACATATTCCATACAATAGTTGCTAACTTTCTTGCTGTAGCAACGATGGCTACCAGGCGCCCTTTTTTGTATTGAATGCGTTTAAAAAAATTTACGAGGTAATCTCCTGCTTTTTTATTTCCGATTGCATTAGCGCAATACATAAATGCTTGTGCAAGCTTATTTTTTCCATTTTTTGTTTTGCTGCTTATTACTTTATTTCCTGTCTTTTTTAAATCAGGGGCCAGGCGTAACCATGATGTAAACTGTTTACTGGTAGGGAACGCTGTTAATTCCAGTCCTGTTTCTGCTACCATGCATAAAATAAATCCTACACCTATTCCCTCAATTGAACTGATATCAATGCCGCCGGTTAAATCTACAGCTAACTGCTGAATGTTAATATTTGATTCATTTTTCCGGGTTTTCTTTTTTTTTATTTTTAATCCTTCTGGCTTTACCAGCCCTTCTTGTTTTTGTTTGCGATCTATTTCAACAGTTAACAACTTTTTTATTTCCTGGTCACACTCATCAATTTTTTTGTGATAGTATTGATATAACTCATAACAGTGGCGGAGTTCAAAAATATATTCTTCTCTCCAGTCTCCGGTGAGGGCTGCTTCTATTTCTTTAGCAGATGCTTTAACTGTTGATTGTGCTAAAGATGCTAATACCTTTGCATTGCGTTCACCTTTCAAGATGGCCTCAATAATATCTTTGCCAGACCTGCCCATTACATCACGTAATACAGCATCCAAACGGATATTAATTAACCGTAAGGCTTTTTGCATTTTATTAATATAGCTTGCTCCACTTTCCATCAGGCATTGGCGATGCCGGTAATACTGCCGAACCGTTTCTGTAAATAAATCCGGTATAAAACTGCCCTCCAGCATACCCATGCTGTGCAGCTTTTGTATCCACTGGCTATCCACTACATCTGTTTTTCGGCCTTTTACATTTTTAGTAAACTTTCCGTTCACTAAAATGGGATTGAGATTGTACTGCTGTAGTAATACAAACAATGGCTGCCAATAACTGCCTGTACTTTCAAGGGCTGTGGTGGTGATGCCATTAGCTACTAAATGCCTGCAAAGCTGATGCAGGTCTTCAGTGTACACCCCAAATTCTCTTACATCTCCTTTGCTTTGTCCGGTAGCTACATAGTGGGAACGACTCCCTACATCAATACCCGCTGCATGAGGATGGACAATATCCATCATGGCAAATTTTTCTGCATTTTTGTTTTTAACTTCATTCATATTTCTTGTTTTATAAAACAGTCGCCATCAGGTTGCTATTGAAAATTTGAAAATATTATATTCGGGATGTTGCCCATTAGTAAGATGGGTACTCACCAGTCATCTTTTCTGTAATGCTTATTTGCAAAGCATTAAAAGCAACCCCACCATAATTTGAAACGAGCTGATAGCATCAGTTTGTCGCCGGTTGGGATGGTGGCTGTTTTTGATTTAAAAAACTAAAATAGTGAGTATGGATCGATAAAC
>JAYTTI010000106.1:0-6082 GCA_043745405.1 Ferruginibacter sp. | reverse complement strand
ATCAATACCGTTTGCAAAAAGGACAAATTGCTATCGCACAAAAGGAAAAACAATTAACCGAAGTAGAAATAAAATACAGGGTAAAGCTTTTATATCTCGAAATACAGTTTGCCGATTCGCTGGTAAAGCAATTATATATCCAGGATACTTTGTATGAAAAAATAAAAACGGCTGCCATCCGCCAGTTTACTGCCGGGCAGATAGATTACCTGCAACAGGCTTTTGCAGAAACGCAATTCGGCGAAATTCACAATCAATATCTACAGGCAATTACAAAGACAAAATCTGCAAAAACACAATTGCAATGGCACACCGGCTTGAAAAATGATTTTATGGTGGAGCCATTAACTGTTTCAGCCAATAGCCGGCAAACATGGTTGGCATCGGATTCAACTGCATTTTTTTCCAATCCTTCTGTTCAACTATTGCAGCAGCAGCAGTTGAACGCCAAACAAAATATAGCGCTGCAAAAAAGCAAGGCATTACCGGGTTTGGCATTGGGCTATTTTAACCAGGGGGAAAGAGATACAAAATGGTATAACCGATTCCGTTTCGGGATTACCATTCCTGTATGGCTTGGCCAATATAAAAGCAAAATCAATGCAGCTAAAACTGAGCAAGAGGTTTGGCAAAATAAACAGGAAGGTTTACAACAGGAATTATCTTTACAAACGATTAATGCCAATGGAGAAATGCAAAGTAACTGGCTATCGGTACAATACTATCAACAAACAGGTTTGCGGAAAGCACAGGAAGTAATTACTACCTCACAACGCTTTTTTGCGAGTGGTGAAATTGACTATATCAGTCTGTTGAGAAACAGCAATGATGCGTATGCGATTTACCGGAAATACCTGGAGGCAATAAAAAATTATAACCAGAGTGTTATTAACCATCAATATTTAATGGGACAGTTATGAAACGATTAGTAATGATTTTATTATGCTTACCTGTATTAGCCATAGCACATGGTGGGGAAGACCATGGGGATGCTAAAAAAGCAACGGCTATGCCAACCGGTTATTTTTCTTCAGAGGCTTTTTCTGATAAATATGAATTGTTGGTTACATACGGACCGCTTATTCCCGGAAAAGAGGCAGTGCTAAAATTGTTTACCAGTGAGTATACTACTAATAAACCGCTTGATACAGCAAGTTTAATAATAACTGTTGCCGGAAATCCCAATATAAAAGTGACAGTAAAAAGGCTTGATAAAGGAGTTTATGAACTGAAAGCAATATTTCCGGATAAGAAAGCCTACAATTTGGTAGTCAATATTAATAGTGCCAACGGAGCAGATTTAATTCAGATAAATAATATTGAAACGGGAAAAATACGCGCGGTAGCTGAAAATACACTGGAACCACCTTCACGCTGGTACAGCAGTAATTGGTTTTTTGGATTGATGGGATTGGTGATAGGGGTCGTTGCCATGTTTATTATCAGCATTAAAAGAAATAGAAAAATCGCTACTATTGTGATACTCATCTTTTGTTTATTACCAACAGCAACTTATAATACCTTATCTGCACATGATGGAGAAGACCATGGAGGCGGTGCTGCTAAAGCAGGGGGTTCATCCACCACATTCATAATAGAAAAAGAAACACAGTTTCTGTTTAATATTCTTACACAAAAAATTAGTACGGGCGATTTTAATGAATCAACAGTTTTGTTAGGAACTGTTACACCTGCACCGCAGGGGAAAGCAGTAATACAATCGCCACAAACAGGAAAAATTGTTGCCTTAAGAGTTAACCCCGGCCAGCAAGTAAGTCGTGGACAGGTATTGGCAGTTGTGGAGCAACAGGTAGATGCAGGCACACAAATAGACCTCCTTTCACAAAGAAATATAGTGAACGCAGACTATGAAGCGGCCAAAGCACAGTATGAGAGATTAAAAACCGTCGAAGATATTGCTGCCAAAAAAGATGTTACAGCAGCAAAATCGAGGTACGAAAGTGCCAAAAGAAATAAGCAGTTATTTGATGACAATGATGGTAGTAGTGCCGGAAGCACAAAATTGGTAAGCCTCACTTCCCCCATTAGCGGTGTAGTAGGCACTTTTAATTATTCCATTGGGGCTGTGGTAAATACAGGAGAAACACTGTTTGAAATTACCAACCTGAATCAGGTCTTTGTAGAAGTACAGATATTTACCAGAGATGTTGACAAATTGAAAGGGGCTACTTCATTTACAGCTGCTTCAAATATTGATACGCTGTCATACAAACTTAAAATGACAAGCACTGCACAAAAAGTGAATGCAGACAATCAATCGCAGAAAGTTATATTTGAAATTTTGAATCCGAACAGCCAGTTTAAAATTGGAGAGAACATCAATGTAAGGATGACGGGGAGGGATGTTATCCGGCAAGTGGTAGTGCCCAATGAAGCCATTACCGACGTGAATGGCAAGCCTGCCATTTTTATTAAAGACAAAGCCGAGCAATATAGTATCAGCTTTGTAGTAAAGGGCCAGAGCAATGACAAATTCACAGTAATCAATAAGGGAACGGAAGATGGTGAAAGGGTGGTAACCGCCAATGTTTATCAAATGAAAATGATATACCTCAATCAATAATTTTTAAACTTAAAACAAAAAAAACATGAAACATCTGAAAGTAGTCTTAACAATGGCCATAGCGGTATTTTCCTTCAATACCCTGAATGCCCAAACAACAAAAACCGAAATGAAAAACAGGATCACAGTGGCTGATTCGGTTTATCAATGCCCCATGAAATGTGAGGGTGAGCAATCATACAAGGTGGCAGGGAAATGCCCAGTATGTAATATGAAATTAAAACTAATACCTAATCCTACTACTATTACTTATCAATGCCCTATGAAATGTGAAGGCGATAAAACCTACACTAAGGAAGGCAAATGCCCGGTATGTAATATGGCATTAAAAAAAGTAAAGACTGAAAAAGCAAATGAAAATCAAGGTGGACACAATCATAATTAAATCAATAATAAAAAATAAAAAAATGAAACAAATCGTAAAATTTTCAACGGCTATTATAGCCAGTAGTGCAATTATGTTTTTTGTAGCATGCAATAACAGTGGTTCTACAAAACCTGAAACAACAGATTCAACCCAGTTGGAAGCAACACATAAAGGCGACCATGTGTTTGCCTGCCCTATGCATCCTGAAGTAACCGGCAAGGAAGGCGATACCTGCCCAAAATGCGGAATGAAATTAGAACATAATGATAATGCGGCTGCGCCAAGTAATGTAAGCATGCAATTCAGCACCTACCCGACTATTGCAAAACAAAATCAGGATATTAATTTATCCATGACGCCAAAAATAAAAGATAAACCGGAAGAACAGGTGGCATTGGATGTTGAGCATACTAAAAAAATCCACCTCATTGTGGTGAGCGAAGATTTAAGCTGGTTCAATCATATCCATCCTGAATACAATGCAGATGGTTCTTACAGCGTAAAAGAAAAATTTCCTGCCCCAGGTAAATATACATTGTTTGCAGACTATAAACCAAGTGGTGGCAATCATACAGTAGATGTTTTAAATGTTAATGTAACGGGCACGGCCCCTGCTGCTAAAATTTATGGCGCCGATAAATTAACCGGTGATGCCGGTGATGGCTTTTCTGTAAAACTTAGTCCCGAAGGCGGTAAGTTTTTAACCAAAATGCCCATGCATATTAATGGTGTGATGATGCAAAATGGTAAGGAAGTAGATGTAAATACTTTAGAAGATTATTTGGGGGCTAAAGCACATATGGTAGTAGTAAGCCTTGCTGAAAAAAAATATTTACATGTGCATCCAAGTGTGGAAGGCGCCAAATTTGATTTGCATACTACGTTTGAAAAACCCGGTATTTACAGAGGATGGATTCAGTTTCAGAGCAAGGGAAAAGTGTATACCAGTGATTTTGTTATGAACGTGGCAGAAGGAAAAGCCGCTGAAATGAAAGAAATGAAGCATGACTAGCATCAAAGGCATTAATATTTTATTGTAAGAGAGTCTGGCTGGCTACCGGAAGGCTCTTTTACTTTTTACACTTTATTCAGTAGTTAAATAAATCAATATGCAATTCAATAAAATAATTTTTGTTCTTACTATTATGTGTGGAACTGCGAATATTGCGAGGGCACAACAAGAAAAGAAAGCGGAAGAAGTTTGCTACAATCCCAATGCAAAGGGCGATACCAGTAAACGAAGTATAAAATCTGCTGCCGTTGGTAAAATCGGAGATGCCAGTATCACTATTAATTATCATTCACCGGGTGTACGTGGCAGAACTATCTGGGGTGGCTTAGTTCCCTACAATGAGGTATGGGTAACCGGTGCTCACAATGCAACCAATATCGAAATTGATAAAGATTTTATAGTTGGCGGTACAAGAATTTCAAAAGGTAAGTATGCCCTATTCACCATTCCCGGAAAAGATGAATGGACAATTATTATCAACAAAAACTGGGAACAGCATTTAACGGATGATTATTTAGAGAAGGAAGATATAGTAAGAATAAAAGTGAAACCTGAACTGTTGAAAGATAATATTGAAAGGCTGCAATATTACATTGATGAAAAAAAGGATACGAAAGGAGTGATTGCAATGGCATGGGAAAAAGTAAAACTGGCATTTGAGCTAATGGTTAAATAAAACTCTTTATACAGCTTTTTAATAGATAACAATGCTCAACAAACTCATCCTTTTTTCACTAAAGAACCGCTTATTGGTGGTTTCGATGGCCGCTTTGATAATGGTGTACGGGGTAGTTACCTTAATCAAATTGCCGGTTGATGTATTGCCTGATTTGAACAGGCCACGGGTAACCATTTTTCTGGAAGCTAATGGAATGGCTCCAGAAGAAATTGAAACCCAGGTAAACCTTCCAGTAGAAACACAATTGAATGGTGCGCCTGGTGTGGAAGTGGTTCGTTCAGTTGCATCTCCTGGATTGGGAATGGTATTTGTTGAATTTGACTGGAATACAGAAGTGTACCGTGCCAGGCAATTGACGGCAGAAAAACTTCAGACAGTGCAATTGCCAAACGGAATTAAACCACAAATGGGACCCATCAGTTCCATCATGGGACAGATCATGATGTTGGCTATAACCAGCGATACTACCTCTCCGGCAGATTTGAGAACCTTAGCAGATTTTACTATTCGCAGAAGATTACTCAGTGTAAAAGGGGTAAGCCAGGTAATACCTATTGGCGGCGAAAGGTTGCAATACCAGGTGTTGATTTCATCGAACAAGTTGCGGTTATATAATCTGTCTATTAATGATGTTGATAATGCTTTGCAATTAACCAACCAAAATACTACCGGTGGTTTTATCGACAATAAAGGTTCAGAAGTGCTGATACGAAATATTGGTCGTGCCAATACATTGGAAGATTTGAAAAGTACCGTTGTTGCAAACCGCAACGGATCGCCGGTTTTATTACAGCAGGTAGCCGAATTGAAATTCGGGGGCCCCATCAAAAGAGGTGATGGTTCCTTTAATGGAAAACCTGCGGTAATACTGAGTATAGAAAAACAACCCGGCGCTAGCACCATTACCCTCACCGATGATATTTTAGCTGCTATTGAAGATATAAAATCATCACTGCCGAAAGATATACATATTAATACCGATGTATTTCAACAGAAGAGCTTTATTGCCACTTCCCTGCGAAATGTAGAAGTAGCCCTTCGGGATGGATTTATACTAATTATTATTATCCTGTTTTTGTTCCTACTCAATTTCAGAACAACGATTATCACACTTACAGCAATACCACTGTCACTGATCATCAGTGCCATCGTTTTTAAAATGTTTGATATATCCATCAACACACTTACGTTGGGAGGACTTGCCATTGCTATTGGAGAATTAGTGGATGATGCGATTGTGGATGTAGAGAATGTATATCGGCGGATGAAAGAGAACTGGGGAAGTGAACATCCAAGACCGCTGCTCAAAGTTATCTATGAAGCCAGCAGTGAAGTAAGAAATTCCATTGTGTATGCTACCATTATTGTGGTGCTTGTTTTCATTCCGTTGTTTTACTTACAGGGAATAGAAGGGAAAATTTTTGCACCTTTGGGTATTGC
>JAYTTI010000105.1:0-1676 GCA_043745405.1 Ferruginibacter sp. | reverse complement strand
GCCATATTTGCAGCAACCATAGCACTTAAACAAAACGACATTAAAAAAGTACTTGCTTATTCTACTGTGAGTCAGTTAGGCTATATGTTTCTTGGATTAGGGGTTGGCGCATATACAGGAGCAGTATTTCATGTAATGACACATGCATTTTTTAAGGCTTTATTATTTCTAGGCGCCGGTTCTGTTATTCATGCCATGCACCACGAACAGGATATTCGTAAAATGGGGGGGCTAAAAAAAATGATGCCCATCACGCATATCACTTTTTTATTGGCTTGTTTAGCCATTGCAGGAATACCTCCTTTTTCAGGGTTCTTTTCTAAAGATGAGATGCTTACTGCCGCCTTCAATAAAAACCCTTTGTATTATTTTATTGGAGTAGTCGGTGCATTAATGACAGCTTTTTATATGTTCCGTTTATACACGCTAACTTTTCAGGGAAAATTCAGGGGTAGTGTTGACCAAGAACATCCTATACACGAAAGTCCCTGGCAGATGACATTCCCTTTAATTGTATTGGCGGTTCTTTCTGTTGTAGGAGGGTTGGTTGGCATTCCAGAAGTTTTCGCAGAAAACGCGCATAGTCTTGAACATTTTTTAGCACCTATTTTTGCCGCATCTTCAAAATTGGCAGAACATCCTCACCTGAGTGCTTCACAAGAATACCTGATGATGGGTGGATCAACACTCGCTATTGTGCTGATTATTCTTTTTACTATTTCCAGTTATAAAAATTATCGGGAAACAGGCGAAGCGTCTAAGGGAATAGCAAGGTTGCTTGAAAATAAATGGTTCATTGATGAAATTTACGATGCTGTCATTGTCAACCCTCTGAATGTACTTGCGAAATTTTTTAAAAATATTGTAGAGAAGAATGGCATTGATGGTTTTGTAAACGGTGTTGGGAAAATGGTTGGATACAGTTCGCGACAATTACGATTGGTGCAAAGTGGACAAGTGGGAAATTATATTTTGATTATGGTGCTGGCGATGGTTGTGTTTTTTCTGATATGGTTTAATGATGCTGTCATCATTCATTTTTTTAGTAAAATATTGTAAACTGCTTTGTTGCGTTAAAGAAAGAATATGGTCCCTGTTTTACTCATATTGATTCCCTTGATTACCGGATTGGCTTCTTTTTTTATTAGAGATGCGAAAAGTGTAAAGACATTTGCGCTAATATCCTCGGCTATTACATTTATCGTAGCAATCACCGGTATCTTTTTTCTACCCGAAGTAAATCTTGCTTTTGATACAGCTTGGTTGCCAAGTTTGGGCAGTCGTTTCTCATTAATGACAGACGGAATGGGTAAAATGCTTACCATATTAACCGCTCTTTCTTTCCCCATTATTTTTTTAGCAACTATTAAAAATGAATATAAAAATTCGGGTGGTTTTTACGGTTTCATGTTACTTACACAAGCAGGTCTGCTGGGCGTTTTTTTAGCCTCAGATGCATTGTTATTTTATTTCTTTTGGGAATTGGCATTGATACCAGTTTATTTTCTTTGTTCAATATGGGGTGGGGAAAAAAGAATTGGTGTTACTTTTAAATTTTTCATTTATACCTTTTTAGGATCCTTGTTGATGTTGGTGGGGATTTTGTTTTTATATTTTCAAACCTCAGACCATTCCTTTGCTTTACAATCTTTCTACAAAATCAAATTACCTGCGGC
>JAYTTI010000104.1:0-6098 GCA_043745405.1 Ferruginibacter sp. | reverse complement strand
AAATCAAGCCTTCACAAGGATTGAATCATCTAATAAAATAACAGACCCTCTGAAACAGTTGATTTTGTTCGATTCATAGTTGGACAGTAGTGAAACTAATACTTTATTAATTTACAATAAAATAATAGCTTCCACTTGGCTTTGTAGTATCATAATTTGATGGATTTAATGCTGTGTTTAAATAATAATGATGCTCCTTATTTTCTATATTAATTATAAATCTTGCTTTTGTGCAATAATCAGTAGAACGATATACATTTGTTGCATCGCTAATCCCTAGACTGAAAATACCTTTTTGTTTGGGTATAATCCCCAACTTAAATAAGTATTTTGAATTTTTTTCTACAAAGGAATATACTTTATTGTATAATGAAGGAGTTGATTCTGGTTTGCCATCTACTAAAGAATAATCAAAGAAATTCAAACCAACAACAAAACTATCTTTATTTGAAATTTCATCCAAGCCAAATACCGTACCTAAATTTGACGCACCACTATAATCCAAAATTTTATCAGATGAGATATCTGTTAAGCTTGTTGGCGAAGATATATCCAGCCATAAAGTATCTCCTATATTTATATTTCTGGATTCTGGATAAACTCTTGCACCTATTTGAAATGAGTATTTAGTATTAGCACAGTCCAAACTTTGTTTTTGACAAGTACTCTGAATTAAAACAACTGCTATGACCAAAATAGTAGCTATTATAGATGGTTTAGTAGCTATATTAATTTACAATAAAATAATAACCCCCACTTGGTCTTGTAGTATCAAAATTTGACGGATTTAAAACTGGATTTAAATAGAAATGATGGTAAATGTTCTCTATACTAGTCTGAAATCCTGCCTTAGTGCAGTTATCCGACAAGCGATATACATTTGGGGCATCGCTTAAACCAAATCCAAATACACCTTTTTCCTTAGGTATTAAACCTAATTTAAATAGATACTTAGAATTTTGCTCAACATAGCTATATTGTCGTATGTCACTTGCAGGATTTGGTACATTTTTGCCAAGTACTAATGAATAGTCAAACGAATTAAATGCAACCCTAAAACTGTCTTTATTTATAATCTCATCTAAGCCAAACACGGTACCTAGATTTGCCGCACCACTATAGTTTACAATTTTATTAGACCTAGTATCTGTTAAGCTTGTTGGAGTTGTCATTTCAATCCATAAAGTATCACCAATATGGATAATAGTCGTTTGCGGATATACCTTTACACCTATTTGAAATGAGTACACAGTATTTGCACAACCTAAGCCTTGTTTTTGACAGGTGCTATTGATTGAAATAACTGCTACCATTAATATAGCCGGCATTATGAATGATTTAGTAGCCATATATAGAAAATAAGCTTGTTACTTGAGCAGTTTGATTATTTGGATTCAATAAAATAAGATTTGACCGGTAAGCTTGCAAAGTAGTTACATTGGCATTAAATGCATTATACTTTTGCTGGTTGGTAAAACCTGAAACTTGATCAATTATTGCATTAAGATTGAAAGTTCGATCATTTCTATTATCATTTAGATCATAGAACAATCCTTGGGGGATCCATTTTAATGGATCTGTTATATAATTCGGATCGAAATCTTCCAATAAATTGGGATGACTTCCAAAGGCAGCGATTGGAGAATTATTTGTATAAGTTTTTCCTTGCTCGTAAAAAGTGCTACTGCTAAGCCCATATTTTTTATTAGAAAAATAATGACCCAAATAATATGCCCAGCTTTCGCCCAATCCAATAATGGGGCCGTAAGTATCTGTACCTGGCCCGTAAGGTTTGTATGTAGAGGTAAATGTGCTCGCAACCTCTATAATTTCTGAATTCACAAAATTGCTGTACCATGTATTTCCCAATTGATTATACTGTGCGGCATGTGTAAGTTCGTGATAAACGGTTTCCTTTACGTGATTTGATAAAAGGCTGTTTATATCCGCATACCGATATCCAATAACAATATCAAATTGGTGTATTATATAAAAAATTACTGCTGGTACGGGCGATAGATAAGTTGATGCAAATTGCACAGTTAAATTATCATTATACCTTATGTTAAACATTGGTGATGCACCTGCGTTGCCAATGATACCTAATTTTGAAATATAGATTTTAAGCCCTTGTGGTGGCAGGGCTGTATGTTCAACAGGAGTATATTCCCTGTATTCCTGAACACCATTGTGTACAGTGGCAGCAGTCCAGTACATATTGCCTTTAGCAGAATAATCAGGATATTTAGTAAAATTATAATTGGCAGCAGTTTTATCGCTGCTGTATTTACCTATCGTCATTTTAATAGGCAATAATATTTGCCAGATCCTTATGCCTCTTATAGTCCTTATCTGTGCATCTGCATTTTTAAATTTAATATTAATTTTTACAAGGTGCTTAAAACGTTTGGAGCATTGAAAATGCCCATTATTATCTGTATAAACCCATTCAATTTTAAACCACCTTTTAGCAATGATCCGTGCTTTTCGAACCGGAACATTACCGCTGGCTGGGTTTGTTACCTGTGTATCATTCACTGTAATATTACCTGCTGGTACAGCAGCATCTGCGGCAGGTCCCGGAGGTGCTACCTGATCAACAACACATGCGCTTCCGCTCCAATGATAACCTACCGGGCAATTGTCTGGTACGCATGCATTTTGAGCAGCATCCCAATGAAACCCATCTGCACAAAGGGGGACATTTGGTTGGATAATTACGTTAGCGGCTACAAGAGTACTTCCTCCACCAGACGCTAAACTTTCTGCTTCTGTTTCAACTGCAGTATAATTATTGCCGGGTATATGTATTTGCGCCAGCACCTCATATTGTATGCCCGTCGGTGGTGTATAGCCTGGCGGCACCACCGCGTATTGCCATGTTATTTGCTCTTCCGGTATTGATGGATCCTGGTAATAATCTCCTTCATAAGTAATATCATAATCAAAGGGAGTATCAAATAGTTCTAAGCCTTGTAGTTCCATGGTAGAATCTAAAACAGAAAGCTGGTCTGGGGTTGTGGGTTTAAAACGTACATAGAGGTTTGTAACAACAACAGGTACATTATAAATACCAAGGTTATGGTAAGCCTGTGTCATATTTGGAATTAAATACGGATTGGTTAGTTGAGCGCCTAAAGCAGTAACGCGTTCTATAGAATCTCCGTTATAAAGTACAAAGGGTGCACTAAAATAACTTGCAAAGTTAGCTGCTGGTAAAGAGGCAGTGGCTGTTTTTGAATTTTCGTTTTGATTTATCGAAGGCTGGTTTTCTATTTTATTACAGGAAATAAAAAAACACTAATATAAATGCAAAGAAGCGATTTGAATGTTTTCATAGAATGTTGTTTAGGAATTAAAAGTAACTGCAATATTTTTAGAAACAATATTTTATTGCAACTTATTTTACAAATTTAAAATTTCCAGGGTTTGTCCTGTATTTTAATTTATGTTGAAAATTTGTTCTTTAGTGAATTGTAAGATTTGTAAAATAACTTGACTATTATTTCAAAGTCTTTATAATAAAAACAAAAGGCTGCCCTGTTAAGACAGCCTTTTGTTTTTATTAATTTATTTTTTGTGTCTACAAAGTACTCAGCACACTATTCATACTCCTCACTGCATCCGCACTTTTATTAAAAGCAGCCTGTTCTTCTTCATTCAATTTGTAATCAATAATTTTTCCCCAGCCATTTTTACCAAGGGTTATCGGAACGCCTATACAAATATCTTTTTGTCCGTATTCACCATCAAGGCTAACACAGCAGGTAAATAATTTTTTCTCGTCTCTTACAATAGATTTTACCATTGCGGCACAGGCAGCACCCGGTGCATACCACGCAGAAGTACCTAGTAAGCCTGTTAATGTGGCTCCACCAACCATAGTATCAGCAGCTACTTTTTTCAAACTTGCTTCATCTAAATAATTACTGACAGGGCTTCCCTGGTAAGTAGCTAATCTAGTTAAAGGAATCATTGTTGTATCACCATGTCCACCGGCAACAAAACCTTGTAAATCGTTTGGAGAACAACCAATAGCAGTTGATAAATAATATTTAAAACGGGCACTATCTAAAGCGCCACCCATGCCTATTATCCTGTTTTTAGGTAAGCCTGTTGATTTTAATGCCAAATAGGTCATTGTATCCATTGGGTTACTTATAATAATTATAATTGCATTGGGCGAATGTTTTAAAATATTTTCAGCCACAGTTTTTACAATACCGGCATTAATGCCAATCAATTCCTCTCTTGTCATGCCGGGTTTGCGTGGTAAACCTGATGTTATTACAGCAATATCGCTGTTGGCCGTCTTACTGTAGTCATTGGTACTTCCAACTATCTTGGTATCAAAACCAAGCAGGGTGGAAGTCTGCATCATGTCAATAGCCTTTCCTTCGGCTATACCTTCCTTAATATCCAATAACACCAATTCTTCACATAACGCCGCACGGGCAATATTATCTGCACAGGTTGCGCCTACTGCTCCTGCACCAACAACGGTAACTTTCATAATAAATATGTTTTTAAGTAGAAAAATTAATTTGCGCTGCAAAGGTAACTGATTACAACATTGCGTAATTAGGAGATGCCTAAATTATTTGGTGGCATTCAGAATAGCCGGAACGCCTGCATTTCCTATAAATGCTTTAGCAAGCTTTCCCTTATTATCGTAAATAAAAATAGATGGAAATGTTCTCAAATTAAATAAACGACCTAAAACGTAATTTGCATCCTGCCCCATTTTTATATTGGGCATAGTTGACAAACTATATTCCTGGTAAAATTGTTTTATCAAGGCATAGCTGGATGGGGAAACCATCAATATCTGGATATTCTTAAGCTCATTTTTATATGCCAGTAATTCTTTGGTTTCCTTTTGACAATGCTCACAATCAGGGTTAAAAAATATAATTATAAATGGTTTATCCTTTTTAAGATTTTTATTTGAAAAACTGGTGCTGTCAGGAAGCGTATAGATATTGAAGGAAGGGATAGTTTCAAATTTTGACAAGCCAAATGCAGAGGAATCTTTTTGTGCAGTTGTTACTATTGTACCGGCAATAAATGGAATAAGGAATAGAATTTTTTTCACTTTGTACTTTTTTGTAAAGATAATTTTTAAAATGTAATTCAACTGTTAAGCATGGCAATCGGGTTATAATAAAGGCTGGATACGTTTAAACCTTTTAAATTTATTCCATCTATTTTTCTTCTATTGAAACATAAAAACCTGTTATCTCCCTTTTTGGGTTGCAATGACTGTATCGGTTTTAATTTTTGATTTACCATTACTATTGCTACTTTTGCAGCCCCGCTTAAAAACGATAAGCGTAAGTACAATATAAATAAATTAATAAGCAAATAAAAAGAATAATATGGCAACAACAGCAGATATGCGCTCAGGCCTTATCATAAAAGTAGATGGTAGTTTATACACGGTCATTGAATTTGGACAAAATAAAACAGCCCGTGCTGCTGCAAAAGTTTGGGCAAAATTAAAGGGTGTTGACAATAGCCGTACCATTGAACTTACGTGGAACAGCGGTGAAGTTATATTTCCGGTACGTGTTGAAAAGAAAACTTACCAGTACCTATATAAAGACGATACAGGGTATAGTTTTATGGATGTAGAAACTTTTGAACAAATAACTGTTCCAGAATCAATGGTAGATGCACCAAGATTTTTAAAGGATGGACAGGAAGTTTCTGTATTGATAAATGGAGAAACAGACCAGCCAATGGGTGTTGAACTTCCTGATAAAATAGTGTTACTGGTTACGTATAGCGAACCCGGAATGAGGGGTGATACGGCAACCAAAACCCTAAAACCAGCTACTGTAGAAACAGGTGCAACTGTAAATGTGCCTTTATTTGTAAATGAAGGAGAATTAATCAGGGTTCATACCAAGACTGGGGAATATGTAGAAAGAGTAAAGGAACAATAATTAACTCCACTATAAAAAAAGGATTGATTGTAAAATCAGTCCTTTTTCATTTTTAAAAAATCAGCCTTTTTTGATCATTTTTAGCCTCTTTTTGGTCTTTTTTTGATGATTTTTAACCATTTTATTCAATTTTCTTATTTTTTTTAATTG
>JAYTTI010000103.1:0-6104 GCA_043745405.1 Ferruginibacter sp. | reverse complement strand
GTTACCCAGGTATGTTTTAATGCCGCTGTACAAACGACTACCATGCTGTATACAGCAACAACTAACAGTCCGACTTCTTATAGCATTGTTTGGACCGGAATGGCAAATCAGGGTAATACAGTATTTGCTTTTGCGGCAGGTGGTGGATTTATCTCAGGAATAACAATTCCTGCGGGCACCCCTGTAGGCACATACAACGGTACGATGACGATTACCAATGGAAACGGCTGTATTACTACCAAAGCAATAAGTGTAAAAGTTAATGGATTACCCACTATTACAACAACCGGAACTATTATAGCAGTGTGTTCAAGTGCCAGTGCTCAAACAACTTCGCTGGCTTATACAGCAACGACTAACAGCCCTACTTCGTATAGCATTATTTGGACCGGAATGGCCAACCAGGTTAATACGGCATTTGCTTTTGCAGCAGGAGTAGGAACATTAACAGGAATAACAATACCAGCAGGAACTGCCGCGGGTAATTATACTGGAACAATGACAATTACTAACGGAAATGGATGTACCACAACACAGGCTGTTAGTTTAACGATAAATGACGCTGTAATAATTACGGGTCAACCGGCTACCAGCAGTTTTTGTTTTGGCAGCAATGCTTCCATTACCGTTACAGCAACAGGTACCCTGCCCACTTATCAATGGCAGGTTAGTACAGATGCAGGTGTGTCATGGACTTCACTTACCAATACTGCCCCCTATTCTGGTGTGCTTACTCCAACCTTGACCTTTACTGCTCCGGCAATTACTTTGAGTACTAATTTATACAGGGTGGTAGTAACAGGTTCAGCGCCTTGCGGAGCCGTTACCTCCAATTCGATTGCGCTTAAATTTACAAATGTATGGACAGGGGCTACCAGCACAGATTGGAATACGGCCACCAACTGGTCTGATGGAAATGTTCCATCACTCACATGCCCCACTGTTTATATACCCAATACAACCAGAAAGCCAACATTGAGTACTGCACCGGTAGCAGTTATCAATAACCTCGTTATTGATCCACTTGCAGTGTTAACTGTAAGTAGTAATGGAATAATAAAAATTGCTGGAACTATAACAAATAGTGGCACTTTTACGGTCATTGATGGTACAGTAGATTTTAATGGCACCGTGGCACAGAGTATTTTAGGTAGTGTATTTAATAGCAGCACCATCAAAAATCTAACGGTAAGCAATACTTCTGGTACAGGATTATCTATAACAAGTACTTTAAATATTACCGGAGAGCTTGGTTTCGGAACTGGCAATGCGACGCTCACAACAGGCGATAATATTGTGCTTAAATCTACCGCAACAAGTACTGCAAGAGTAGCAGATATTACCAACAATGGTACAAGCAGTGGTAATAAGTTTGTTGGCAATGTAACTGTAGAGCGCTACTATCCTTCGCTTCGGGCATGGCGTTTGGTAACGGCACCGTTATCTGGCGCAGGTACTATTTTTGATACCTGGCAGAATGGTGGAATATACCCACCCGTCGGCATAGGAACTTTAGTTACCGGAACTATTTTAGGTACGGGTTCTTCCGGTAATGGTCTTGATAACGGCCCTTTTCTTAACAGTTCATTAAAAGAGGGAAATGCACTAACTGTGGTTAATAATACAAAAACAACTTTATTATCTGGTGTTACTGGAAGTGCCGATAATAAAGGATTCTTCCTTTTTGTAAGAGGTGACAGAAATCCAATTAATACCACTATACCTAATACCAACAATACTACATTAAGCAGTAAAGGTAAATTACAAACTGGCCCCCAGACATTTAATGCAGTTACAACGCCAGGAGGTTATACCCTTATTGGCAACCCTTATGCATCACCCGTAGATTTTGCAAAGCTTACCAAAATTGATTTAATTAATAGTTTTTATGCTTGGGATCCAAAATTAAGCACGGTGGGGGCTTATGTATTTATGACAGAAACGTCTACTGGTTCTGGGATTTATGCAGGTATACCCGCTAGTCCAGGAGGCCAAACTGGTATTATTCAGTCGAGCCAGGCTATTTTTGTTAGAACATTTACCGGGGCTTCCCCATCATTAACTTTTATTGAGACTGCAAAATCATCTGCAAATAACCTTGGTATCTTCAGGCCAATGAACCCGGCTTCATTACCTTCATTGAGAACTAATTTATCATTTTATGACAATAGCAATATTGTTTTAGCAGATGGTAACCTGGCAAGATTTGATGACAGCTATAACCCCGGGGTAGACTTACAGGATGCTTTAAAATTTGGAAATATAAATGAAACTTTTGGCATATTGGTTGGCACCACTTCGTTGGTTTTAGACTCCAGGCCACTATTGACAAAAGCAGATACCATATTCTTTAAATTAGCCAGGGCAAGGCAATTTAAATACCAGTTTGAATTTATTGCTGCCGATTTGGAACAAGCCAATCTTGCAGGTTTCTTAGAAGATCAATTTATGCATACGGCTACCCCAATCAATTTAAACAGCAGCACAAAGGTTGATTTTGAAGTAACTGCTGAAGCAGGTTCTGCCGCAACGGATCGTTTTAGAATAGTATTTAAACCTTCTGCCGTGTTTACCAACCTTACAGCAACAGTGCTTAACAGCGATATCGGGGTGGATTGGTATGTGGCAAGCGAGTTAAACATTAAAGGGTATGATGTTGAGCGCTCTACAGACAGTGTTCATTTTACCAAAGTGGCTTACAAGCCAAGTTTGGGCAACAGCGCTATAGCTGTTGAGTACAACTGGCTGGATGTTTCGCCTGCACTGGGTTACTACTATTACCGCATCCGCAGTATCAGCAATAACAATGTAATTGGTTACAGCAATGTGGTTAAAGTAAAAATCAATAAGAGTACACCAGCCATGTATGTTTTCCCTAACCCGGTTACAGGAAATACGATTCACGTGCAGATGAACAGTATGCCAGAAGGAGAATATGCTACAAGGTTAATCAACAATCTTGGCCAGGTAATAAATACCAGCAATATCTACCGTTTGCGAGGCACGGCTACAGAAACTATTCAGCCAAAAAATAAATTGCTCAGCGGTATTTACCAGTTAGAAATAACCGAACCAAATAAAAAGATAACTATACTAAAAGTAATTGTGCGATAAGTAAAATAAATCCACACATGAAATGCCAGGCTGCCCCGTTAAGGGGCAGTTTTATTAGGGCGCCCCTGCAAAGTGTTCTGTAATCTTTATAACAGCTACGGCAATGGCTAATGTTTGTGCTCTGTTTGGAATAAAACCAAATGGATTTATAAATTAATCCAATATTATCTGGTATTCCCGATAATATTGGGATTGCAAAAAATTAAAAGGACGGCGTGATAGTTGTTTAGGCGAGTGCAATTAGGTAATTACAGATATAGCCCGGGTATTTGCGAAGGCTGGATATTTATTGCTTGTCGGGATGCAGTACAGTAGCGATCGTGTACAGCCTTGCTCTTTGTTAGCGAACCGTTAACTCCACTTTTTTTCCTAAGCCAAATTCAAGAAGCCGGTAAAGTGTTGAAAGTTGTATATCACTTTTTCCGTTTTCAATTCTTGAGATAAAACTTTTTTTTGCTCCAATTTTGTCGGCCAATTGTTCTTGTGTCAATTTTGCAATATGCCTTTCATCTTTAATAACTTCGCCAATAAGAAATGCTTTTGCTTTTATTTCAAATTCAGTCCTTTTAGCAGTCCCACGTTTACCATAGCGTTTGGTGAGATGCTCGTCAAAAGATATCGTATTTTTTTTCTTTGTCGCCATGATGATTTTATTTATTGTCAAAATATTCGTTCATTAATTTAACAGCCAATTCGATTTCTCCTTTTGGTGTTTTCTGTGTCTTCTTTTGAAAGCCATTAAAAAGCACAACAACTTTCCTTTGTCAAAGCAACAGAAAATGCGAAAAATATTATTACCGGCTTCAATCCTGATTTCATAAAGCCCCTTTGCCCTTCCATGTGCTTTAAAAACACGGGCACACGGTCTGCATGTGTCAGCACGAAAAACACATAATCAATTTTCTCTTTTACTTTCTCAGTTTGCCGGTCAAAAAAATCATGAAAATAATGCCGGTAAAATATTAATTCTTTTATCGGTTCCATTCAAAAAAAATGTCTTGGTAAAGTTAACTTAAAATGGAACAAGAAGCAAATAAAAAATGTTGGTATTAAAATCAGGAGGTGTACGAAGATGTAGCACACAACACATCAGTATAAAATATTTTTTTAGAACCATGGGCTTGATTTATATAATAATTACTGATCGAAATCCGTTGTTGAAAAACAATACCGAAACAAAAGCCGTAGGCTCGGGTGGCAAAGTAATGGAAGTTTAAATATATGCAGGATGCTGCTTAGGGCGACGTAAAACTATTTTGGCTGTTATACGTTCAACTCTTCAATAACTTATTTTTTTGCTGTACATACTCCTCCTGTGTAATGGCGCCTCTCTGCAGTAAGTCGTATAGTTTATGCAATTCGTCTGCAATCATTTGATGCGAAGGAGCCGATGAAACGGCAATAGCCTGTGCCAGTTGTGTTGCCTGGTTTTTGATAGCCGATTTTTTATATTCTTCCTGCGCATGGGTAATGGTATCTTTTAATAATTTAGGGTGATGTATCAGTTCATAAGTGGTTTCACCCATTTCAGCCGCCGTCTGAATATCAACATTGCCATAGCCCAATAATCTTCCAAAAATACTTTGGTCGTACTCTACATTATTTATTTTGTCTATCGGGCTTTCCTTTGAATACCTGCTAAAAAAGCCACTTTCATCTACCACTCTTAAATTGGTTACGCACCATAAATTATTTTTCCACACAAGCCATTCAATCATGGGATAAAGGGCGGCAACCAATGTAATGATAAGCCCGGTTTTTTGCAAAAGCCAAATGGAAAGTACTGCTATCAGCAACCATACAAAAAATGGCAAAACCAGTTTTATCCAATGTTGGCGGGTGATGAGTAAGATATTCTCGTTGTTTTTTAGTGATGTGCGCATACAAATTAAAGATGTAACTATTTTAATATTATTTTATTACCTGCTGTTTATTATTACTTAACAATACAGCATATTCCGCGCTTTTACTTTTCAATCATACTTAAAAGTAAAGAATGATTTGTTAATGAATTATTTATTTGAAGCCATGGTTGTGTACCTGTTACTTTGTTATTATGTATTTTTGACACTCATTTAGATGTACCGATATTATGACTCCAGAACGTTCCGACCGGCTTACCAATGTTTTAAATAAACGTCAACCCGATTTAACCGTAGTGCTCGAAAATGTTTTTGACCCGCATAATATATCTGCGGTTATGCGTACCTGTGATGCTGTAGGCATTCAGGATATGTACATATTAAACAACAAGATTCCGCCACATAGAAAATGGGGTGAAAAAAGTTCTTCAAGCGCAGCCAAGTGGCTAACCATTCACCAGTTTACAGATGCCCATGAATGTTTTGCCGCTTTAAGAAAGCAGTATACAAAAATTTATACTACTCATTTAAGCACCAACGCAGTAAGCCTGCATGAATTGAATTTAACCCAATCTGTTGCCTTGGTTTTTGGTAATGAACACAGTGGCGTAAGTGAAGAAATTATCGCCCTGGCAGACGGCAACTTTATCATTCCCCAGGTAGGTATTATCAAATCGCTCAACATTTCTGTAGCCTGTGCCGTTAGTTTGTATGAAGCTTTCAGACAAAAAAATAATGCAGGACATTATAAAGCCACAAGGCTGGAAGGCGAAAAATTAGATTCATTAAAAACCGAATGGGGGTTTATTGATGAATAAGATTTACAATTCGTGATGAATCCGGCATTGCCGAAGGACCTTTCAATTTGTTAATGTTTTTACCCATTCAATCAAAAATTCCGTACAAAAGGGTTATACGGGGAGAACTTTCTACACTAATAGAGTAAATCATTTTTTTAATTTTTTTAATTACGCACATTTTTATTTTTTGGCAGGGAATTAGTTTAAGGGTAATTAATTCTTACAATATTTCACTACTGTCCAACTATTGCCCCTTCCGATTTGCTGAAAGTACTATAAACAGTACATTGTGAGGGAATAAAATATTTTTCGATTTGAATTCAATTAG